>JABCZG010000009.1 GCA_013289835.1 Acidobacteriota bacterium | reverse complement strand
GTCCATTCGCAAGCGCAACTCGACCAGGTCGCGCTGCGCTTGAATCAACGTCCGAGAAAAACTTTAGGCTTTGAAACTCCTGCGAGTAAACTGCAAGCAGGTGTTGCGTCGACCATCTGAGCCGGCACTTTGAAAGGGACACGCGTTCCGCGGAAGACCGGCTCCCCGCCGAGGATCTCCGGATCCTTCATAATCACGCTTGCAATCCCTGTAGCCATGGCGACCCTCCTTCGCGCAACCCGACTATCTCATCCCTCCATAACTACCGCTCTGAAAAGTGCAAATCCGTTGGCTCGCAGTTGCCCGTTTCAAAGACTTAGCCGATGAGACCGGCCTCCCTTAGCAGAAGCTGATCGATCTCTATCTTCTCGACTGCGCCAAGAAGAGCAAGAAACTCACCATGAAGCGGCTGGCGCGCCCGGCTAACCACTGCGGTGGTGCATAAACTGATCCGGACCGGCGCCGATGAAAATACTTGCAGTACTTAATTGACTCCAAGTACGTTTCTTGTATACTTGCATACTGAGGGGCACTACGTATGAAGGACTCTGATGAAGGCGCCAGTGGAAAGGTTCGATCTGGGCGCGCTCGCATGGCAACGCTAAGTCCGGAACAGAAGAGGGAATTTTCAAGGCGCGGTGCCGCGAGTCGTTGGGAGGCGGTCGGGCCAAATCAAATCATCCATGAACCGGAAGCATGGGGCGAACTACCGATTGGCGGCCATTCCGTTCCGTGCGCAGTTCTGGTGATTGAGGGGGAAGTGATCCGCGTCGTTTCAGACCGTGGCCTAATAAAATCGTTCGGCGGCAAGCGGGGCGGTTCCCATTGGCTCCGAACAAAGCAAGATGCCAGCATCGCAAACCTTCCTGCGATTATCTCTGCTCCGAATTTGCGTGAGTTCATTGGCGAAGAGTTAAGGGAAGGATTGAATAAACGATACCCGTATAAGGTTCCTGGCCGAAAGGGAATGGTCGCCCATGGTCTTCGTGGAGACTTGTATCCCATGATTTGCGACGTATTTCTAAAGGCAAGGGACAAGGGCAAGTTACTGCCCGCGACTGGAGGCCGACAGGGTCAAGAGGATATGGCCCGTGCAGCCGACATTCTGATGCGGGCATTGGCTCACACCGGAATAATTGCTTTGATTGACGAAGTAACTGGCTACCAGTCAAAGCGCCCAACCGATGCTTTAACTAAGATCCTAGAGGCATTCATAGCGAAGGAACTACAGCCGTATGTGAAGACATTCCCGTCTGATTTCTACGAGCATTTATTTCGGCTTCGAGGACTGAATTACCAGACAGATTCGGTTGAGAGGCCACTCTACTTTGGTTGCCTAACCAATGACATCGTTTATAAACGGTTGGCGCCCGGGGTCCTTGCAGAACTAAAGAAAATTACATTGAGGAACGAGGCTGGAAGACCGAAACATAAATATTTTCAGAGGCTTGCTCAAAATCTCGGCTATCCGAAGCTTCGAGAGCATCTCGGAGGAGTTGTTGCCATTATGAAGCTGAGCGTCGACTATAAGGACTTTCTTGGCAAGTTGGACCGTCTTTGCCCAAGATACGGGCAGATGTACCTACTCCCCATAGACTTCGACCCAGCCAAAGACAGTGGATCGGGCTTGTAACTTCCATCGTGCTCTGCCGACGGAGTGCCTACTTCCAAATGCTCTCCTCATTGGCTTGTTTTTAGATGACTATAAGTTATATAAGAGCAACTTAGCCATAGAAAGAATTGAGGCCCAACTAGCTTGAAGCGAGATTAATAAGAAAACCAACATAAGAGCCCGCAGGCGGACCGCGCTCATAATGTGAGGTAAGGGAATGGATGATAAATCGCCAATGCGTGAATCCAGTCTTCAACGATGGCTCGAGAACTCTAAAATTGCGCAGGCCAAGTCCAGTTCGGGTCCGACTTGCTCGATAGAGGTAGCGCTCGAGGGCACAGACGCGCTCGATCATCTAACTATTCCTTCGCGCACCCACCTGACCAGCAGAATAGGGGAATTTGCAATCCAAGTTCTTAGGGAAGCCCGGGCAATAGAAAAGAGCGAGCACGTGGGCAAAGGCTCGCCGGAGATAACCGCTGCGCACATAGATGAGGCGTGGTGGGTTGTACGTAGACGGGTGAGGCACAGCCGGCACCCAGTCGCCCTGATAGTGACGCGGATATTCCAGACTGTCGGGTCAATCTGTGCCGGACTTGGGATGACTTATGTGCAACATCCTTGGGGAGCAACAACCTTCGTTGCCGCCGCACTTGTCACGCTCGGTTCATTTTTGGCCGAACAACTCCTCGCGCGGGGAGAATAGGGGGGACCATGGCTACTGATGTGCCGAGTCTTTCAGTCAACTTTTCGGAAGAAGCTGAACACGCAATCCAAAAGGCAACCGCGAGGTACGAACGGAGGCTCAGGGCTCAAGCCTTGGACGCCGCAGTCAGAAGTCGCGGCGTCCCCGCTGAGGTGACAGGATCAGACATTGCCAAGGCTGACTTCGACTTGCGCGCGCGACGCGAGATTAGGCGCGGTTTCTCTCGCCTCGAAGAGCGAAGATTGCTGGAAAGCAGGGACAGGGGCACACAAACTGATATTGAGCATTGGATCCACCGACCCCCATATCTTAGTGCTCTGGACAGAGTGGCATCACTATACATTCGACTCGGTGCGTTCACCGCCTTAGCAGGAGTCGGCATACTTCTTTTTTATCGAGCATACATTCAGGTCAAAACCGACCCAGTCTCTCGCGTCGGCCTCTTGGTTACTGCCGCCGGCTTGGGGACTGTATTGCTTGGATACGCCGTGCGGGTTATTCAGAAGGGTTTCTATAAGCGCCGCCCTATCAGATAATCTGGCTAGCAGCGGCACCACTGTTCGAGTTTTTTATGCGTCGCGAATCCTTGGACACAGATGTTATTGGCCACGCGGTCGCTACTCTGCCGGGTGCACCACAATAGCCGCCTTTGCTCTTGCGGCGAAACGTTTTGACTCCTCCCGCCGTTTCTCATACAACACCCTTTTAAGGGAGGGAACATGCCCTCGACCCGCAACCCCGGCAGAGTCGCCGGACTCTGGTATCTGCTCATCGTCCTCGGTGGCCCCCTCCGCCTCATTTACATTCCCAGCAAGCTCTTCGTGCATGGCAACGCCGCCGCCACCGCCAGCAACATCGCCGCTCACGAGTGGCTCTTCCGTTTCGGCATCGTCACCGACCTGTTCTGCGCGGTCATCAGCATCTTCCTCACTCTGGCCCTCTACCGCCTATTCAAAGGAGTGGACCAGAACCTCGCTGTGATGGTAGTCATCCTTGGAGGCGTGATGCCGTCGCTCATCGACTTCGTCGGTGTGGTGCACGACGCCGCTGCCCTGACGCTCGTGCGTGGCGCCGATTTCCTTTCCGTCTTCGACAAGCCTCAGCGCGACGCCCTGGCCATGCTCTTCCTCCATCTGCGTGACCATCAAACCACCGCCGCCGAGGTCCTTTGGGGCATGTGGCTTTTCCCCTTGGCGATCCTCACCTACAGGTCGCGCTTCCTGCCCCGTTTCCTCGGCGTCTGGCTAACCATCAACGGCATCGCCTACCTCCTCCTCAGCCTAACCGGCGAACTGTTCCCCCAATACGAGAACAACGCGTTTCTCCTCGCCCAACCCGCCCTCTTCGCCGAAATAGCCTTCATGCTCTGGCTCGTAATCAAGGGCGCCAACCCCCCAGCCCCAGCCGCCTCCTCGTATGCGACTGGCTAGGCTGCCTCTGCGTATCCGGAGCGCCAATCTCCCGATTGGCGTGTAGTCCCTCTGATTTCCTCCCATCGAAGTTCCTCTGCCGCATGTACTTTCAACTTTCGATCAAAGATCCCGAGTGGCTCAAGACTGTTACCTCCCTCGGCCTTTCCGGATGTGTGGCGGAAGGGGAATAGGCATTTCGCAACCGAGTAAGGGAAACACCTGACCCGAAATCAGGGCAAACGCTTGATTGCCGAGACCCCGATCGTGGCCAAAGATGCATGCACATTAGGGAGAGTGGGTCGCCTCCGCGTCTAGGACCCCTCCCAGGGTACCTCACCACTTCTCGACTCCGGTGCGGAGGCGGCCCCGCAGCAACCTGAAGGCCGTCCGCCTGAACGGAACGGCCTTCAGCCCCGTCTCCGCCCCCACTTGAGCATTTCAACACGCCCAGAAACTTTGCTATCCTCAAGCAGCCAAACCACTTACTAGGTATCACTTGACTATCAGTACGGATCTGTTATAATTGCTGTGTTGCATCGGTAAGTTTTCCCGGCGCTCTAGGCAATGGCCTCCCACCAGGCGGTCCCTCTAACCCTCCCAGAATCTTCCCATCTCAAACGGTTACCATTTTACAAACAGGTCGCGCCCATGAATCCTTTGTTTGCCGCTCTGGCAAAGAGTGCGCATCTCTCTCACTCCATTGGGTTTAGCCGTCGTTTGTTTTCATACTCTTACGCCCTCTTTTGCCTGATGGAAAAAGGTAACTCGCTCATTTCAAACCGCTTCCGCACTCTTCTTCCGAAAATGGGGGATGTATATATGGGGGGCACCCAAAAACCTAAACCATTACTTTAGGTATTCTCCGAGCCACCAAATAATATCCTGTTCTTTCTTTTCAACCACTTACGAATTGCCCATTTTCTATCCCCTTTCTTTTCACATTCATGCGTGTAATGGGGGGTATACCCCCCTCTTCCCATTCTGGAACGCCGGACTACCAGCACTGCAGGGGGATTTCCGACCCGGCCCGCGCTTACGGGGTTTCCGAGGATGCCGCCGAGGCAGTTTGCAAAACTGCCTGCTCGCCACGCGCTACATTGGTGGCGAGCACCACGCACAGCAGAAGAAGGAGGGCCGAGAGGAAATACGGCGCGCCCGGCAGATGCAAGCTGGCCCGAGGAGAAATGGCCGCGGCAAAAACCTGCGTGAAAATCAGAGGCCCAATCATCCCCGTAACGCCGCGCAGCGAGTTGATTGCCCCTTGGAGCTTGCCCTGCGCGGAAGGCTCTACCCGTCGAGTCATCAGTGACTGCGTGGCGGGTCCGGAGATTCCCCAGAGCGCCAGAAAGGGAATCGCCGCAAACATCATCCATCCGCGCGAAGCCAGGCCAAAGCCCGCGAACGCCAGCACGCCCGTGATCAGCCCGAAGAAAAGTCCGCCCCGTTCGCCAAAGCGTTTCACGAATGGGCCGACCATCACTCCGGACACTACGCTGATGGAGATTCCCACGACCGCGAGCGAAAGCCCCACCGTGCGTTCGCTCCAGCCGTAGCGATAGTCGGCATAGAGCACGAAAATGGAGGGCAGCGCCTGCTGGGCAAGATAATTGAGCATCGTAATGAAAGCCAACCCGCCAAGTCCGGCATGAGCGCGGAGCAACGTAAGCGAACCAAGCGGATTCGCCATCCGCCACGCGCTCTTCGATCGTCGCTCGGGCGGAAGCGATTCGGGAAGGATGAAATACCCGTAGAACGCATTCGCCAGGCTCAATACCGCCGCACCCCAAAAGGGCAGGCGCAGATTGATATGGCCAAGCAGTCCGCCGACCGCCGGGCCCACGATGAATCCGAGGCCGAACGCGGCGCTGAGCAAGCCGAATTGCTTGGCACGCTTTTCCGGCGGCGTAACGTCCGTCACGTACGCAAACGCCGACGCGATGTTGGAGCTGGTGATTCCGGAAATCAGCCGGCCAACGAACAGCCATCCGAGCGACGGCGCTAGCGCCATGAAAATGTAGTCGAGGCCGAGCCCGAAGCAGGAAAGGAGAATAATTGGGCGTCTGCCAAAACGGTCGGACCACGCACCGAGAATCGGCGAAAAAAGAAACTGCATCGTCGCCCAGGCGAAGCCGAAATATCCGGTAATCGCCGCCGCCCTCGAAATGTTGCCAGCCTCAAACTGAATGATCAGGTTCGGAAGAACCGGCGCGATGATGCCGAATGCCAGGAAATCCAGCGCAATGGTAATGAAGATAAAAAGAAAAGCAGCGCGGCCGTTGCTGGAAGGAGAGGAGGATGGGGAAGGAGTAGTGGTCGCTTCGGCCATTCCGAATTCCGTCTGCTAGATTTCGAGGATAACAGGCAAAATCAGCGGACGCTTCGAAGTTTGTTTGCTGATGTAGCGTTTCAGGTCCACGCGAATTTTCTCCTTGATGACGCCCCAATCGGATTTTTCTTCCGCGTTGGATTCCTCGACCGTCTTCATGATGACCAGCCGCGCGCCGGCAATCAGTTCCTGGCCGTTGTCACTCATCAATCCGCGCGTGACGATTTCCGGGTGCGATTCCATCTTTCCGGTGTGCTTGTCAATCGCGATGATTGGCACCACCACGCCGTCTTCGGAAAGATGCTTGCGGTCGCGAATGACCACGTCCTCGATTTCTTCAAGCGAGCCGGAATCCACGCAGACGCGCCCGGCCGTCACGGGATCGCGCCGGTGCGCGCCGTCTTCCGTGAACTCGATGGTCTTGCCGTCTTCGATAAGCAATATTTCTTCGGAAACAACGCCCAGTTGGTGCGCCAGGGCCGCGTGCCGGAATAAATGCCGGTACTCGCCGTGCACGGGAATAAAATATTTTGGCTTCACCAGTTGCAGCAAAAGTTTCTGCTCTTCCTGGCTGGCATGTCCCGAAACGTGAATCGTTCCCGCCGAGTTGTCGTAATAAACCAGCGCGCGGCGCCGGAACATGTGGTCGAGCATTCGAAAAATGGATTTTTCATTTCCCGGAATAATGCGCGCAGACAGAATCACGCTGTCATTTTCATCCACGGAGACAAAGCGGTGATTGTCCACGGCAATTCGCGAGAGCGAAGACATCGGCTCGGCTTGGCTACCGCTCGCAAGAATAATGATGCGCTTCGGATCGAATCCGCGAATGTCCTGCGGGCGCACCACCATGCCGTCGGGAATCCGCAAGAGTTCCAGCGAATGCGCGATCTCCACGTTGTCCACCATGCTGCGGCCGACAAACGCAACTTTGCGGTTCACGCGCGAAGCAATATCAATAATCTGTTGAATGCGATGAATGGATGACGCGAAGCAGGAAAGGATTACGCGCTTCGGCGCGGAGCGGCACAATTCCTCGATGCGCGGAACGATGGCGCGCTCCGAGGGCGTGAATCCCGGGCGCTCCACATTCGTCGAATCGCTGAACAGCGCCAGTACGCCTTCGGTCCCGTATTTTGCGAAGGTGTGCAAGTCGAACGGCGCGCCGCCAACCGGCGTCTGATCGATTTTGAAATCGCCTGTGTGGATGACCACGCCGAGCGGCGTTCGAATGGCCAGCGCGACGCAATCCACGGTGCTGTGCGTCACTGAAATGAATTCAATTTCGTAGGGACCAATTTCCACCAGCCTGCCGGGAAGAACTTCGCGCAGCGTCGTAGATTCCAGCAGCCCCGCCTCGTCGAGGCGCTTCTTGACCAATGCCAGCGTGAAGCGCGTTCCATACACTGGAACATTCAGGTCGCGAAGTATATAAGGCAGAGCGCCGATGTGATCTTCATGTCCGTGCGTCAGGACGATGGCGCGAACGTGCGCGCGATTCTGCTTCAGGTACGTAATGTCCGGTATGACGAGGTCCACGCCGAGGAGTTCCGACTCCGGAAACATCATGCCGGCGTCAATGACAATGATGTCGTCGCCGAGCCGCAGCGCCATCATGTTCATGCCGAATTCGCCGAGGCCGCCAAGAGGAATTGCAGTGAGGGAGTGTGAAGTCTTGCTCAATTAGGCGTCATCTCCGAGACGCAAACGAGAATCGTATCACAGGGAAGAGACCGCTGACTCGCGACCAGTAATTCATGAAATTCGAATGGGAGACGCATGGCGTCTCAACGTTCGGATCCGCTTGAGAAAGCGTGCGCGAGGGAAACGAGAATGATAGCGCCCAGCGTCGCAGCCGCAAGCGAATAGAGGAAGCCGCCGCCAAAGATTCCAAGCTTGATAAAAATCCAGCCGCCAATGTAGGAACCAATCAAGCCGAGCAGAATATCACCGATGCAGCCGAAGCCACGGCCGCGCGCCAATTGTCCTGCGAGCCATCCGGCGACCAGGCCGAGCAAAAGCCAGGAGACGAAATTGTGCGATTCGAACCAGACTCGAACAGTCCTTTGGGTGATTTCCTGAGTAGCAAACATTGCACCTCCTAATGGGACACCGATTGTATCCGAATTGGAGGCTGCGGCAAGAGAATGAAAAATTCGAATCAAAGCCTGCTCTATTGCGCAGCCGGCTGTTGCTGCGTCAGGCAGTGGAGCGTCCCGAGTCCGAGCACGAGATCGCGGCACGCAATTCCTACGACCTGGCGATCCGGAAACATGTTCGCGAGACTGTTCAGGGCCACGCGATCGTTCGGATCGTTAAACGTTGGCATCAGCACGATTTTGTTTGCGATATAAAAATTTGCATAACTTGCAGGCAACCGCTGGCCATCAAAATAGATGGGTGCGGGCAGCGGCAGCGTTTCCACGCGCAGCGCGCGGCCGTCCTGATCTTTCATCGTGTTGAGCAGCGCAAGATTTTCCTGAAGCGGCGCATAGTTGGGATCTTTGGGATCATTCTCGACAATCGTCACGACTGCCGAGGGATTGACGAAGCGCGTCAAATCGTCGACGTGGCCGTGCGTGTCATCCCCAGCGATTCCGTTCTTGAGCCAAAGCACATTGGTCACGCCCAAATATTCGCGAAAGACTTGCGCGTAATCCTCTTTTGTAAACCCCGGGTTTCGTTCCTGGATTGCGCTGCAGAGACATTCTTCGGTGGTCAAAAGCGTGCCTCGGCCATTTACGTCAATGCTGCCGCCTTCGAGAACAACGCGACGGCCATTACGCATGGGCTGCCATACTCGACGTTTCAATCTCTGATTCACTTTCGTCACGGCGACGAAATCTTTTTTGTGGTTCGAGTACTTCGCCCAGCCGTTGAAGAGGAAATGGTTGAAGGCGACCTCGCCCGAATCGTTTCGAACGCAGATAGGGCCGGAGTCGCGCATCCATCCACGATCGGTAGGCACGCTGAAGAATTCGACGGCGGCGAGATTGACGCCGGACTTTTTCAAGATTTGCCGCACGCGCGACTCGGCTTCGCGATTTTCAACGAGAAGATTGACCTGCTCGACGGCTGACAAGTGGCGGACGATCTCGGCGAAGGCCCAGGGGATTGTGGCAAATTTTCCGGGCCAGTCGGTTACTTCGTGGGGCCAGCCGAGCCAGGTGGCTTCGTGGCGCTCCCATTCGGCGGGCATGTGGAAGCCGAGAGAGTGCGGCGTTTTCGATTGCGGTGGCGGCTTCATCGGGGAAAAGAATCTAACACAGAGATCGCAGAGGACACAGAGAAGAGCGCACTACTCCTTATCGAGCCAGCGGTTGAGGATTGGAGCGTAGGCGTCGATGCGGCGGTCGCGGAGGAAGGGCCAGTTGCGGCGGGTTTCCTCGCTTTTGGCGGGGTCGCATTCGACGACGAGGATTTCCTCTTTGTCATTAGATGCTTCAGAGACGACTTGGCCGAAGGGGTCGGCGACGAACGAATTGCCCCAGAATTCCAATCCGGGATCGCCTTTTTCGGGTTTGCCTTCGAATCCGACGCGATTGATGACGGCGGCGTAGATGCCGTTGGCGATGGCGTGGCCTCGCTGGATGGTTTTCCAGGCGTCAAGCTGCGCGGCGCCGAATTGCGCTTTTTCGTGAGGATGCCAGCCGATGCTGGTGGGATAGAAAATCACGTTTGCGCCGCTCAGGGCGGTCACGCGAGAGCCTTCGGGATACCACTGGTCCCAGCAAATTTGTATGCCCACGCGGGCGTAGCGGGTGTCGAAATTCGGGAAGCCGAGATCGCCTGGAGTGAAATAAAACTTCTCGTAGTAAAGGGGATCGTCGGGGATGTGCATCTTGCGATATTTCCCCAGGAACGATCCGTCGGCATCCAGAACCGCGCAGGAATTGTGATACACGCCGGGGGCGCGGCGTTCGAATAGCGAGACAACCAGCGTGACCTTCCTTTCCTTGGCGATCTCCGCGAGTTTGTCCGTAGTAGGGCCTGGGACGGGTTCCGCGAGGTTGAAAAGTTCGGCATCTTCGGTGCGGCAGAAATATTCGCCGTGAAAAAGTTCATGCAGCGCAATGATTTGCGCGCCGCGTGCGGCGGCTTCGCGAATCTTCTCGATCGCGCGCGTCAGATTTTCATCCGCGTTCGTCGTGCATTTCATCTGCACGAGCCCGATTGTAAATTTGTCTGCCATGAAATTTAGTTTAGCATGAGCAGGAAAGAAAATATTTAGGCGCGTTTTGTAGTATCTTTTCCGTGGCGTTTGTAATATCAATCAGCGATAAGAGTCAGCGTTTATTCACACCGCGTTATTTTATTTGTCGCAACTGATTCATCTTCAAGTCGGGGAGAAGCAATGGCGAAGCAGCGAGAGAAAACTGTGACCGGGAGAGTGCTCCACGATCCGGTGAAAGACAAGCTCCGGCCGATGTTTCCGCTGGACTTGTCCAAGTGCCGCACCGTGGATGAACTGGTCCGCGCCATGGGTGACACGGCGTTTACGGGGCGGCAAATCGGCGACGCCGCGGATGTTTTCGAGCAAATGGCGCGCGACAAGGATTGTTTTGTGGTGATGACCCTTTCAGGCGCCCTGACGGTCGGCAAAATGGGACTGGTTTTTTGCGATTTGATTGAATCGGGGATCGTTAAGGCTATCGTCTCGACCGGCGCGCTGATGGCGCATGGACTGGTGGAAGCGACGGGTTACTCGCATTTCCGCTACAACCCCGACATGGATGACAAGCAACTGTTCCACGCCGGATACAACCGTGTATACGATTCGCTCGAGCCGGAAACGAATCTCGATCATGTCGAAGAAGTGATGGATCACATTTTCACGGCTTGGGACGCGGAAGACACGGCGTGCAGTTGGAAGATCCACCGGAAGATCGGCGAGTACCTACACAAGACCTCGCAGGGGCGAGGAATTCTGAAGTCCGCTTTCGAGCACAATGTTCCTATATTTGTTCCCGCATTCAGCGACTCGGAGCTGGGCATCGATTTTGCGCTGCACAAGATTGCCCGGCAAAGGGATAAGCGCCCGCTGCTGCGCTTCGATCCATTCCTGGATTTTGAAAAATTTGCAGACACCATGCTGGCCACCCGGCGCATGGGGATTTTTACGATCGGCGGAGGAGTACCGCGCAATTGGTCGCAGCAATTCGGCGTGTATGCGGAATTGCTGGCACGGCGCGGCTACAAAAAGATTCCGTTGAAGCGCTATAACTATGGCGTGCGCATTTGCCCGGAGCCGGTGCATTGGGGCGGATTGAGCGGGAGCACCTACACGGAAGCGGTTTCCTGGGGCAAATTCGTGCCGCCGGAAGAAGGCGGGCGGTTTGCGGAGGTCTTCGATGACGCGACAGTAGCGCTGCCCTTGATCGTAAGGGCGGTACTAGAGCGCATCGGATACTTCAAAAAGAAGAAAAGAGCCAAGAGGTCGAATGGGGTTCCGAATCGCAAGAGTTGATCGGGAGGTGAAGAAATGCCAAAGGCGAGCCTTGCGAAAGGCGAATCGCTGTATGGAGTGCACCCGAGTGTGGCGATGGTGCAGAAGTCGATGGCGAAATTGAAGGATGAAACGGGACGCGCGCTGGAAGAGTGGATCGTGCTGGTGAAGAAGGATGGGCCCAAGGATGAAAAGTCGCGGCGCGACTGGCTGATAGCGAAGCACAAAGTAGGAACGAGGGACGCGGGGTGGATCGCGGAGCGCGCGGAAGGGAAGGGCGGGGATTTAGACACGCCCGGATTGTATTTGAAGAACGCGGTCCGGTACGTGGAGGAGCAGTATGTGGGGCCGAAAGGAAAGTTGCGGCCTCTTTATGAAGAGTTGCTAAACCTCGGCAAGTCGATCGGCGGTGACGTGAAAGCCTGCCCGTGCAGGACAATCGTGCCGCTTTACCGAGAGCACGTGTTCGCGCAGATCAAGCCGACGACGAATTCGCGGATCGATCTCGGGTTTGCTTTGACATATTACAAAGGGAAGTTGCCGAAGCGGCTGATTGATACGGGCGGGCTGGCGAAAAAGGATCGCATCACGCATCGCATTGAAATTACGGCGGCGGATCAGATTGATGACGAAGTAAAGAAGTGGCTGAAGACGGCTTATGACCTGGACACTTAGACTTATCTAGGGTATTTCGATTCGCGTGCCGGCTCCTGCGTAAAGATAATCATCGCCGAAAGCTTTTTGCAGGCGCAGAAACGCAGGCTCGCCGGTGCAGTGGCCGGCGGCGACTTTTTCGAGTTTCCATTTGTTCTTCAGGTTGTCCACGATCCGGTCAATCTCGGGTTCAGGCATGGTAATGAGATGAAAACCACCAGCAAGAAAATGCACGTGCGGGTCGACAGCGGAGGCTGCCTGTAAGATCTCCTCGATTCCGGTATGTGAGCAGCCAACCACGATCGTGAGACCAAGTGGAGTCTTCAGCGCAAGAGCCAATTCATGCAATTCGAGGGTGCCGGGATAGTTCGAGACTGTGGCCACGAGGTAGATGCCGGGCGATACCTCGGTCAGCTTTTCCACAAGAATGAAATTTCCTCCGTCGAATACCTTCCCGGAAGGCAAACCTTCCGGATAAATCCCATCGAAGTACCTCATTTTCGCCGGCAAAGATGGGGCGGCGCGGAAAAAGGCAGCTGGAAAACGGCCGCCGAACATGCCCGAGGCTTCGCTAGGCACGTAGATGGGAACAGTAGGATTTACCTTGAGCAGATACCTTAGGCCGGCCGCATGGTCGCTGTGGCGGTGAGAAATGACGACGAAGTCGAGCTTGGTAAGGTCAACGCTGAGAGCTTTGACGTTGTGCTCGAGTGTTTCGGGGTTGTTTCCCGTGTCGAAGAGGATGCGCTTCCCGTCATGCTCAACGAGAGCGGAAAACCCCCAGTCTTTGGTGACAGCTTTGTTATCGGAAAACGCGTCGTAGAGAATCGTGACGCGATCCTTTGCGACAGCATGGCCGGAAACGGCAAGCAGGGAAAAAACTGCCGCGAGACCCAACAATCCGCGAATGACTTTCATAGAAAGCCTCCCTGGAACGAGCCAGTCAAGAGCTTTAGTCGTCTTCGCCGATGAGAATGGCGGCGCCCAGGACCGTGGTCCAGAGGCCGCGCTTGTCGCCGACGGCGGATTGGGTGACGTTCATGGTGCGGACGATTTTGTTGGAGATGCGGTAGACTTCTTTTTTTTCGTCGAAGCTCAGGTCGGGATCAAATTCCACATTCAGCGTTGTGGCCAGCATTTCGGCGGCGAGCTCTTCCGCGTATTCGCCGGCGACTTCTTCCGTTTCGCCGAAGGAATGATGCTCGGACAAGTAGCCGTACATGGTCTTGTCGCTGGGCAGCGCCAAGCCGATGCTGGCGGCAATGAGCCGGTGAGCTTCCTTGGTGGAATTTTCGCTGATGACCGTGAAGGCCACCTGCCCGGGCTTAATGTGCTTCAGCCCTTCGCTGCGGGAAATCAATTTACAGTTGGGAGGAAAAATCGAGGAGACGCGGACGATATTGCATGCGGCGATTCCTGCATTTCGCAGGGCAAGCTCAAAACTGGAAAGCCTTTCGCGATGTTTACCGACGCCTTTGGTGAGGAATATTTTCTTAGCGACGAACGCCATGGTGCCGGTTGGCCGTGCCTCCGTGTGTAGGGTGAGCGCGAAAAAATCCCGCTGTGGAAAAGTAACAAGAAGGTATTGCAGTGTCAATTTAAATCACGGCCTCGCGAGGGAGGTTGCGCCCAAATGTGAATGCGAGATGAGAGCTCCGGGAAAAGGGCGGATCACTCCGGGATGAGGCGCAGCAAAAGTTTGCCGAGGGGCTTGCACAAGGCCTGGACCTTGGCGAGATCGTCGGATAGAAAATCGGGGCCCGCGGTGTCGGGATCGGACCCTTTGCGGCTGACTTGAATGACGCCGACGACCTTTCCATCCGCGCAAATGGGGGCGCTCATTATTTTTTGAATAGCCTCGGTGGTGTCGCCGGTGATTCTTACGCTTTCAAATACGGTGGCGTGGCGCGCAACGATGAAATTGTTCGCGATGTCGGCGCGATTGTCCCGCGCGGTGCGAGCCGCGAGCGCGGAGTTGCTCGAGAGCGGGATAAAACCGACATTTTTGAGAGCTTCCGGCACCAGGAAGTGCAAGTGGCGCCAGCGCCGGGAAACTCCCAGGATGGCAACCTCGTCGGTTCGGACCCCGAGGCTTTTGGCGATTTTTTCCGCCACCAAAGGCAGCGACACTTCTGGCGCGGGGCCGGAATGTTCGCTCAAGGCGTCGGCGATGCGTTCCAGTTCCGAGACGAGGCTTAGCGTCGTGCTCATTGCGGTTTTCTTGGTTATGAGGGACGCGTCCAGGAAGGAGTAGAGGCTGGCGAATCCCATCCGTCAAGATGAAATTGTCGCGCCCAAGACCGTACTCGGCAAGAAGTATTCAAATCGTTTGTGCTCACGGGAAAAACCGCGCAACTTGCATCCACAAACGCACGTGCCTATACTGAATGTGCCGCGATACCTCAGTGCTTCTCCCGTTTGCGCTGTGCGAAAGGAGAGGGACTCCGCGGCGGAGAGGGCATGTCCTCCACGGCAACCCGGCCTGACGCGGTTTTTCTTCCTCACATCACTGATTGTTTTTTGAATCCGACATTTTCCCGCCGGAAAAGGCGGTGTCACGGATGAGCGCTACCGCTAATCTGCCGCTGGACGAGCTGCGCTTTTGGGAAACGAGCGTCGGGAAAAAGGCCGTGATGGCAGTGACGGGAGTACTCCTGTTCGGCTTCGTGATCGCGCATCTGCTTGGGAATCTGCAAATCTTTGAGTCGCCGGAAAAAATCAATCATTACGCGGAGACGCTGCGTAGCGTGCCGGTGCTGCTGTGGGGTGCACGCATCACGCTGCTGATATCGGTGTGCCTGCATATCTGGGCTTCGTTCGCGCTGTGGCGGCTGCAGCGGGCCGCGCGGCCGATTCCCTACGTGAAAAAGAGCAACACGCATTCCACATACGCTTCGCGCACCATGATGTGGAGCGGGCCGATCGTGCTGGCGTTCGTGATTTACCACCTGCTGCATTTTACGTTTGGCGTGGTGCATCCAGGCGGGCCGTTCGACAAGCACAACGTGTACAACAACGTGGTTTACGGCTTCCAGTTCTGGCCGGTTTCGCTGTTCTACATCGTGGCCATGATTATGTTGTGCTACCACCTGTATCACGGGCTGTGGAGCATGTTTCAGACGCTGGGCTTTAGTCATCCGGTGTACACGCCATGGCTGCAGCGGCTGGCCAAGGTCGCGGCGATCCTGATTGCCGCGGGCAATATTTCGATTCCAGTCGCGGTGCTGGCCGGATTCATCAAACCGGTATGAAGAGGGCTGACAAATGGAACTGACCTCCAACGCTCCCGCCGGGCCGATCGAAAAGTCGTGGGAAACGCATAAGTTTGGGCTGAAGCTGGTCAATCCAGCAAACAAGCGCAAACATAAGATTATCGTGGTGGGCTCAGGTCTTGCGGGCGGAGCGGCTGCGGCGAGCCTCGGAGAACTGGGCTACAACGTGCACTGTTTCTGCTTCCAGGATTCGCCGCGGCGCGCGCATTCCATCGCCGCGCAGGGCGGTATCAACGCCGCGAAGAATTATCATAACGACGGCGACAGCGTGTACCGGCTGTTCTACGACACGGTGAAGGGCGGGGACTTTCGCTCCCGCGAAGCCAACGTCTACCGCCTCGCGCAAGTGAGTGTGAACATCATCGACCAGTGCGTGGCGCAAGGCGTGCCATTCGCAAGAGAGTACGGCGGGCTGCTGGACAATCGCTCGTTTGGCGGAGCGCAGGTTTCGCGGACCTTCTACGCGCGTGGCCAGACGGGGCAGCAGCTTCTGCTCGGCGCGTATCAAGCGCTGGAGCGGCAGATCGGGCTGGGCGCGGTGAAGATGTATCCGCGTACGGAAATGCTCGACGTGATCGTAAGTGACGGAAAGGCGCGCGGGATCGTCACGCGGAGTCTTACCGACGGCAAGGTGGATGTGCACTTCGGGGACGCCGTGGTTCTTGCCACCGGCGGGTACGGCAACGTCTACTATCTTTCCACGAACGCCAAGGGTTGCAACGCCACGGCGATTTGGCGCGCGTACAAGCGTGGGGCGTTGCTTGCAAATCCGTGCTACACGCAGATTCACCCCACGTGCATCCCGGTGGCGGGCGATTATCAGTCCAAGCTGACGCTGATGTCCGAGTCGCTGCGCAATGACGGCCGCATCTGGGTTCCCCAGCAGCCCGGCGACAAGCGCAATCCGGCTTCGATTCCCGAAGGGGAGCGCGACTACTATCTGGAGCGCCGCTATCCGAGCTTTGGCAATCTGGTTCCGCGGGACATCGCTTCGCGTGCCGCGAAGGCGGAATGTGACGCAGGCCACGGCGTGGGCCCAACGGGGCTGGGCGTCTATCTCGATTTTTCGGATGCCATCAAGCGACTGGGCAAGCATAAGATTGCCGAGCGCTACGGAAACCTCTTTGAGATGTACGACCGCATTACGGGCGAAAATCCCTACGAAGTGCCGATGCGCATCTATCCCGCAATTCACTACACCATGGGCGGGCTTTGGGTGGATTACAACCTGATGTCCACGATCCCCGGGCTGTTCGTGCTGGGCGAAGCCAATTTCTCCGATCACGGGGCGAACCGGCTGGGCGCGAGCGCGCTGATGCAGGGGCTGGCCGACGGCTATTTCATCATTCCGTACACCATCGGAAATTATCTGGCGAACACCAAGTCTGAAACGTATTCCGAAGATGCTCCAGCGGCAAAAGACGCCGTGGCCAACGTGACCGCTATCACCCAGAAGCTTCTGAACGCCAACGGCAAGCGCACAGTGGACTCTTACCATCGCGAACTGGGCAAAATAGTGTGGGAATATTGCGGCATGGCGCGCAACGCGGCCGGTTTGAAGAAAGCCATCGGCATGATTGACGAGCTTCGCGAAGATTTCTGGAAGAACGTGCGCGTGCTCGGCGCCAACGAAGAGTTCAACCAGTCGCTGGAGAAAGCCGGCCGCGTGGCCGATTTCTTCGAGCTCGGCGAATTGATGTGCCTCGATGCGCTGAACCGCAACGAATCCTGCGGCGGGCATTTTCGCGAGGAATACCAGACGCCCGAAGGCGAAGCGTTGCGCGACGATGCCAACTTTTCCTACGTCGCGGCGTGGGGATTCCAGGGCCAAGGACGCCCGCCTTCGCTGACCAAGGAACCTCTCGCATTCAACTACGTGAAGCCCTCGCAGCGGAGCTACAAGTAATATGAAACTAACACTTCACGTCTGGCGGCAGAAAAACGCGCAGGACCGGGGGCGCATGTTTCGCTACGAGGTTCCCGGCGTGAACGAGCACATGTCGTTTCTCGAAATGCTGGACGTGCTGAACGAGCGGCTGATCGAGAAGGGCGAGGATCCAATTGCGTTCGATCACGATTGCCGCGAAGGCATCTGCGGCATGTGCGGCATGATGATCAACGGCAAGGCGCACGGCGGTTTCAAAGGCACCACGGTTTGCCAGTTGCACATGCGCCACTTCAAGGACGGCGACGAACTCTACCTCGAGCCGTGGCGCGCCGCGGCGTTTCCGGTCATCAAAGACCTGGCCGTGAATCGGTCGTCCTTCGACCGCATCATCGCCGCCGGCGGATTCATCTCCGTGCCCACCGGCAGCGCGCCCGATGGCAACGCCATTCCCGTTCGCAAACTGGATGCGGATCTGGCGATGGACGCGGCCGCGTGCATAGGCTGTGGAGCTTGCGTGGCGGCGTGCCCCAACAGCGCGGCGGCGTTGTTCGTAGGCGCGAAGATTTCGCACCTGGCGCATCTCCCGCAGGGGCAACCGGAACGTGACCGTCGCGCGCTGGCCATGATTCGGCAGATGAATCGGGAAGGCTTTGCCAACTGCAGCAATATCGGCGAATGCGAAGCGGCCTGCCCGAAAGAGATCAAGCTGGAAGTCATCGCACAGAGTAACGCGGACTACATCAAGGCGGCTTTCACCGAACGCCCGGAGACGGCCATCGGCGGCGCCGGCTGAGCACGCCTTTCGGGCGGTTTTTGCGCGCCGCTGCAGCGGTGCTTGAGTTAGAATCTCACCGACATTTGAAGCGATCATCTCTCGTCTTCCGAAGTAGCGAAACGTGACCCCATTTATCCTGCGTTTCGCGGCGTGTTTGTGGATGGAGCAAACGGAAAAAGTCAGCCGGGGACTTCTGACCCAGTGAGAGATGGTGCAGGCTCTGCGGAGAAATGAGAGTTGAAATGTTACGAACATTCCTTGCGGCTGGAATCCTTGTTTCGGCCGCTGCTTTCCTGGCGGCGGCCGTGACGGCGGACGATATTTCCGCGCGCGCCAAGAAGCTGCATTTTTCTTCCATCGTCGTCGACACGCATGACGACACGACCCAGCGTTTCCGGGACGGCAAGTTTGACCTCGGACCGCGCAACGCAGCCGGCAGCATTGATATTCCGCGTATGCGAGAAGGAAATCTCAGCGCGATTTTCTTTTCCATCTGGATTCCGAGCAAAATTACTGGCCCGGAAGCCGTGGATCGTGCCCTTGTTCAAATTGACGCTGTCCGCGAACAAGTCCGAAAGCACCCGAACGATCTGGTTCTTGCAACGACTGCCGCCGAAATACGCGAAGCGCGCAAACAGGGCAAAATCGCCACGTTGATGGGCGTCGAGGGCGGCCACATGATCAACAGCGACCTCGGCGTCCTTCGCAGCTACGCCGCGCTGGGCGTTCGTTACATGACGCTGACACACAGCGGTAACGACGAATGGGCCGACTCTTCCACGGACAAAGCCGTTCACAACGGCTTGACCGACTTCGGCAAGGAGGTCGTTCGTGAAATGAACCGCCTCGGGATGATGGTGGACATTTCGCATGTAAGCGACAAAACCTTCTACGATGCGCTGGAAGTGAGCAAGGCTCCGCTGATAGCCTCGCATTCCTCCTGCCGCGCCATTTGCGACGCGCCCCGCAACATGACTGACCAGATGATGAAGGACCTGGCGGCGAAGGGCGGCGTGGTGCAGATCAACTATCACATCGGCTTCCTCAGTCAGGAATTCCGCAACGCCGAGAGAGCCAATCCGGAGTTGAACAAAGCCATTGGACTGGAAGTGACGAAGCGCTGCGGCGAAAACGAAGGCTGCCAGCTAATCGAAGGCGACCGCCTCACGCGCGAGTACGTCGAACAGGGCAAATTCCCGCGCGTGGACTACACCAAAATCATCGAGCACATTGACCACGCCGTCAAAGTCGCCGGGATTGACCACGTCGGCCTCGGCTCGGACTTCGACGGCGCGAACATGCCGTATGGCATGGAAGATGCTTCGAAGCTCCCGCGCATCACGGAAGCCCTGTTGCAAAAAGGCTACTCGGAAGGTGACGTAAAGAAGATTCTCGGCGAAAATACTCTCCGGCTCATGACGGACGTGGAACGCGTGAGCGGCGAACTCAGCGCCCTGCCGCAAAAGTAACAGAGTCGTTCAGGAAATTCGTTTTATAAGGAGAGAGGGAATCGAAATGCGAAAATCTGCCGTACTGATTCTTGCAGGGCTACTGGGATGTGCCACCAATGCAGTCGCACAAACACCAGCGCAGGCTCCTGCGCAGCCGAAGACGTCCACCGCGCCAAAGTCCGGGACTTCGACAACCACCGCGTCACACGCGGCGTATGACCGTGCCTTGCTTCGGCCAGCCCTGCTTAAGGATAAGGCCCCAGATACATTCCAGGTGAAATTCACCACCACGCGCGGCGATTTCGTCGTCACCGTCACCCGCGCCTGGGCGCCGCTCGGCGCGGACCGCTTCTATAACCTGGCCAAGCATCATTTTTTCGACAATTCCAGCTTCTTCCGCGTAGTACCCGGCTTCGTGGTGCAGTTCGGCCTCAGCTCGTATCCGCCCGTCTCGGCGGCCTGGGAGAACGCCAATCTGAAGGATGAGCCCGTCACGCAGAGCAACAAGCGGGGCTACCTCACCTACGCCAAAACTTCAAAGCCGAACACGCGCTCGACGCAAATGTTCATCAATCTCAAGGACAACGCGGCCAGCCTGGATCACCAGGGGTTCTCGCCCTTCGGCGTGATCGACGACCAGGGAATGAAAGTCGTGGAGATGATGTACGACCAATACGGCGACAGCACCCCAGATGACTACCAGGACCTGATCGCCAAAAAGGGCAAGGCGTACCTCGACAAAAACTACCCCAAGCTGGATTACATCAAGACGGCCATCATCATCTCCCCGGCGACGGCGGATTCCGGGAAGCCAGCGGCAATGCCGAAGACGGCTCCAAAGGCCGCCAATCCCTAAGAATTTCGGCCCGGCATTGATTACTTTTTTGAATTCGCTGCATCTAATCTTTGTGCGGGTTAGCCTTTGACATTCGAGGAGCCGCGACAGTACTATCTACTTTCATGAGGAATTGCTGCCAGCTGATGTGTTGTCCCTGCATGTGCAACGCTGCGTGTCGCATGACTTCCATCTCTGGCCAGAGGAGTTTCCGGACTTAAGCGTTTAGCTGAATTTTAAGTTTCCGAAGCCCACGAGCCAGAAAGCCTGGTTTAGTGGGTTTTTTTGTTTTTAGTCGCAACAGTTTTCCGAATAGGGAATTTGGAGCCAAGGTCATGCCCGTCGCAACGCCAGTCGAAGTGGAAGAAAGACACAGCCGCGAAGCTATCGAAGCGGAGATTGTCCGCTTTGAAGAAAAGGTCGAGGAACTTCGTTCCGGGGCCATCACGGACCAGCAATTTCGCCCCTTCCGACTGAAGCACGGCACATACGGGCAACGCCAGCCCGGTTTTCAGATGCTCCGTGTAAAGATTGCCGCTGGGGTCCTGACGGCGCAGCAACTTCGCGTCCTGGCTCAGATTGGCGACGAATTCTCGACTGGCCGCGGCCACTTGACCACGCGCGAAAACATTCAATTCCACTTCGTAAAGCTCGAGAACGTGCCTGCGGCCATGCGCTTGCTCGCCGACTCCGGCCTCACCACGCGCGAAGCCTGCGGGAATACCGTGCGCAACGTCACGGCCTGCCCGATTTCCGGCGTTTGCGCGACGGAAGCATTCGATGTGACGCCGTATGCCCTGGGCGTTTCGCGCTACCTGTTGCGTCATCCGGATTTCCACGACTTGCCGCGCAAATTCAAAATTGCCTTTTCGGGATGCGAGAATGACGGCGATTGCGCCGTTGCGGGCATTCATGATGTTGGCTTAATAGCGCAGGTTCGCGGCGAGAATGGCACGGCACGCCGCGGCTTCAAGGTCCTGGTAGGCGGCGGACTGGGCAGCTTGCCCACGGAAGCGGCTGTGCTCTCCGAATTTGTGCCGGAAGAAGAACTCCTTCCCACGATCGAAGCGGTTCTCCGCGTTTTTACGGAAACAGGAAACCGCAAGAACAAGTTTAAGGCACGCCTGAAATTCGTTCTCCGCGACAAGGGCATCGAGGAACTCCGGCGTCTGGTTTTCGAAAAACGCGAAGTCTCTCAGGCTCCCGCTGAGAGATTTGTTGTGCCGACGCCGATCCAGCCTGCTTTGGTTACCATCGCCTCGATTCCGCTATCTATTTCCTTGAACGAACCAAAGGATGATCCCGAGTACGACCGCTGGGCGGAGACGAACCTAACGCCCCAGCGACAGGCTGGCTACGGCGCAATATGGATCAAGCTTTCCGCGGGAACGGTTTACAGCAACCAGCTGCGAAACCTTGCGGAGTTGCTGGAGAAAAACGAACTGAAGGGCGTGCGGCTGGCCGTGAATCAGAATCTCGTGATTCCCTGGGTACCCTTTGACCGCGTGCGCGCCATTTACGACGAACTTCGCAAGCTGGACCTGGCTGCTCCCGGCGCGCGCACCATTTCCGACGCCACGGGTTGCCCCGGTGCCACCACGTGCAATCTGGGCATCACCCGCTCGCTCACACTCGCCGAAGTTCTCTCGCATGAACTGGCCGGCGAGACCGATCCCGAAATCCAGAAAATCCGCATCAAGATCAGCGGCTGCCCCAATTCCTGCGGCCATCATCACATTGCCGATATCGGATTTTACGGAAATGCTCGAAAGATCGGCGAGCAACAAGCTCCGTATTACCAACTTTTGCTCGGCGGCAAAGTGGACGCGAGTGGCGTGCGGTTTGGGCGGCAGGTCCTGCCCGTTCCCGCCAAGCCCATTCCCGCGATCATTCGGGAACTCCTTGCATTTTACAAGTACGACCGTCAACCGGCGGAATCCTTCTCCCAATGGGTCGCGCGAACTCCGGACGATGACATCATCGCCCGCATCCGCCCGCTCACCGACGTAACGAACGCCTCCGAGGATCTCTTTGTGGATTGGGGCGACACCGAAACGTATTCGCTGAAGCTCGGCCGCGGCGAGTGCGTGGCGTAGAGGACTGGTGAAATGATTCTTTTCCTCACTCACAAAACAATGTTGGACTCGGCGAAAGACATTCCGGTCGCGAGCCTGGGAGCCGCCTGATGGGAAAGGTCTCCCTCGTCGGCGCGGGACCCGGGGACCCAGAATTGCTGACCTTGAAGGCGGTGCGACTGCTCGCGAGCGCAGACATCGTGCTTCACGATTCGCTGGTGAGCCGCGAGGTTCTGGCGCTGATTTCTCCCACGGCAAAGATCATTGACGTCGGCAAACGCGCAGGCAAGAAGCTGCTTACACAAGACGAAATCAATTCGCTGCTGATCTCCTACGCGGAAACGCGAGAGAAAATTGTTCGGCTTAAGGGCGGGGATCCTTCCGTCTTCGGCCGCGCCGGGGAAGAGATCGAAGCTTTGCGCAAAGCAGGTGTTCGTTACGAAATCGTGCCAGGAATTACCGCAGCACTGGGAGCAGCTGCGGCCGCTGGCATTTCGCTTACCGACCGCCGAGTCGCTTCGCAGATTTTGCTCAGTACGTTTTCAAGGGGAAGCGATGCCAGCGCGATGGATTGGGGCTGCGTCGGCAGCACCAGCACGCTGGTTCTCTACATGCCCGGCGCCGATTATGCCGAAGTGGCTGAGCGTTTGCGCGATGGCGGCTTGTCTGCCGACCTTCCGTGCGTGATTGTCTCCGGAGCTTCCGGCCCGCAGCAGGAAATTCGATGGTCCAATATCGCCCGCCTTGCGAGCGAGGAAAAACTTCCCGCGCCGGCTCTCTTGATCGTGGGTCGCGTGGCTTCTCGAGATGTCGCGGAGATTGGCAAGCCCTTCTGGCACGGGGAAAAAGCGAATCGGATTTCGCCACGTGAACGCGTGGTCTGACTGCGAAGGAGCCAAAGATGGGTGCAAAAGCAAAAGCAGGCACTAAGGAAAGTCGTTGGAAGCTATCGTTGGACAGCTGGGCCGTCGTGCTGGCGCTTCTCGCGGCTCTGTTGATCCGCGCGGGTGTGTTCAAGCACGTCCCCTGGTAAGAATTCTTCGAAAGTGGAGAGGATGAGTCATGGCTGATGTCGTTACCGTTCCCCAGGTCCAGCCGGTACAGCCGGCATTGCGATTCTTGCGCGTGATCCCCGGCGTGCTTTTGCTGGCGGCCATCGGCTATGCGGGCAAACTGCTCGAGCAGAACGTGGGCGCGTATGCCAAGGCGCATCACTGGACGTTTCCGAACATCGAATACGTCCTGTGGGCGATTGTTCTTGGCTTGGCCATCTCGAATACCGCGGGCGTGCCGGAGATTTTTCGCAGTGGCGTCGCCACTTATGAATTTTGGCTAAAGGCGGGCATCGTGCTGCTTGGTGCGCGCTTTCTCTTGGGCGACATATTGAAACTTGGCGGCGTCAGCCTGGTACTCGTCGCGATTGAGATCGTCGGCTCGCTCGCGTTCATGACCTTCCTTGGCCGGCTGTTCAAGCTCAAGCCCAAGCTGACGACGCTGCTCGCTGTAGGCTCCGCTGTTTGCGGCGTCAGCGCGATCATTGCAACAAAAGGCGCGATCGAGGCCGACGACGAAGATTCTTCGTTCTCCATCGCCGCGATTCTCGCGCTCGGTGCTCTGGCTCTTTTCACGTTTCCGGTGATTGGCCATTTTCTTCACCTGAGCGACCGCGCCTACGGCCTCTGGGCCGGCCTCGGCGTAGACAACACCGCCGAAGCGACGGCTGCAGGCGCGCTGTACTCCGACGCCGCCGGCAAGCTCGCGGTTCTCGTCAAGTCCACGCGGAACGCCATGATCGGCTTCGTTGTGCTCGCGTATGCCATTTATTGGGCCAGCAAAGGGCAGGCGCAAGCGGTGGGGAACAAGGCCGCATTCCTCTGGCAGAAGTTTCCCAAGTTCGTCCTGGGATTTCTGCTGATCTCCGTCCTCGCGACCTACCATTTCTTCAACAAAGATCAGGTGGGCGCGCTCGCCAATCTTTCGCGGTGGGCTTTTTTGCTAACGTTCGCCGGCGTTGGCCTTCGCACCAATTTCAAGGACATGCGCAAGCAAGGCCTTCGTCCCTTCGCCGTCGGTGCCATCGGCGAAGTGGCCATTGCTGTATTCACTTTGGCGCTGGTTGTTGGAGCGAGCAAACTCTTCGGTTGGTAGCGCGCACCGGCGCGCAGAGCTATGCGGCTAGTTTCGCACGTTCACTCTGAACGCTTGCCTTATAAGCCGAGCACCGTCACAAGCTCTTTCACCGACGCGGCCGACTTTTGCAACGCGGCGTTCTCTTCCGCCGTCAGCTTGATCTGGATGATTTCTTCCGCGCCCTTGGCGCCAAGCTTCACCGGCACGCCGACGAACAATCCCTTTATCCCGTACTCTCCGTCGAGGTACACCGCGCACGGCAGAATCTTCTTTTTGTCCTTAAGAATGGCTTCTACCATTTCGACGGCCGCAGCTGACGGCGCGTAGTAGGCCGAGCCAGTTTTGAGCAGGTTCACAATTTCCGCGCCGCCCTTGCGCGTGCGCTCCACGATCGCGTCGATACGTTCCTTGGGAAGCAGGTCGGGGAGGGGAATTCCCGCCACCGTCGAATACCGCGGCAGAGGCACCATGTCGTCGCCATGTCCCCCGAGCACAAACGAATGCACATTCTCCACGCTGACCTTGCATTCCATCGCCACAAACGTGCTCATGCGCGCGGAATCCAGCACGCCCGCCATGCCCAGCACGCGGTTCTTCGGAAATCCACTGATCTTGAGCGCCGCCTGCGCCATGGCATCCAGAGGATTCGTCACTACCACGAGGATGCAGTTCGGGGAATGCTTCACGATCTGCTCAATGACGGCCTTTACGACGTCGTAGTTGGCTTTCAACAAATCGTCGCGGCTCATTCCCGGTTTGCGCGGAAACCCAGCGGTGATCACCACCACGTCGCTGCCTGCCGTCGCCGAATAATCCCCGCTCGCGGTGGAAATACCTGTCGCGTGCGAATCCGTCCGCGTAATCGGCCCCGATTCCATCATGTCCAGCGCTTTGCCTGCCGGAGGTCCATCCAAAATATCCGTCAGCACCACGTCCGCCAGCTCCATATCCACGATCCGCTGCGCCGTGGTCGATCCCACGAAACCGCCCCCCACCACCGTCACCTTTTTTCTGCTCATTCCTCTCCTCGCCCGTTCCAGAACTCTTCTCTGCGAACCCTCTGCGTCCTCAGCGTCTCTGCGTTATCTTTTTCTTTCTTTGCCTTGTCTAACGCGCCGCAGCAACACCCTTCATATTCTCAATGATCGCCGACGCAAACGCCGCCGTTCCCACCTTGGTCGCGCCCGGCATCAGCCTTTCAAGGTCATACGTCACGCGCTTCTGCTGAATGGTCCGCGCGATTCCATCTTCGATAAGCGTCGCGCCTTCTTTCCATCCCAGAAACTCAAACATCATCGCGCCTGAGAGCATCACCGAGCTCGGATTGATCACGTCCTTGTCCGCATATTTCGGCGCCGTGCCATGCGTCGCTTCGAAGACGCCAAATCCATCGCCGATATTCGAGCCCGGCGCCATTCCCAGCCCGCCCACTTGCGCCGCGCAGGCATCGGAAAGATAGTCGCCGTTCAAGTTCGTCGTCGCCAGCACGCTATATTCATCCGCGCGCAGCAAGACTTGCTGAAACACAGAGTCCGCGATGCGATCGTTAACCATCAACTTCTGTTTCCACTGGCCTTTCCCATGCGTCGCGTAAATCGCGTCAAGCGTCTGCTTGACTTCGGAATAGATTGCTTTCTTGAATGCATCCGTGGCTTGTTCGAGTCCGGGCTCGACCAGCGCCGCGTTCTGCTCCACAGTCAGCGCCGGATTCTTGTCGAGATTGTCCACGATCCAGCTTTCCCGCTCGGTGATCGTCTGCGCGCGGAACTCCTCGCGCGCCAAGTCGTAGCCCCAGTCGCGAAACGCCCCTTCGGTGAATTTCTGAATGTTGCCCTTGTGCACCAGCGTGACGCTCTTGCGCTTGTTCGCCAGCGCATATTTAATTGCGCGCCGCACCAGCCGCTTCGTTCCCGTAGGCGAAATTGGCTTAATTCCCACACCCGAGTCCCAGCGAATCTGCTTCTTCCCGTCCTTCAGCATGTCGTTATTCAGAAATTCCAGCAGCTTTTTGACTTCGGGAGTGCCGGATTTCCACTCAATCCCGATGTACACGTCCTCGGTGTTCTCCCGGAAGATGAACACATCCATCTTTTCCGGCTCACGGACAGGGGAGGGAACTCCCTTGAAATAGCGCACAGGCCTCTCGCAGGAATACAGATCCAGAAGCTGCCGCAACGCCACGTTTAGCGAGCGAATCCCCCCGCCTACCGGAGTGGTCAGCGGTCCCTTAATCGCCACGCGAAAATCGCGAATGGCGTCCACCGTATCGGTCGGCAGCCATTCGTTGAAGGTCTTGAACGCCTTCTCCCCCGCGAAGACTTCGAACCACGCCACGCGCTTCTTCCCGCCATATGCCTGCTCCACCGCCGCATCAAACACGCGCCGCGACGCCTTCCAAATATCGCGCCCCGTTCCGTCGCCCTCAATGAAGGGAATGATGGGCGTGTCCGGCACCTGCAATTCGCCGCCGCTATACCCAATGGGCTTGCCATCCGGCGGAATGGATTTTCCGTTATACGCACTCTTCATGGAGACAACTCCTTGGACAATGTTGGACTACTCTGCGGGCAGGAAAGGAAAGGGCTGCGCCGCACCCTAAGAACCGCCACAAACTCCGGCAGCTCTGGGTGAACAGGAGAAGATATCACATTCGCGCGGCCTAAGAGTATAATCGCGCGCGATTCGAACTTCTCAAAACAGGAGAGATCACTATGGTCATGGATTGGAATCAGTACCACAAAGAAATCGGAGGTAGAGTAGGTGAGCTTGGTAAGCTTTCGCCGGACACTCTTCGCGGTTATCAGACACTGAGCGCGGCCAACTCGAAGACCACCAAGCTCGGCGAAAAGACGCGCCAGTTAATCTCTCTTGCGGTCGCCGTCACTACCCGATGCGACGGTTGCATTGTGTTCCACACCGATGCGGCTCTGAAGGCTGGAGCGACAAAGGAAGAGATCTCCGAAGCCCTGGGTGTTGCCGTCAGCATGAACGCCGGGGCCGCCTTGATTTACTCTGCTCGTGTGCTCGACGCTGTAGAAGCCAAAGCTGCCGCCGCTCACGGCGACTAGCCATTATCGTGCACCTTCAGCAGTTCTCTTTGTAGTGGCGCAGCTAGCTGCGCCACTACAACGCAAACACTTCAGGCTTGAGATGAGTCACAGATCACGCGCTTAGTCGTAATACTCCTGCCCCAGGTGAGTGATGAGATCCTCACCCATCATCCAGCGCAGCGTGTTCTTCAACTTCATCGATTGAATGAAGAGGTCGTGCTCGGGATACAGCCCCGGAGCCGTCATCGGCGACTTGAAGTAAAAGCTGAGCCACTCCTGAATCCCGCGCATACCCGCGCGCTGCGCTAGGTCCATAAACAAAACCAGGTCCAACACGATCGGCGCCGCCAAAATCGAATCGCGGCAGAGAAAATCCACCTTGATCTGCATCGGATACCCAAGCCAGCCGAAAATATCAATATTGTCCCAGCCCTCTTTATTATCTCCCCGCGGAGGGTAATAGTTGATGCGCACCTTGTGGTGCATCTTGCCGTAGAGCTGCGGATACAACTGCGGCTGCAGGATATATTCCAAGACGCTGAGCTTGGACTCTTCTTTTGTTTTAAACGAGCCCGGGTCTTCGAGAACTTCACCGTCGCGATTGCCGAGAATGTTCGTCGAGAACCATCCATCCAGCCCCAACATGCGCGCCTTGAATCCCGGCGCGAGGATCGTCTTCATCAGCGTTTGCCCGGTTTTGAAATCTTTTCCGCAGATCGGCACTTCATGGTCGTGCGCCAGCTTCTGAATGGCGGGAATATCCACGGTCAAGTTGGGCGCGCCGTTGGCAAATGGCACGCCGCTGGTCACGGAGGCCCATGCGTAGAGCATCGAAGGCGCGATCGCCGGATGATTCGCCTTCATCGCTTCGACAAGTTTCTCCGGCGTGGAGTGCACATCTTCCGGCTTCACGAAAGATTCCGTCGACCCGCACCAGCAGGTCACCAACCGCGAAGCTCGCGAAGTCTTACGAAAATTGGCGATGTCTTCCTTGATCTGCAGTGCCAGCTCGTACTTGTTCTTGCCTTTCTTGATGTTAGGGCCATCGATCAGCCGCACGAAATCGTGGTCAAACGCCGCCTTCATCGGCTTGATCGTGGAAAGAAACGGCTTCACCTTCTCGAGGTCCTGCGGATTCAAAACCCCGGCGTTGGCCGCCGACTGATACGCGTTGTCCTTGAAAATGTCCCATCCCGCAAAAGAGAGGTCCTTCAGATCCGCCAGCGGAACGAATTTCTTGATTAAAGGCGAACGCGCGTCCGTCCGCTTACCCAGCCGAATCGTGCCCATCTGTGTCAGCGAACCAACCGGCTGCGCTTTTCCCCGCCGCACCAACTCGACTCCCGCCATGAACGTCGTACTGACAGCGCCCATTCCCGGAAGCAAAACTCCCAGTTTCCCCTTGGCAGGCGCAATTTTAGATGGCTTTTCCATGCCGCTCCTTATATGAACGATTCCACCGCGATCGAGAAGAACTGCCGAAACGAAAACAAACACAGCCGCAGCAGAAGCGCGCTGCATCCCCAAACAAACTAGTAATGATGATGGAAGCGCGAGGGATTTGCAAATCGAACCCGAAAAAAAGATGTCAGCGAGATTCCCGCGGCCGGCGCAATTCCCATACGAGATAGGCGACGACCGCCAAGTTGATAACCAGCGCCAAGACTTTACCGGCCCCGAAGCGTATGACAAGCTCGTAAATTTCCAGTGGCAGAAACGATGCCGTCGTAATGATCGTGAAATACTCCGCCCAGCGCTTCCGAAACGCCAGTCCCATTCCTTCCGTAAAGAAAATCGCCGAATAGATGAACGTGCCGATACTGAGTTCCTTCAGTCGCCGGTCATCCAGGTTGGACAGTTTCATCAACAGAAGGTTGATGAAGTGGTTGTGCGAATCAACACGAAAAATATTGATCCAGTGTTCGACAACCTCCGCAACATCCTTGTGCAGCAGCCGGAGCGCCCCCACGCCAGCCGCAAAGAGCGCGGCGGCTTTCAGGAGCTTGAAAACGGCGATAATCCGCAAGCCGCGGCCATGGGATTCTCTTGGTGGCATAGCGCGCTGGTCTGGAATTGTACCTCACGTGGACAGTGTCTCTGCACGCGAACAACCGGGGCCAAAAGACTGCGTCTCAGCTCCTGGCAACGTTTCCGCCTTCGCCTCGGCAGCCAGCTCGGCGTTGGCATACCCGCTGATTTCACATGCTAGAGTTATCCCTTCGACCTCCGGCTTTTCCCATTCCATCGTGAGCCTCCTCGCGAATCTTTTTTTGTTAGCCTTGCGGCCTTCAACTTCACGGCAAGGTAAACGCAACAACCGAGTCTCCTTGTTTGGTTCCCAGTTTCCCGTGCCCGCCCGCAGCGATGACCACGTATTGCTTGCCGTGGAGCGTGTAGGTCATCGGCGTGGCTTGCCCTCCGGCTGGAAGCTCGTACTTCCACAACTCTTTTCCGGTTTCCACGTCGAACGCGCGAATAAAGTTGTCCATGGCCGCCGCGGTAAAAACTAAACCGCCCGCCGTCGCCATCGGACCGCCCAGCGTAACCGTCCCAGTATTCATTCCCGGAATAAAACTCCCCAGCGGAATATCCCAAAGTTTCTTCCCAGTGAAGAGATTGACTGCAGCGACCGTACCCCAAGGCGGAGCACTACAAGGAAGTCCACTCGGCGCCAGAAGCGGCGTGCGAAACATCGCGTAAGGCGCGCCGGTCTGCCGTGCAAATTCACCATGAAGCCGGTCCGACTCGCTGGCGTTCTTGTGCGCTTCCGCAAGTTCGTCGCGCGGAATAAGCCTTACAAAAATCGGCAGCCGGTTAGTATCCGCGAAGAGTAGGTGGCGCTGTGGATCGTACGCCGCACTGCCCCAGTTCACGCCGCCTACATTGCTTGGAAACACCAGCGTGCCTTGCAGACTCGGCGGAGTGTAGATCTCGCCCGACCGGGCGGCCTTAATCTTGTCCGCGCACCACGCGCGCGCTTGAGCATCTATCCCCCAGGCATCCTCGGGCGAGAACGTCTCCGGAACGAGCGAAATCGTGGATGCGGGCTGCGTTGGCCAGGACTCTTCGCCCGGAATATCGCTCTTCGGCACCGGTCGTTCTTCGACCGGCAACAACGGCGCGCCCGTCAGACGATTCAGCACGAAAACGCGGCCCATCTTTGTGGTGATGGCAATGGCTGGCGTCCCATCCTTCCACGCAAACAGGGTCGGCTGCGAAGCCACGTCGTAATCCCAGAGGTCGTGATGCACCACTTGAAAGCCCCACACAAACTCGCCAGTGGACGCGCGCAACGCCACCACGGAGTTAGCCCACTTGTTGTCGCCCTTGCGAACGCCGCCAAAATAATCCGGGCTAGCACTGCCGGTAGGGATGAAGACGAGGTCGCGCCCCGCATCCACCGAAATCGTGGACCACGCATTTCCCGCGCCGGTGCGCGGCGAAGTGTTCATCGCCCACGGGATGGGATCCCACGACCACCGCAATTTTCCGGTTCGCACATCGAACGCGCGCACGATTCCACGCTCTAACGTGACCGCCCGATTGTCCCCGATCGAGGAACCAGTGATGACTAGGTCCTTCACGATGGCCGGCGCGGACGTGACTTGATAATCCCCAGGGTCGCGCAGTCTGACTCCTGAAGTGAGATCCACTTCTCCATCTGTCCCAAACTCCGCGCAGGGCTTTCCAGTCGCACCATCGAGGGCAATCAGCCGCGCGTCCAGCGTTCCGATAAAAATGCGCAAGCTGCAGGCGCGGCCAGCCTTGGCAGACGCATCCCGCCACGCAGAAACGCCGCGCGAAGTTACTTCCGAAGCCCCATAAGGCAGTTCGAGCTTCGGATCAAATTCCCAGAGCTTCTCGCCAGTCTCCGGATTTATAGCAATGACGTGGTCATACGGCGTGCTCAGAAAAAGTTTGCCATCCACAAGAATCGGCGTCGCTTCGAACGCTGCTTTCTTGTCCAGCTCGGGATCATGAGGCAGAGCGCCGGTATGGAACGTCCACGCAACCTTCAGTTGCTTGACGTTGCTTCGGTCGATTTGCGAAGCGGGGGAGTACCGCGTTCCGTCCGGCGCATTCGAATAGGTCGGCCAGCCCGTGTCGGGCCTGGATTGTGCGTGGCTCGTGCTAACCAGCCAAATCAGAAACAAAAACAGCAGCAGCCAGCGGAAGTAACAAAAGGGTTTAAGAGTTCTCATGCACTAACAAGTATCTCGAAACCACGCAGGTAGCAAGAAGTTGCACCAAGTAAAGCGTTTGTCGGAAGGCCTACGCATCGGGAATCAACGGTGAAGGCGAGGGGGGCTAGACACGAACAAGGAGAATCAGGGTCGGCGGCGTCCTGACGCAGCAATCGAACTAATCATCGTCACCGCAACCAAGAACAGCAAGGCACCGACCAGGGCATAGACGATCACGGCACTCTCCACCAGGTTCGATGCTACAGGAGTGCATACGGAATGCCAAAGAAATGTCTTTTATTTTCTGTAAGTTGCGTGGAAGGCTATGTGCAGAATCGTCGCCAAAAGCGGACAACTGTGGGCTGGAGTCTACGCCGGTCGAGTACTAAAACTAGTAGAGCAGTACCCGTTCGTTCTCCTCCGCCGAAAGAACAAATCAGCTCTTGCTCAACCGAATGGACCCGTCTCCCGTATGAATCGTCAGCGGCTGGCCCCCGCCATTCATCTTCCCCCGGATCTCCGACTTGCTGAACGTCCCTTCAACAGTGACAGGAATTCCAAGACTGATATGCCCATCGCCAGTAGTTGCGTCAATATTTGCCTGAAAGTCTGGGGGAAGCACGATGTCCACGCTTCCGTCCCCCGTACGAATCGTCCAACTGGAAGCCATCTTCGAGCCCGGCAGAACGCGGGTGTCCACGCTACCATCGCCGGTCTTAACCCCGAGCGCGTCAAATCGCCCCACCAGCCGGATATGCCCGTCCCCCGAATCCGCGTCCACTTTCCCGTCGAGGTCTCGGGCCTCAATGCTCCCGTCGCCGGTCCGCAACCGGATATCGCCCTTAAGGGTGTCCACCGTGATGCTGCCATCGCTTGTATGCAGATCAATCGTGCCAGTCAGGGAATTGGCCTTCACCGAGCCATCGCCCGTGTGAACATTCACAGTTCCATTGATGGAATCCGCCTGAACGGACCCATCCCCGGTTTCTACGGTGATGTCGCCTTCCTTCGGCATGCGTACCTCGATATGCAGTTTCCGCGAGTTGTGCCCCCACGAAAATCCCCAATGGCCCATAAGGCGGGCAGTGAGTTCCACCTTGTCGCCGCTCTGGTGCGAATCGATCTTCAGGTCTTTGCCCACCACGTATCCCTGGTATTCCACCCGAAACTCCACCTGCTTATTATCGCCCGCGCTCACGTGCACACTGCCGTCATTGGTGTCCACACGCACGTTGGCCCGCCCACTAACCGCATAAGACTTAACGACATCCTCCGCTCGGCTGGTCGGCACTAAAAGCGCCATCAGGAGCAGGCAGGCGCTCGTTAATCCGACCCGGCTTCGGGTTTTGCGGCTTGCAATCGTTTTCATAGGTGAAAAACCTCCGTGGTAGACCACGCCAACTCTTCTGTCCCTTTTTTGCTTCTAACGGGATATACGACACCGTGCAACAGAATGTTCCCTCCCGGGGTGTCTCCCTTGTCCTATCGGTGCCCCTTTGCGACCTTCTGCTTATTTACCGACCCCGGCTTAGGCCTCAAGGCCTCCAAAAACTGCTCGGTGGGCAGGGTATTAATAACGTCGCGCTTTTCCAGCCAGCCCCGGCGCGCCATTGTCACCCCATAGCGAATGAAAGAGAGGTTTGCGGTGTTGTGCGAGTCGGTCGAAATGACTACCTTAACGCCGCGCTCCTTGCACATGCGCAAATAAACGTCTTTCAGGTCCAGCCGGTCGGGATACGAGTTGCACTCCATTGCCACGCCGTGCTTTGCGCAAGCGTCGAGGATTTTCTCCATGTCGTAGTCGATGGGGTCGCGGCGGAGCAGCAGCCGGCCCGTAGGGTGCCCAATGATCTGCGTGTAAGGATTCTCGATAGCCGCAAGCATCCGCTCGGTCATCGCGGCGCGGTCGAGATTGAAATAGGAGTGGATGGAGCAGACCACCACTTCGAGTTGCGCCAGGAGTTCGTCGGAATAGTCCAGCGATCCGTCCTTGAGGATGTCCACTTCGGCCCCGGCGAGTACCCGAATGCCAAGCCCTTTGTCATTTGCCGCGTGGATTTTCTTGATGTGCGCGGCCATGCGTTTTTCGTCGAGCCCGTTGGCCACTGTCACCGCTTTGGAATGGTCCGTGATGGCGATGTACTGGTGCCCCAGTTCTCGCGCCGCTTCGGCCATCTCCTCAAGCGAGTTTTTCCCGTCGCTGGCCGTCGAGTGCATCTGCAAATCGCCCTTCATATCCTTGAGGGTGATCAGATGCGGCAGTTTGTGGTTCTCCGCCGCGGCAATCTCGCCGGTATTTTCGCGCAGTTCCGGCGGGATGTAGTCCAGCTTGAGTTTCGAATAAATCTCCTCTTCCGTGCGCCCCGCCACGCGCTTCTCAGCTTTCAGTGTCGCCAGCGCGTATTCGTTCAGCGTGTAGCCCATGTCGTTTGCGCGCCCGCGAAGCGCCACGTTGTGCTCTTTCGAACCCGTGAAGTACAGCAGCGCCGCCCCAAAGTTCTCCTTTTCGAGCAGCCGGACATCCACCTGCAACCCGTTTTCCAGCGTGAAGCTGACTTTGTTTTCCCCGTGCGCCAGCGTCTGATCAATTCCCGGAAACTCCAGAATGTGCTTGGCCAGCGCATCCACGTGCTTCTGCGAGGTGTGTCCGCCCGCCAAAGTGACCAGTAAATCCAAATCGCCAACGGTTTCCTTCCCGCGCCGTAGCGATCCCGCCGGCGTTACCGATTCCACCGCTTTTCCGGCTTTTTCGATGTGCGCTGCAATCGCCGTCGCCGCGTCTTCCGCGGTGCTGATCAGGAATCGCCCCGTCGATTTCTTAAAAACCTCCACCGCTTTCAGGATGTTCTGCTCGCTCTTTTCGCCGAACCCCGGCAAATCGCGCAGCTTGCCTTCCTTGGCGATTCTTTCCACATCCGCGACCGTGCCCGCTTTGAAGTTGGACCACAGAAACGCAACTTTCTTCGGGCCCAGCGATTGCAATTGCAATACGTCGAGAATCGTCGCCGGATATTTCTTCAGCAACTTTTTGCGCAGCGCGTAATCCCCGGTTTTCACGATCTCTTCCAGATGCTCGACCATGCGGTCGCCGATGCCCGGAAGTTCTTTTAATTTTTCCGGCTGCTGCACGAGCTGCTCTATGGATTCCGGCAAACTGTCAATGAGTTCCGCCGCCTTCTCATAGCTGCGATAGCGGCCAATGATGGCGCCGTCAATCTCCAGCAGTTGCGCGGTCTCGCGAAGGATACGAGCGATCTGTTTGTTGTCCATGGTGGAAGGATTATAAGCCCGGCAGTGGGGACTGATGAAGAGGGAAGCCGCGCACAACCGGGAGGAAAGAAGCTTCGCTTACCAAATAAAAAAGGCCGGCAGGGGGGCGCTCCCTGCCGGCCGCGTGCTTGCTCTACTCCTTATCCGCTTGCCTTTGCCACATTCGCTGCTTGCGGACCCTTGGGTCCCTGGACGATCTCGAACTCAACAGGATCTCCCTCCTGCAGCGTTCGGTAGCCATCCCCGGTGATGGCGGAATAATGGACAAACACGTCGGGGCCATCATCGCGCCCGATGAAGCCATATCCTTTGGAATTGTTAAACCATTTTACTGTTCCTTGCACTTCGATTGCCTCCTGACAGGCATAAAGTATCTTTGTCACAGCGGCGGGGGACTCTCTCAGCGCCGTTATGATTACAAATTGCGCGGAGTGTACCAGAATCGAAGTTCGAGTCAATAGAACATTCTCGTTTTATAGCAAAGATTCTTGACTTTATCCGTTTACAGAAACGATTCAATGAACATCACTTGGGAAATCGTTTTCCCGTGGCGAGAAAACGCAGATAATACAAAATTCCAGCAATCGATTTTGCGTCGCGCAGTTTTCCATCGCGAATCATTTCTTCCAATTCCTTGGGTTTATACGGACGGGAAATTATTTTCTCGTCTTCTTCCGGCTCCGCTTCGCCCGCCGTCAATCCTTCCGCCAGAAGAATGAACATCCGCTCCTCCAGGAACCCCGGCGTCGGGAACACATCCAGGAAAACTCGGAATCGCTTGGCGCGAAACCCTGTCTCCTCAATCAGTTCGCGCGCCGCCGCCTCGCGCGGGTTTTCCCCGGCGTCAATCCGCCCTGCGACCAGTTCCCACAGGTATTGTTTGGCCGCGTGCCGATACTGCCGGATCAGCAGGATGCGCCCATCCGGAAGAACAGGGAGCACCACGACGGAACCCGGATGCGTGATGACCTCGCGCATGGTGCGCCCTCCGGTTGGCTCGAGGACTTCGTCCCGGCGGATCCCGAACACCGGACCTTCATAAAGAGTCGTGCTGCTGAGGACTTTCGCTTTCTTCGCCGGCTGTCTAACTGAAGATTTCTTCATTTTTGCCTTCCTCGACGTGTTTCTCGTGGGGCATCATACCGGGAATACGAGAATTCGCCAGCGCGGGCCGGGCCTCCGCCGTTTGCTTGTAGACGCACCGTGCGCCTATACTCGTTTTCTGAACCAAAATTTCTTAGGAAAGCTTCACGAGCGCTGTCGAGCGATCGAACATGGCCATCAACACCATCATTGTGGACGACGAAAAGCCCGCTCGGGACGAGCTCGCCTTTCTCTTGAAGGCCTTTCCCGAGGTCAACGTCATCGGCCTCGGCAAAAACGGCGTGGAAGCCGTTTCGCTGATCAAGGAGCATTCGCCGGATTTGGTTTTCCTGGACGTCCAGATGCCCGGGCTGGACGGCTTCGGCGTCCTGAAAAAGCTAGTCGAACGCAAAATGAAAATGCCGCACGTGGTCTTCGCCACCGCCTTCGACCAGTACGCGGTGCAGGCCTTCGACGTAAACGCCGTGGATTACGTCCTGAAGCCATTCGACAAATCGCGCATCGCGAAGGCCATCCAGCGCGCGCGCCGCGAAATCGAAGCGGAAACCAGTCCCACCGAACGCCTGGAACAACTGGTCAGCCAGCTTGGCGCCTCGAAACAGCCCTCCCCGCAGCCCATTAAACTCCTGCTGAAAGCCCAACAGCGCCTACTACTGATTGACGGGGAAGACTTGGTGTTCGCCTCGATCGCCGATGGCGCAATCTCCGTATCGTCGCGCGAGGCCGAAGGCTCCTCCAACTACCGCACTTTGGAGGAATTGACCGACGCACTCGATTCCGAATCCTTCTGGCGCCCCCACCGCTCCTACCTCGTGAACATCCATCACATTAAGGAAGTCGTCCCGTGGTTCAAATCCAGCTACCTGCTCAAAATGAACGACAAGAAGCAGACCCAAATCCCCGTAAGCCGCGCCCAAACCAAGCGCCTGCGCGAACTATTCAAGCTGTAGGCACGAACGCCTAGCTGCCGTTCGAAAGCACTTCTCGCACTTTCCGCGCCAGCGAATTCAACTCAAACGGTTTCTCGATATAGTGGTCGGTGCGCTCGGAGATGACGCGCTGAATGGCCGCGTCATCCGCATACCCCGACATGAAGAGAACCGGTGTCTCTGGATGAGAGGCTTTCAGCTGGTCCGCCAACTCGCGCCCGCCCATCCCAGGCATCACGACATCGGTGATCACCAGATGGATCGGCCCAGCATGCGCTTTGGCCTTGGCCAGCCCATCCGAACCGTTCTTCGCCGTGACCAAAGTAAAACCCGCGTTGCCAAGATAGTCGCTGATCAGTTCCCGCAAGCTGGGCTCGTCTTCGACCAGCAGAATGGTTTCTCCTCCTGCCCCAGGCATTGGCATTCGGCTTTCCCGTGAGAAAGCTGCAACCTGCTCATCGGTGGGTGGGAAAAAGAGTTTGAACGTCGTGCCTTTGCCGACCGCGGACTCCACTTCAATCCGTCCGCCGCTCTGCGACACCGTTCCGTAAACCATCGCCAGACCAAGGCCTGTCCCCTTGCCGCGCACCTTGGTAGTGAAAAAAGGTTCAAAAATGCGCGGTTGGAGTTCCGGCGCGATGCCGCTGCCTGTATCGCTAACCGTCAGCAGCACTCCCTCGACGATCTTTTCGAATCTCGATCCCACGGGCATCGGCGAATTCTCTGTGAGAAAACTGAGCGTCCCGCCATTCGGCATCGCATCCCGCGCATTCACCGCCAGATTTAGCAGCACCTGCTGCATCTGGTTGGGATCCGCTTTGATTCTCCGCAGATTGGCGCCGGGCCGCACCACAATGCTGACGTCTTCGCCGATCAAACGGGGAAGCACTTCCGAAATCTCCGCCACCACCTGATTGAGGTCCAGGACCGTGGGCTTAAGAATCTGCTTGCGGCTGAACGCCAGCAACTGGCTCACCAGCGCCTGCGCGCGGTCCGAACTCTTCATAATCTCCGTGATCTTGCGCCGCAGCTCCCCGTTTTCTTGCTTGGGAGGCAGGGCCAGCTCCGCGTATCCGCGAATCACCGTCAAGAGATTGTTGAAGTCGTGCGCCACTCCTCCCGCCAGCCGCCCCAGCGACTCCATTTTTTGCGCCTGGCGAAGCTGTTCCTCCAGTGAATGAACCTCCGTCTCCGCGCGTTCATGTTCCGAACGGATTCGCAGCGTCGAAATGCCATACGCAAGATTGGTCGCAAGCTCCTTAAGGAGTGCCACTTCCTCGGCGTCGAAGACATCTTCTTCTTCGGAGTAGATACTCAGAGCCCCGATGACACTCTGGTCCCCGGAAAGTGGGAGGGAGATGGCCGATAGAAATTTCTCTGCGGCCGCTTGCTTGGCCCACGGCGCGTAGCGTGGATCCTTCAGCATATTGGGAATTGCGCAGATTTCACCCTTCCGGATTGCCGTTCCCACGGGGCCGCGTCCAGCAGGCGTATCCGCCCAGGAAACCCGAATGGACTGAAGATAACCTCCGGTATCGCCGCTCTGCGCGGCAACTCGAATGGTTTTCTCTTCATCGTCCTCCGGCACGCCCACCCACGCCATGCGATACCCGCCGGTATTCACAATAATCTGGCAAATTTTTTCGAGCAGCTCCTGCTCGTTGCTGCCGCGCACCAGTTCCTGATTGCACCGGCTCAGTGCCAGCAGCGCGCGATTGAGCCGTTTGACTTCGCTCGAATCGCGAAAGATCGCCAAAATGACGCGCTGGCGCGGGTTATCCAGCTCAATCAAGCGGACTCGCGCATCCACTTCCACCGCGCGCCCGTCGCCTCGCCGCAGTTTCAATTGCGCGCTCTGGGCCTCGCCGCTCGAAAGCCCCGCGCGAAAAAGTTCGCGGTAGCGTTCTTCCTCGCCCGTCGGGAAAAGATTTGCTTCCGGCAGTCCGGCCAGGCGTTCCGACGGGATTCTCAGGAAATCTCCGGCGCGAGCGTTCGCTTCCAGCACCGTGCCCGACTCGTAGTCCACGATCACGATGGCGTCGCTGGCAGAATCGAAGAGTCGCCGGTAATTTTCTTCGGAGCGCTGCAAGGTTCGCAACAAGTAGCGTGACGTGCCAATTCCGAGAACCAGCAGCAGCACGCTGCTTCCGAGTGTAAGAACGTTGAGAAATCCGCGAACTTTCTGGTCGCCCGCGACCAGGGCGTTAGTGAACTGATTCTCCAGCAGCGTAAGCCGGGAGTCGCAGGCCTCGACCTTCTCGAGTATGTCCCTCATCTTTTCTGGATTTGGATGTTCCAGGAGTCGCTCGGCGTGTAACTGGTCGCCGAATTCGGTGAGGTTGTCGATCTCTTGATCGGCCGCTGTCCAATGCGCGATCGCCCGTTGCATGAATGCATACCCGTGAAACCACCCGTAAAATCGCAAGATGCTTCGAACGTCTTCGGGACGGACGTGCGCCCTTTCGAATTCCTGATACACCACTTTCATGTCCGGCGAGGGCTTGCCAAGTTCCAGCCGCGCGAACTTATCCCCGAGCGGAACCTGAATCGCGCTCAAATAGGCCTGATAATCCTTTTGCGCGCCGAAAGCAGCGTACTGCTCCAGCTCAATCACCGCTTCCTTTTGCGCTTTCGACCAATCGCTTTCTCCCTCGATGTAACTGCGTTCCGAAGAGAGAATCGCGGACCGAAACGTCGCCAGAAAAAATGCAAAAATAACGATCGCGGTGAACAGAGACACCACGCCGAACAGTTTCTGGCTCAGGGTCAAGTGGCGATGTTTTCGTTCCAAGGCCGAGTCCTGCCCACCGTCAGCGGTGCTTCCTATTATTTCTACTGTTTCGGGGTACCGCTTTATTCTGCACTATTCGCGGTTTGGCGCGGCTTCCTCAATTGGCGCGTGTTGCCCGGTATGTTAGCATCGCGTGTACACTTCTTGCGCTGCCTCCGCCGGGCCGGAGTCGTACACCTGACGCGATGGATTTTTCACTCAACGACCACCAAAAACTGATTCGCGATACCGTCCGCCAATTCATGGAAGCGGAGGTGCGCCCCGTCGTCAAGGAAATGGAAAGAGCGGAGAGATTTCCCGCCGAGGCCATCCACAAACTCGGCGAAATGGGCTGCTGCGGGATGCTCATGCCCGAAGAATGGGGCGGCCCGGGGCTGGACACCGTTTCCTATGTCCTGATGCTGGAGGAAGTTGCGCGCGTTTTCACCGCCATGTCCACGGCCATTGGTGTGACCAATTCAGCGGTGCAAGTGCCGCTGCTGCTGTTCGGCACGGAAGCGCAGAAGAAAAAGTATCTGCGCCGCATGGCCACAGGCGAAACGCTCGGTGCGTTTTGCCTGACGGAGCCTGCCGCGGGCTCCGATGCGGCCGGAATTCAGGCGCGAGCCGTTCGCGTTGGTGATTGCTACAGGCTCAATGGCACCAAAACCTGGGTCACCAACGGCAGCGTGGCGGGGGTGCTCCTCATTTTTGCCAAGACCGATCCCTCGGCTGGCGGGAAGGGTATTAGCGCGTTTCTGGTCGAGCCGGGGTCCTCGGGGTTTCGCGTGGGGCGGCATGAAGACAAAATGGGCCAGCGGTCGTCCCCGTCGGTGGAAATCTTACTGAATGACTGCGCCGTGCCGGTCGAGAATCGCCTCGGCGAAGAGGGCCAAGGGCTGAAAATTGCCTTGAGCGCCTTGGATGGCGGCCGCATTGGCATTGCGGCGCAGGCAGTCGGGCTGGCGCAAGGGGCCTTGGAAGAAACGGTGAAGTACGCCAAGCAGCGCGGGGCCTTTGGAAAGAAGATTGCCGATTTTCAGGCCATTCAGTGGATGATTGCGGACATGCAAACGGAGATCGAGGCGGCGCGTGGCCTGACGCATTACGCGGCGTGGCTGAAAGACGCCCATCCCACAAAAGTCGGTGCAAGTGCTTCCAAAGCCAAGCTTTACGCTAGCGAAATGGCCAACCGCGTGGTGTATAAGGCGGTCCAGGTCCATGGCAGCGTGGGATACTCGCGCGAAACGAATGTCGAGCGCATGTACCGCGACGCCCGCGTGATTACCATCTATGAGGGAACCAGCGAGGTCCAGCGCATGATCATTGCGCGCGAGCTGCTAGCGAGGGTTTGAGTAGAACAGGCACTCCTGCCTGTTCGGTTTTTGGGTGAAGCAAAAAGAATTTAACACAGAGAGCGCAGATTGGTGGCAGTTGGCAGGCCTTATGGTTAACGATGCGGAAGCTCGTGACGCTGTCCGGCAACTCATGAAGCGGTTTGAATTCATAGCCGCTCAAGGGCACGCCATGGCGTTCGTCCTCGCAAAAAGAGACTCGCAGGAATATGCCCGACTACTGGAGGCCGCCGAAGTGGCGATGAATACGGTGATTCGGCCAATCTGCGATGCCGACGCGGATTCTAGCGCGGTCTATGCGGCGCTGGATGACCCCCGCGCGGACTGGGGCAAAGCCGTGATGGCGATGCTTAACCAAGGAGTGATTGAGCTCACGGGCGAAAAAGCGATCGAACGGATGAAGTTCGTACAAGACCTCGAAAAACGATTTGATGCAGAGATGAAGGATCGAAACAAAAGCGGCGAGGAAGGGGAGCCTGGAATTGGGAACCGGGGCTGAAGCGAAGAAGAGCAGGGTTTTGAGCGGGATGCGCCCCACGGGACGCCTGCATATTGGTCATTATTTTGGCGCGCTGCAGAATTGGGTGCGGTTACAAAATGACCCAACCTACGAGTGCTTCTACTTCATCGCCGATTGGCATGCCCTGACCAGCGACTACGCGGATACGTCCGGGGTGGCCGAGAACACCATCCAAATCATGATCGACTATCTGGCGGCAGGCCTCGATCCCGCAAAGAGCGTCCTCTTTCTGCAGTCGGCCGTTCCGGAGCATGCGGAGTTGCATCTGCTGCTGTCTATGGTGACCCCACTGGGCTGGCTGGAGCGAGTCCCCACGTACAAGGAGGCGCTAGAAAACGTCAAGGATAAGGACCTGCATAATTACGGGTTCCTGGGATATCCGGTGCTGCAGACGGCGGACATTGTGATTTACAGCAAGCCCGGAGCTGCACTAATTGTGCCGGTAGGGGAGGACCAGGTTTCGCATGTGGAGATTTCCCGGGAGATTGTCCGCAAGTTTAATTTCCATAATGGCTTCTGGATGAACAGGACCGTTTTGAGCGCCCATAATCTGAACGCAGCTCTCCGTGACATGGTGGAATCGACAGGCGCTGGTTTTGGAGCACCGGTTTATACTTACGAAGAGTTTGCTTCGTGTGTGAAGGTTTGGGCTGCGAGTATTGGTCATCAGAATTTTCTAAAACAAATCGAATCGGCCCCAGAACTAAGGGAACAGTTAGGCATCGCTGACGTTCTCGAAGAGCCGCAAGTGATGCTGACCCAGACGCCGAGGATACCGGGGCTCGATGGGCGGAAGATGTCGAAGAGTTATGGGAATGCGATCACGTTGAGTGAGAGCGACGCGGACATTCGGGCGAAGACGAAGGTGATGGTGACCGATCCGGCGCGGAAGCGGCGGACGGATCCGGGAAATCCGGACGTGTGTCCCGTGTATGACTGGCATAAACTGTTCTCGGCGGAAGAGCCGGGGCGGCTGGAGTGGGTGCGGCAAGGCTGTACGACCGCAGGGATCGGCTGCATCGAGTGCAAAGCCGCGATGGCCGAAAATTTGATCAAGTGGATTGCGCCAGTCCGCGAGCGTCGAGTGAAATACGAAAAGAACCCAAAGCAAGTATTGGAGCTTTTGGATGCGGGATCAAAGAAGGCGCGCGTGGTGGCGCAAGGAACAATGGAGCGAGTAAGGGAAGCAGTCTTCGGGTGGAAGAAGAAACGAGATGAGATTAGCGGTGCAGCAGCAAAGGCCTAGGAGAAGAGACGAAGCAGCTGTGGTGCCTCTTCCGTTTGCGCACGCAGGCTCTAAGCAGAACGTTCTGCTTCTTACTGGGAACTGAAAACTGAGGACTGAGAACTCCAAAATGGCGACGCCATACAAAATCAACATCCCGATGTATGAAGGGCCGCTGGACCTGCTCTTGGATCTGATCAAGCAGCAGAAGATGAGTATTCACGACATCCAGATTTCGAAAATCACGGCGCAATATCTGGATTATCTGCACAAGCTGGAAGAGTTGGACGTGGATGTCTCCTCGGAATTTATTTATATGGCGGCCACGCTGATTTACATCAAGTCGAAGATGCTGCTGCCGCCAGATCCGTTGGCGGGGCCGGAAGAGCAGGAGGATCCTCGCGCGGATCTGGTGCAGCGATTGGTGGAGCACGAGAAGTTCAAGAATGCGGCGCAGCTTTTGTATCAGAAACAGCAGATTGAAGAGAACGTGTGGTCCAAGCCGGACAAGTCGCTCTACAACGACGAAGGGACCGAGGGCGACTTGGTGGTTTCGCTGGTGGATTTGGTGAAAGTGTTCCAGCAGGTGCTGGAGCGGAAGAAAGAAGTTTCGCGCATCGAACTGCGGCACGAAGAGTTTACCGTGGCGCAGATGATTGCGGCGTTGCGCGCGCAGATTCTGGCCAGTGCTGATAGCTCAGTGAATCTGATTCAGTTTTTTGAGGCTTGTCCTTCACGGCACGCCATGATCGTGGCGTTCCTGGCGGTCCTCGAAATGGTAAAGCTCCAGGCGGTAGCGCTGGTGCAAGAAAAGCAATTCGGAGAAATTATGGTGCGCAAGCACAAGATGTTTGATCTGGTGTTTGATGAAGCAGGCGGGATCAAGCAGATTGATGAGGAATACAAGTAGGGAGTGGTGAGGAGCGAGAGAAAACAAGAAAGCTTGACGCGGAAACGCAGAGTAGACAGAGAATTCGCGCAGAAGAGAAGACCGGATGACAAACGAAGAGAGAAGAGCGGCACTGGAAGCGATTATTTATGCAGCAGACGAGCCGGCAACGCTCGAGCAACTGACGCGAGCGCTCGGCGAAGAGAAGCTGGCCGTACAGTCGTCGCTCGATGAGCTGGTGGCGAGTTACGCCGGAGAAGACCGCGGCATCGAGATTCGCGCGGTGGCCGGCGGATACAAACTGTACACCAAGCCGCAGCAGCATGACGTGGTGCGGCGCTTCATCAAGAGTCTGCGGCCGCCGCTGAGGCTGTCCATGCCCGCGCTGGAGACGCTGGCGGTGATTGCCTACAAACAGCCCGTAACGTCGCCGGAAATTTCGGAGATTCGCGGCGTGAACACCGCGGGCGTCATCGGCACGTTGCTGGACAAGCACCTGATTACCACGGCAGGGCGCAAGGAAGTCATGGGCCGGCCAATTCTGTACAAGACGTCGAAAGAATTTCTGATGCGCTTCGGGTTGAGCGATCTGGAAGAACTCCCGAGCTTGAAGGAATTTGAAGCGCTAGCTCGGGAAGCGCTGGGGAGCGATGAGGGTTTCGCGCCGGTGGATGAGTCCGCGATAGGCGATCATTCGCATGAAACTCCCTCGGACGCCATCGCCCACGTCGGGGAAGACCTAGCCGAGGCAGAAGCAGAACGTGAACACGAGGCTTTGGCAACTTCCGAAGGTATGCCCTCCGGCCAACTAGATGAAGACCCGCCATCCGTGAAGTCCACGGCAGCCGGCGAGTAGGGAAAAGATTTATCACAGAGATCGCAGAGATCGGAGCACATAGGCCACAGAGAACGAGCTGCGAGTCTGTAGGGTCGCATGGACAAAGATTGGCGAACTATCTTCCGGTTTGCACTGTTGGGCTTGGCGAGCGCTGCGGTAGTTATGATGATGCAGTTCGCGGCGGATTCCTCGTCACCAAATTATTCGTTGGTGGCGGCCGGTGTTCTTCTGTGCCCCGCATCTCTCCTGCTTGCACCGGTGTTCGTCTGGTTTTTCGAAGCTGCTGAGGTGGGTACGGTCGGCTTTTATGTTTTATGGGCGGTCGTTGGACTGGCCAATGCTGGGATATATGCGCTCATCGGTGCGGCATACGTGGGATTGAGGAAGAAGCCGGAGGGACCCGCTGCGAGTTAGTTGAAGAGCAGCCCTACATAGCGCCGACAAGAAGGAACGAAAAAAAAGATAAGAAAGAGAAAATGGAAGAGAGACTGCAGAAGATTATTGCGCGGGCGGGTATAGCTTCGCGGCGGCATGCGGAACAGTTGATCTTGAGCGGGCAGGTGCGCCTGAATGGGCGCGTGGTGCGGGAGCTAGGGACAAAGGCGGACGCCGGAAAAGACAGGATTGAGGCGGCCGGAAAAATTGTGGGCGGGGAGGAGCGTCGCGTCTACATTGTGTTAAACAAGCCACCGGAAGTGGTGGCCACGATGGCGGACCCAGAGGGGCGCAAGACGCTGCGGAATTGTTTGCGCGGATTGCCGGAGCGCGTGTACCCGGTGGGGAATCTGGAGTATGCCGCGTCGGGGCTGGTGTTTTTGACGAATGACGGCGACCTGGCCGCGGAGATGCTGAAGAATTGGGCGCACCTCGAACAGGTCTATCACGCGAAAGTGAAAGGCATGCTGACGCTGCCGGATTTGGAGCGGCTTGGAAAAGAGATTGGCGCGCGAATGCAAACGGTACGGCAGCCGGACGCCACGCGCGGGCGCGCGGCGAATTTCTGGTATGAAATCCGGATGAAGGATTTCAAGAATGAAACGCTGCGGCGGTTGATGTTCAAGGGAAAACATCCGCTGGAAAAGTTGAAACGCATCGGGCTAGGGCCGTTGTCGGTCGAGGGAATACCGCGGGGAAGATATCGGTTAATAGAGAAGAAGGAAGCGGAGAAATTGTTGAAGTCCGAGCACGTGCGCAAGGAAGCGAAGAGAGCGTAAAGGTATCCACGCAGAATGGGTTTGGAGAGACTCCAGAAAATTATGGCGGCGAGCGGAATCGCGTCGCGGCGCAAGGCGGAAGAGATTATTGCGGCGGGGCGCGTAACGCTCAATGGAAAAGTGGTGACGGAGCAAGGCACGAAAGCCGATCCGGAAGGCGACGTGATTTGCGTGGATGGGAAGCCGCTGAAGAGCAAAGAGCGGCTGCTCTATTTTCTGCTGCACAAGCCGAAAGGGTATGTGACCACGGTGAACGATCCCGAAGGGCGCCCGACAGTCATGGAGCTAATGAAAAAAGTTCCGGAGCGCGTTTATCCGGTGGGGCGGCTGGATTACGCCAGCGAGGGATTGCTGTTGATGACGAATGACGGAGCGCTGGCGCAGAAGCTGATGAAAGCCGGTTCCCACGTGCCGAAAACATATCTGGTGAAAATCAGCGGGAAGCCGGACGAGCGCGCGCTCGATCGTTTGCGAGCGGGAATCACGATTGAGTTGGAAGATGGAACAAAGGTGAAAACCTCTCCGGCGAAAATACGACTGGCGGAGGATGGTGCGAATCCTTGGTACGAGGTGATTTTGATCGAGGGCAGGAATCGGCAGATTCGGCGGATGTTTGAACGGGTGGGGTTTCTGGTGGAGAAAATCAAGCGCGTGCAGCTGGGGCCGTTGGTGTTGGACGTTCCTCCTGGGAAAGTTCGGTCGCTGACGGTGAGGGAAGTAGCGCAATTGAAAAGCCTGTGACAGTAAGTAAATGGCTACCAACCGTGAGCCTCGGATTGGCGGCAAAACCAATGGAGAAGTAAACTAGAAGAGATGACACGCACAATCGAAGAGCTGATTCCGGATTATATTCGCGGCCTTCCCTTTTACGTTCCGGGAAAACCCATTGAGGAAGTCGAGCGCGAGCTGAAGATTCACGCGGTGAAGCTCGCATCGAATGAAAATCCGCTGGGGCCGTCTCCCAAAGCGATGGAAGCGGCGCGCGCGGTGCTGGGCGATTCAAATCGCTATCCAGACGGCGGAACACACGCACTGCGGCACAAACTGGCGGTGTTGCGCGGAGTAACGCCGGAAGAGATTTTTGTTGGGCTCGGGTCGAGCGAAATTATTGACCTCGCTTCGCGCGTTTTGTTGCGAGCGGGCTTGCAGGGATTGACGTCAGTAGGGAGCTACGCGCCATTTTCGGTGGCGATACGCGCCAGCGGCGCGGAGCTGGTGCTTGTGCCGCAGCGCAACTTCACGTTTGATCTGAAAGCAATGGTGAAGGCCATCACGCCGAAAACCGCGATAGTCTATCTGGCGAATCCGAACAATCCCACAGGGACGGCCTTCGACGCGAAACAATTCGACGAATTTCTGGGCGGTGTTCCTGACGGCGTGCTGGTAGTGCTCGATGAGGCCTACATCCATTACGCATTGAGTGTGGACCTGCGGCACTCCGAGGCGGCGTATCACAAACGAAAGAATTTGCTGATCCTGCGCACGTTTTCGAAAGTGTACGGGCTGGCGGGGCTGCGCATCGGCTACGCCATCGGACAGCCGGAGTTGGTTACGGCGATGAACAAACTGAAAACACCATTCAATACTTCTGGCGTGGCGCAAGCCGCAGCGCTGGCGGCGCTGGATGATCAAGAACACGTAACACGTTGCATCGAAACTAACGCAACCGAGCGCTCGCGGTTGAGCGCGGGATTGACGAAGCTGGGACTGCGACCCGTGCCGAGCGAAACGAATTTCTTATTCATCCCCGTCGGACCGGAAGCCAAGGAAATCAGCGACGAGCTGCTTCATAAGGGAGTGATTGTGCGGCCCCTTGGTTGGATGGGACTTCCGGAAGCCATTCGCATTTCAGTCGGAACCGCGGAAGAGAATGACAAATGCCTCTTGGCAATGTCACAGATTCTGACGAAGCGCGCCGGAAAGAGCGAATTCGCAACGCGATGAGAGTGCTCCTACCGAATTGCGCCGACTTTGCAACGAACACTGGCGCCGACCCTATTACGGAAATCTTGAAAAACTGCAAGACCATCGCGGTGGTCGGTTTGTCTTCGAATCCCGCGCGTCCGAGCTACGGCGTAACGGAGTACATGAAGGATGCGGGCTACCGAATTATTCCGGTGAATCCGAACGAGACGGAAGTGCTGGGAGAGAAGAGTTACGCGCGGGTGGAGGACGTGCCGGATAAAATAGATATCGTGAATGTTTTCCGGCGCTCCGAAGAAGTGCCACCGGTGGTGGACAGCGCGATCCGCGTCGGCGCGAGAGTCGTGTGGATGCAGCAGGGAATTGAACACGAAACTGCGGCGGAGAAAGCGCGGGCGGCGGGGCTAATGGTCATCGAGGATTCCTGCATTCTGGTTGAGCATCGCCGAAGATTAAAAAAACTGAAGTCCCGAGTTTTGCTACCATTCCATCTTTAGTTTTGTTGAGGAGAGAGCGATGAAGCTTTCCGGAAAGTGTTTGGTGTGTTTCAGCTTGTTCGGTGCGGTAGCGGCAATGGCCGCTGCGCCGGATTGGGAGGCGCTCGGAAAACGCTGGTGGGCGCATGTCCAGTATCTGGCGGACGACAAGCTGGAAGGGCGCGACGTGGGCAGCGCGGGATTTGAATTGGCCGCGGCGTACGTCACGAAAGAATTCAAGAATGCTGGTTTGCAACCGGCAGGCGTGGACGGCTTCTCGCAGCCGGTGCACTTCAAAGTGGCGCAAACGGATGAGAGTCAATCCTCGATTTCGCTAGCAATGGAGACCAAGACGCAAGAACTGCAGCTGGGCGAGGACGCGTTTTTCGTTCCACATGCAGACGGGAATGCGGCGATCTCGGCGCCGGCGGTGTTTGCGGGTTACGGATTGAGCGTGCCGGAGCAGAACTACGACGATTTTGCGGGGCTGGATGCCAAAGGGAAGTTCGTCATTTACATTAGCGGCGGGCCGGGAAACATGCCGTCGGGGGTGAAGGCGCATTTTCAATCGCGCGACGAGCGTCTTAAGGCGTTGAAGAAAATTGGAGCGATCGGGTCCATCTCGATTGCGAATCCGAAGGCGGCAGAGGTCCCGTGGTCGCGGACGGCGGGCGCGCGGCTGGAGCCGCGAATGGAATTGAGCGATCTCGCAGCGGCGGGAGAACCAAGCCTGCCGGTCGCGATGGTGTTCAACCCGGCTCACGCGGAAAGCCTTTTTGCGGGGAGCGGCCATTCGTTTCAGGAAGTGCTGGATGCGGTGAATGCGGACAAGCCGCTGCCGCGATTTCCGCTGGCGGTGACGATCAAGGCGCGGGTAGCGGTGAAGACTTCGGAGACGAAATCGCAAAACACGGTGGGCGTGTTGAAGGGCAGCGATCCGGCGCTAAGTAAAGAATATGTGGTGATCAGCGCGCACCTCGATCACCTGGGCATCGGAGTGCCAGTGAACGGCGACAAGATTTATAACGGGGCGATGGATGATGCGTCGGGGATTGCATCGTTGATTGAAGTGGCGCGGGCGATGAAGGAATCGGGAGCGAAGCCGAAGCGGTCGGTTTTGTTTTTGGCGGTCACTGGAGAAGAGAAGGGGTTGCTGGGATCGAGATATTTTGCGGAGCATCCGACGGTGGATGGAAAAAACATTGTGGCGGATTTGAATATGGATATGTACTTGCCGCTGTTTCCGCTGAAATATCTCGAAGTGCAGGGGCTCGGGGAATCGTCGTTGGGGGACGACATTCGAACGGTTTGCGAGTCCGCGGGCGTGCAAGTGCAGGCGGACAAGCAGCCGGATCACAACCGGTTCATTCGAAGCGATCAGTACAGCTTCATTCGAAAGGGAGTGCCGTCGCTGGCGTTCAAGTTTGGTTGGCTGCCGGGAACGCCGGAGGAAAAGAAATTCAATGATTGGTACAAGGAGAGATACCACGGGCCGGCGGATGACGTAAACCAGCCGGTGGATTTGGTCGGAGCGGCGCAGTTCAACGCGATACTGGAGAAATTGGCGCTGCGCGCAGCGGATGCGGGGCAGCGGCCGCAGTGGAAGGCAGACAGTTTTTTCAGGCGGTTTGCGCAGTAGGAATGGGAATTGCGGAAATGGCCCGCGTGGCGATGTTGCGCGGGCCATTGTTTTTTTTTGCGGAGGAAGGAAAGAAGAAAAGGATTTAACGCAGAGTAAGAGAAGAGGAGACGCAGAGGCCGCAGAGAAGAAAAAACAGAACAGCGAACTGACTAGTGGGGAAAGGGGAATACTAGGAGGTTGCGTTTGCCGGGGGCCACTACGGCGAGGAAGCGGCTGTCGGGAGAGATGGCGAATTCGCGGAACGTTATGCTATGGAGGAGTGAGACGGCCGGTGGTTGCGTTACGGGGATGTCGTGGGCATTGGGCGGAACGGCGAGAGGCGGGACGTCGAAGTAGACGAGATCACCGGATTTTTTTTCGATGGCGCGCTTGAGGACAATGCGCTTTTCGTCGGGGGACCATTGAAAGACGCCGAGGCCGACCCGAAGGCGCGCTACGCGATTCGGTGAGGCGAGATCGCGGACTTCCAGAATTTCACGGTCAATAAAATACGCGACCAGCCTGCCGCTGGGCGAGACGCTGATGCCGCCTTGATAGCCGTCAAGCGTGGCGAGCTCTTTATCCGTGTCACTAAAAAGGTCAAGTCGCTGGAGGCGGGGCGGGCCGGTTCTGCCGTGATCCTGTTCGACGGCGATGGCGAAGGTCATCGTGGGCATCCACGCGACGTCAAGGAAAGTGCGGCCTTCGTAGAAGGAGGGCATGGAGCCGGTGGCGAGGCGCGTGAATTTCATGGAGAAGAGCTGGCGAGGCTTGACCGCTTCGGAGAGGTAGACGATGCCGGCATTGTCGGAGGTCCACGCAGCGTTGGCGGCGTCGGGGAGTACGCTGTCGCCTTTCGCGATGCGGATTTCGTGGCCGCTATCGTCGAGAAGCAAAGTCATAAAGCTGTCTTCGGTTTTGCCGGACTCGTCGACGACGGTGGTAGTGAGAAGCTGGGCAAGAATCAGGTGGCCGTTGGGAGACCAGCGGAAGGAATCGACGATATAGCTGAAGGGTTGATTGCCGCGGTTGAATTTTTGGCCTTCGAGGAGGCGGCGCTTCTTTCCGTTGGATTCCTGGAGCCAGATGTCGTCGTGTTCAAGATCGTAGAGCTTGGTTTTGAAGCCGCGATGCGTGGCGTAGACGATGCGGCCGGTGGAGTCGAAGGCGAAGGCGGTGATGTCTTCATCGATGTTTGTGAGCGGCTTGTCGAGATTTTGGGCGGGGGAAGAAAAAAGGCAAAAGAAATTTACGCAGAGAACACAGAGAGCGCAGAGGACACGGAGAAGAGGGAACCGAGGGGTCATGGTTTTGGATGTGGCGCGGTGTAGGGACGGCAGCAGGGAGTTTGCGTCGGCGTGAACTCCATGATTTCGACGCGTGTGCCGTCGGGGTCGTAGGCGTCGAGACTATTTTTTCCGTCGCGGCCGATTTCCGGACCGTCGAACGAGTTCAGACCATTTTTGCGCAATTGGACCGCGGCGGCTTGGGCATCTTTCACGCCGAGGGAAAAATGATTCTGCACGCCGAGTTCTTTGTGGTCGGCGTTCGCGGGGATGTTGAGCATGTATTCGATCCATTCGAAGCCATCGGGAGCCTGGATTTCGTACCAATCGACGTCCTGATCCTGGAACCCGCCGTACCAATAGAGTTCGAAATCGAGGATGTCCTTGTAGAACTTATCTTCCTTGCAGATATCGCGGACGACGAAACCAGCATGAAGGATCTTTGAGCTAACAGGCGAGAATACGTTTCCAAGGTTTTCGAATGCTGATTCGAAGGCGATGCGGTGATCCTCAAAATCCCGCATTTCAAAGTATTGCCTTTCATTTTGTACGATTTCGCCCGGCATCAGCCCTTGCGAATACAGGTAGCGGCGCATTTTCTTGAGGTCGACCGTAAAGAACCCCACAAGGTCTAAACCACCCTTGTCATCTGGGGAGGAAGTGGGTACAAGTTCCAGCTTTTGTGTCTCGTTAATCCACAAGCAGACGGCAGATGGCGTAAAACACTTGTTCGGAAACTCCTTCAGTTGCAGGATGTCCTCGTAGAAGTGCTTTGCCTTTTCAAGATTGGTGACGCGCAGGCGAACCCAGCCGATGCCGTAGATTCTTGGACGCAGGGGTTCCTCTTGCGCGCCGAGCGAAAGGCCAGCTAGAACAATGACCACAAAGAGGACGATGCGATTCATTGGAGTGGCAAGAGATTCTGTCATGGAATGAGATGCGCGTGAAAGTATGTCACGGGTGAGGCCCTGGATGCGCGCCGGCGAATTCGGAGCAGCACGGTTTTTGGACGGGCGTAAATTCCATGAATTCGACGCGGGTGGCATCGGCGTCGTAGAGATTGAGCTGCCATTTGCCGTTGCGGCCGATTTGGGGTTGTTCGGTGAGTTTGACGCCAGCTTTCACGATTTGTGCTTGGATGGCGTGGATGTCGGGGACGCCAAGAGAGATGTGATTCATGACGCCGCGTGTGCGTTTATCGGCGGTGGGCGAGATGTTGAGCATGTATTCGACCCAGTCGGTGCCATCGGGAACTTGCATGGCGACCCAACTGGTTTCGTCGTCCTTCATGCCGCCGTGCCAGTAGAGATGGAAGCCGAGAACATCCTGGTAGAAGTGATCGGCGGCGGCGCGGTCGTTGACGATGAAGCCGGCGTGAATGATGCGAACCGAATTGCGCGCGTGCGAAGGGGGCAGGCCGGCGCTCAGATCGTCGGCGTTGGCTAAGTGATAGGAGTCGGTGATCGAAATGTGATGTCCTTCGGGATCCTGAAGCACGATACGGATGAGCTCGCCGCCTCGCTTTTGCCGGACTTCGCCGAACTCAATTTTGTTGGCATGGAAATATCGTTTGAAGCCTTCGAGGTCTTCGGTGAGGAGAGAAACTTCGCCGAGAAGATTTGCAGGAAGAGGGTCGGGCGCTTTTTCGAGGGTGATGCGCTGGCCGTTGGGAAGAAACAGAAATCGCGCGGGAGCTTGCTCGCAATAGTTGCAGACGTGATTTGGGTCGATGAGTTTCAGGTAAAAATTGCGAGCGTCGGCCACGTTGGAAACAAGAATCGTCGCGCCGGCAATGCCTAGAATGCGCGGGCGCTTCGGCGGGATGCGCTTCGCAACAACCGCGCAGCAGAGCAGCAAACTCGTTAGCAGCAATGCGGTCCTTCTCATTCTATGACCTCAGAACTTTCACGTCCACCCGGTTCATTTGGTGCTCGAACAATTTTGACATGGGGCGAGATTGTTTGGGAAATGCATCACCGGTTGGGACCAGGGTGCGGGCCGGTATATTCGGAACAACAGGGTTTTTGCACGGGCGTGAATTCCATGAGTTCGACCCGCGTGTCGTCGGGGTCGTAGAGATTGAGCTGCCATTTGCCGCCGCGGCCGATTTTGGGCTCTTCGGTGCCGGTCCAACCGTTCTTGCGAAGTTGCGCTTCCGCGGCGTGAATGTCTGGGACGCCGAGCGCGATGTGGTTCATCCCGCCGAGTGTGTGATGGTCGGCGTTGGCGGGGACGTTGAGCATGTATTCGATCCAGTCGGTCCCGTCGGGGACTTGCATGTTCACCCAGTCGGTTTCGTCGTCCTTCCTGCCCCCTTGCCAGTAGAGGTGGAAGCCGAGAATGTCCTTGTAGAAGCGATCTTCGGCGGCGCGGTCACGAACAACAAATCCGACGTGAATGATCGGTTCGCTGATAGCAACGGACGAGTACGCTCCCGGAATCTCGATCGGGGGATGAGTGATCCTTTGCACGAAGACGAGCCGATGATTTTCCGGATCGGACACGCTAAAGCAGGGGTCCTCACCACACTTGGTCAGTTTCTCCGTAGCAACGTGGTTCTTCTTCAGGAAGTCTCGTAGTTTCGTGGCATCGTCCGTAGTGAAAGCAACTTCTTTCAAAGAGCTGGCGGCACCTTGCGAAGGCAAGGTTTCGAGTTCGATTGGACCAAGTCGTTTCGGCCCGAATGCAGGAAAAATAGGTGCCCGCTCGCACCAGTCGCATGGAGTTTGCGTGCTAACCGGAGGGGAAATCGGACTGAGCGCCAGGGAATAGAATTCCCTCGCTTTGTCAAGATTTGTCACTAGTATTCGCACGTACGCGATGCCAGAGATGCGAGGACGCTTGGGCGGATCGCTCGCGGGAGCGGCCATGCAGAATACGAGAATTGCAAGAGCACAAGCCATGCGTTTCATCGGCTCACCTCAGGTTCCAGGCGCGGCACGCGATCTTATTTTTCGAATTTCGTCGAGGCGCTGGCGGAGGCGCTGTTCGAAGCCCTGGTCGGTGGGCTGGTAGTAGGTGCGGCCAGCTAAATTGTCGGGGAGGCACGCCATGTCGGTGACTTTCTCCTCGAAATTGTGGGCGTATTTGTAGCCTTCGCCGTAGCCGATGTTTTTCATGAGGCCGGTGGTGGCGTTGCGGAGATGGAGCGGGACGGGATCGGCTTCGTTCTTGCGCACGTCTTCGATGACGCTGCCATAGCCGGTGTAGAGCGCGTTGGATTTTGGCGCGAGCGAAAGATAGACCGCGGCTTGCGCGAGGGCGAGATGGCCTTCGGGCGCGCCGAGAAAATCGAACGCGTCTTTGGCGGCGAGGGTGATGGCGAGCGCACCGGGTTCGGCGAGGCCGATGTCTTCGCTGGCCATGCGGACCATGCGGCGCGCAAGGTAGAGCGGGTCTTCGCCGGATTCGAGCATGCGCGCAAGCCAGTAGAGCGCGGCGTCGGGATCGGAATTGCGCACGGACTTGTGCAGCGCGGAGATGAGGTTGTAGTGCTCTTCGCCGGCTTTGTCGTAGCGAAGGAGTTTTCGTTGCAGGACGTCTTCGAGAAGTTCGGGCGTGAGGACTTGGGCGCCGCTTTCGTCGGGGCGCGCGCTGCGAACGGCGAGTTCCAACGTGTTGTACGCGGCGCGAGCGTCGCCATTGGCGAAGGAGGCGATTCGAAACAGGATTTCGTCGGGAGCTACGATCGATTCGTTGCCGAAGCCGTGTTCTTTGTCGGTTAGGGCGCGGCGGAGAAGCTCGGCGATTTGTGGCGTGGCTAGCGGCTCGAGGACGTAGACCTTGGTGCGCGAAAGAAGCGGCGAGATGACTTCGAAGGAAGGGTTCTCCGTGGTTGCGCCGATGAAGATGATGTGGCCTGCTTCGACGTGCGGGAGAAAGGCGTCCTGCTGGGCTTTGTTGAAGCGGTGAACTTCATCCACAAAAACGATGGTGCGATGGCCAGAACGCGCCTTCTGTTCCGCGACGGCCATGACTTCCTTGATTTCCTTGATGCCTGCGAGGACGGCGCTGAAGGAGACAAATTCGGAGCGCGTTAAACGGGCAATGAGCCGCGCGAGGGTAGTTTTTCCGCAGCCTGGCGGTCCCCAGAAAAGCATGGAGCCGAGATTGTCGCTTTCGATTTGCACGCGCAACGATTTGCCCGCTCCGAGAGGTTTCTCCTGGCCGATGAATTCGTCGAGCGTGCGCGGTCGCATGCGCTCGGCCAGCGGCTGATTGGCAGCAGGAACGTCTGCTTCGAACGACTGCGGCAATTTGGAGAAGAGGCTCACGAGTTTTCGGGCCGTCGGACGGCGGTTGATTCTTGGATGTGCGGCGCGGCAACGGAGTTTCTTTGCCGGGCCGCCTCGTAGAAGAGAACGGCCGCGGCGGCAGCAGCGTTCAACGATTCGACGCCAGTGGCCATGGGGATTCGAATCCGCGCATCGGCGCTGCGTTCCACTTCTTCGGGAAGCCCCGCACCTTCGTTGCCGACCAGTAACGCGACCGGCTGGCACCAATCGAGCTCCCACGGGGCGAAGAGCGGCTGCGTGGTGTCGCGCGAATCGTGGACGCTGGAGGCGAGCGTGCGGACGCCAGCGACCTTAAGCTGCGCAAGCAGAATGGAGAGAGACATTCCGGCAAGGACGGGCAGATGCAGCGCCGCTCCAGCGGAAGCGCGCAAGGCTTTGGGAGAAAACGGGCTGGCCGTACCACTAATGCCGGAAGCGGCGGTGGCAGCGCCGGTCGCGCCGAACGCGGCGGCCGTCCGCAGGATGGTTCCCACGTTGCCGGGATCCTGAACGCCAGCGAGGACAACAAGCAGAGGTGAGCAAGCGGAAGCGGGTGTTCGCACAAGATCATCGAAGGAACTCTCGCGTGGATGGACGAGAGCCGCGACTCCTTGCGGGTGCTCAGTATCGGCGAGTCCTTCAAAGAGGCGGTCAGTGGTGCGCAGAATGGGAAAAGCCATCTCAGCTGGGTTAATCAGGGGAGAGAGGCGTTCATGATGGCGCTCGCCGGATTCGCTGAAGAGCACAGCCTGAATGCGGCAACCGGAGCGGAGGGCCTCTTCAACGAGACGTGGGCCTTCGACACCGACGAAGCCGTTTTCGGTAGTCAAGCCCCCGCGGAGAGCCATGCGAAATTCCTTGAGCCAACGATTCTCGCGGCTGGTCAAGAGCGCCGTGTCACCAGTGGAGCGCGCACTGCGAGCGACTTTTCCGGGCGTGGCCATCATGTGGAGGGTAGCAAATTTTCTATTGTTGAGGCCAATCCCGAGCGGCATTCAGCATGGATTCACTCATTCCGGGTAGCGAGCCGAAGATTTTTGTACGATCGCCAGACCATGACGATCAATCCGGCGTTGCCAAATAAGAAGATCGTTAAATACGCAATGAGTGCGATCTTTAGGGTCGGATATTTCTGCAGCACGGCGTCCATTTCCAAACCAATGTTTGGGTGTGCGTTGAACTCATGTGATTGAAACTGTGGAACTACGTAGAACGCTACAGCTAAGATCACTTCAAAAAGAAGCAACCCCAACCAGAATAGGAACCGAAGCGTCGTCCTTAGTTGCACAGCCATGGGACAATCTTCCCATCTCATCCGTTAACGCACAATTACACCGTTCGGTCAGGCCGCTGAAGCGCTAAAGGGAAAAAGCGCTCGTTCCGACGTAAACCTCCATGTGTTGGAGCCCGTCTCAAGCCACTGCCGGTCAAGGGAAGAAACCCGGTCGCCTTAGGCTCTTATTGCGCGGCGTACAGGGGTATGGTAGCGTCGCCGAAATAAGGGCAGCGCTGGCGGAACGCTGCAGGGTGGCGTCACGACTTCGCCAAAGGCCAAAAAGTTGCTCGCAGAACGCCTGCGCGTGAATGCGCAAACTCCGGAAGCAGAGGTGCTGCGCTACGCGGCGCATTTCCTGACGCGCGGGAGTGTGATTGCGATTCCCACGGACACGTTCTATGGGCTGGCTGCCGATCCGTTTAATCTTGCCGCGGTGGACGAAATTTACCGGGTAAAGGGCCGCCCCGAAACGCGGGCGCTGCCGATTCTCGTCAGTTCGCTGGAACAGGCGGTTTTGCTGGCGCGCGAAGCTCCCCGGAAATTTTTGCGCCTGGCGCAGGCGTTCTGGCCGGGCGGGTTGACGCTGGTGGTGAACGCCTCGCAGCGAATTCCTCTGAAAGTGACTGCAGGCACGGGCCGCGTCGCGTTGCGCTGGCCGAACAGCGAGATCGTGCGCCGCTTGATCGAGGAATTCGAAGGGCCAATTACGGGGACGAGCGCCAATATTTCGGGATTCCCGTCCTGCACAAGCGCGGAACAGGTGATCAAGCAGCTGGGGTTGCGCGTGCCGCTGGTGCTGGACGCTGGCGACACGGGCGCGACACTCGCATCGACAATTGTGGAATTGAATGGCGACGCGTGGAAAGTCGGGAGGGAAGGCGCGATTCCGCTAGCGGAGATTGAGAAGGCGCTGCAGTGAATTTGTAACTTGCTACTTCGGACCGGGATTGAGCGTCGCGAGGAAGTTGTAGTTGCCGGTGGATGGAAGATCGAGCGCGCCAAGCGCGCGGCGGTGGACGGAGACGACGTCGTTGAACCACATCGGCAGGTAGGGAAGATCTTCCGCGAGGATTTTTTGGACTTCACTGCATAGCGCTTTTCTTTTTTCCTGATTCATCTCCACGCGAATTTGATCGGTGAGGGCGTCCATGCGCGCGTTGCGGTAGTGTCCGCGATTGGCGCCATCGGGAGGAAAACGTTTTGACGAGAAGGCGTATTCGAAAAAGTCCGGATCGGTGTTGGCGCCGACCCAGCGTTGGTAGGTGATTTGAAAATTTCCCTTTGCAACATCGGAAAAGAGGGTGGCGAGTTCGAGCGGGCGGAGTTCGAGTTCGACGCCGACGCGGCGCCATTGCTCTTGCAGGGCTGCGCCGATGAGGCGCGCTTGCTCTTCGGTGGAGCATTTCAGCGTGAGATGGAAGCGCACGCCGCCTTGCTTGCGCGGGAAGCCGGCGCTGTCGAGAAGTTTCTCCGCGCGCGTTGGATCGAAGGCGTATTGTGCAACGTCTGATTCGAATGCCCAGTGATCGGGAGGAAGAACTCCCGATGCTACCTTGGCCTGGCCATGGAGCAAGTACTGGATGAGAGCGTTGCGGTCGGTGGCAAAGGCCAGCGCTTGACGGACTTCGCGGTGGGACAAGATGGAATCTTCGACGTTGAATCCCAGATACGTGAGATTCGTGCCGGGCCGATCGGTAACTTCGAGATTGGGTTGGCGCACCAAGACGGGAATGCGATCCGGAGAGAGCGAGCTCATTTCCAGATCGGCGGAGCCTTTGCGGAGTTCGAGGGCCCGGACGACGGCGTCGGGAACGACACGGAAGCGCACCCGCGCGAGCAAGGGTGCGCCGCGAAGATAATCGGGGTTGCGTTCTACGACGACTTCTTCGTCTTGCGTTTGTTGCACGAAGCGAAAAGGACCGGAGCCGACTGGGTGACGCGAGAAATCCGCGCCGGCGTTTGCGGGAACGATACCGATCGCGGAGGGAATTAGATTTACAAGGAAGGACGCATACGGCTCGCTCAGATGGAAGAATACGGTGGCGTCGTCGGGGGCTTCGATGGAAGTGACCTTAAGAAGCGCGCCACGTTTGGGAGATTTATTGGCTGGGTTGCGGATGAATTCAAAGGTGGCTTGGACGTCGGCGGCGGTCAGTGGGTGGCCGTCGTGAAAACGGATGTCGCGGCGGAGATGGAAAACGTAGGTGAGCGGATTGGGCGTGTCCCAGGATTCGGCGAGGTCGCCGTGAAAATTCATCTGGTTGTCGCGTTCGAGCAGGCCGCTGAAGAGAAGGGCGTCAATGCGCTGCGATTGGGAGTCGGTGGCAAAGCGCGGGTCGAGATTGGTGGGGCTGGATTCGATGAGGAAAGTGAGAGTCGAGGGGTCGGACGGATTGCGATTCGAACAGCCTGAGAGAGAAATCGAGACTAGCGACAGAAAAAGCAAGGAAAAGGACTTAACACAGAGCTCACAGAGGCCGAAACACAGAGGGGTGCGGAGAAGGATTGGAAATAATTTAGCGCGGAGGGGCATAGGAGATTTTACCGAGAATGGCGGGGCCGTGCGCGCCGGTTGCGGAGGGAATGTTTGCGGGGCGCTGGTGGAAGGATTCGTAGGCGAGCAGTGCGAAAGCGAAGGCTTCCTTGGCATCTTCGGCGATGCCAAGGCGAGCGGAGGGGAGGACTTCGATTTCGGGAAGAGCGGCGGAGAGTTGCGCGAGGATCAACGGATTGTGTGCACCACCGCCGGAGACGATGAGTTGATGGATTTTTGTTTTGGGAAGGACGAAGCGGTTTAGGGCATCGACCACTGAGAGTGCGGTGAAAATGGTTGCTGCGCGGATGACGTCGTTGGGTTTGGCGCGGTGGCGGCGGGCGAGGGCGAGCACCTTCTGTAGGTAGGCGTGGCCGTAGTATTCGCGGCCGGTGGACTTGGGTGGCGCGAGCTTCAAATAAGGATCGCGAAGGAGTTCGTTGAGCAGCGCGGGGATGCTGCGGCCCTGCGAGGCAAGTTGTGCGTTGGCGTCGAAGCGGAGACGTCCGCGGGTGTAGTGCGAGACGAGGGCGTCGATGAGCATGTTGGCGGGGCCAGTGTCGAACGCGAGAATTTGTGACGGTTTGGCCGCGCGCGGTAGGACGGTGATGTTAGCGATGCCGCCGAGATTGAGCGAGACGCGGCCCAATTTCGCATGACGATAGAGCAGATAGTCGGCGTAGGGAACGAGCGGCGCGCCTTGACCACCGAGCGCGATGTCTGCAGGGCGAAAATCGGCGACGGTCGTGATACCGGTAAGCGCAGCGATAACGGAAGGTTCGCCGATTTGCAACGTCGAGGCCGTTGGCGAACCGAAGTAGCGAACGGGACGGCCCTGGTGAAAAATGGTTTGGCCGTGGCTGCCAATGAACCCGATTTTTGATGGCGGCACGCGAAAATGCCGGCATGCCGAAATTGCCGTATCGGCAAATGCTTTCCCCAATCGAAAATTCAATTGGCTGAGCTCGCCAGCGGTGATGGGGCGCTGTTCCGCAACGCGAAGTATCTCCTTCCTCAAAACGGCAGGGAATTTCGCGGAAGTGTGCTGGAGCAACTTGGCATTTAGTTTTGGCGGAACGCCAGAGATGCGCGCCAGGGCTACATCAATGCCATCGGCGGACGTGCCGGACATCATGCCAAGGACAAGCATGGATTTTTGGCTCATAAGATTTGCTTTTTCAGTTCAGCGAGGAGATTGAGGGCGTCGAGGGGCTTCAACTGGTCGAGGTCGGCACCGCGCAGCTTATCCAGCACTTCACGATCGAGCGCGGTGAAGAGCACCTGCTGATTGCCGTTTTTGTGCGCGGGGTCGGAGGCGCCGGGGGAAAGCGTTTCGCTGAGTTCGTGCTCGCTCTGTTCGTGCTTCTTCAAAACTTCGCGAGCGCGCTCAATCACGCTGCGAGGGAGGCCGGCGAGGCGAGCCACTTCAATGCCGTAGCTTTTGTCCGCGCTACCGGGTTCGACGCGGCGAAGAAAGATAATTTCGCTGGGCGTCTCCTTGACGGATACATGCACGTTTTTCACCGTGGGAAGAAGCTCGGCAAGCTCGGTGAGCTCGTGGTAGTGCGTGGCGAAAAGGGTCCGCGCGCGGGTGTGCTTCTGGAGATGCTCGACGACGGCCCAGGCGATGGAGAGCCCGTCAAAGGTAGCCGTGCCGCGGCCGACTTCATCGAGCAGCACGAGGCTTGCGGGAGTGGCGTGATTGAGGATGGCGGCGACCTCGCTCATCTCCACGAGAAACGTCGAGCGCCCGCGCGCAAGATTATCGCTGGCCCCGATTCGCGTGAAGATGCGGTCGGTGATGGGCAGCTTGGCTTGGCGAGCGGGAACGAACGAGCCCATCTGCGCCATCAGCACGATCAGCGCAGACTGACGCAAATAGGTGGACTTGCCGCCCATGTTGGGGCCGGTAATAAGAAGAAGTTGCTGTCGCCCAGGCTCGAAGCAAAGATCGTTGGGAACGAAGCGTTCGCCTTTTTGGCGCAGAAGCTCTTCGATGACCGGATGCCGCCCGCCAATGATGAGAAGCTCGCCGGTGGAGTTGAACTCCGGGCGGATGTAGCCACGATCCGCAGCCAGCTTTGAAAACGCAGTAAGGACATCAAGTTGCGCCACGGCGGCCGCGGTGCGCCGCAGGCGTGCGGCTTGCGATGCGACGGAGGAACGAACCTCCACGAAAAGCTGGCGTTCGATTTCCAGGATGCGCTCGTCGGCGGCAAGAATCTTGCGTTCGTATTCCTTGAGCTCGGTGGAAGTAAAACGTTCGGCGTTGACCAGCGTCTGCTTGCGCTCATAGTCCCCTGGCGCGAGATGCAGATTCGGTTTGGAAACCTCGATGTAGTAACCAAAGATCTGATTGAAGCGGATTTTGAGCGAGCCGATTCCGGTGCGTTTGCGTTCCCGCTCTTCCATCGCCGCAATGATTTGCTTGCTGTGCTGGCTCAGATTGCGCAGCTCATCGAGTTCGCCGTGGTGACCGCTGCGAATCATTCCCGGCTCCGTCGCTAGTGCTGGAGGCTCGTCCGAAATGGCGCGTTCGAGCCGTTCCCGCACGTCCGCGAGTTCATCAATTTCCCGATGCAGGTGACGAAGGAGCTCGCTGCCACCCGCGGGAGGTGGTGTGAGGAAATTCTTCAGGACGGGAAGTTGCACAAGGGATCTCCGGAGCGCGACGAGTTCGCGCGGCGTCGCCAAACCCAGCGTGATGCGGCTGGTCAGCCGTTCCAAGTCCAAAATGCCCTTCAGCTCCTTACGAATTTCGCCGCGGACCACAGTCTGTTGAACCAGATGCGCCACCGCGCCCAAGCGAGCTTCGATGGCCTCGCCATCAATTAGCGGCCGCAAAAGCCACGAACGCAAGAGGCGAGCGCCCATACCCGTAACCGTAGCGTCGAGCGCAGCAACAAGCGTCGTAGGGCCGCTCGTGCGGCCAGCTTCCTCCGTGAAGATAGGCGCGAGCAGCTCCAGGTTTCGAACGGAAACAGGATCGAGCGCCAGGGAATCGTGCTGCTCGTAGTAACGGACGCGATCGAGATGCCGGAGCGCTTCGATGCTCGGCGCGGCTGCATTGTTGGCCGGCGCGCCCTGATCGGCACACCGCGCGGCGTTCTCGCGAAGGTAATGAACGATGGCGCCTGCGGCCGAAAGCGCTTGCGGATGGTCGTCGAGACCGAAGCCGGTAAGTTCCGCCACTCCAAACTGTTCGCGAAGAATGCGTTCCGCGTAATCGTGCAGAAAAACCCAGTCGTCCAAGCGGGATTCCACGCCGCCCGCGCCTTCGAGAAGCGAGGTTTTTGCCGTCTCAAACAATTGCTGAGGTTTGGGTAACAGAGTCTCGCGCGGATGAAGAAGTTGCAGTTCATCGCGGAGAGCATCATCGGCGCGCGGGCCGGAGAATTCCGTGGCTTGGAATTCTCCGGTGGAAAGATCCACGTACGCTAGACCAATGGGCGAACCGGAAGAGTGTCGGGCCACAGAAGCGAGGAAATTGTTTTCACGCGCATCCAGGACCGCCACATCCGTTGCAGTTCCCGGAGTGATGACGCGGACGACCTCGCGCCGGACGAGCTTTTTGCCCGGGCCGGGCTGCTCCATCTGATCGCAAATGGCAATTTTGAATCCAGCGCGGATGAGCCGCGCGATGTAACCCTCGGCCGCGTGATACGGCACCCCGCACATCGGAATGGGCTGGCCCTTTTCGCGGTTGCGCGAAGTCAGCGTGATCTGCAGCTCGCGCGAAGCAATGATGGCATCTTCATAGAACAGCTCGTAAAAATCGCCCAAGCGGAAGAGCAGCAGAGCGTGCGGATAGCGCGCCTTAATGGCCTGATACTGCTGCATCAGCGGTGTTGTCGGCTCATTCATTCGTCAGTCGTCAGAGGCAATGATCCATTCTGCCATCGAAACGAACTGAGCGAATATGGATCAATGTGGGCGTCCCGATGCCGCCGGTGGCGGAGGAGGAGCCGGGCGCGATTCAGGCGGAGAGGGTGGCGGTGACGAACGCACCTGCTCCGAGCCGCGAGAGAAGTTTCCACCAGAATAGGAACGATTTCCACCGGAGTTGGATGAACCCCCGCCGCGGGCAAATACTCCGCCGTTATTCGATGGTTGTCCGCCGGAGCGCGCTGGAGCAGGTTTTCCGACCGTGAGTCCCCCAATCGGCGTCGGTTTCACTGTCACTTTGCCAATCGTGGTGCCCGGCCTTATAAACTGTCCCGTCTTGTAGTCATAGGGGATTCCAGGTCTGACAGTTTCTGGCAAGCCACCCGCCGCATGCGGCCCAGCGCCAGCAAGCAGATGCGCCTCGATCTGCGGCGAGGAAACCTTCCGCAAGCTTGTAACAGGATCTCCCGCAAATTTTTTGGGAGGACTGCCGAGAACAGTCACCTGTTTCTTCGGATCCACCTTGATACTCTGCATGGGTTCGCCGGACTTCTTTGGTGGAACAAAAACTCCGTATTTGAGATTGATCGGCTGTTTTCCCTTTGTATCGTTGGGATGTCTCGGCACGAAGTTAACCTTATCACCGACCTTGACCCAATGCACCGGGGGATGCCTTCTCCTTTTTCCGGCTACCCAAACATAATGTTTGTGATAGCGAATGTAGCTGCCGGCATGACAAGTCACGAAGCCTGAATTCTCCACCGCGTCCGTCATTCTAGTGATTGTTTTCCCAGGATGCTTTGGGTCGGGATCGTACCAGGTGGTGCGCCAGATCCGAGGGCAAAGACTTATCAAAATCGTCGAAGTCAATTTTTTGTTAGGCGCACTGTTCGACGCGGTGGGGCCTGCAGTTGTATTGGTGCCCGCTTGAGGGCTTGAGCCTGCGGGGGTCGCAACCTGTGCTTCCATGGCCGCTACGTTGGAGTCCCAGCAAATACCATAGGGCGCACAAGGAAAGAACGAACCGTCCTGAGGCAAGTCCTCCAGCCCCGGAATTGGCGCCGTGAGCCCTGATAGCTTCAGCGCGGCACTCATGGCCGCCTGGTTGTGTTGCAATCTGGACGAAACCCATGAATCCCAATCGGCTGGAGGATTCGCGCTGGTTAGGGCATCAGGAGTAACAAAGGAGCTGCCGGGAAGCGCAAACGTCGCACCTTTTTCCGCTGAGGGGTCCGGCACACCATTCCCTTTGGCGTTTTGCAAATCCGTCACCAACGTGCCATCCAGGAAACTATTGACACGTATGAACGCGCTGTCCTCCAGACTTATTTCGTTGACTGGAGTCTTGATATCGAAAGTGTCACTCGGGCCTCGATTTACAAAGAAGGAGCCGATGCCGCTCATCAGCATGAGGCTGACGACGTTCGAGCCGCCTTTGGTGTGTAGATCCTGAACAATGAGAGCGGAATTTTCGCCAAGCCAGACCCATGAGCCGTTCTCGAATTCGATTTCCGCCCGGCCGTCACCCGTCGCAAAACTGTAACCCGGTTGGATCACCAGGTCGGATTCCGCTTGCTCCCACTTTTTGCTGAGGTCCGCTTGATTGCCGTTTCCAGTCGAAAGCCGAACGTCACCTTGCACAAAGCTGAGGCGAACAAGTGGCGTATCGGCGGCCGCGGTCTGTGCCGGGGAAGCCAGCGGGTACAGCAAGCAAGATGCGGCGATAGCGGGAAGAATTCGAAAGGCAACCGATCTCATGGAATCCTCCGACGAAGCATCCGGGGAGCTACGGATGGGACGTTAAAGCGCTTTCGTAGGTTTCGCAATCTGAAACCTAATCTTTCCGTGAAATAAAAAAGTCAGGATCTTTGGATCTTGAACTAAAGGACATTCTGCATCGCTGCGCCGCAATTCGGGAGGTTCAGCCTTCGAATTGCGGGGATTACCATCACTGTGCCGGGTAGATCTTCTGAGCGGGACGCATCCCGCAAGGCTGACGACAGAGATCGTAGGGCAGTCGAAAAAGCGGAGGCACCAACCCGCTCGGGAGTCATTTGTAAAGTCCTAGCTGCGTGAGAAGGAAAGCATAGTCCAGGGCAATTTCGCGGAGGTAGTCGTAGCGGCCGGAAGCGCCGCCGTGTCCCGCCCCCATGTTGATCTTGAACAGGAGCGGATGCGCATCTGTTTTGAGCGTGCGCAATTTCGCGACGTACTTGGCAGGCTCCCAGTACATCACCTGGCTGTCGTTCAAACCGGTCTTCACCAGCATCGTCGGGTACGCTTTTCGCTCCAGGTTCGTGTAGGGACAGTACGACTTAATGTTGAAGTAGTCTTCCGCGATTTGCGGATTGCCCCACTCTTCGTATTCGCCCACAGTCAGCGGAAGCGACGCATCCAGCATGGTGTTGAGAACATCCACGAACGGGACATGAGTGATGACCATGCGGAAAAGTTCGGGGCGCATGTTCGAAACGGCCCCCATAAGCAGGCCGCCCGCGCTGCCGCCTTCAATGATGAGTTTTTCTGGCGCCGTATAGCGACGCGCGATCAGGTGCTCCGCGGCAGCGATGAAGTCCGTGAAGGTATTGTGTTTTTGCTTCATGCGGCCGGCGTCGTGCCAGGGCTTGCCCAGTTCTCCGCCTCCGCGGATGTGGGCATCCGCATAAATCACGCCACGGTTCAAGAGGCTCAGGCGATTCGAGCTGAAATTTACGGGGACGGAGATGCCATAGCTGCCGTAGCCATAAAGGAGAAGCGGAGCGGAGCCATCGCGCGGAGTATCGCGACGATAGACGATGGAGAGGGGCACCTTGGTGCCATCCGGAGCCGTGGCATGGAGGCGCTCGCTCACGTATCGCGAAGAATCATACCCTCCAAGCACCGGCTGCTGTTTCCGCAGGATGCGTTGGCGCGTCCGCACGTCGTAATCGAAGGTCGAGCGAGGCGTGATGAACGATTCGTACTGAAAGCGGACATGAGTCGCGTCGAATTCTGGATTCTGTCCAATCGAAGCGTTATAGGCAGGTTCGGCGAACTCGATGCGATGCGAGGCAGCGAATGCGTTCGGAGTGCTTGCCGTCAAATCCAAGATCCGAAGGTAAGGAAGTCCGTCCTCGCGTTCAAACAGGACGAGGTGGGACTGAAAGACCTCGGTGGCGGCCAGCATGATCTCCGGCCGGTTGGGAATGATCTCCCGCCAGGATTTTTGATCTGGATCGGCGACTGGCGCGGCGACCAAGCGAAACGTGCGTCCGCCGGAGTTCGTGCGGATATAAAAGAGGTCTTCGGACCTCTCGCCTGCGAATCCCGGATGATGGTCGGCGTAATACTCATGATTATCTTCCCGCGGCGCAATCCGCTGGAATTCCGCGTTTGGCTGATCCGCGCGCAAGAAGCGAACTTCACTGGTCGTGTGACTGGCAATCGTCAAGAAAAGAAAGGCGCTGCTGCCGAGATCAAACTGCACATCAAGGATGCGCGCCAGTTCCGGCGGGCGCTCCAACGCATTGGCGCGCAGCTCGTGGGCCATGGATCCGGCCGCGTGCATGAGGAAAACCTCATCTTCGATACGCCCCAGGGCGGGCTCGCGAAACATGGGCAGCTGCTCCGCATTCGAATCGAGACGCCTGAGGCGCGCGCGAAATCGAAGGCTCGGATTGCAAAGCAGCGGGTCATTTTGACTTTCAAACAGCCGGTGGAAGGATCAACAGAAAGCCGCTCAGGACACCGCCAATACCGCCAATACAAAGTCCGAGAAGAAATTGAGCTGGAGGTTTCCGAGTCCGGGCCGTTGACGAAAATCTTCGAAGGGCTGGGGATGAGGAGCTGGTTCCGCTACGAGAAATACCGCACCACGTTCCGACTGCCCACTTCGAAAGCCTGGGCGCGAGGGCTGCTGATCGAATTGGATGAAACCCCCATCGGGACGTTTGCGGAGCTGGAAGGGCCTGCCCAAGCAATCGATCGCGCTGCGAACGAGCTTGGATACTCGAAGACCGACTACGTTTTGAAGAACTATCTGGTTTTGTACATGGAAGATTGCCGGAAAAAAGGCACGCAACCCAACAGCATGGTCTTCAGCGACCAAAAGTCGCCCAGAAAATAGTCCTCGATGAAAAAAAGTGAGTCCGATGTTCATTTTTTCTTGACATCGCCGCGCACCCGGCTTATCACTGACCTCGGAGTGAATTCTCTCTCGATGAGCGCGAGCAGCGAACTCGAACCTGGCCCTAGTTGGTCCGGGCTGCTGAGGAACCTGAAGGTGGGCCATCGGTCGAATACCCGAATGATTTCGCGCAAAGCGCAGAGTACGGCGCGAGCGGTCGGGTGGGGAGGGTTCACCGGCGGCTAAAGGTAAGTCCATTTGTGTCAGGTACTTGCCCGCCGCCGAGGTTCTCCGGTGCGCGGGTTTTTTGTTGCCCAAACCAGGGCGTCGAGCCGAATCGTGATACGCCGGGAACGCACAAGAAGGGAAGTTCAATGGATATTTACGCGACAGAATTGATGGGCTCAAAAACATACGACGCGCAGGGGAATTACGTCGGCCGCATCCGCGAGTTTTTTGTTGAACCCGCGGAGGCTTCGAATCGCATCTCGCATTTTCTCTTGTCCCGCGGACGCTTTCAGCCGCTGGTCGCCAAGTACGACCAGGTCGCGTCTGTCGCCGCCGGGAAGATGGAACTCAGCGTCAGCGAGCGCGCCCTCGCGCTTTATCAGCCCAACGAATCCTGGCTGGCGGTGCAAAAAGACTTGATGGATCAGCAAATCATTGACACGCGCGGGCGCAAGGTCGTGCGCGTGAATGACGTGGACCTGGCCCCCATACGCACGAATGGCAATGTCGAGCTGCGTCTGACGCAGGTGGATGTGGGCGTCCCGGGGGCCGTGCGCCGGTTGCTGCAGGGAGTCGTGCCCTCGGCCTTCGTTCGAAAGCTACAACGTAAATTGCCCCAGAGCGTGATTCGCTGGGAGTTTGTGAACCTCGTCGAGCCGGACCCCATGCGCCGCGTGAAGCTGCGCATCACGCACGAAAAGCTCGAAGACCTGCACCCGGCGGACTTGGCCGAAATCATGGAGGATTTGTCCGCGGCGGAGCGGCAGGGAATCATCGCTTCGCTCGATGAGGAAACCGCCGCGGCGGTCCTCGCGGAGTTGGACGAGCGCTTGACGACACAAATCGTGGAAGACCTCGACCCGGAAAAAGCCGCCGACATTCTCGAAGAGATGGCTCCCGACGCGGCGGCGGACTTGCTCGCGGATTTGCCGAAGGAAACGTCCGAAGAATTGCTGGACGAAATGCCCGGCCAGGAAGCCGATGAAGTTCGCGAACTCCTGGAATTTGATCCCTCGCGGGCGGGCGGCATGATGAATACCGAGTTTGCCTACGTCGGAGAGGCTTCCACCCGCGACGACGTCCTGGCCTGGATGCGCGGCCAGGATTTGAATCTGGATCAACTCGATACGATTGTTCTGTTGGATGCTTCGGCGCAATTTTCAGGGACGGTGCCCATGGCGCGTTTGCTGCTCGCGGCGGGCGACCAGCGAATGACGGAATTGAAAATGGAGCCGCTGCTCAGCTTGCCTGCCAACGCTGATGAGAAAGAAGTGTTTGAGATTTTCGACAAGTACAATCTGCGCATGCTCACGATTATCAATGAAGAGAAGCAGCCGATCGGAACGATCACGGTAGACGACGTGGTCTCACGGCTGGTGAAAGGCTAGCGAGGAGCTCCAAACACGGCGATGGACTGGAAGGCCATAACTTCGAGATTTGAGCAAGTGCGTACCGGCGACACGGATTTGCAGAAGAAGCTCCGTGGATTGCGGCACCGTTTGACGCTGCTGCTCGCCGTGGTCGGCCCCGGGCTGATCACTTCGAACGTAGATAACGATGCGGGCGGAATCTCGGTCTACACGCAAGCGGGAGCGCAATACGGCTACGCCCTGCTGTGGTCGCTCATTCCCATGACCATCGCACTCTACGTTACGGAAGAAATGTGCGCGCGCATGGGCGTGGTCACCGGCAAAGGGCTCTCCGATCTCATCCGCGAGGAGTTCGGATTCCGCCCGACGTTTTTTGTGATGATCACCGGCTTCTTTGTGGACCTGGCCAACGTGGTCGCGGAATTCGCCGGTGTGGCCGCCTCCATGCAGATTTTTGGAGTCAGCAAGTACATAGCGGTGCCGCTCGCGGCCATCCTCGTGTGGGTCCTGGTCATCCGGGGGACCTACCGGCAGGTAGAGGTCATTTTTCTCTTTGCGTGCGTCTTGTATTTGTCCTACGTATTTTCGGCGTTTCTGGCCAAGCCGGACTGGCTGATCGCCGCGAAGCAAACCGTGATTCCCAATATGCGCTTTGAATCGGGCTACCTCCTCATGCTGACGGGGCTTGTGGGAACCACGATTGCTCCTTGGCAATTCTTCTACCTGCAGGCGGGATTCGTCGAGAAAAAAGTTGGCCCGCGCCAGTACCCTCAGGCGCGCGCGGACGTTTTGATTGGGAGCATCAGCTGCATGCTCATCGTGTTCTTCATCATCGTATGTACGGCCGCCACGCTCTACGTTTCCGGGCACCGGGACATCACCGACGCTGCGCAAGCCGCGCAAGCACTCATCCCTCTGGCAGGGAAGGGCGCGGGGGTTCTTTTTGCGTTCGGATTGCTGAACGCTTCGCTTTTCGCCGCCTCGATTCTGCCGCTGTCTACCGCACACGTGATTTGCGAAGGGCTTGGCTTTGAAGCGGGTCTCGATCACAAATTCAAAGAAGCTCCCATCTTCTACTGGCTCTATACCATCTTGATCGTCGTGGGCGCGGGCGTCGTGTTGCTGCCTAATGCGCCGCTCTGGAAGATTCTGATCTTCTCGCAAGTGGGCAACGGCATTTGGCTGCCGGTCGTAGTGATTTTTATTTTGCTGCTGGTAAATCGCCGCGACCTGATGGGCGAGTACGTGAACACCATCACCTTCAACATCGTGGCCTGGGTGACGGCCATCGCCATGATCGCCTTGACGTTGGTCCTCACCTACACCGCCATTTTCCAATCCGGCTCACCGCCGGCGCCATGATGTTCGAAACGGCACCATGCCATTGCGCGACTGCCAAAGCGTGTGTTAACTTTACGGCGTAAAGAGGTTTTGCCAGAAAGCCCTAAAACGCGCCGTGCTACACACCAAATCACATAAAACACTGCAGATTGCGACCCCCAGCGAACTCGGACCGGTGACCGCGGAAGAATCGCAGCTTCTCGAAAAGCTGGACTTGACCCGGCTGCCGCGCCACGTGGCCGTCATCATGGACGGAAATGGTCGCTGGGCGCAGAAGCGCCACCTGCCGCGGATCGCCGGGCATCGCTCCGGAACACAGTCTGCCCGGACCACGATCGAGACCTGCGCGCGCCTGAAACTGGAAGCGCTGACCCTCTACGCCTTCTCGGTGGAAAACTGGCGGCGGCCCAAGACCGAAATCGATTTCCTGATGCAGCTGTTGCGCGAATATCTCCGCAAGGAGATGCCGCTCCTTCAAAAGAACAATATCCGCATGCGCTTTCTTGGCCGCATCGATGAACTTCCTATGGGCGTGCAGAACGATGTGCGCGATGCCATGGAGAAAACCGCGAACAACAAAGGCATGGTCCTGTGCGTGGCTCTGAATTATGGAGGCCGCGCGGAAATTGTGGACGCCCTGAATGCGATTCTTGCGCAGCGCAACGGCCACGGAACCTCGGAGAAGGTCACCGAGGAGCAGTTGGCAAGCCACCTCTACACCGAAGGGCTGCCGGATCCGGATTTGCTGATTCGCACCAGCGGCGAAATGCGCGTGAGCAATTTCTTGCTGTGGCAGATTGCCTATGCGGAAATCTTCGTAACGGAAACACTTTGGCCCGATTTCAATCGAGCAAGGCTGCTTGAGGCACTCCTGGAATTTCAGAAACGCGAGCGCCGCTACGGCGGCATTCGCGAAGGCGAGCCCTCCGACGAAAAGCCAGTGCGCGCCGCCGGTCATTGATCCTGCTCCATTGATCCTGATTCCATCCGCGACGTTCGTTCGCTTTGTGTTCGCCTTGTGGTACTATCCAGTCCATGAGCGAAGATAAAGAGCCTCCATCATGAGCGCCATCTTCTTCGCTGTGTTCTTGACCATCTTGCAGACAGCGCCGCCAGCTCCAAGGCAGACAATCAAGGACCATGGTGAGAAGGCTGAGACAAAAACTCAAATATCCAAGGACAGCCAAAAACCCGCCGCCCCACTTCCGTCTGAAACTGCCATCAACGCACCCACCAAAGAAGATAGCGCCACCAAAAGCGCCAACAACAAGGCCCAAGATAGAGACCAAGCAGCAAAAAAATACGAACCTTGGACTAGAGCCGACAAGCTGTCCCTTGCTTACGACATCTTGACAGGTCTGCTCGTCATTATCGGCGGTTTTGGTGTGTGCTTTGCCATTAGAACGCTCAGGGCCATTGAGGGGCAAACTAACGTTCTCGCAGAATCCCAACGCCCTAGAATAGTAGCCGACGCTGCTGAACACCCGTGGCAAACATTTTTTGCGGACTCCAGTAGGCGAAGGGTAGTACTGAGAGTGACCAATAAAGGACTCACGCCCGCTACCGACTATAGGTATGAAAGCTGGATAGAGGTTCGACCGGACACCACTGGGGATTTTACTGACGAAGCGGACTACGTCAAGTGCGGTGTAGTTTCCGTCCTGTATCCCGACTCTCCACAAAATATCAATGTCCCTCTGAGAAACGACGTTACTGACCAAGAAGCCTTTGAGATTAGAAAGTTGCGTAAGTACGTATGCGTCCGAGTTCGCCTCCACTATAGGGACCCGTTTGTCCCTAGTAGGCACTGGTTTGCTGACTCCGGTTTTTTCGTCGAGCCAAGAGGCTTGGGCTTCCTCGACAAACACAATGGCGTTGGCTACGAGGACAAAAAGGCCTAGCAATGCCCCGAACCTTCGACTCTGACATAGTTGATTTCAAGGAGGACAGTCCTATGACCAGAAAAGTAAAGGTTATGCCGCTGGGCCGCTCTATGGAAGGCGATCATTTCAAAGATATGATAAGTTACAGGGTAAGCGCATCTGTGGATAGCAAACCCATCGTGTTTGAAGCCCGGCTCACGCTCGACAATCTGGAAATTCTCGATAAGCCAGAGGATAAAATCAGAGAGTATTATGCGGCGGCCCCACTTCCAAAAAGTGGCCAAGTGGTTGATTTGAACCTGTGAGCAGATGGCAATGCACCACGAATTATGGATGATTTTCGTTGGATGGTTAATGCGTAAGGGCCTTGACGAGGGTTGGGACTACTTGAAGGGATGCGTGCAGGCCGTTGCCCTGTGCTATTTTTTCCTTGTATTCCTCGCCTTCTACGTTTCCCAGCCACGCCGCGCTGAGTGCGCGGTGGCACCCTGAAATTTGGTCGTTGGCGGGTCTTTGGACCCCGGTTGGTATATTGGCTTCCCTCGCCTTTGATCGCCGGTATCCGAGGCGGGCTGGATATTTTGTTACCACAATCCTGCCTGTTGTGGCAGATTCTGGTAGGTGATGGGTAATTCAAACCCTCTCCTCCAGACCACTGAAAATGCTTGTTTTACATTGAAAACAAAGGGATTTAGCGCCCGGATTCGATTCTAAGTGTTGATTCTAAGGGCCTGCTTTCCCTTGTTTCGAAGGACCAGCGCCGAAAGGCAGTCGAAAAAAACTCAGGTGAAGCCGGGCAGCGCAACTAATGTCGCCACGCGGGGTTTAGGCCTGACTACCATGATGAAAGTGACGACCACGAACGAGCGAAGTTGATCAGACCAGGGTTCTTCCCACACGGAAGTGGGGGCTGCAAGGGGTGACGAGATGTACGTGCCCGGCCCTAAGTGCTACAGCACCAACCTCCAGAAAAGTTCTCTGGCCTGCCGAGAAGTGCCCTACCTGTGTTACAAACATGCGCAGTCCCTTAGCGCCTTAGCTGCGAGCAGTGGAACTTTTCGGGCCGCATCATGAAATTGCATGAACACGAACGAGCCAGGCCCAACATTGCTGGACTCGCGTCTCCCGTGCAACAGGCGGAGATGAAACTGCTCCTGGCGGGCAAGTGGCCTCCGCTCAAGCCGTTGCCGGTCTTCAAGTATGAAACGGGTGAATATCGCGCCTCGATTGATTTCGACAAGACACGCGGAGAGTGGGTCTGTCACAAAATATCTTTACCGTCCAACAAGGTTCAGGAACTGCGTGGTGGATTGACCGAAATAACCATGGCACTGCCCCACGGTCAAGCAGAAGTGTTCGCAGAGTCTGCCGCGACAGAACACCTGGAACAAGAATTGGAGAAGGACGCCAGTCGCCGGCTCCAGGCCATGCTGGAGTGGAAAGAGAATTACGAGAATGGCGCACTCTATGCCGGCCTGCAGGACCATCTTTCCGAAAGTCAGCAAGATGAAATCGACGAAAGCATCCGGCTGACTCTGACTGCCCGGCAGCTGCAGTTCAACCCGAAGAATGTTGCGTACGTCTTTGACGCGCTTTCGAAGGCGGGCGGCAAGCTGGCAACACTCATAGAAACCGCGCAGCGGAATAAAAGGGAGCCGGGAACGGACGTACCGGCAAAAGCGGAAGCAGCCGCACCCGATGCCGAGCGCGATGCGCCGGTTGAGGCGATTTATCCCACGCGCGACCGCCGCCTTCAGGCGCGCACGACTCCCGCTTCCTGCACGCACGTTCAGCTCGACGAGACCAACGCCGGCACGGTCCTCAATATAAGTGAGACAGGCATGGCCGTCGCCACAGCCGATCCCCTGGTACTCGATGACTGCCTCCCACACATTCGCTTTCAAATTCCCAGCTCCAGCCAAAGCATCGAAATCTCCGCGCAGATTATATGGCTAGCAGAGTCAAAAAAAAGTGCAGGCATCCGGTTCGTTGATCTCACCGCCGAGGCCCGCAATCAAATTTCAAATTGGATCGCGTCCGAAAAGCCAGCCCCGGAATTGGAAGACTCAACGCCGTCGCCCGTTGAGAGCCTCATCCCCGCAACCCTCGAAAACTTTCCAGAAGAGCCGAGCGGAAGTGTCTTCCCCGAACAAGACCAACCCTCCTCGCCCGAACTGGTTGCGCATACTGGCTCTCAAGTATCTAAGAAGATCGCGACGCCCGAGATTCTGGATGCGAACCCGCCATCGTCTGTCGAAAAGCTCCAGGAAAAAGTGCGCCACCGCGCAGTAGTCGCCGGTTTTGGGCCGCAAGTGCGAACAGGCAAAGCCGCGCCGTCAAAGGATCGCATCGAGAGTGCGTCCTCACGCTTATATGTTCTTGAAATATCCCGATTTCAAGTTGCCGCAGTAATGTTTTTGTTCGCGGTGGTTAGTGTCGCCGTCGGGCTCACCCTGACACGTGGCCCGCTCGCAAAGCGCCTCCCAGACGCGCATGAATCCATACTGGCTGTGGATGCCACGTCACCCGCATTGCTTAGTCGCCCAAGCGAAACGACTTTGCAAACTTCCACTCCGCCGGCGGAAAATACCTTGCTTGCACCAGTCGTAAATCCGCCAGCGCAGGCGACGGCGGAATCGCGCTCGGAAAGCCCATCCGCCGCGTCCCTCAATGTCCAACCGGAAGATTCAGCTACCCGCGTGGGACCGGTCGAACCATCTTCAGCAATAACGCCCCGACCTGTCACTGAATTCGATAATCCCAAAGCCAGTCCTGAGCGCAAGGGCTTGAACGGGCTAGTCGCACCAGACGTGCCGCCACCCGCGAATCCCCAACCCGGACATTCATCCAAGGCTGCCGGCCCGATCAGTGACGCGCCGGCAAATTCCGCTCCACGTAGGGTAACGCCTGCGACGCACGCAGCGCCGCGCCTCTCATCGCCCTCCACAATCCTTGTCACTGGCCCGGGCGACGGCAGCAAACCGTTCAAGCTGACTTTGCCGGAAAAACCGATCGCCGCCTCCTCGTCATTCGCGATGACCTCACAACTTTCTGTTCTGATTGCTCCCGAGCGCGGACCGGCAGTGACTCATAAACCCGCTCGATTGCAAGCTGGTGAACTTGCCTCCTTCGTTTGGCCTCGCTATCCAAGGCCTGGGGATCGATATGGATCGTCGGAAACCGTAAAGGTCCGCATCACCATCGGAAAGCTCGGACAAGTGCTGGATATAAAACTCGTGAGCGGCTCGACCTCTCTTCTTCCTGCTGCTAAGAGCGCCATTCGCCAGTGGCATTACAATCCCACGCTCTTGAACAAAAGGCCTATCGAAGCTCAACAGGACGTCACAATTGAATTCCGGCCGCCCCAGTATTTGTCCCACTTGACCACTCAACATCCCGCGCACAACTAGCGGCGGTTTGGATAGACAGGAATGTCGGTCCTACCGTGGTGCGTGATTTATTTCCCTCAATGTGATGATATGAGTCCTGCGATTTCTCAGGGGATTCCATTTCTATGACTTGGAAGCGGATAGCGACAGCCGCCGTGCTGATTCCGTTTGTCGTTGGCATCGTGTTGTGGGGCTCAACGGCGATTGTTGCGCTTGCACTCGGGCTGGTCACGCTTCTTGCTCTCTTCGAATACTTCGCTCTCGGAGAAGCCATCGGCCACCGCGCCTATCGGTTCTGGACGGCCACCTGCGCGCTTGTCCTCATCTTTGTGCAGTGGTTTGCGACGATGGCACCGACGTATGGATTCCCGCGCAGGATGACCGTGCACCGCAATCTCGACTTCTTATTTCGAATCTCCCCGACGGCACAAGACGTGTTTTTCCTGTTTGTGCTCGGTGTGGCCGTGCTGACGTTGTGGACCAAACGGCCACAGGTTGAAGCGCTGCCTGCGGCCGGAGTAAGCGCTAGTGGACTTATTCTCGTTGCTTTTCCATTATCGTATGCCGTTCGTCTCCACGCGGTGCCGTTTCAAGGCCCGCTCCTTTTGCTCTTTTCGATGGTCATAATTTGGGTGGGGGATAGTGCGGGTTATTTTGTCGGGAGATCGATCGGCAAACACCCGTTGGCGCCCCATCTGAGCCCTAAGAAAACGTGGGAAGGAACGGTTGCGAGTTTTCTTGGCTCGCTACTCGTCGCGATGGTTTTTGCGAGATTCCTCACCGTCCCGCTTCCACATCTGCTTGCGATGGCAGCCTTAGGCAACGTGGCCGGGCAAATTGGCGATCTTCTCGAATCGGCGTATAAGCGCAGTGCGGGTATTAAGGATTCCGGCAGTATTCTGCCAGGCCACGGCGGAGTGCTGGACCGTATTGACGCGCTTATCCTCGCTATCCCGGTTGTCTGGTATTATTGGATCTTGATCTACTCCCCCAGGTCGTAGGTCAGAAGGCTTCCAGCGGGTAAATTATCGGAATAAGTAGAAACAGCGGCCGCGGCCCGACGGGGCCGGCGTAAGCTTGCCGCACTCCAAAAGGATTCGAACGACATCGTGAAGCAGTTATCCATTTTAGGTTCAACCGGTTCGATTGGACGGCAGTGCCTTTCGGTCGTCGAAGCTCTGCCCGGCCGCTTCATTGTCGCGGCGCTGGCCGCGGGAGCGAATCTTGACGAACTGGCAGGCCAGATTGAGCGCCACAGGCCTGAACTTGTCTCCGTGGGCGATGCCAAGAAGGCGGATGAACTCGCCGCCGTGCTGCGCGCCAAGGGCATCTCTCCCTTGCCCGCGATTCATCACGGCCGCGAAGGAATGCTTGCGGTTGGAACCCATTCGAATGCAGATATCGTCGTCTCCGCCGCGGTAGGCGTCGTTGGCTTGGAAGCGACCTATGAGGCCGTGAAGCTCGGGAAGACCGTCGCTCTTTCGAATAAGGAAGTCCTTGTTGCCGCTGGTGAACTCGTCATGGCCGCGGCAAAAAGAGCCGGCCGCGACCTTCTTCCGGTGGACAGCGAGCACAACGCCGTGCATCAATGCTTGCGCGGCGGAACCTACGGCGAAGTGCGCCGCCTGGTGCTGACTGCCTCGGGCGGCCCGTTTCGAAGGACGCCGCTCGCTGCGCTTTCGAACGTCACGCCGGACCAGGCGCTGGCGCATCCCAACTGGCGCATGGGCAACCGCATCACCATTGATTCCGCCACGATGATGAACAAAGGTTTCGAAATCATCGAAGCGCGCTGGCTTTTCGGCATGCGCCCCGATCAAATCGACGTCGTAATCCATCCCCAGTCCACAATCCACTCCATGGTCGAATTTGTCGACGGTTCAGTCTTAGCGCAACTTGGCCCCACCGACATGCGCATGCCTATCCAATATGCGTTAACCTATCCAGAGCGCGTGGCATCTAATTCCCGGGTGGGTCTGGCGTTGGATTGGACCAGGTTAAAGCGGCTGGATTTCGAGAAGGCTTCGACGCGGCGGTTTCCGTGTTTGCGCCTGGCGCGCGAAGCGATGAAAAAAGGCGGGGCGTTTCCGTGCGCGCTGAATGCCGCGGATGAAATTGCCGTGGCGGCGTTTCTGGAGCGCAAGCTGCCGTTCCTGGGAATTCCGGAAGTGATTGAACGCGTGCTGGCGCGCACGCCGCGCGTGCGATTCGAACGGATGGACGATGTGCTTACGGCGGATGCGGAAGCGCGTCGAATGGCAAGGGAAGAAGTGGCGCAATTGGCGGTGGCAGCGGCTGCGGCGTCTTAAGCGTTCGAATGTACGACGGCCAGATGGCCGAGAGGAGAAGCGAAGAGTATGAATTTGCTATTGGGCGTGGCCCTGGTGCTGGGCTTGATGATCATGATTCACGAGTGGGGCCATTTTATTGTGGCGCGCATGTTCAAGGTTCGCGTGGATGTTTTCTCCATCGGGTTTGGACCGCGGCTTTTCGGGTGGAAGCGCGGCGCCACGGACTATCGCGTCAGCGCGCTGCCGTTCGGCGGTTATGTGCGCATGGCGGGACAGGATTTGTCCGAAGTCGATTCGAACGATGTGGCGCCTACTGGCGCTCCTGACGAATTGATGAGCAAGCCACGCTGGCAGCGGGCTTTGATTTCGTTCGCGGGTCCGGCGGTGAATCTGCTCTTCCCAATTTTTCTTTTGACGGGATTGTTTGTTGCCGTCGGGCTGCCCTATTCTGCCTTTCTTGACTTGCCGGTGCAGGTTGTTTCTCTGCCCGCGGATGCAGTCGGCAAACCCAACGCCTTGCAGGTTGGCGATAAGTTGGTTTCCATTAACGGCGTTGCAAACCCCACGTGGGAGCAGGCGCAGAAGGCTATCAAACAAACTGCTCCGGGCGAAAAGCTGAAGCTCGAAGTGGAAAACGGCGGCGTGAAGCGCACCGTGGAAATTCCCCTGACTGAAAACATGCCACTCGAGCGAATTCTGGGTTATGCACCGCTGGCCGCGGTCCTCGACGAAGTGGCCCCAGGAACTCCCGCGGAGCATGCCGGGCTCAAAGAAGGCGACATCATCCGGGCAGTGGACGGACAAAAAGTGGATTACTGGGGACAGTTCGTGGAACGCGTCCGCGGCTCGAGCGGCAAAACGGTAAAGCTGGATATCGAACGCAAAGGCCAGCTCATTCATGCCGAAGTTACTCCACAGCAGGGCGTCGCGGAGTCCGGCGAAACTATTTTTCAGGTCGGCGTGATTGTTCGCGATCCGACGTCCTATAGGCGCATCTCGTTTACCGACGGCGTGCGCGATGCCTCCGCGATGACTGGGGAGCGCGTACAAGAAACGATTGGCGTGGTGGGAAAACTATTTAGCGGGCGCGTCTCGGTCCGGCAACTTCAGGGCGCAGTAGGCATTTCGCGCGCTGCGGGTGAGGCCGTCCGCAAAGGACCACTTGCCGTAATTTCCTTGATGGTGCTGATCAGCGTGAACCTTGGCATTCTGAACCTGCTGCCGATTCCCATTCTCGACGGCGGGAACATCCTGCTGCTCACGTTGGAAGGGATTCGCCGACGCGATTTCAGCCTGGCGTTCAAGGAACGCTTCGTGCAGGTGGGCTTCGTGTTCCTGTTGGTGCTGTTCGCTTACGTTATGTACAATGACGTCGTGCGGATGCTTCCAACGCATTCCTAGTGGGAAGCCGCCGCACAAGCGGGGAACTGTAAATGGCTGCCACGCCGACTCACCGGGTCTCCACTGGTGAGCGCCTCAATACCGCGGAAACGACCGGAAACCTTCAGCAAGCGATGGCCGCGCGCGGAATACGAATGACGCGCCAGCGCCGCGTCATTCTGCAAGTGATGGATGACGCCGAACAGCACCTGGACGTGGACCAAATCCTGGAGCGCGCGCAAAAGATTGACTCGGGCGTCCACCTCGTTACCGTTTATCGCACGATTGATCTCCTCAAAAAGCAGGGCCTCATAGATGAATTGGATTTGCTCCATCTCCGCGGCGACCGCCACTATTACGAAACGCATGGGCCGCGCGATCACATCCATGTGGCTTGTTTGCGTTGCGGAAAAGTGCGCGAATTCGAAAGCCGCCTGTACGAGCAATTGAAGGAACAAATCGCCCGCGATTTTCACATGAAGGTGACCGTGTCGCGGACCGAAGTCGGCGGCTACTGCGCCGAGTGCCTGCAGAAAAAGAGTAGTGGCGAGTGACCCGCCACGGCGGGCAGGCGAGAAAAGAGTTGGAAGGCTCGCAGGTTTGAAAGTTAAAAGGTTTGGAGGGAAGCGGAGGCTAGCGAAAAGCAGCCCTACCCTTGGAAACCCCGAGAGAGACCCCACCCTTGCATGAAACAGCCCCGCGAGGATTGGCCGCCCAACGGCGGTTTTCTGAATTAAGGCGCGGCCACCTGCCCGCCGCTTACTTTTTCTGCGGTGCCGCGGGAGGCGCTTCGCTCGTCGGGGGAACAATGTTCTTGAGGCGCATGTAGGTGACCATATTGCCGTAGTGTTCCATGTCATGCGCGTTGTTGATGTTCAGCACGCCGAATTTGGGCATGTCCATGCCGAACATCTTCACCGTTTGCGCGCCGGACGCATCCGTCATGCCGTCATACGCTTTGTCACAGTAGGCGAGCGCGCCTTTGAGCGCGGCAACGAGATCGGCTTTCGTGGTCTTGTTCTCCTCGATTTTGAGGCCTGGATTCGTCTCCCCGAGTGCTATAGAACAAAAATTATATTGGGCGTCCGCCAGATGCCCCACAATCTGGCCGTAGCTGCGGACGGAGTCCGTGGGCTTGAAGTTGTAGTTCTCTTCGGGCATTTTTTCAGCGGAACTGACGAGGATGGTTTTCATCCTTGTGTAGAAGATTTTGTTGTAGGTGCTGTACGGACCCTGTGAAGCCTGCTCTCCCTTGCTGTTCGAGGCCCCCTGCGGAGCTTTGGAATCCTGTGCGAAAGCCGCCGTGGATACCAGGAACAACACCCCTGCTGACGCCATAGCCTGGAATTTCATTTGACTCTCCTGACCGCGCAGATTTAGCGCCGGCACCTCGGGCGCTCCTTCTATATACGCTGTGGGTCCCGTTTCGTTTCAGGGGGGCTGAGAGTTAAGGACCGCACCCTTTGAGATACAAGGCCCCAAAGGGTGCGCCACCCGCCAAAACAAAAAGGCCCAGAGCCGATTGTGAATCAGCCCCGGGCTTGCCGAGTTTAGTGGTGTCTGCGCTTCCGCCGGAAGTCACCCACCAACTTGTTGAAGTCCTGCCAAACGATCCGAATTACAGCGAAGGCAGCGAGGGCCAGAACTCCGCCCTTAATGATGACGGCCTCGGGGTCAACCATCTCACTTGCTCCCCTCTTTGGCATCGCTTCCCATCATTTCGCTGAGCTTTCCAGTGAGTCCCGGGGTTTTATAACCCACTGTTATTCGCTCCGCGAGGGTTAGAGATTTTTCTTTAGCCTCTTTCCCAACAACTTGTAAAATAGCGTCGGCCAGTCCAAGTACATCCTCCGTTTTCTTTTGAACTCTCTCCGTGGTTTTGAGGGCCTCCTTCGTCAGCTCCGCGATGACTTCGGGTATCTTATCCACAGACGGAACGCGCAGCTCTCTCGAAGCGTCGTTAAAGAGCCAGGGGCCTTCCTCCCGCTCCCAACAATCATGCGATTCGTCCCCCCAAATATGGCGTAGCGCAAGACCCCATGTTCCATTGACCTTGCAATAGCCGATTTGGTCGATGTCGTAAAACTGTGGCTGGTCATCGTCGCCGCGACTACGAAAGTTCACCCACACGGTAAGTCCGACATTTAGTTTCTTCAGTGCTCCGTCAAGGATAGCAACTGACTTTGTAAGTTGATCTGAGGCAGTGTTCAGTTCGGCTGATATTTTGGAGAGCGCTTTGAAGTCAGTCTGGATCTTCACAATCTTAGAGTCAGTCATGTATACCTCGGCGCCGTCAAGCGCATGAAATTAAAAAACTCCCCCAGCTATCCGCCAGGAGAGTCGTGAGAGGCTAAATGGCACACCAGACAGGTGCGAGACTCTTCCCAGCTTCCACCAGGAGTCGTTGGCTTCCACCAACGAAAAAAAGAATATCAAGATGGACCACAAGGGGCAAGGGAAAAAAGTAGGCATCAAGCCGCGCAGCATGAAGGCCCGAGGCACACCCCCAGGGCGGGGCTCTAGAGGATGGCAGGCTCAGACGTTGCCCCTCCGAAGTCCCCGCCTAGGAGCGGTGAATTCGGTTTGGGTGCCCTAGTGAGCTGCGATCTTATAGAGTTCGTGAATTAGTATCGCCAGTAAGGAGGCTTTGATTGAAATCTTCTCAAGCTTCCCGAGGACGCGGTCGGCGGCGTCAAGGGACTTGAGAAACAGTTTGATTTTCATGGAGATAATGAGTGCGCACTACTCTATTGCTACTGCTATAGCGAGACCGGAAGGCAGTCCTAAGGCGGATCTTTGTTTTTCACGGAACTAAAGGCAGGCAATGAAAAAGCCGCCCATTCCTTGGCGGCTTAGAAGAGGGGACCGAATTTTTTCCCTCTACTATAAGGGTCAAAATCTCAGGTTACCTAGCGCATGTCGTTGAAAACACAGGTCAAAGATTTTTGGACAAAGATCATTCGTCGTCAAACCGTGGGCTTTGCTCCCCAAAGCACTCAGCCAAATCCTCTCGGCTGACTGCGCTTACCTTAAAGTTCCCGACCTTGCCGTCCCAATCCCAGTCATTGCTGCCGCTTTCGTAGCTTAGCGCCCAAAGCTGACCGTAAAGCTCTCGCTGCAATGTCAAGTATTGGGCGGAAACACTGCGTCCTCTCCTCTTCAACTCCATCATTTTGGTGGCGAGTTTAGTCTGAAAAAGGCCAGCTAGGTTCGTTACCTGTGATTTGCTGACTCCGATATCTTGCCCCGCCTCGCGTACTGTAAGGCGATCTATATGTAAAGCGATAAACGCAGCGCGTTCTTGGGTGCTGCCCATCGCGGCCAGTTCTGGTAGCTGCAAAAACTCCTTGAGCAACTCAGAAACGTTCATACTACCCTCTTGGCATAAGTATAAGCGCGAAAGAGGACGGATTAAAGACGAGCCTGCGTGGCGGGCGGGTGGCAGCCCCTCGCCCGGCGCATGCAAAGAATGAAATAACGTACCTTGCGGCTATCCTCGGCACGCCAAGGACAAGGGGTCACGCGGATTACATCCACGGAGGAGCGCCAAAATGGACGAGCCAACCGCAATCATCAGCTTTTTGATCTTGTATCTAGTTTTATGCGGATTGGTTGCTTTCTACGCCTCAAAAAGAGGAGTTAGCGGAGCAGGAATCTTCTTTGTCTCTCTGTTCTTCAGCCCTCTGATTGGCGTAATTGTTGCAGCCGTCTCAAAACCAACCAATCAACCAAGCGGCACGAAGAAGTGCCCCGACTGCGCAGAGACGGTCAAGGTGGAGGCTGCTGTTTGTAGATTTTGTCATCACAAATTTTCTAACTAAAGAACCGTTCCCCCCAGTGGACGGCACGGGAGCGGCGCAGGCGGGAAATGCTATTGCCGTTCAAATACGAGGAGGCTCGGCTCCGTTCGGCCTGCGGCGTGGATGGCCATCGTCAAGGTTTTGCCGCCAAACGGCGCGGTAAACTCGCCGCTACATCCAAAGGCAACCAGCGAGGTAAACTCGCCGCTACTAAGCACTTACGCCGTTCATTTGCTCAGGGTTTGTAAGTACAAACCCTGAAACCCGCTGCTCCATTACTAACGTTCACCTTGACAAGTGCAGTATGATCCTGGTAGAATTAGTGCTGTAGGAAATTGCGTCCCGGCTTCGCCGAGGACGCTTTTTTTTGTTAGAGCAGGGCAACACCCCTGCCGGTTTTCGCGCGCTCCGACTCCGGTTGGGGCGTTTTTCGTTTCTGCGTGTCCTCCGTGCTCGACCTCTGTGCTCTCTGCGCTGAGTCCGGTCTCTTCTCGTATTGTTAGCTGTTAGCTATTGGCTGTTGGCCGTCATCTCCATGCCACTCTCAGGACCTCAACCAATGCCCAACAAAAAACTAAACGCCAAACTGCTGTGGATGCAATTTGAAGATGTTCTGGCGCCGCGTCTCGGGCTGACGGTCAAGGAGCGCGCGGTCTATTCGTATCTGCTGCGCCATTCGCTGGTGGTAGGGAAGGTCCGCGTGCAGTTCGCGGTTATTTCGCTGGCCCGCACCCTGGGTGTGGGCGTCGGAGCGGCGCGCCATGCGGTGCGGCGGCTCGATGAACTGGGGGCTTTGCGCGTGCTCAAACGCAGCCACAAGACCGGGCATCTCGTAGAGATGCGGCAGCCCGAGAGGATCCGCGCGCTCCGTAGATATTACGCTTCCCAAGCCGTGGCAGAACCTCCTGCCTCGACGCTCGAAACCACGGATTTCTGGAAGACCTGGGCGCTCCGGAGAGCCATTCACGATCGCGAACGGGGCGCTTGCTTTTACTGCCTTCGCCGCACTGCCGCTAACATGCGCTGCCTCGATCACGTAGTGCCACGCGTGCGCTTCGGCCGCAATTCCTACCGCAACCTGGTTTCCTGCTGTCTCGAATGCAACACGCGCAAGGGCGACCGTGCGGCGCGGGATTTTCTGCGTACGCTCTACCGGCTGGGGCGGCTGACGGCGGCGGAACTCGATGGACGCCTTCGCGCGTTGAAAGAGCTTGCCGCGGGCAAGCTGCGCCCTTCTTTGTAGTGGCGACTTTACGTCGCCACCTTCCTTTGTAGGACACGGCATCGTCGATCCCGAGCAGATAGGTGCCGCACCTACGGTGCTCTCTATTCTCTTGCTCTTTAACCCAGCCCTAACGGGCTGGGCTAAAGGGTGACGCGCCTCCGGCGCTCGTTTGCGAGAGGCAGCCGAATGCGCGGAGAGGTCAAGCCGTAATGTGGGAATCTAGTTCAGCGCCGTAGGCGCGGCATACTTTAGCCCAGCGCGTAAGCGCTGGGATGGGAAGGGAGCATTTGCGTTTCCTCCAGCGCCGTAGGCGCGGCATAGGTTAGTCCAGCGGGTAAGCGCTGGGATGAGAAGGGAGCATTTGCGTTTCCTCCAGCGCCGTAGGCGCGGCATACTTTAGCCCAGCGCGTAAGGGTGCGTGGTATATAGGACGCGGAGCACCGGAGGTGCGGCACGTGTCTCATACCTACGCACAAAACGTCGTGCACGTGGTGTTCAGCACGAAGGGCCGACACAAAACGATCGACAGCGAATTTCGGCCCAAATTGTGGGCCTACGTTACGGGCATTTGCAGAAAACTGGACATCTATGTTCATTCCGTGGGTGGGATGGAAGATCATCTTCATCTGCTAATTCAAATCCCGCCCGTTTTAACCTTGTCGAAGGCCGTTGCAACGATCAAAGCAAACTCGTCACGATGGGCCGGTGACGAAGGTCACAAGTTCGCGTGGCAGGAGGGCTATGCGGCATTCAGTGTGAGCGCGTCGGTCATTCCCGTCGTGATTCGGTACATACGGAATCAGGAAGAGCATCACAAGAAAATGGATTTTGATGCGGTGTTTGTTGCGTTGTTGAAGAAACATGGAATCGAGTTTGACCCGAAATACGCTTTTGGTTAGGGGAGTTGTTGTTTTTTCCCAGCGTCATACACCCGCCACGATTTAGCCCAGCGGGTAAGCGCTGGGTGCGTGTGGCATACAAGACGCGGAGCGCCGGAGGCGCGACACTCTCTACTGATCCGCGTTCCTCAGCAGCTCGCGCTCTTCGGGGGAGAAATGACTGTAGCGCCCATAGTCGATTTCCCGCTCGCGGGCAAACGGGGGCATTTCGTGCAACGCGCGCATAGCGTTCAACACTTCGCGGCGCGGTGCGGCCGTGGCAGGCTCCACTGCGGGGGAACGAAACGCTGCCGTGCTGGCCCCCAAGCTAGCCATGGTCACGCCATTCGGGCTCGGCGGCCGGTTGGGATCTGGCGATGGCGATCCGGAATCCCTCGGTGTGGAGGTCGGCCGGTCGTTCCAGCTGTTGGGCCGGTAGTTGGGCTGGTCGTTGGGGGGCCTGTCGTTGGATTTGGGCGCCGCGCTCGGAGGCGGAGGAGCATTCCTGTTGCGGTTGTCCCGGTATGGATCATCTCGGTACGAGTCGCCGGGAGGGTCGTCGTAGTAATCGTAGTAGGGATCATAGCTGGGCGCGTAAGACGGGTCATACCCATACCCATATCCGTAGGGATACCCGTATCCGTATCCGGGCCAATCCCAATAATACGGCCAGCCCCAGCCGAGGCCCCAACCCCAGCCGCCTCCCCAACCCCAACCGCGTCCGCGCCAGCCGCCACGGAAGCCGTTACCGCGAAAGCCGCGGCCGAACGCTCCACCGCGAAATCCTGCCCCACCGCGAAAGCCCGTTCCTCCGCGGAACGCGCCGCCACGAAATCCGCTGCCGCCGCGGAATCCCGCTCCACCCCGGAAGCCGCTCCCGCCGCGAAACCCGCTGCCACCGCGGAAGGCACTCCCGCCATGAAATCCTCCACCCCCGCCGCCGTGGAAACCACCTCCACCGCCATGCGATCCACCACCTCCATGGCCGCCGCCGGGCCCAGCGAGTGCCGGCGCGGGCACACCAAGAACTACGAGCGCAAGAATTGCAATGAGAACTACAGGTGCAATGAGAACTACAGGCAGGATTTTCTTCATTTCAGGCCCTCCAACTCAACCACTCCGGACTGCCTGGCAGGAACAAACTTCCGCAGGGGACACTTGCGTTGGCAGCCCACCTACCTTTCCATCTTACACCCGCGCCGCACTTCGAGCCAAACTCCTCCCAACGAGTCCCTCACAAAGGAGATGAATGTGGTCAGGCATGATGCAATAGGCGTGAAGAGAGAAATTCCGTTGAGCGGCAGTTTCCAAGAGATGACGGAGCAACCATTCCCCTGTGGCTTGATCCTCGAAAAAGGGCGCGCGCCTCTCGGTCCCCACCGTCACGAAATAGACCCGGCGACCACGGTAGTGTTCCGCCGGACGGCGAAGACGTCTTTGAAAAAAAGGCATGCCGACAAGGCTAACACCCAATAGATGCTGTAGAGGCCGGGCTTTAGCCCGGCTCGTGCGCTCACCGTCAAAAACGCTGGGCTAAAGCCCAGCCCCTACAAAGGCACGCAAGGCGGGCCTGCCTAGGCAGGTAACCGCACGGAGCGGAAACGACGCAGGCGGGAAAAGAAATTGGTCGCGGCGGCGATGTCGCGGGCGATTTGGGCGCGCAATTCTTCGGGGCTGCTGAATTTCTTTTCCTCGCGGAGGCGCTTCCAGAAACGGACTTCGACGCGTTTTGGCGTTGTGGTGGGCTGAAAATCAAGCAAGTGGGTCTCTACGCTGAGCGAGGAACCGTTGAAGGTCGGGCGCATGCCGATGTTGGTTACCGAACGGTGGCTGTGCGACTCGCCTTCGAATAGGGTGCGCGTGATGTAGACGCCGCGTGCCGGGAGGAGTTCTTGCTCGGCGGAAAGATTGAGCGTGGGAAAAGTAAACTTACGCCCTGTCCCCGTGCCACTGACGACTTCGCCCGTTAAAGCGAACGGGCGCCCCAAAAGCCGCCCTGCGTCAGACACATCGCCTTCCGCCACTTCGCGGCGAATGATGGTGCTGGAAACGATTTCGCCGCGATACTGCACAGGACAAACAATTTGCACATCAAAGCCAAACTTTGCGCCGAGTTCCTGGAGTAATTTCACGTTGCCGGCTTGCTTGTGGCCGAAGTGGAAGTTCTCTCCCACAAGCACGGTTTTCACATGCAAATCGCGGACGAGAATTTGTTCGACGAATTCTTCAGGAGCGAGCTTTGCCAAATCAAGCGTAAAGGGCAAAACGACTGCGGCTTCGAGGCCGATCGCGTTGAACCATTCCATTCGTTGCGCAATGGTCGAGAGGCGCAGGGGCGCGGACTCCGGACGCAGCACTTTGCGCGGCGATGGGTCAAATGTGAGTGCTGTCGAGACCGCGTGGAGAGCCTGCGCGCGCTCGACAGTGGAGCGAAGGATCGCTTGATGGCCCAGGTGGATGCCATCGAAATTGCCGATGGCAAGTGCGCTGTTGTAACCATAGGCGGCATAGCGCGAAGCCCAGGCTTGTGTGGAAGTGAATGTCGCAAGCCGCCGTGCTGCAGAATTGCCAACGGAGACGGGCGCTTTGTTCGAATCTCGCTGTTCGCTATGTTTTTTTTCAGCGGCATCCACTTGCACTTCGAACTCGAGGCCATCGTAGGCCAGTTGAACGTGCGGAAAGCCCATCTGGCGAAGGCGTTCGTTCGTTTCCGCGTGCGGGAGGTCGTGAGCGATGTGCGTAAACCACGCGCGGCGCGGCTTGAGTTGTTGAATGAGCGCGAGTGCTTGGTTCACGGTTTGGTGCATGGGGTGAGGAATGTCGCGCAACGCATCGATGACGAGTTCGTCGAGGCCTTGGAGGAGCGCCATCGAAGAATCGGGAAGCACGCTGAAATCGGTGAGGTAGGCTGCGCGGCCAAAACGGAAACCCAACACCTGCATATCGCCGTGCCGCATCGGCACGGGAACGAACGAAATGCCAAGCAAATCGATTGGGCCATCCGCGAGCTTCAGCGTGACGCTGGGCACGGTGCTAAGGGTGGGCTTGTCGTCGAAAACGTAGGCGAACGCGCGCCGGACAATTCGAAACGTTTCTTCATTACCGTGCACGGGCAGCGCCGCCCGCTGCCGAATATTAAATGGACGAATATCGTCGAAACCGAGAATGTGATCAGCGTGGCCGTGGGTCAGCAAAATGGCGTCGAGGCGGGTGAGGCCAACACGCAGGGCCTGCTGGCGAAAATCGGGCGTGGTATCAATGACTACGTTTTGACCGTTTCGTGAAATCAGCAGGGAAGGACGAAGGCGTTTGTCGTGCGGATCGTTCGAAGCGCAAACGCGGCAGGGGCACGCAAGTGTGGGCACGCCCATCGAGGTGCCGGAGCCGAGAACCGTAATTTTCAGCGGAACAGGAGGCATTTTCAAAAGCTGGTTGCGCAGACGGCGGGGAGCGGGAAAAACTGCGCCGCGCCGTTTACGGGCGCGTCTTCGCTTTGGCTTGCGTGGCCGCCTGCGCCGCCACCGCCTGATTGATCTCCAGATAGGTCATCTTCAATTTGCCAAGGAGATCCAATAGCAGAGTGTCTTCTTCCGGCGCAAGATTGCCCTTCGTTTTTTCATGAAGGGCGTCGAGCATGTCAATCAGCTCGCGCGCCGCCTCGGGATCGATGACTGGCTGGCCGGTGCGCGGATCGGCGTACGCGCCAAGAACCATGGCAGCATTGCTGCCAATCATTCGCACCAGATTTTCGAATGCCGGAGATCGCTTGGCCGTTTCCGCGGGCGGCACTAGAACAGGCGCTATTCCCGGCTCGGCAGGCGCGGGGGGATGGGCTGCAGCCTCACGCTTTGCTTCGCGCTCTTGCTCCTCGACCACCTCTTTGCGCAACTCGCCTTCGGAAGTGAACGGGCGGCGGTCAATGACGCGAAACGACTCTTCCTTCTTATGTTCGGACAAGGGACATTCCTCGCGAATTCGATTCGTCTTCAGTTTATCACGGGTTGCGGCTGAGAATCGTGGCCGCGGCCCATTTCAGGAAATGGCCTCGCTTGTCAAAGCTGCAGGCGCACCGTAAAGTGGTGAACTTGGTTCCAATTCGAATTCAGCGAAGACGTGATGCCAGCCGAACGAAAAAAGAATAAGAAGCCGAAGCGCCGTACCGCCAAGCGTTTGAAAAACAAGAAATTGTCCGCGGGCCAATGGTTTGAAAAACTTGTCGCGGTGCAAGCCCGGTTGCGCGCACCAGACGGATGCCCCTGGGATCGCGAGCAGACGCACCAAACACTGCGCACGTACTTGATTGAAGAGGCGTATGAGGTTCTGGACGCCCTCGAAAGCGGGAATGACGCCAAGTTCGCCGAGGAGATGGGCGACCTATTGCTCCAAATCGTTTTTCACTCGCAGATTGCCAGCGAAGAAAAGCGTTTTACGGTTTCCGACGTCATCCGCGAAATCCACGACAAGATGGTTCGCCGGCACCCTCACGTTTTTGGCGCAACGCGCGCGAAAGACTCCGCCGAAGTTTTGCGAAACTGGGAACAGATCAAGGCGGAAGAGCGCCGTTCAAATGATAAACGGGCGCAGCCGGACGGACAGTCGGCACCTGCGAAGGAGACTTCTCTACTTGATGGTGTTTCGCACGGGCTGCCCGCGACGCTCCAGGGCTTCCAATTGACACGCAAGGCCGCGCGGATTGGCTTCGATTGGGAAAACGTTGACGGCGTTTTCGAAAAGTTGAACGAAGAAGCCGGGGAAGTGAAGATCGCGGTGAGCTCCAACGATTCCAAAAAAGTAGAAGAAGAGCTCGGCGACTTGTTCTTTGCCGCCGTGAACCTCGCGCGCTTCTTGAAGGTGGATCCGGAAATCGCACTGAGCCGGGCCAACGCAAAATTCTCCAAGAGATTCCGCGCGATGGAACGTTTGGCGCGGGAAGGCGGCCGGGAATTCAAAGATCTGCCTCGCGAAGAAATGGAAGCGCTCTGGAACACGACCAAGCTCTCAGAAGGGAAGCGTGGCGCGGCCGAGCTAAGCGAAGCGCGGACGAAGCGATGAGCACCGAGATTGTGGTACGCAAGTGCGAGCGTCTGGAGGAATTCCACCGCTGCGTGGAGCTGCAACGCGAGATTTGGGGCGAGGAGGATCTGGAAGTCGAGCCGGCAACCATGTTTGTTGTTGCGGCGCATACCGGAGGACAAGTGCTGGGCGCGTTCGACGGCGATCGGATGGTTGGCTATACGCTCGCGGTCGTGGGACTTCGCGACGGCGTCGCGTACCTGCATTCACACATGACCGGCGTGCACTCCGAGTACCGCGACCGCGGAGTCGGCCGCATGCTCAAGCTCTTCCAACGCAACGAAGCTCTGGGCCGAAACATTCGCCAGATACTATGGACGTTCGACCCGCTTGAACTTCGCAACGCCCACTTTAATCTCAATCGACTGGGCGCCATCTGTCGCAGGTACCAGCCTAATTTGTACGGACTCACGACCAGCCCCCTTCATCGCGGTTTGCAGACCGACCGACTATTGGCGGAATGGCATCTCGATTCGGCAAGAGTGGTGGCCGCCATTCAAGATCTTGCGAAGGAAATTCACAATGCCCCTGCCTCCATCGAACTGCCTGCGGAACTGGCGCGATGGCAGCGGGAGAATTCTCCGGAAGTCGCGAAGGTCCAGGCTCGTGTCCGCGAAGAATTCACAAAGTGGTTCGCGAAAGGCTACGCTGCCATGGCGTTGCGCACGGCCCCGGGGAATCCAGCGTACCTCCTCACACCTTGGAGCGATTTTTAAGAGAGGCGACTGAACGACACGAATGCGCATACGAGAAATCACACTGCGGGAAATTCGAATGAAGCTGGTCACTCCGTTTGAAACCAGCGTAGATCGGACGACGGAGCGTCGCATCGTACTGGTTGAAGCAAACGTTGACGGTGTCACCGGCTGGGGGGAATGCACTGCCGGCGAGAAACCGTTTTACAGCCCGGAGACGACCGATACGGCATGGCTCAGTCTTCGCGATTTTCTTTGGCCGCTGGTAAAGGGAAAGGAATTCACTTCCGCCGCAGACGTCTGGGAAATACTCTCCCTGGTTCGTGGTCACAATATGGCGAAGGGCGCGCTCGAAACAGCCATCTGGGACGCGGAAGCCAAACAAAAGGGAGTGCCGCTTTCGAAACTCATCGGCGGAACACGCACGGAAATCGCCTCCGGCGTCTCGATTGGAATTAAGGAATCGCTGGACGAACTCATTTTGGCGGTGAAGAAGGAACTCGCCTCTGGCTACCAGCGCATCAAAATAAAAATCAAACCGGGAAAAGATTTGGAGCCGGTGCAGCGCCTGCGCCAGGATTTTCCGCGCATCAAGCTGATGGTGGACGCCAACTCCGCCTACACGCTGAACGATTGGCCGCTCCTAAAGCAGCTCGAAGGCTTCTACCTGATGATGATCGAGCAACCGCTTGGGTGGGACGATCTCTACGGCCACGTTGCGCTACAGAAGAAACTGGATACGCCGATCTGCCTCGACGAATGCATCCACACCGAAGAGCAAGCGCGCGCCGCAATCGAGTTGGGCGCCTGCAAAATCATCAACATCAAGCTCGGACGCGTGGGCGGCTTCACGGTAGCGCGACGCATTCACGATCTCTGCCAGAAACACGCCATCCCCGTCTGGTGCGGCGGCATGCTGGAATCCGGCATCGGTCGCGCTCACAACATCGCGCTCTCAACGCTCCCGAATTTCACCCTGCCCGGCGATGTCACCGCCAGCAAACGCTACTGGGACGAGGACATCATCGAGCCGGAAGTCACCGTTTCGCCGCAAGGAACAATTGCGGTACCACAAGGGCCGGGCATCGGTTTCGAACCGCGCCTTGAGCGCATCGAGAAGCTCACCGTTCGAAAAGAACGCCTGGCTTAACCGGTGCGCATCGAATCCTCCAGCGGAAGCGCTCCAGGTCGCGTCGTTATCGCCATCTCGATTGGCCTCGTGATCGTCATTTGGTCCGTCAACTTCGTTGCTGCGAAAATCGGCCTGCGCTCCTTGCCAACTCTAACCATGGCCTCCTTCCGTGTTGTGTTTGCCGGCGTGGTGATGATTCCTGCTTACCTGCTGTGCTCTCGACTCGGCACATTTGCCGAATCGGCGGAAACTCGACGCCGTGGCTTTACCCTCCGCGATCTTTGGATCTTTCTCTACCTCGGTTTCTTCGGCGTAGCCGTGAATCAGTTTTGCTTTACCGCCGCGTTGCGGCTAACGTCCGTCAGCCATGCGTCGGTGATCGTCGGGATGGGGCCCATCTATACGCTGGCCCTGGCTGTTCTTCTGCGTCTGGAAAAAGCGACTTTGCGGAAAGCCACGGGAATGGCGATCGCTTTTGCGGGCATCGCTGTAATGGCCTCGGAGAACGGCCTCTCCGCGCATTCGCCCTCGTTGCTGGGTGATGCCATCACTCTGGCAGGATCGGTCGGCTTCGCGATCTACCTGGTGCTGGGCAAACAAGTGGCAGGGAAGTACGACGCTTTGACCATGACCGCGTTCAGCCATTTCGCAGGAGCTCTGATTGTGCTTCCTCTCGCCATCCGCCAAGCCGCCGCACTCGGGCCTGTCCAAAGTTGGTTCGCCATCCCCTGGTCCGCCTGGGCCTCGCTGTCATACATGGCGATTTTCAGCTCCGCGGTCGCATACATTCTGTACTACTGGCTGTTGCGCTACCTGGAAGCCTCGCAGTTGGCGGCCTTCAGCTATCTCCTTCCGGTGCTCGCCACGATTCTTGGAATCACCTGGCTTGGTGAAAAAGGCTCTTGGGGACAGGTTTTAGGTGGCCTGCTCGCCTTCGGCGGTGTCTACTGGACTGAGTCCGCGAGGACCTCGGCCGCGCGAACCACGGTCGCTTCGTAAGCGCCGGCGTTGTCGCCCCGGCTTCCTAGCCTCAGTGCTGAATCCGCACTCGTTTTGACACACACCCAAAGTTCCGTCGCTACTCGCGACAGTTTTTGCCAAACTCTTCTACGTTCCCTCAGTTTTGTTTCATCAGTTCGTCTGGCGCGCGATTACTGCGGTATCCCCGGAGCGCGCTTCCGTTGTCATGCCAGTGGTCTTCCGCCAATCGACCTCGTTGATGTTGACTCCGCCTTTCCTGCTTTGCGTATCCACGAACATCAACAGGTCGCCGTCTCTCTGGTATTTGGCCACTTCGTAGATCTGGTTGGACTTTGTCACCAGGATCGTGCGTCGGTCGCTGATTTGCCCATTGTCGGGCGGTTGTCCCAACACTTGCATGCCTGCGGGGTTTTCATTCGCGGGACTCACATTCTTCACCACCGCCAACTGCATTGCGCCTGCCTGCGGCACTGTGCTGTAACGGCTTGGCCGCGTGAGGGAAGCGTAGGGTGGACGGTCTGGACGGCTTGTTTGCGCCAGGCTCCGGGGTATCACGATGTCGTCCATCAGCCGGAGTTCCAGCGGCTCTTCTCCCTTCAACGTCGGCCGGGGCCCACGGAACGGCAGGCTCACCACTTTCCACGGCCATAGTGGAGGAAGCATCCACTCCACTACATCGCGGGTGGCATGACCTTTGCCGTCGATGCCGCCTTGCTTATCCACCTTATAGCCACGGGCCATGATCACCTTTGCCGGGACAGGCAGATCCCCGCTTGGCAGGATTACCCGGTCAAACGTGATCCTCAGGTAGCCCTTCCCGACGAAATGCCCGGGCTCCTTGTCCGCTTCCAAATGTCCTCCCAGCATGCTGCCCCTGGGGAAGAGCGGTCTGCCGAACTGCTGCATAGATCTCAAGTGGCACAGCACTGGGTCACCAATTGCGGCTGTCGCCGACGAGAAATTCGGCTCTTCCAACGTACATTGTAGAAGCGTACCGGCAGGCACCAGTTGATCCTGTGCACGGATCCTTGGCACCAACACCAGTAACGCCATCACACTCACCAACAGTCCGATGAGTCGTTTCATGTTCGTCCTCCCGATTGTCGCTTTCTCAACGGCTAGGGAACTAGCCGCTTCCACCGGCAAGCACGCCTGGAAGTTCCCGGCTGGACACACCCGGGCATCACCCGCGGTTGCTCGACCCAACCCAGGGGTTGCGAGGAAGTTGCACTCGTATACAGAGATTTTTCTAATGCCGCCAATCGATCGAGCTTAGTCCCAGTACTGTCAAAAACACCACGGTGACGGCGACTGCTCGTTACTCCGTCAGATTGTAAATGAGCCCATTGGGATCCTTGACGTAACACCTTGGAAAATCAGGCTGGTCCTTGACGATTTTACAGCCTTTTTTCGTGAGACTTGCTTTGGCTTTCTTAACGCTCGCCACGGTTACTTCCAACACCGGCCCGAGTGCCGGGCCTCGTTCAATAAACAAATTGATGTTCTTTCCATGGATGCTGATCATGTTGGGCGTCTCTTCCGTAATTTCAAAGCCCAGCTCTTTGACATAAAAGCTCGCGGCCTTCATCGGATCCTTCGCTTGAATTAGAATATCGGTGCCAAATGTATTGGACATGGTCCTCTCCCAATCCTTCTATCATTACTGCACGGACCGCAGGGCAGAGTGTAAAACAGATTCTTCGGAGAATTGGTGACAATTGCGTCGACTTGAGGATGACGGAGCGCCGGAGGTTGCTCAAGCTGGCGCGAATTTAACTTTGATGGAAGAATAGCGCCCGGTCTTTTGGCATAGCTGGCTTATTTGACGGCCCGAAGATCTGCATTGAGGAGGCTGCGCGTTGCCCGGAATTCCTTTGCGAAATGGTGGTCCAGCGGCGCGCATCGCGGTGATCCCCGGCGACGGGATTGGTGCTGAAGTCACGCCGCAGGCTGTGAAGGTGTTGAAGGCCGTGGCTGTGCCTGCCAAGCGAGCGCTGGAGTTTGTGGAATTCGATTGGAGCGCGGACAAGTACCTCCGCGAAGGCGTTACGCTGCCGGCCGGCGCGGTCGAGATGCTCCGCGATGAATTTGACGCCATTTTATTCGGCGCGCTTGGCGACCCGCGCGTCCCCTCGAATCAACATGCCGCCGACATTCTGCTTGGGCTGCGCTTCCAACTGGACCTCTACGTCAACGCCAGGCCCGTCGAACTGCTCCACGATCGGCTCACGCCCCTGCGCGACCGCACCGAAAAAGACATCCGGTTGATGGTATTTCGTGAGAACACCGAGGGGCTGTATGTGGGAATCGGCGGGAACTTCAAAAAGGACACGCCCGATGAGATCGCCATCCAGGAAGATATGAACTCCCGCAAAGGCGTCGAGCGCATCATTCGCTATGCGTTCGAATACGCCCGGAAGAACGGTCTGAAGCGCGTGTGCATGAGCGACAAATCCAATGCCATGACCTTTGCCCACGGCCTGTGGCAAAGAGTATTTAAGGCGGTTCGCCAGGAGTACGCGGACGTTGACTCCCGCCATCTCTATATCGACACCCTGGCCATGGAACTGGTGCGCGATCCCCGGCAGTTCGACGTAATCGTTACCTGCAACCTCTTCGGCGACATCATCAGCGACTTGGGCGCGCAGCTCGCCGGCGGGCTGGGCCTCGCCCCCTCGGGAAACATTCACCCCGGAAAAACATCGCTCTTCGAGCCCGTGCATGGCTCCGCTCCCAATATCGCTGGAAAGGGAATTGCCAATCCGTTGGGATCCGTGCTGACGTCGGCCATGATGCTGGAGTTTCTCGGCTGGACCGCGGAGGCTGCCGCGCTCCGTGTGGCAGTGCGAGCGGCGCTACACGAAAACTACGTCACGCCAGATCTCGGCGGTGAAAAGAAAACTACAGAAGTTGGAGATTGGATCGCCGCGCGGGCGGCAAAAATCGCTTCGACCAGCAGCTAAAGTAATACTTTAACTCAACAATTTCACTTAATCCTGCTTTGCCGGCCTCGCGACAGTGCCGTCAGTAACATTCCCAAGAGAAAACCTCCCACGTGCGCCCACACCGCAACGCCTCCCGTCGCAGTCCCTCCTAGCGCGCTGATCCCTCCCAGAAACGGCAGCAGGAACCAGTAGCCAAGGATAAAGACTGCGGGGATCGGCACCAGGAAAATAAAAACGAGCGTGAGAATGCGCTCTCGGGGGTATAGCAACATATACGCGCCCATGACCCCGGAGATCGCCCCGCTTGCGCCAAGTGCGGGCACGGTAGAGGTCAAGTTGAAAAAAATGTGGAGAAAACCGGCGCCGATCCCGCACACCAGATAAAACAAGAGATACGGGAGGTGACCAAAGAAGTCTTCCACGTTGTCGCCGAAAATCCAGAGGAAGAGCATGTTCCCGGCAATGTGGAAGAAGCCGGCATGAAGAAACATGCTTGTGAGCAGGGGAAGAAACGCGGTTTCAAACCCCAAGTGCCCGTTCAGAAACGCAGGGATGCGCGCGGGAACCGTGGCATATGCCAGCATGAAGGTTTTGAAGGCGCGTGGCGGTAGCGTGTATTGGTAGAGGAACACGCCGACATTCAGAAGGATCAGCGAAATATTCACGACCGGGTAGCTGCGGGAAGGATTGGTGTCCTTGAGCGGTATAAACATGAAAAATGGTCTGCAGCAGAGTAGCGAAACGCGCACAAAATGAAAAGAGCAGGGAGGCAGCACCTCTTATCGGCGCGTCCGATAATGTCGGGGCGAAAATGGGCTGGTTAACAGAATAAATTTCGATACGCAAGCGACTCAAAATCAATACACCTGCCGGGCTTTTTCGAATTGATGCCGCTGAATTTCGCAAGCGCATTTCGATTTCACTCCGATAATGCACTTTTGATTTTCTCGAAATTTTCCACGGAACGATTGCGCGGCGTCGGCGCGTATGGTATTTACATTAGTTCTGCGTGTGCGTGCGATTCGAACGGTGCGCTGCTGTGCGTTCGACGCGGCGTCGGCGCGCCGACTGCTCATGCCTGCCCGGGAGACGGAAGCCATCATCTTGAAGACATTTCCACTGGGCGAGGCGGACCGCCTGGTCAGCTTTCTTGGCCGCTCCTCCGGGCGCGTCCGCGGCGTCGCCTCCGGGGCTCGCCGCCTGAAGAACCGCTATGGCTCCACGCTCGAGGTGCTCTCGCACGTGCAGCTTTGGTATGTCGAGAAGGAGACCCGGGAATTGGTGCGCATTCAGCAAGCCGAATTGCTCGAATCGTTTCACAAAGCCCAAAGCAACTACGGCCTGAGCACCGGCATGGCAGTCGTTAGTGAGATATCCGAACTGGTTCTTCCGGAGCACGAAGTCTCTGAACCCATGTTCCGGCTGATCCTTCTGACCGCACGCGAGATTGAGCGCACCGGCGACTGGGCCTTGCCGCTCAGCTACTTTGCGTTCTGGACCGTAAGGCTCGGTGGCTGGCTGCCGCGCTTTGACCGCTGTGCTTCCTGCGACACACCGTTTGGTTCCAAGCCGGCTTTTTACGACGCGCACCAGCCCGGCCTCTTCTGCGAAAAGTGCCGCCGCCCCGGAATGAAGCCGCTGCACGTCGAAGCCAGAACTCTCGCCGAACGTTTTACCGGTGAGCGGCTTGACCGCATCGAGTTCTCAGCAGCCATGCAGCCTAGCGCAAAAGAATTGCGCGAAGCTTCCTTGGCGTGGATCGAGCATCACCTCGAGCGCCGCCTCGCCACTCGCGAACTTTTGGAGAACGCTTGAAAGTTAAAGTAAAACTTGAACAGAAGCCGCGCGGTCTAACGTTCCAAGACCTCATCCTGAAGCTCTCGCACTTCTGGGTAAAACAGGGCTGCGTCCTTCAGCAACCCTACGATGTGGAAGTCGGCGCGGGCACCATGCACCCGGAAACGTTTCTTCGCGTCCTCGGGCCGCATCCGTATCGCGTCTCCTACGTCCAGCCCAGTCGTCGGCCCGCCGACGGCCGCTACGGCGAAAATCCCAATCGCCTTTACAAGCACTCGCAATTTCAAGTCATCCTGAAGCCTTCCCCCGTGGACGTTCAGGACGTCTATCTGAAGAGCCTCGGCGCCATCGGCATCAACCTCAAAGAACACGACATCCGCTTTGAAGAGGACAACTGGGAATCCCCCACGCTCGGCGCCTGGGGCATCGGCTGGCAAGTGCTGCTCGACGGACTCGAGATCACGCAGTTCACCTATTTTCAACAGAGCGGGGGCATCGACCTCGATCCCATCTCCGTCGAGCTCACCTACGGCCTCGAACGCATCTGCGCTTTTCTGCAAGGCGTCGAGAGTGTCTACGATCTCCGCTGGTCCGCGGACAAAACCTACGGCGACATTCGCCTGATGGAGGAGCAGCAATTCTCCGAATACAGTTTCGATCGCAGCGACGCGGCAGCCATCCGGTCCGAATTCGAACTCCACGAGAAGCAGGCCAAGGAACTCCTCGATGGCTTCAAGGGCACGGCAGGGAAGGACCGTGCACGCTATCCCATCCTCGCCGCCTACGATCACTGCCTTAAGTGCTCGCATCTCTTCAACCTGATGGACGCGCGCGGTGTCATCTCCACCACTGAGCGCGCCGCCCTCATGGCGCGCGTTCGAACGCTGGCCTGCCGCACCGCCTCAGCCTACCTCGAACAGATTAGTCCCGCAGCGCAGCGTCCTGAGGTGCGCGCATGAAGCCCGCGCCCAAATCCGCACTTAAGGACAAGAGCGTCGAACTCCTCTTCGAAGTCGGCTGCGAAGAAATCCCCGCAGGTATGCTCCCAAAAGCCGAGGAAGAACTTCGCACCAACATCGAAAAGCTGTTGTCCGCCGAGAGTCTTTCCGAAGGCGTCACCGTGGAGACCTTCAGCGCCCCAAGGCGCCTAACCGCGTGGGTTCGCGGCCTGCCCGCAAAACAATCGGACGTCGAGTCCGAAGTCACCGGTCCGCCGAAATCTGTGGCGTACGATTCCGTCGGCGCGCCGACGCGCGCCGCCCAGAGTTTCGCCGAGAAGCAACACGTTCACGTCAACGCTCTCTACCTGATCCAAACTCCCAAGGGTGAATACCTCGCCGCAAAACAGATCAAGCTCGGCAAAACCGCCGAGCAAATTCTCACCGCCATCCTGCCCCGCGCCGTTCACGATCTCACCTGGCCCCGCTCCATGACCTGGACCGGCCTCGACGGGACCCGCTTCATCCGGCCCATCCGCTGGATCGTCGCCGTCCTCGACGGCAAGCCCCTAAAGTTCTCCATCGCCGGGCTTCCGGCTGGCGACACCACACGCGGCCATCGCTTCATCGGGTCAAACTCCATCCGTGTGCGCAACTTCGCCGACTACGAAAAGAAGCTGCATTCAAACGGCGCCATCATTCGCCCCTCTCGCCGCCGCGAAAAAATCGAAGCTGAACTGAACGCCCACGCCAAGCACGGCAGCTTCCGTATTCACGAAGACGCCGACCTCCGCCGGCTGGTCACCTACCTCAACGAATTCCCAACAGTGATCCAGGGCGATTTCGATCCAGCGTTTCTCTCCTTGCCAGACGAAATCCTCATCACCGTCATGCGCGATCACCAAAAGTATTTCGCCGTCGAAAAGAAAAACGGCGAGCTTGCCCCGCACTTCCTGGCCGTGATCAACATCGCCAAAGATTCGAAAGGCCTTATCCGCGCCGGCCACGAGCGCGTCCTCCGCGCGCGCTTCGCCGACGCCCAGTTCTTCTGGCAGTCCGATCAAAAGTGTCGGCTCGCCGACTATCTCCCCAAGCTTGAGCGTGTCACCTACGAATCCCGCCTCGGCAGCTATCGCGATAAAGTCGAGCGCGTGCGCGCCATCGCCCGCTGGCTGACCGAACAATGGTTCAACCTCGGCCTGTTGCAGGCGCACGTCGCCGAAGCCGACCGCGCCGCCGAACTCGCCAAGTGCGACCTGGCCACGGAGATGGTTCGCGAATTCACCGAGCTCCAGGGCATCGTCGGCGGCCTCTACGCGCGCGCGCAAGGCGAGCCGGATGAAGTCGCCGACGCGGTCTACGACCACTACCGTCCCGTCGGCCTGGAAGATCCTATCCCGCGCAATCTCACCGGCTGCGCCGTATCGCTAGCCGACAAACTCGACTCCATCGTCGGCTGTTTCGCAGTGGGCGTCGTGCCCACAGGCTCTAGCGATCCCTATGCCTTGCGACGCGCAGCCCTAGGGATCGTCAAAATCATCATCGAGAAAAAACTCCCTGTGTCACTCTCGCTGGCAATCGGTGCCGCAGCGAAGGCCCTCCTCACGCACAAGCCCAAGCGCGGCGTCACGCCGGAACAAGAGACGCAAGTGCTCGAATTCATTCTCGACCGGGCGAAGTTTGTCCTCCGCGAAAAGGAAGGCTTCGGCTACGACGAAGTCTCCGCCGTCTTCCGCGCCGGCGCGGACGATCTGCTTGACGCCCGCAAACGCCTGGTGGCCTTGAAGGCCATCCGCAAGTCCAAGAACTTTGAGCCGCTCGCGGTTTCCTTCAAACGCATCCGCAAAATTCTCGAAAAGGCCAACGTCTCCGCGGGGCAGGGACGACAGGTGAATCCGGAGCTGTTTGAGAATCAGGCGGAACGCCATCTTTACTCCACAGCTCGCGAAGCAGGTTCGAAAGTGCAGTCCCTGAAGCGCGAAGGGAAGTATCAAGAAGCACTGGAAGTCATTGCAGGGCTCCGTCCGGCCGTGGACGAGTTTTTTGATGGCGTGATGGTGATGGCGGAAAACGAAGCGGTGCGCGCGAACCGCCTGACGCTGCTAGCAGAACTATTGCGCGAGTTCACGACAGTCGCGGACTTTTCAGAAATCGGCGGAGAAGAGCGGCGCTGAACAGTTAAAGTTTTACTTGAAGTATTTTACTGTCGGCACGCCGACAAAAAATCACACTCACCTTTAAAAACGGCGAGCGCACCAAAAGCTTGAGCATCAAAAATCTATTGCGAGGCGAACAGTGAAAAAGTGGGTTTATTTTTTTGGAGCAGGTAAAGCAGAAGGCGACGGGAGCCAGCGTCCCCTCCTGGGTGGAAAGGGCGCGGGCCTGGCGGAGATGAGCCGCATCGGCTTGCCGGTACCTCCCGGCTTCACCATCACGACGGAAGTGTGCACCTACTACTATGGGAACAAGAAGTCTTATCCCAAGTCCCTCGAAGCAGAGGTCAAGGCCGCCGTGGCGCGAGTCGAGAAAATCATGGGCACGAAGTTTGGCGACAAGACCGCCATGCCTATGCTGGTATCCGTGCGGTCCGGCGCCCGCGATTCCATGCCCGGCATGATGGATACGATTTTGAACCTCGGCCTGAATGATGAAACCGTGCTCACGCTGGCCAAGGCCACCAAGAACGAACGGCTGGCCTGGGACTGCTACCGCCGGTTCATTCAGATGTACGGCGACGTCGTCATGAATGTGCAGAAGCGCGCCAATGAAGACCACGAACCATTCGAAGTGGTCATTCATGAACTAAAGCACGAACGCTATCACGCGGACATCGATGACCCGAAACTCACCGTCAACGATCTTCAGGAACTGGTGGCTCGCTTCAAGAAGCTGATCAAGGAGCGCACCGGCACTGCGTTTCCGCAGGATCCCTGGAAGCAACTTTGGGGAGCGGTGGGCGCCGTGTTTGGGTCCTGGATGAACGATCGGGCTATCGTCTATCGCCGCAAATACAACATTCCCTCCGAATGGGGCACCGCCGTAAACGTCCAGGCGATGGTGTATGGCAATACAGGTGATAAGTCCGGTTCCGGCGTCGCGTTCACCCGTGATCCGGCGACCGGCGAAAAAGTTTTCTACGGCGAATTCCTCATCAACGCACAGGGTGAAGACGTGGTAGCCGGCGTGCGCACGCCCGAACCGGTCGCCCAGCTCAAGAACTACATGCCCAAAGCTTTTCACGAACTGGAGAAAATCCGTCTGACCCTCGAGAAACACTTTAAGGACGTGCAGGACTTCGAGTTCACCATCCAGGACGAGAAGGTCTTCATGTTGCAGACACGCAACGGCAAGCGTACAGGGCTGGCCGCGGTCCGCTTCGCGATTGAGATGGAGAAAGAGAAACTCATCGACTGGAAGACCGCTATCCGGCGCGTTCCCGCCGATCAACTCGACCAGGTGCTGGCGCCGGTGTTCGATCGCAACGCCGTCAAAGCAGCCAAGTGCATTGCCAAGGGCCTGCCCGCTGGCCCCGGCGCTGCTGCAGGGAAGATGTATTTGAACGCGGAGCGCGCCGCCGCTGCCGCCGCGAAGGGCGAAAAAGTTCTGCTGGTCCGCAATGAAACTTCGCCAGAAGATTTGCGCGGCATGATCGCCGCCGAGGGCATCCTCACCGCCAAGGGCGGCGTCAGTTCACACGCCGCGCTCGTGGCGCGCCAGATGGGGAAGGTCTGCGTCTGCGGCGCAGCCGCGCTGCAGATCGATTACGCCGCCAAAACCATGACCGTGGACGGCGTGACCCACAAGGAAGGCGACTTCCTCTCCATCAACGGCACCGCCGGCGAAGTGTATCCCGGCCAAATTCCCACGGCCGCCTCCGAAATCGTTCAAGTGCTCATCGAGAAATCTCTCGATGCCAAGCAGAGCCAAACCTACCAGAACTTCAAAAAGCTAATGGATTGGTGTGCCAAGGTTTCCCGGCTCAGTGTCCGCACCAACGCCGACACTCCCGAGCAGACCGCTCATGCCCTGGCCTTCGGCGCTGTAGGTATCGGCCTCTGCCGCACCGAACACATGTTCTTTGAAGGCAATCGTATCGACGCCATGCGCGAAATGATTTTGGCAGACACCAAGGAACACCGGCAGCAAGCGCTCGCCAAAATTTTGCCCTACCAGCGCGAAGACTTTGTGGGCATGTTCAAGGAATTGAAGGGATTCCCGGCGACGATCCGCTTCCTCGATCCTCCGTTGCATGAGTTCCTACCGCACGAAGGCTCCGCACAGAACGACCTGGCCAAAAAGATGGGCGTGCCGGTTGAAAAAATAAAACAGCGCGTTAAAGAATTACATGAATTCAACCCAATGCTCGGATTCCGCGGTTGCCGCCTGGGCATTGTCTATTCCGAAATTTCAGAGATGCAGTCTCGCGCAATCTTCGAAGCCGCGGCCGAAGTTCAAAAATCGGGCATTAAGGTTCATCCCGAAGTGATGATTCCGCTCGTCGGCTTCAAAAAAGAACTCGATCTGCAAGTCGAAGTCGTCCATCGCATCGCCAACGAAGTCATGAAGGAAAAGGGCGTGAAACTGAACTACCTGGTTGGCACGATGATTGAGGTGCCTCGTGGCGCGCTCACCGCCGATGAAATTGCGGAGACGGCCGAGTTCTTCAGCTTTGGCACCAACGACTTGACACAGACCTGCCTGGGCATGAGCCGCGACGATTCCGGCTCTTTCCTCGGGCCTTACCAGGAGTTGGAGATCGTCAAAAAGAATCCATTTGCCACCATCGACCAAGCCGGAGTCGGCCAGCTCATTACCATGGCGGTTGAGAAAGGGAACAAGACCCGCCCCGGCATCAAGCTCGGCATCTGCGGCGAACACGGCGGCGACCCGGACAGCGTCAAGTTTTGCCATCGCGCAGGCTTGTCGTATGTGAGCTGTTCACCGTTTCGAGTTCCTGTGGCTCGCCTAGCCGCAGCTCAAGCAATGGTTGAACAAGAGCAAGCCAAGAAAAAGAAAAAATAGCAACTTCTCGCCTGAGCCAGACTTGTAGGTGCCCAGCATCGCGGCGCCCTCTCTCACCGCGGCCGACCGGAGATCGATTCAGTTCACTTAAAGTAAAACTTGAAGCGAAGAACAATCGAGACGCGGGGATCAGATATGGCACCCGCTCAAAACTAAACCGACTTGAAGTATTACTTGAAGTTGTCGGCGCGCAGACTTTTGCGCTCTTTGATCGTCCGACGGCTTTACGTTCTCTACGTTGGCATCTTGAAAAAGAAATACAGCCCGAGGAAAAAGAAAATGATGTCAGGCGACCACGCCGCCACGAGCGGTGGAAGTTGCCCGACTCCCCCCATCGCCTGCAAGAGCTCCGCCAACGACCAGTACACAATCCCGATCGCCACCCCCAGCGCCACTCCTCCGAGCGCTCCTCGCGTCCCCACCAGGAACGCGAACGGAATCGCCAGCAGCATAATCACCGGCGCAATGATGGGGAACGCCAGCTTTCGGTGCCACTGCACCGTCAGGTTTGAGACATCGAATCCTGCGCGATGCAATCCCTCGATGTACACGCTCAGCTCCCGCCAGCTCAATTGGAACGCTTGGCGTACCTCCCGGTTGAAATAGCTTGGCGGCTCGATGAGCTCGGGCAGGGAAGTTACCGGCGGGAGCTTCTCGTACTTGACGATCGTGCCGCCGGAAAAATCCCGCACCCAGCCTCCTTCGAGTACCCAAACCTTCTGCGACTCCGACCAGCGCGCCCGCGTGGCAAAAATCCGCCGCCGCAATTGAAGATCGCGCGGGTCAATCTCCAATACGGTCAGCCCGCCGAAAAGATTCTGGCTGGGGTCAAACAAATCGTAGTTGTAGATCTTATTGTTCTCGCCAAAAATCCACCGCTGCGGCTGCGTATACGTCTGCGCAGGCTTGCCCTTGATCTGGTTGCGCAGCGCATCCTGGCGCTGGTTGGCGTAGGGAAGATAGGTGTCGTCCAGCAACATCATCGTCGCCGTCAGTCCCAGCCCCGCAAGAAGCAACGGCGCCGCCAGGCGGTACAAGCTGATTCCGCTGGCTTTGATGGCCACGATTTCATTGTTCTTGCTCATGATGCCCAGCGCTACCAGAACCGCCACAAGCGCGCCCAGCGGCGCCAGTTGATAAAACAAATAGGGCGCAAGGTACCGGAAGTAATCGACCACCACTAGAAACGGCACGCGGTGCCGCGCGATGTCGTCCAGCAGCTCAAAAAATGTGAACGTCTCGAACAAAAAGATGAACGCCGCCATAAGCAGGGCAAAATACGAAAGAAACCGCCGCACAAGGTACAAGTCCAGCAGTCTGGGAAAGCTGCCGCCGGACGGTTCAGAAGCGTCCTGTGCCGCGCGCTCACCGTTCGAACCGTTTGCGACCGCCGCCCGCGACTTCGCCTGCGCCCTCCGACGCCGGAAAAGCCTCCTTCTGGCTCTCAGGAAACTGCTTGGCCTGAGCCATCGGCTCTCGCCCCGGAACTGCTCCATGCGGGGCAAAAGCGTCAGCCCGATGGCCGCAAGCACCGCGTCCGCAATCCAGATTCCCGCCGCCGGCGAAACGCTCCCCTCACGCGCGAGCCCCGCTCCCATCACCGAAAGCAAATAGTAGGCCGCGATCAACACCACCGCGAGCAGCGACCCCGCAGCTCGTCCGCCGCGCCGTGGTTGCGCGCCCAGCGGAACCGCGATCAGCGCGAACGCAAAACACGCCATTGGAAACGCAAAGCGCCGGTGCAGTTCGACGCGCGCCTCGCGCCAGCCAGGGCCGTGGTCGCGCACCAGGTCGCGTACCGACCGCTCCGCATTGTTCATCTGCCGTGGTCCGGAGGGAACCAGCCCGCTCACATCGAGTGGCCAGTCGCTCTGCCCAAACGCCGTGACCGAATAGTGGTCGGCGTCCTCGCGCGAGAATTCGTGGGTCGTGCCTCCTTGCAGGTGCAGCTCCAGCTTGCCCTCCGCCGGTTCGGCAATTACAATCGCGTTCTCCGCCAGCGTCAGTCGCGAGCCGTTTTCTCCACCGGTTTCCGCGAGAAATACGCCGTGCCACTGGGTGCCGCTGGCAGTAACATCATTGATGTAAAGCACCAGACGGGGACGCTCTTCGAATACCCGGGGCTGCAGCTGGTACGAAACTTGCGAAGCGATCAAGTCGGCTTCGGTGGCGCGAAACGTCCGCAACGCAAGCGGCCCGAGCCAGATCGTCATGATCAGCGTGACGAGCCCGCCCGTCAGCGCCAGGACCCCGACCGGCAATAGAATTCTCCGCCGGCCGATGCCCAACGCCGTGAGCGCGATGATTTCGCTGTCGGCGGACATGCGCCCCAAGCCGAGCAGTACGCCGATCAGCGTGGCCATCGGCACGGTAAAGACGAAGACGCCGGGGAAGATGCAAAGAAAGAGTTTCAGTATTTGGCCGCCGGAGCCGCTGTGGCGCACAAAGAAACCCATCAGCCGGACGAGCTGCGGCACGAAGAAGACAAACGTGAAGACGATGAGTCCGAGGAGTGCGTGGCGGAAAACTTCGCGGACAATATAGCGGTCCAGGATACGCATGGCGCGAACGGTGAGTGTAACACGGCCATAAAATTTCGACGGGAGAGACGCCTCTAATGAAGCCTGTTCATCTAGTGGTTTTGTGGCACATGCATCAGCCGCAATACCGCGATCCGGAAAGCGGGCGCTACGTCCTTCCGTGGACGCGCCTGCACGCGCTCAAGGATTACTGGGGCATGGTTGACATGCTCGCCGAGTTCCCGCGCTTCCACGCTACGTTCAACGTCGTCCCCTCGCTCGGCATGCAGCTTGAAGAATACGCCAGCGGAAATTTCAACGAGCCGTGGTTCTCGCTCGCCTTTAAAAATGTGGAAGAGCTTACACGCGAGGACAAAGCCGAAATCATCGCCCGCGCGTTCCAGGTAAACCACGATCGCCTGATGTCGCGCTGGCCGCGCTTCGTCGAGCTCTACGAATGGTCGCGCCCCGCCGGCGGCGCCCAGGCGCTTGTTACTTTCACGCCACGCGACTGGCGAGACTTGCAAGTTCTCTCGCAACTCGCCTGGATGGAAGAAACATGGTTCGAAAAAGATCCCGTCATCAGCCGTCTCTCTTCGAAAGGGAAGGAGTACACAGAAAAAGACAAAGCCGCACTAAGAGAGAAGCAACTCGAATTCATGAAATTGGTTCTGCCCGCCTATCGCAGCGCCGCGCAGCGCGGCCAAATCGAACTCAGCACCACTCCGTTTTATCACCCTATCCTTCCCCTGATTTGCGATTCCGATATCGCCCGCGTCGCGAATCCCTCGACCCCGCTCCCACGCCGCGCGTATCGGCGCCCCGAAGACGCTCGCGAACAATTGCAACGCGCGCGCGAATATCACGAAAAAACCTTCGGGGTAAAACCCGCGGGTCTCTGGCCCTCCGAAGGCTCCGTCTCCGATCAAACTCTCACCATCGCCACGGAAGAAGGCTTCCAATGGTTCGGCACCGACGAAGGCGTCCTCGGCCGCACGCTCAACGTTGGCTTCTTTCGCGATGGCAATGGCATCCCCGCCAACGCCGATCGCCTCTACAAGCCCTGGCGCGTTCAGCTCGGCGGCAAAAGCATCGCCGGATTATTCCGCGATCATCATTTGTCCGACCTCATCGGCTTCGTTTACAGCCGCATGAACGCAAAAGAGGCCGCCGCCGATCTGCATGGCCGCCTGCGTCATCTTGGCGAAAATGTGCAGAGCAATCAGCCGCTCACCGTCTGTTTATTTCTCGATGGCGAAAACGCCTGGGAATACTACCCCGGCAACGGCCGCGAATTTCTGCGCGAATTCTACGGACGCATCCAGGGCGACCAGGATTTCCGCGCGCTCACGGCTAGCGAAGCCATCGCTGGGGCCGGGGAAATCCCCTCGACCACCGGAATCTTCCCCGCCTCGTGGATCAACGCCAATTTCGATGTCTGGATCGGCCACAGCGAAGATGTTGCCGCCTGGGAATTATTGTGGGACGCCCGCGACGCCTACGCCCGCGGCGTCGACGCCAAAGCCAAAGGCCGCCCCGACGCGCCCACCGACACCGGTCTCGCCACCGCGCGCGAATCGCTTCTCGCCGCCGAAGGCAGCGACTGGTGCTGGTGGTACGGCCCGGAACACAGCACCGCGAACGACGCGGAATTCGATGCGCTTTATCGCAAGCATCTGACGGCCATCTACCTCGCGCTCGGCCAAGTCGCGCCGGAAGAATTGGCCAAGCCCATCAAGCGCCAGCCCGAACATGCGCTGCAAATCGCCCCGGCCAATCTCCTGAACATCAAAGTCGACGGCCGCGACACCTCGTATTTCGAGTGGCTCGGCGCCGGCCTCTACTCCCCGGAGCGCCGCGGCGGCTCCATGCACGGGCGCGTCTATTACTTGCACGAGCTGCGTTATGGATTCGAGGCCGAGCGCTTCTGCGTGCGCGTGGACGCCTTCGCCGAAGCTATCGCCGAACTCGAAAACCCCGAGTTCCGCATCACCATTGGCGGCGCCGAAGAGGTCACCCTCGTCGTCAATCTCGAGCGCGGCCACGTGCAGGGCTTCGCCGTCGAAAAGAGCCGCGTGTGCCTCCTGAATCCCAAGCTTGTCGCTGACGCCGCCTACGACCGCATCCTAGAAGTCGCCATCAACCGCGACCAAATCGAACTGAAAGGCCAGACCAAGCTGCGCCTCGGCGTCGCGCTTTGGCATGGCGGCCTACCCGTCGATGTTCTCCCCGCCGAAGGCTTTCTCGACGTCCAGCTCGGCGAAGAGCATTTCGGCTGGCACCCGGAATAAAATCGCGCGACTCCACTTAAAGTCTTACTTGAACCCGCTACTTCACAATCCCAACAGTTCGACTTGCACCAAAAGAGTGCATTCCAAGCGCATTAAAGTCTTACTTGAACTCTCGGATTCGGGGCTTCGCTCCTTCACTCCGACTTCCATTCATTCGCCCTAACCTGTCATTCCGAGCACAGCGAGGAATCTGCTTCTCTCCCCGCTCCTCAAAACAATTTAACTGCGAGCTCCTGCGGATGATCGCCCACCGGAATCATCGTCACCAAAAAGTTCGTCCGAACTCTAATCACCGCCAAGTCCCCCGACCCCTGGCTTACCACGAGCAGCAAGCTCTCCTCCGGATCGAAGCACAAAGCCCCAGGAGAATCGCCCGCCGGCACCGGGAACCCCTTCCCAGGATCGCGCACGATCCGTCGGTTGAAGATATCCACCGGCGTCACGCGCCCCGCAGCCGTGTCAGACACATAGAGCAAGCTGGCATCCTCGCTAAGCACGCCGCGCGTCGGCGCCGAGCCCAGCACCATGTAATCGCCCACCTCATGCGTCCACGTATTGATTGCCTGCAAGCCGTGTGCCTCCGGCGAGATCACGTAAAGCTCCCCGCCGTCGGGCTTCAGCAGCATGTCCGTGGGCTTGCCAGCCAGCTCCAGGTTGGTCACCAGCACGCCGCGGCGCAGGTCCACCACGGAAATCCGCCGCTCGGAGCGGCTCAGCACAAACGCCATCGAGCTGTCCGGCAGCACCGCCACGTCCTCCGGCTGCGCCACCACGGAAACGCTGCCGCGCGCTGCCAGCGTCGCCGCGTCATGGATCCCCAGCGTCGCATCGCCGCGATTCACCACCAGGAGCGACTGGCCGTCCGGCGTGACCCGCGCCAGCACCGGTTCGCGCCCCGTCCGCGCCCGCCCCACGATGGCCAGCGAATGCACGTCCAGCGCCAGCAGCGTGTCGTTTCCCGAAGTCGTTGTGAACAGCCGCGTCCCGTCGCGCGAGAACTCAATCGCGTAGGGCAGCGGCCCCACCGGCACGTGCGCGGTGATCTGGTTGGCCCGCGTATTCAGCACCCACACGTATCCGCCCGTGCTGCTGACGCCATAAATCTCCGCCCGCGTGGGATGCTCGCGCATCCCGGAAAGCCCCGGCCCCGCATACAGCCGCGAGAACGCCTTCAGCTTCACCAGGTCCACCACCGTCACGCTGCCGTCCGCCGTCGTCACGTATGCATACAGCCGCAACCCCGGCCGCAAAAACGACGGCCGGTGCTCCCGCAGCAGCAGCACCAGCGCGGTCACGGCGAGCACCGCGAGCAAAAAGTAAACGCGAAAGTTTCGTGGTCGGTTCATCAAGGACCCAGAATTGTTGCATGAGCGGCAGCAGCAGGGAAGCGAGTGGGGCTGGAACGGATGTGGCGGGATTGGCTCAGAAACGTGCAACCGCGTCGGCTTCGGTCGCGCATGTTTCAAATATCTTCAGAAGCCCGGCGAGTTCCAATGCCTCCTTCAACTTCGGACCGAGATTAGCGAGCATGAGCTGTCCGCCTTTAGCTTTTGTCTTTCGATGTATTTCGATGAGTGCGCCGAGCCCAGCACTGTCAACGTTGTTGACTTGCTTAAGACCAACGACAATTTTTGTGGCACCTGATAAGAGAAGTTTGTCAATCGTTGCACGAAGCCCGTCGCTCTCTTCCCCGAGGACAAGACGACCTTTGAGCGTCAGAAAACAGATCCCATTCGTTTCCCGCTGTGTTATTTCCAAAGGCACCGGTCGCCTCCTCTTGAGCCAGCCTCTGAACCGACGAGCACCTACATAATACCTTTCGGACTTCTGATGCTAAAGCGTGCAATCCAATTCCCATCATAGGCCATGCGTCAATCTGGCATGTGGATTACTTGCGAGTTGCCCGTCAACCGAAAGCAACATCGATCATTTCCCACAAGCGGACCACTCGTCCAGCAGCCGACCCTGCCCACCAACGGGAGCAGGGTCGCATCCACCAGCACGCCTCCGAGGTAAGCGAATCGCGTGCGCCACTGTACTAGTCATTTAGGTTCAACGTCACCTTTGCGTTCTCCAGTACTTTGTTCCACCTGGGGTCGACCGAGGCGCCGTCGGCGTATTCGTCGTGCCAGTTCCACCACTTATACGGCGGGGTCTGGGGGTAGCCCTCCGGCGAGTCCTCCCACTCCTCTTGGCGGCCCAACACCGTTATGTCAAGGTAGCTCCAGGTGCTGCCCATGGCCTCGTCGCCGCGGTTGTTGATGAAGTAGGTGCGAAACACATTTTCGCCGTCGCGGAAAAACACGTTGTGGCCGTGCCATTCATCAACGCCGAAGTCCGCGTCGAAGCTGTCGGTAATGGTGTACCAGGGCATCTCCCAGCCCATCCGCGCCTTTAGGCGAGCGATGTCCGCCTGCGGCGCGCGCGAGGCGTAGGCGAGGGTGGTGTCGCGGGCGTTCAGATGGGCCAGGTGGGCGACCTGATCGGCGCCCAAGGAGCAGCCACGGCAGGCATGGTCGGGCCAGCCGAAAACGCCGGGCTCGAAGAAGGCGCGGTAAACGATCAGCTGAGGGCGGCCCTCGAACAACTCGAGCAGGCTCGTCCTCCCCTTGGGCCCGTCGAACTCGTACTTCTTCTCCACGGCCAGCCACGGCATCCGCCGGCGCTCGGCGGCCAGCGCGTCACGGGAGCGGGTTGCGGCCTTCTCTTTCACGAGGAGCTCCCGCCGCGCAGCCTCCCATTCCTGCGGCGACACGATCGGCGGCGTTTTTATTGCCAGCTGCTCTTTCGGATGCTCCATGCCACTTTGTTTGCTTGTTGCCATTTTATTTCTCCTTCCATTTCACCTTGATTTTCTGAAACAGACCAGGACCGCTCGCGCTGAAAAACTCTCTGAATAATTTTCTGATTTGGCCGATGCACACCGCCAGAATTCCTCCCGTGGATCCCGCTCCAGCGGCCATCACGGCTGCGTTTGCGATGCAGACTGGGCACATATTTCCCCCCTCTGAACTTCCAAGTCGTCCGCTCCTCAGTGCGGCCGCGGCGCTTCCGCTCGCTGCCGCATGCGCTCGTGCAAGTGTGCCCAGCCATTCTTTGCGTTTCTGTACTCCTCGAGCACCAGCCCAAACGAGTGGTGCCGAAACGAAATGATCGTCACGCCGCCCGACTCCTTCAGCCGGTATTGAAGATTCGTGATCACCGGATTGGACATAAACAGTGGCCCGCAAATTTCCAGAAGCGTCGGCCTCTTGATGGCCTGCACCGTTCCCCAGTAATGGCCGTTGTTGTCTCCCAGGTCGCGATACCATCTGCCGCCTGGCCATGCTTCCAGCTTCATCGGCATTGGCTTGTCGACTTGCGTCTCGTTGTACGGTCCAAGCTGATCCATGAGCGCGGCAAACGTCACCTCGATCGACGCGCGCACTGCAATCTCTTCCGCGATATGGATCGTTGTCGTTTCCAGTGATAGTGCGGGTGAACTCACGATTTCCTCCTCGTTTGAAATCCCACAAGACTATTGTTTCTGCGCATTGTTGGCCTCGGCCCGTTCCTTGATTCGCAGCAGTTGGTGTTTCCACAGCCGCTCGAAGGTGCTCGTCCATTCGTGCAACGGCCGGATCGCCATGGCATTCACCTTGTAAAGCTTCTGCCGGCCCTCCCTCCGGACCTCCACCAGGCCGACGCGTTTCAAAACTTTCAGGTGCTTCGAAACCGACGGCTGTTCCATCTCCATGGCGTCCACGATCTCGGTGACGGACCTCTCCTGCATCGCTAGATAGTTCAGGATGTCCCGCCGCCGCGGTTCCGCCACCGCATTGAATGCGTCCGAGGTTGTCGCCGCCCTTGCCATGCTCCCAATATATTCTCATATAGGAATATGTCAAGCTCTTTTTACCAATCTTTCCGCCACCCTTTCTCCCCCCTGCGCGCCGCTCAAAACGGGTTTGTCCAAAGTGATGGGCTAACAAGAAGTAACCGAATTACTTCCGGCTGCGTCGGCTATAATTTCCGCGCGCGCATGCCCTTGCGGTGCTGGGTTGGTCATGCAATCGTCAGGCATTTAGCAGGAGCAATCATGGGGCAAGATAGTTTTATTGCGGTTGCGACCAATGCCAGGTCGCGAAGCGACCTCGTGGAGCGCGGGTTCAGTCGTCAGCGGCTCAGGGTTGATGTAGACATAGCGCGCTCGCTGGATGCGTTATCCCATGCCGCCTGGTCCGTTCCGAGGGACAAATACTACGAAGGGGGCGACAGGTATCGTTCGTTAAATCGGGTCAGGGCCGAGATTGTGGAGGGCGGCGTAAAGGTTTGGTTGAGCGAAGAGAGCACGCCCTATGTGCAGCTGAAAAAATACAACACGACCATCGGTGGCCAGCCGCGAGAGTACGCTCCGCTGGCGCCGGCGATCGCCGGTTCCATAGGCGTTCGCAAGATGATTGCCCACCACCTTTATTGCCTACCGCTGTCGACGGTAGGTACGAAGTATTTGGTCAACGTTCATCTAATAAGGTTCACGGCTACGCCTGGCCGGCCGTGCGACACGAGTCCACCGGGCTTACATAAAGACGGGGAAAAGTACATCGCCACGCATCTCGTGGGCCGCTGCGGCGCTCAGGGCGGGGAAGTCATCATAACCGACAATGACAAGCAGGAAATGGATCGCTTCACGATGCGCGAATCGGGTGAGTGTTACGTCTTCGACGATGATCGCGTCTGGCATATGTTGACGCCAGTGGCGGTACTGGAAGGCAATCAGTACGCCTACCGTGACACGCTGGCATTCGATATGCTGCCAGAGGGCTGGGAACCCGTGAAGTGACCGGAGACGGAGGGACTCGAACCTTGGCACAGGTGTTAGCCCGTACAACGGTCTAGCAAATTCAGCTTGTCCTCTGCCGGCATCAGGTCACTTCCGGTTTGCCGACTACCCGGAACGTAGCCAGCCCAGTCAATACAAGCGCATCCATCAGGGCCTAACCCGAAGAAGCAACCTTGCAGAGGCGGAAGACGGGAACAGTGCTGTAAACTCGAGATCGTCATGCATCCCATCGCCCTGGGCGCATTGTTGGCCCTTCAGTGTTTCCACGTGCTGTTCCTGGCCTTGCACGATTGGATTCCTCTGGGAACCTTCAATGACGTAAAGGCGGTTCGCGAGGCGAACCCAGGCCGCAAACTGATCGCTGCGACACTCATCAGCCTCATTCCCTTTGCGATCGGACTCGCCGCGAGCGCCGTCTACTTTGGCAGAGCCTATCCGGCGTGGTTGTTCTGGTGGCTCTGGATCAGCTACGGCCTTCTATTCGTTGGCGAGTTGACGGCCTGGTGGATTCCATACCTGTTTCACCGAGAGCCAGAGCGCGCGGCGCGCTATCAGGTGATGTTCGGCGCGACGCACGCTTTCCTGCCCGAACGCAACGGCATCCGTCCGAATACGCTACATGTGATCCTTCACATCCTGACGCTCACCACATTGGTTGTCCTGGGCGCACTCACGGCACAGCAAGGGTGGCCTCACTCCTGATAAGTCGGCTTGCAGGAAGCCATCGTCGCAGTGCCATCGATTCTGGTCAGATGACAGGTAAGAGGAAGCACCCGAACTACTTCCTGTTTTGCCGACGAACCGTCCTTGTCGCTCAAGCTACCATGCGCAGTGTATAAAATTGAACAGCTTTGGTAAAAGGCCTTTGATATGAGTACAAGAAGATCGGCATTTTCGCCGTGCCGTGATTCCCTGAGGGCCGCGCTGCGATTCGTGAAATGAGAGTCGGCCGGTTTCAAAGTCCTCCCCTCCCGACTTACAAGGACTCGGCGATGTAGGCGTCAAGAATGCTGAATCGGAGAAGTCCCGCAATCTGCGGAAATTAGGAGGCACTTGCATGCGCATTGACCGTTACACGAAGACGATCCTCACCATCATCGCTTTGCTTCTCGCGGTGATCGTACTGAAACCACTCTTTCAACCCCAGCCCGCCATGGCCGACGGAAAGTACGCCGGGGTCCAATTCTCCTATAGCGGGGGAAACCACGCATTCTTCGATGCCCGTAGTGGCGACGTTTGGGAATATGGCGACAATGGCCAATTTCGCCAGCACTACAAAGTCCATGAGTTTGGTAAGGATCACGATCGCGATCACGGGCATTGAGACGAAGGGGGGTTGTAAACCCCACGTTCCTCGCCCGAATATGTCCGTTGCCACACGAACGCCGTTTTGCTTTAACAGGCGGGCCCGTGGTTTCGCCCTAATTCCGAAAAACGCCTGTTGGATGGCCCATCGTTGCGGACTTTGCAACGGTGGGTCTGCCTTTTGGTCGCCACCTTTTTTCGCCTAGCACCCCTAGCAGTGCAGAAGAGAGACGTACCGGACTCGAGTCCGGCCGCTACCAAATCACGGATTTGGAGCGGGGTCGGACTGGGCGACTACGGGGAGTGGAAGGTCAGGCAAGGGGTGATCCAAAGTGCGATCCAAGGGATGCTCGGCCTGGCGCGTGAGGTAGAGAACGAACGGGGTGATCTCGAAGGGCATTTTTTCGGATTCGGCTAGGAGGCCGACGGGACGGGACTTGAGCAGCGAGAGGTGGTCGTTCCAGGGCTCGATCTTGATGCGGCCGCCGAGCGGGAGCGCGACGATGGGATTCTCGGCTGGGTCCGGGGTCGCTGGCCTTGTGGATAGAACGGCGGCGGCGATGTTCCAGCTGGCGGGGACGCGGTTGCCCAGGTGGGGACTGATAAGGTCAGGGATTTCCTTCTCGCGGCTTTGGAGCGCCTGGAGAAAGAGCCGGGTGGTGGCGGACTGGTCCTTGTAGGGCGACTTGCGAAGGAGTTCGAGGCCTTTCTGGTTGGCGGCGAACTCCTCTTCGGGAGTGCGCGCAAAGCCGAAATGGCGGAAGGTTTCGCGTTCGTCGAAGCGCAGGCGATTGAGGAACGCATATTGGGAGTCCATGCGATGGCCGAGGACGACGTGGCCAAGCTCGTGCGCGAGGATGGCGGCGAGGCTGGCTTCGTCGGGCAGCACGTCTACCAAGCCGCGGCTGAGCACGATGGTATGGCCGACGGTGAAAGACTCGAGCGTTGAGATCATGAGCACGCGACAGCGGACTTCGGGCTCGATGTCCAGGTTATTGCTGACTTCAAGATTGTTGACGACGGTTTCGAGCACTTTGTCCACGTCGCCGTGCGGCGCCATAAGGCCGATTCGCTCCATGCTCTCGACGAGATTGTCTTCGGCCTGGCGGCTCCAGGAACGCTGCGCCTGAAGAGGGGAGTAGTCGTTGGCGATTTCCGCTTCGTCTTTCACCGGCGCCTCGACCAGGACTTTGTTCAGCTCCTGTTCTTCCGCGACGTGGCCGAGGTTGTAGCCCCACAGGCGCGTCTGCGCCCGGAACGGCTTGAAGGCCAGTCGCTTGGTCTGCGGGTCCTGAACATCGCCTTCCTGGCTGTAAATGAAGGCGGGGAGCCACTGATTTTTTCCGGCGTTGGCGCGCCAGCTGTCGAAATTAAAGTAATTGCTGATCAGCGAAGAGCCGCCATACGCGCCGTTGAAACGCACGATGTGATAATCCTGATCCTCGACCCAAATGCGGCCGACGAAGCGGCCTTTGTCGTTTTTGGTGACGGGATCGACGTCGAAAACCAGGCAGCGGACGTCGCCAAGAAATTCGCGGCGAACGTAGTCAAATTTGTAGTGACCGCGATCGAAGTTATAGACGTCAACGAAAATCATCTGCAGAAAGCCTTGGGGGAGAAATTCCGTGGAGAAGAAATTGCTGACGCCGCCGAGAATTCTGTGTTTGGATCCCTTGCCGGTGACGAGCGGTTCGACTTCCACACCTTTGGCGAGCTCGGCGCGGCCGAGAAAATATTTGTCGCCAGCCGGGACCGTGACAGCATGCTTGTCCGGACGAAGATACTGGATGTAGGTTTCGACGAGCGGCGAGTATTGGCGGAGGGACTGCATTTCCGTTTGCTCTTGCGCGACGATTTTGTCCACGACCTGGCCCATCGTCGGAGGATCTTGCGCGGCTGCGGCTTGCGCCAGCATGAGAAATGCCAGTGTGGAGAGAGAGAGTTTTAGGGTTCGCATAGTGTTTTCGATACCCGTAATGACGGATACAGCCCCCACGCGGGAGGCTACCCCCTGGGGGAGAGGCTGCCATCTGTACTGAGGAGCAGATAAAGGACAGCCGTATTGGCGTTTGCCCGGCCGGGGGCGAACTGGCCAATGATTGCGCGAGGAAATGAATGCTACGGCGTGATGCGGAACATGACTACGCCGTGGGAGGGGACTCTGGCGGAGAAGGTGGCTGAGGATTTGCCGAGGTCTTTTTTGGCCCAGAGATCGCGGATGTTGGCGGAGACGTGGCTGGGGTAGCCAAGGTCTTCCCAGGCGACGGAAATGTCGGCGTCGGCAGCGCCGCGATTCAACAGGGCTACGGCGCGGCTGCCGTCTTTCAATTGCTTTGCCCAGACTTCGGCGTCGCCTTTTTTGCGGACGCGGCGGCCTTGCATTCCGAGCGCATCCTGATCCACGGCAATCACTTCTTTGTTCGCGAGGATTTCCTTGATCTCCGGAGACATGTTCTTCAAATCATTCCCAGCGATAAGCGGCGCGGCGAGAATACACCACAAAGTAAAATGCGCACGATATTCGGTGGTGGTCATGCCGCCGTTGCCGACTTCGAGCATATCGGGATCGTTCCAGTGGCCTGGGCCTGCATAGGTTTCGAGGCCATCCTGAAGGTCGAGAATTTTTGTCCAGCCCATGGAGTATTGTTTTTTGCAGTCCCAGCAATCGGTGATATCGCCGGTGGTGCGCCATAAGTTGCCCACGTCTTTGGCCCACAGCCACGGCTTGGCGGTACCCCATTCACATAGGCTGAAGACGATCGGACGGCCCGAAGATTTCAACGCGTCGCTCATGGTGGTGTAGGCGGCCTGGGCGTTTTCGGCGCCGGTGTTGCACCAATCGTATTTGAGATAATCCACGCCCCAGGCGGCGTATTGCAGGGCGTCTTGATATTCGTGGCCGCGGCTGCCGGGACGCTTCGCGCAGGTTTGCGTGCCGGCGTCCGAATAGATGCCGAATTTCAGGCCTTTCGAATGGATGTAGTCGGCGAGGGCTTTGATTCCGGAAGGAAATTTCCTTTCGTCGGCGACGATGTTGCCGTTCGAATCGCGGCTGATTTGCCAGCAATCGTCAATGACGATGAATTCGTAGCCGGCGTCTTTCATGCCGCTGGAGACCATGGCGTCGGCGGCGGATTTGACGAGGTCTTCGCTGACGTTGCAGGCGAAACGGTTCCAACTGTTCCAGCCCATGGGAGGCGTGAGCGCTAAACCGTCACCTTGAGCATTCGCAGGTGGAACGAAAAAAAGAAAGACGAAGCAAAAAAGCAGAGTTGGTGGAACTACTTTCTTTGCCGGCGCGTTCATTGGATCTCCCTAGACGGAGTCACAAACTTGCGGCCAAATCGTATAGCTACGTGAGGGAAATACAAACTGCAAAATGGAAATGCACGACGCGGATGAGGAAAGAACCTTCGGCTCGCTCAGGATGGCGGCCCTTCGTCGGGCCTGATCCTTCGGCTCACTCCGATCGCTCAGGATGACGACGCTTCATCGCGTCAGATCCTTCGGTTCGCTGCGCTCTCTCAGGATGACGACCCTTCGTGGGGTCGTCAATTAATGGTGCGGTGGAGGACGGCGGCGATTTGGCGCATTTCGCCGGCGAGGATGGCGAATTCTTCGGGGAGGATGGATTGCATGCCGTCGGAGAGGGCTTTCTCGGGTTCGTGATGGACTTCGATGAGGAGGCCATCGGCGCCGACGGCTACGGCGGCGCGCGAGAGCGGGAGAACTTTGTGGCGTTTGCCGGTGCCGTGGCTGGGATCGACGAGGATGGGGAGATGACTGCGTTTTTTGACGGCGGGGACGACGGCGAGGTCGAGAGTGTTGCGCGAAAAATCGGAGAACGTTCGAACGCCGCGTTCGCAGAGCATGACGTTGTAGTTGCCCTCGGAGAGAATGTATTCGGCAGCCATCAGAAATTCGTCGAGGGTAGCGGACATGCCGCGCTTGAGGAGCACGGGTTTTTTGGCGCGGCCAGCGCGCTTGAGGAGGGAGAAATTCTGCATGTTGCGCGCACCGATTTGTATGACGTCGGCGTATTCCTCGACGAGATCGAGGGATTCGTTGTCAATGGCTTCGGTGATGATGCCGAAGCCGTGCGTGGCGCGGACTTTCGAAAGAATTTTCAGGCCGTCTTCGCCGAGGCCCTGAAAGCTGTACGGGGACGTGCGGGGCTTGTAGGCCCCGCCGCGGAAGAGGCGCACACCGGATTGCTTGAGGCGTTCGGCGATAGCGAGACACTGTTCCTCGGTTTCGACGGCGCAAGGACCGGCCACCAGTGCGATGTGCTGGCCGCCGACGATGACGTCGCCGGAAGGCGTGGGGATTCGGAGGATAGTGTCTTCTTCCTTGGTGTCGCGGCTGACGAGTTTGTATGGTTTGCTGACGGGGATGCATTCGATGACGCCGGGGAGGGACTCGAGGACGCCGAGGTCAATGGCTCCTTTGTTGCCGGTGATGCCGATGGCGGTACGGAGGGAGCCCGGCATGGGGTGAGCTTTCAGACCGAGGCTTTCGATGCGCTTGCAAACGGCGCGGACCTGCTCCTCGGTAGCGTGCGACTGCATGACGACTAGCATGGAAGGATCCCCCAGCGCGGTGCGTGAACGACGAGTTTACGGCAAGGCGGCGCGGGGCCGCAAATCGCGGGGCAGGGTATGGCAAGTCTGTTTCCGATTTAGGCCACTAACCAGGAGTTGGGATCATCAGTGTGTGTCAGGCTACGGAACAACTCTGGCATGCACCACTGGCAGTACATTCACAGTCGCGTTCTTTCCAACCGCGTCACACGGTAAATCACGCGTCTAGTAGCTTGGCAATCACATCGGCAGCATTGTAATCCTGACTGTCTGGTGGCAGAAAGGAGGGAATTTCGCGCAGATCATCTCCGGAAGTGACCAGGCCGGTTTCAACGTACTTGCCGGCGTGTATCTGAGGATGTCCGACGTTTGCTACCAGCGCGTTGCAGAGGCATATTCGGCCCACCGTGTCCTCAATCTTTCCGCCCTTGGAAAGGTATATGCTTACCGGCTGCGCCGCACAGCGATAATCAATCGTGCCCGCTTCGGTCCTGAAAGGTTCGCGGAGATAGCCCAGATCGCAGATGCGTGGTCTGGCCAAGTAAACCTCCGGCTCCGAAAGCGTGCCTTCCAACTGCGCGACTTTGAATGGATAACCCGTCGGTGAAGCCGAAGAATCGGTGAAAACCTTGGCCTCTCCGGAAAGCGCTTTCATCAAGAGTGCCTGCTTATAATCGGCGCGCAGGTCCGACTCGGCGCAGAAGGCAAACGCGGTCCCCACTTGCACCCCAGTTGCTCCCGCAGCCAGGGCTTCGCGGAGCTTTTCGGCGCTGCCGTATCCGCCAGCGAGCCAGAATGGCAGGCCCAGTTCGCGCATCTCTTGCAAGTCAACTTTGTCGCGTTCTCCGTAGATCGGCTCGCCTGCTCCGCTCCGCTCCGGATTCCCGCGCGGCGGCGCATTGTGTCCGCCGGCTGTAGGTCCTTCGACGACAAATCCGTCGATCCTGCCGTTGGCCTTCCGAAGCAAGGCAACGGCCAGGGTGTTCGAGGCGATGATGGGGAGAAACTTTGGGCGCAGCAGTGGCGGAAGGTCGCACTCCGCGAAATCCCGTGGCACGAAAGTGATTGTTGTTTCATCACTTCTCTTTGCGCCCATAACGCGTAGTTCGTAACTGGCAGGCTCATGGTTGGCCAGACGGTCGAGCGCACCCGGAATCTTAAGGGGGATGCCAGCGCCAATCAGCACGTACCCGACGCCCGCGAGCATGGCTCCGTACAGGGAAGGCAGGTGGGGAATCTGAATCTTCTCCAGAAAGTTGATCCCCACAGGGTGCTCATGACCTTCGCGAGCTAAATTTACCTCGACAAAGTTGGCAACCATGCACAACTCGATCAGTTCGCGAGGATTGTCCAAGGAATGTTTCGGCAGGCTCTTATAGGGCTGGTTTTCCATCTTGCCGCCGGGGATGTAATACGCTTCCCAAATGCGCTCCGCCATTTTGGGGAAAGGAAAACGATCAAGGCCGCGCCGCATATGTCCGCCGGGGTCGCCTTCCTGAAGCCGCCTTGCCAGGATCTGATCAATAGCAGTACCAGAAACGACCCCGAGTTGACCGAGTCGAGATACTGCCCGTGCGAGCCGCCAACTTGACACGCCTGCACCCATACCGCCTTGGATGATGACTGGAAGTTTGCAGCCCATACATGCAATTATTACATGGCTAGATATTTTACTGCTGATTAAATCGCGACATCCCAGCGGATTGTGCTTGATTCATACTTTGCACCGGCCGGTTTGAGAGGAAACTACTTAGGCGTATAACGCCGTTGTCGCACAAGTGAAATCGGGTCGATCCTCGATGTCGGGTCATGCCTGTCTGTAATGGGATTGGATAGAATTCGTTAAGGTTACTGCCCGAAGAAAGGCGCGTTGCATGAATATCTTCAAGACCTTCACGTTGAAATGGTGGCAGACCGGTATTTTTAAATTGGGAATGTTAACTCTAGGAATCGCAATTGGAACGCATTGGCACGCTCTCTTCGGTGGCTGCCTTGTCGTTCTCACGATTGCGGCCGCAGTCAGCTTGGGGTACATCTCGTACTTATGGTGGAACCAATAAGTATTCTCGTACGTGGAGCTTTGGGCAGACTCTGCGCGGGACGACATAAGTCCTTCCATGAGATGGCCGGTGCGTGTCAAGTCGGTTTTTCTTTTTCCTCCATATAAGGAGTTCTTGCGTTCGAGCCGAGCCGCCTCTGTCGTCATCCTTCCATCCGCATTCTTTGTTGAGCAATTTTCGCTCGGTGCCAGTTAGGCGTCCTCATTTCAGCAGGTGCGGCTACCTGAAAATCGACCTCGGCTCCGCTCTCTTCGAGGGGGGCTGGGCCAGGAGTCAGTCGCAGTCACCTGAACTCAGCGGTTGAGCTCGGCTGTTTGGATCCAACTCTATGCCACGGCGCTTACCACTCAGTCGACGGCAGGCAGACCGGGTGTACAATACCAGTAATCCCAGCCTATGGAGGACAACCGTGATGACTCTGGGGAGAATTGTGCGCATTTGTGCCGGCGGAATCGTGGCAGTGGTTTTGGCCACGGGCGTCTACACTCTTGGTCAAACCCAATCGGCTCCAGTAGACCCGGGCGTACGCGGTGGTCCGGCGGGTGGCGGCGCTCCGCTGAACGGTCTAACGGCGGACGAAACGGCGTTCTTCCAGGATGGTCAGACGCGGTTCGCGGATGTCGAGGTCGTGACGGGCGGCTCGAACAATGGCCTCGGGCCCCGCTTCAACTCCAACCAATGTCTCTCTTGCCACGCACAACCGGCCGCAGGCGGAACGAGCCCGGCACAAAATCCATTGATCGCGATTGCCACTCTGAGTGGCGCCAAGAACACTGTGCCGTGGTTCATCACGCCGAACGGTCCAGTCCGCGAAGCGCGGTTTAAGAAGAGCAACGGAGTCAGCGACGGCTCAGTGCACGACCTTTTCGTGATCACGGGCCGAACTGACGCCTCCGGTTGCAACATCGCCCAACCCGACTTCCTGCCCGCGGGAACTCCTCTTACTGGCCAGGGCGGCAATCCGAACATTATTTTCCGGATCCCGACTCCTGTGTTTGGTGCGGGCCTCATTGAATCGATCCCTGACTCTGCCATCCTTGCCAACATGCAATCGAACGCGACCCAGAAGTCGGCGATGGGTATTTCCGGGCACCCGAACGCGATCCTGAGCGGGAACCTGAACCTCAGCGCAAACGATGGAACCATCACTCGCTTCGGATGGAAGGCGCAAAACAAATCTCTGCTCATGTTCGCGGGAGAAGCCTACAACGTGGAAATGGGAATTTCGAACCAATTGTTCCCTCAGGAGCGGGGCGAGACTTCGACGTGTCTTTTCGTCCCCTCACCGAATGACACACTCAACTTTACAACGCCCGCCACTACTGCCACCTCCAATCCGGCCGTCATCTCCGACATCGAAGCGTTTGCCAACTTCATGCGCATGCTGGCCCCGCCCACTCCTGCAGCCCCCACACCGTCCAGCACGAATGGACGCTCCACTTTTGCAAAGATTGGCTGTGTCCATTGCCATACACCTTCGTTAACCACGGGCCTTAAGATTGCGAGCGGTTCTTCGACCAGCCCGAGCGCTGCGCTTTCGAATCAGACGGCGAATCTTTTCTCTGACCTTATCGTACATCACATGGGCAAAGGCCTCGCCGACGGCATCACTCAGGGTGCCGCGGGCCCCGACGAGTTCCGAACCGCTCCTCTCTGGGGCCTCGGGCAACGCGTCTTCTTCCTCCATGATGGACGGACGACCAACCTGCTGGAAGCCATCCGCGATCACCAGAGCCCTGGTAGCGAGGCAAATAAGGTCATTGAAAATTTCAATAGGCTGACGACTCGGGAACAGCAGGAAGTCATCGATTTCTTGCGGTCGCTCTAACGAGAAGAGCGGTCTCAACCCTGTTGTTAAACCCCGGTCCTTCATCGCGCGCCGCTGCTGCGCGGTCCCCCGCGCACCTTGCTGGCGGCATTACTAGTGAAGTGCCCCGGCAACCGCACTGCAGCCAAAATTTGACGGTGGGTCAGTTTCCGATAGTCCGTTATCGGAAAAATAAAATCCCGCAAAAATCATCTTTCTCTAAGACGGCCCGTAATTAGCCTATCTCACGCCCATTCCGTTGCAATCTTTGATCTTGCACATTTCGCTGGGGGCAACGTTCGTGCAGATATCTCCGCAGTCGCAATGATGCCGCGGACTGGTACGGCTCTGCTGGACGTCCGAAACCGATGCGAAGGCCAGGCTGGCGAGAAACAGCCAGGTTAAAATGCGCACCTTCATTGGGCACCTTCTTGAAAATTCGTCGCGCTGGTCTGATCTTGCGGTGTAGTTCGGTGCAAGGCTATGGAGCGAACGGGGGATACGGTTGGAACTGACGTTTTACGTGGCCTACGCCGGGTGCGGACTAGGGGCAGGGCCGAGTTGAAGCTAGGGTGATCACACGAGATGGAGAAATGGCCAAGCTCGTGTGTTAAAGCCACATCAAGAAGGCGCGGGTATTGCCGTTGTGAACGCCGGTGCCCACGATTTCGCCGTGATCATTGATGTCGCGGCCTTCGAGGGAAGTCCAACCAGAATTTGGCGGAAGCAGCGCCAGTAGTGCAGTGCGCACGCCGGCGTGCCAGAGAAAACTATCGCCGATGACGGTTTCGTTGTTGTTGATATTGTAGGCGGCGCCGGGTCCAAGGTTGGTCTTCGCTCCATTGTGCCAAAGAAGAGCATCATTGCCGGAGCGTCCCACGATCTGCGTTTTGTCGTTGATGCCGTAGGCTTCGCTGCCCTCGTTGGGATGCAATGTTCCGAGGTCCTGTGGGATGCCCTTGTCCCAGAGACAGGCATGGATGCCTGGCACTGGCGGGGCGAATGCATTGGGGAAAAGGATAGGCGTTCCGGTGTCGGAGCCGCCAACGATCTGGCCGCGATTGTTGATGCCGTAAGCGCGGGAATAGCGGTCGGTTTGCATGACGTGAGGGTTGTAGGGAGGCAGGGGATTCAACCGGCCGCCGGGGTGGCACCACGCTTGGATGTTTGCCCCGGAAGCGGTGGCGCCGTCTCCAGCGATGCTCCCGCAGTCGTTAATGCTGCGGGCGTTGGCGTCGTCGCCGAAAAAAGGAAGAAGCTGCATCGCGCCACCTTGCCAACGGGTGGCTTGCGTGATCACGGTGTTGTAGGTGTTGCCTACCTGCGTATTCCCGTTGAGATCAAACGCCTGGCCGTAGACGGCTTGGCCCGTTAGTGGGAGCAGCTGCATGACGCCTTGGGACCAGAGAAAGGGAATCGGCGCCAGCAGGGTGGCTGGAGGGACTGGGCTGTCGATCCAGCCAGTGATTTGGCCGCAGTTTGTGATGGCAAATGCAACGCTGAGATTTTTGTTGAGAGATCCCAAGTCCAAGATTTTGTAAGCCATGCTGCCCTCTGCTAATGCGCTTCAGTACTTTCGTAAGTTCAGTGGGATGCTGCTACAGCTTATGTTTGGTAGTGACGAGCAGTCGTGTTCCGTTTCAAAGCACAAGAGGGACCCAGTCGGGCTACTTGAAGGCGGCGGCGACGGAAGCCCAGCCATTTGCGGCTTGGGTAGAAGACTGAAACGTCCACGTGACGTTGACCGCGTTCGCGCTGGAAGTGACGAAGTGGCCCCAGCCGTTGTTTTCGTCGACGGGCTCCGGGCCACTGAGGCTCTCGCCATCGAACATATTGGCGTCGTTGAAGCCATTTACCAGCCCGGTGACGGTGTTGAACTGGACGGGCATGGAACAGAAGATCAGCTCCGTCGCTGAGGTGGTGGGAGTGATCGAAAAAACTGTGAGATTGCCGGCGGAGCTTTGGCCACCATTGCCCTTCATCGTTGTGTCGAGCGGCGAAGCAGAGGCCCCCTCCACGTCGTAGTAGAGGATGGTCTGATCCCCGCTGTTGGCGTCCCATTGGACGGTCAATTTCTGCGTGCCGGAGCAGGTGGCGTTGCCTGCATAGAAAATGCCGGTCACCGGATCGTTAGTCACGGCATAGGAGCCTGCATGCTGCCAGATATTGTTGTTGGAATCGGTGATGGAGGTGACTTGGGCTGGCGGATTTCCGCCGCCGACGGTGATGACCTCGAGATTGCCGGAGCAAGGGAACTGCACGCTTAGTGGATTCGGGAAGGAAGTGCCGTTGCCGCCCGCCGAGGTCTTCGTGGGGACATTCTGGTGGTCGAGGTGGACGATGCGCATGCCGGACGGCACGCTGCCGGCTTGGCCGGACTTGAACAGAGCGGCCACAGCGATCCAGGATTTGCTGGTGCCCATGCTCATGCCGGGGTCGATGGCGCTGACTGAATTGTGGACGCCGTATTGCGCGGCGAACCCGTCCATCAAATCGGCGCTGGCCAATTGCCACGTGAGGCCGGCTTGGGAACCGGCGGTGAAGCTGGATTGATCCTGGTTCGTGCCGAGGGCATTCACCACTGCGTAGGCAAGGTCGCCGGTGACGGTCGGCGTCATGTTTCCGGCGGTGATCGAAGTGCCTGATCCCGAGAATCCCGGAGAAACGGCGTCGAGGCCGGTGACATTCGCGAATTCGCTGACGGTGGGCTGGACGAAGCCGCCGGGATCGCTCGCAAAGCAGACATTGATTTGGCGCGCGCCGGCAGTGACGTTGAAAGCAGCGGCGATAGCGATGGATTGCGTGTTCGCGGCGTCGAAGAAATGGGCTTCGATCGAATACGAATCGCCCCTATCGTCGGTGACGTTAGGCGTCACGTTGCTCATGAATGTGAAACCGACGATGATTGCATTTCCCGCGGTGGTGCCACCGGGAAGCTGGACGTGGTAACAAAACGGGCTGGAGAAGCTGTTGCCACGGTTGCTGGAACCGCTCACGTGCTGGACCAGCGCGGGGACGGCGCCCCCGCCTCCGGATGGCATAACGGTGAGCAATGTCGAGCCGGGCACCGTGCCGGACATGGCCTGGATCGTCGAGGTTCCCGCGCTTACGGTGGTGGCCAAGCCTCCTGTCGAAATCGTGGCAACGTTTTTGTCGGTCGAAGACCAGGTAACCGAGGCGGTGAGATCTTGCATGCTGCCGTCGCTGAAAACGCCGGTGGCCTTGAATTGTTGCTGGGTGCCGTCGGGAATCGAGGGATTCATCGGCGTGACGTTGATAGAGCTCAGAGTGGGGGGAGGGGGATTGCCTCCGGCGGAACCGCTGGCGGAGCTTCCACAACCGGTGAAAAAAAGGATGGCGGTGGCAATCGACGCGGCGATCCAAAAACGGAGCCGGTGAAAGAAGTGTGGCGTGAAGGTCGGCGGCTGGGTCATCGTCGACTTATTTTAGTTGCCCCGGCCGCGCATTGCCAGCGATACCGCGACGTCCTTTGTTCGCCATCGAGCAAAACCGCAACCCGCAATTGGAGGTTGACGCAAGATAACGGCGCAAGTATGGTTTTGTGCGCAACGGAGCTGAAATCGCGACCTCCCGCCCAAACACAGAATTGAACCTAGAGTCGCTACAAGCTGTCGCGACTGCGTTTCTGGTTCTGTTCTGCATCGTAGGCATGGCCCTCTGGGGGCTTCCTTACTATTACGATTTTATGGTTCAGCAGTTTGGCTGGACGCGGGCACAAGTAACTTCAGGCAACGCTTTGAGCAAGTTGGTGATTGGGCCGCTGTTTGGATTTATTGCCGGATGGATGGTAGATCGCTTCGGGCCACGCAAACTGATGATGGTGGGAATTGTGATGGCGGGGGCCGCGCTGGTGGGTTTTTGGAGCGTATCCACGCTGGGAATGTTTTATTTTTTCTACATGCTGAATGCGCTGGGGTACGTGTGCGGGGGACCGCTGCCGATCCAGGTGCTGTTGTCGCGGCGGTTTACAGCGTCGCGCGGGAAAGCGATGGGCATCGCGTACCTGGGAATTGGGCTGGGCGGCGCGGTGGTGCCGTGGATTTCACACGCACTCGTACAGCTTTGGGGGTGGCAAGCGGCGCTGCGGGCGCTGGGGCTTTTAATCGTTGCAATTGCTCTCCCGGCGGCTTTTTTTACGAAAGACCCGCCGCGGCCGGGAGATGCATCCCAGCAAAAAGAGAATGGCACGCCCGCGAAGCTACCGGAATCTCGGCGCGCGTTCCTCACACTTCCATTTTTTCTATTAACCATAGGCAGCATGTTTTCGATTGGGGCAGTGAGCGGGACGCAGCAAAATTTGAAGCTGTTCTTGAGCCTGGATCTGCACATTGCACAAAATGAGGCCACGCGCGTCTTGTCACTGGTGCTGGCATGCAGCATCGCGGGGCGCTTGCTCATGGGCTGGCTGGCGGATCGCTTCCCAAAGAAATATGTGATGCTGCTCATTTATTTGCTGGTGGCAGGAGCCATTCCGCTGCTGCTGGCGGGGCGCTCGGAAACGAATTTGTACACGTTCGCGGCGGTGTTTGGGATTGCGCTGGGCGGGGATTACATGATCGTACCGCTGATGACCGCGGAGATTTTCGGCACACAATTTCTGGGGCGCTTGCTTGGCGTGATTTTGACCGCCGGCAGCGTCGCGGAAGCGGTCGCGCCGTGGCTCGTTGCGCACTTGCGCGACACTACGGGAAGTTACGTGGCGGGATTTGTCGCGTTGATTGGAATGGCTTTCCTGGGCGCCGTTGCCATTGCTGCGATGCCGAAAGGAAAGCAAGCGGCATGAGCGCGCTTCGTATTCTTCGTCTTGGCGCAGTGAAAGACGTTGCGCGCTTCCAGGAACATGTTCGCTCGCTGGGATTGAAGATTCCGTGTGATAGCGAGTTGCTTAGTGGATTCGAATCGCCACTCTGGCAGCCGGTTTCGCGTCAGGGCATCAAGATTGGAAACCGGATCGCGGTCCATCCGATGGAAGGATGGGACGGAACTTCGGATGGAAACCCAAGCGAACACACGATCGAACGCTGGAAGAAATTCGGCCGGAGCGGGGCAAAGCTGATTTGGGGCGGGGAAGCAGTTGCGATTTCGCATGCGGGGCGCGCCAATCCGCGCCAGCTGCTGATTGCGAAACACACGCTGGAGGCATTGGCAGGACTGCGAAAGACGCTCATCGAAGAGCACCGGCGGACGACGGGCTCGAATGACGGGTTGTTCATCGGATTGCAGTTGACGCATTCGGGGCGCTATTCACGGCCGAACGCCCATGACAAACGTGAGCCGCGCATTCTTTATCACCATCCTATATTGGACCGGAAGCTGGGGCTGTCTGGCAATTATCCGCTGCTGACGGACGGCGAGATTGACGGGATCATCGAGAAGTTTCATCGCGCGGCAAAAATGGTGCAGGAGTTGGGCTTCGACTTCGTGGACATAAAACATTGCCACGGTTACCTGGGGCACGAATTTCTGAGCGCGCACACGCGCGAAGGGAAATATGGCGGCACCTTCGAGAATCGCACGCGGTTCCTGCGAGAAGTTGTGAAAGGGGTTCGTTTGCATGCTCCCGGGCTTCGGATTGGGGTGCGGCTCTCCGCGTTTGACACGGTGCCATTCCGTCCGGACCCGGATCGGTCAGCGAATGGAAAGCCGGGGCCGGGAATTCCGGAACGGCATGGCAGCTTGATTCCATACGTCTGGGGATTCGGCGTAAATCCACAGCAGCCCATGGAAGTGGATCTGACCGAGACGATTCGGTTCTTGTCCCTGCTCGAGGAGCTAGAAATCCCGCTCGTCAACATTTCGGGGGGCAGTCCCTATTGGAATCCCCATATTCAGAGGCCTGCGCTGTACCCGCCGTCGGACGGGTATCAACCTCCAGAGGATCCGCTGGTTGGCGTGGCGCTGCACATGAACGTGACGCGCCAATTGAAGCACCGCTTTCCAAACTTGATCGTCGTGGGATCGGCGTACAGTTATTTGCAGGATTTTCTGCCGCACGTGGCGCAGGCTGCGGTGCGCGAGGATTGGGTGGACACCGTCGGGCTGGGGAGAATGATCTTGACCTACCCGGAAATCTTGTGGGATGCGACGAATGGGAATGAAATTCAGCACAAGCGCGTTTGTAGAACGTTTAGCGATTGCACGACGGCGCCGCGGAAGGGATTACCTTCGGGATGCTATCCGCTGGACAGCTACTACAAGAACTCGGAATTGGCGGAACGGTTGAAGATCGTAAAGGCGAAGCGATGAACATCGGAGCCATCGCCGCACGGCAACGACTTGGCCGCAAGGTGCAGGGGATCGCTGCGGCGCTTTTGCCGTTCGAAACGGACGGCCGAATTGCCGTAACGACGTTTCAGGAGCATCTGCGGGCGACGCATCGCGCCGGGCTGATGAATGCCGTGAACATGGACACAGGGTATGTCAATTATTTGAGCGAGGCGCAAAAAGCCGACGTGCTGCGATGGACGCGCGAGGCGCTGGGCAAGGATGTGCCATTTGTAGCGGGCGCCTACATCGAAGGACAGACGGGAGACGTGGTTGGACTTTACCGTAAGCAGATGGATGCCATCGTTGCGCACGGCGGAATTCCCATCTTGTTTCAGACGAGCCGGCTGCATGGAAAATCGTCGGCGGAGAAAGCCGCGGTATATCGGAAAGTTTGCCACGGCTCCGCGGAGGTGCTGGCGTTCGAATTGGGGCCGGTATTTGCCCCGAACGGCGAAATTTTCGATGAAGAGAGTTTCCGGCGGTTGCTCGACATTCCGGAAATCAAGGGAATCAAGCATTCCTCGCTGGACCGGCTGATCGAGTTGGGGCGGCTGGAGTTGCGCGACGCACAGCGGCCGGAGTTCCGCATCTTTACGGGGAACGATTTGGGCATCAACATGATCGAGTACGGCTCCGATTATCTGCTGGGGCTGGCAACGTTCGCGCCGGAAAAATTCGCGGAGCGCGACCGGCTCTGGGAAACAGGTGATCCGGCTTACTATGCGCTGTCAGACGCGCTGCAATATCTGGGAAACGTAGCGTTTCGCGCTCCAGTCCCTGCCTATAAGCACTCCGCAGCCGTGTTCTTGCACCTGACTGAACGGATTCCGACGGAATTGCCCCACCCGAAAAGCCCCAAGCGGCCGGCTTGGGAACGGGAACTCCTTCGGGATTGTGCGCAGCGGCTAGGTTGTGGAGTGGTTGGTGAGTCGTGACCAGAGAGATCTCTAGGATGGTCGCTGCTCGGGGCGAATTTAGGCCTGTTTGTGTCGCAGGAAGCCGCGGGCGATCAGGAAGAGGGCCAAGGCGACGAGGGCGCAGAGAAACGAAAGCCAGAAATTGTAGGCCGTCATGGGATCGAATAAAGGGTCGAGGATGTTGGAAAGAAGGAACAAACCTTGAAAATGCATGGTGTGCCAAGCCGCGGATGCCGATTCAACACTACGGGCTGAGCGGAGGATATTCGCGAAGGGTTGAAACGCCCACAGCAAAGCGATGAATGAAGCGAGTAGTGCGATGGGAGCCCAGTCTACGGCGAGACAGATTGCTTGACCCAAACGCGGGAATCGTTTGGAAGATCTTTCGCGCCGTAGCTCCAATGCCAGAAGGCCAAAGACTGTTGCGAGAGCCAAGAGAACGGCAAACACCGCGGAGAACTGAACGAGAAAGGCTTTTCGCTCCAGCGCGCGAGTTAGTGACGGCTTAGCATCGCGGAACGAATGAACGAGAGTATTGCTCTGAGTCTCGATTTGCTGCAGGCGATTGGCCGCCGTCACAGCTTGTTTCGAGTCGCCAGTCCGCAAGTAAAGATCTTGAAGTGCTTTCGTAGCCTGCTCGGACAGGTGTAGTCCGTAGAGACGCTCGAAATCTCTCTCCCCTTGGTCCGTCATCAAGCGTCCGAACGCATCCACCTGAAAAATCAAGGATTGGGCGCGCTGTGCATCCCCTGCGGAGGAAGCTTCCTGAGCGCTGCGCATCAATCGATTGGAATACGTTTTGATGGAGAGAATGTCGGGAAAGGAGTGGATCCAGAGGCTACCAACTATGAGTGGCGCCGAGAAGGAGGGCTCGTGATTCCATACCTCCTGAGTCAAGCGCCAGTTACGGTCGAAATAGCTGTCATACCTAGGTGCGCGAAAGGCGAGGACCATGCGAGCGGCCCAGTCGGGATCGCCGGTAACGGCTGCCTCCGTTTCTCGATCCGTCGGTGTATGGCGGGAAAGGAGAGCCGTGTAACGGGGAACGTAGACGGACTGGACTGCGATGAGCTGCGCGAAGGCATTGTTGGGGTCCGAGGTCAATAAACGCGCGACTCGTTCTTTCGTGAGTTGCGAGAAATTCCGCGAGTCTACGCGGGAGGCATAGATCCACGCGAGAGTGGGATCGAGAGCCACGGCGCGGTCTGCCAGAATAATGGCGCGTTCGCGATCGGGGAGGTTCAAGGCGACGAAGGCGAGAGTGCGGGCGTCTTTTTGCTTCTCCGCCCTGGCAGCGAGCTTTTCCAGAGTGCGGAGGTCGGATGAGGATGCCTGGTAGCCAGTCCAGCTCTCGCGCACAGTGGAAATGGCTTCACGGCTTTGGGGGAGAACGAGCACGGCCGCGGTGACGATCAGGACCATGGCGGTGAAGAGACGGGAGCGCTTGGGAAGGATGGGTGGAGTGGTTCCCAGGGGCAGGGAAGTCGTGGATAGGCGCGCGCCCGCGGGAAGTTTAAGCCAGCTCCATAGGTGAGCGACAGAGGCGCGGGTGAAGAGCATCAGTCCTCCAAAGGCCCACGTCAGAACGACGAGCGGCTTTTCGATTTCATCCAGTTCGGCAGCGAGAGCTTGGCCCCACTCAAGTGATTCCTCGGGCCAAAAGCGAAGTGCGAGTTTGAGGGCGGAATGAGCAAGACGGCGTGGAAACGGTTGTGAGGGAGACATGGTCAAGCCTCGCTCACTGCAGGCTTCCAAAATTCTCTCTGGCGAGCCGCGCGCAATTCTTCGCGGGCCCATTCGCGGCCGTTGCCGGTCAGGCGATAGAGATGGCGTGGCGGGCGGCCGGGGGTCGGGGTCTCCTCCCAGCGAGTTTCGAGCCAGCCGGACTTATCGAGGCGCATGAGAACAGGATAAAGCGTGCCGGAAGGGATGCTGGTCTGACGAGAAATGGCGTAGCCGTAATGCCATTGGCTCGGACGAGCGAGGAGGGCCTCAAGAATGTCGAGGGTTTGGCGGGAGAGACGAAGTCGAAGACCCATTCGTTAACTCTACATAGGTAGAGATAAAGTGTCAAGCATATTTTCTTGGGGCAGGGAAGGGATTTGGCCGGCGCCGCCCCGCTACTGGGCGAAAATGGGCGCGGCGCGAGCGATTTGGCGCGTGTGGTAGAATGGATAGTTTATGACGGATGAAAATTTCGTGGCAGGCGTGCCAACGCCGGCTCTTACCAAGATGTCGGAGTTCGATCCGGAAGACGAATACCGGCCGGAACCGGAGCCGGAACCGCTGCCTCCCTCGTGGATGGATGGGAGCGCGCGCATTGGGATTCACACGTCCATCGTTGGGAGCTATCTGAATGCGCTGGAGGCGGCGCGGAAGCTGGGCTGCAACGCGCTGCAGATTTTTTCGGCGAGTCCACGGACGTGGCAGGGCGGCGGGTCGGCGCGCATTGCCGAGGTGGACGCGCAGGCGTTTCGCGCGCGGCGGGAAGAGCTGAACCTTGGGCCGCTGGTCATTCACGCAAATTATCTGATCAACCTAGCGTCGGAGCAGCGGATGTTGCAGACGCGCTCGATCCAAGCGTTCCACGATGAAGTGGTGCGCGCGATGGCGCTGGGCGCGGATTTTCTGGTGGTCCATCCGGGCGCGCGCGGCGAGGCGACTGCGTCGCAGGCGGTGGCGACGATCATTGAATCGGTGAAGCAGGCGGCGAAGCGTTCGCAGCTCGGTGGACTGGAGATCTTGATCGAGAACACGGCGGGAATGGGAACAGCGATGGGTTCGCGGCTGGAAGAGGTGGCGGAAATTCTGCAAGGGCTTTCGAGCTTGCCGGTGGGCGCTTGCCTGGATACGGCGCATCTATTTGCGGCGGGCTACGACATCAAGACGGAAGCCGGGCTGGCTGCGACGCTTGGCCAAGTGGACGGCAGTATTGGTTTGGATCGCGTGCCGGTGTTGCATGTGAACGATTCGAAGATTCCGCTGGGCGGGCGCGTGGACCGGCATGAAAGCATTGGGAAGGGAAAGATTGGGGCGGAGGCGTTTCAGAGGATTTTGCGCCATCCGCGGTTGGGGACAATGCCGCCGGAGGGTTTGGTGGGGCGGGCGTTTATTTTGGAGACGCCGATTGATGAGCCGGGAGACGACCGGAGAAACGTGGCGGCGCTTTGGGAATTGGCGGGGTTGAAGGAGAAAGCTCCGGAGGCGGAGAAGGGGTTCTCCATGCTTACCGCGGCATTGCAGAAACGGATTTCTGTTCAGGCAAAAACGCGAAAGAAAAAGTCACTTAACGCAGAGACACAGAGTTCGCAGAAGAAGAAGGTCGTAAAAGCGAGGAAGAAATCTAGCAGCGCGGGAAAGAGCAGGACAAAGAAGAAGAGGGGATAGGGCGGAGTGGCGGAGCAGACTACATCGGGGAACCCGCAACAGGGCGCGTCGGGCGGCGCGGCGGGGACGGGGTCGGGGTACGATCCGCAGAAGATTGAACTGAAGTGGCAGAAGCGCTGGGCGGACGCGCGCGTATTCGAATCGGAAGCCGATCCTTCAAAGTCAAAATACTACATTCTGGAAATGTTGCCGTACCCGAGCGGCACCATGCACATGGGGCACATGCGCAACTACACCATTGGAGACGTGGTGGCACGCATGAAGCGCATGCGCGGATTCAACGTGCTGCACCCCATGGGATGGGACGCTTTCGGCCTGCCTGCGGAAAACGCGGCCATCAAAAACAAAACTCATCCACGAGAGTGGACCAACCGAAACGTTGGGGAATTTCAGCGCGTCCTGCGGCGATTCGGGTTCAGCTACGACTGGCGGCGGGAGATTTGGACCTGCGATCCGGAATACTACCGGTGGAACCAGTGGTTTTTTCTGCGCATGCTGGAGCGCGGGCTGGCGTACCGCAAGAAAAGCCGCGTGAATTGGTGTCCGAAATGTTGCACCGTGCTGGCGAACGAGCAAGTCATCAACGGCGGGTACTGCTGGCGGCACGAAGATACGCTGGTGGAGACGCGCGAGATCGAGCAGTGGTTCCTGAAGACGACGGCGTACGCAGAGCAGTTGCTGGATGATTTGAAGGAACTGGAAGGAGGCTGGCCGGAGCGCGTCATCCTGATGCAGAAGAATTGGATCGGGAAGTCGCAGGGCGCGAAGGTGAAATTTGCGGTCGCGGACATCGCAGGCGTGGAGCCGATCGAGATTTTCACGACGCGCATTGACACGATCTATGGGGCGACGGCGCTGATCCTTGCGCCAACACATCCGCTGGTTTCGAAACTATTGGAGGGTTCGCCAGAGCGTGCGGAGGCCGAGCCCCAGCTCGCCAAGATGCGGCAGACTTCGGTGAAGACCGAAGACTTGGCAACGATGGAGAAGGAAGGCTTCTTCACCGGGCGATACGCCACCAATCCGTTCAGCGAGGAGAAGATTCCCATTTGGGTCGGGAATTTCGTGCTGATGGAATACGGCACGGGCGCGATCATGGCGGTTCCGGCGCATGATGAGCGCGATTCTGAGTTTGCAGCCAAATACGGGTTGCCGAAGCCGGTGGTGGTGGTGCCTGAAACCCAGGCCCCACCCTCAAAAACCGAGGGTGGGGCACCCGCGCACCCGATCGAAGCTGCATTTACTGAGTACGGGATCAGCGTGAATTCAGGGCCGTTTTCAGGGCTTAAAACGGAAGACGCCATTGCCAAGATGGCAGCGTTCGCCGAGCAGAAGGGATTCGGCCGCGCGGAGACGATTTACCGCTTGCGAGACTGGGGGATTTCGCGGCAGAGATATTGGGGCACGCCGATTCCCGTTGTTTATTGCGCGAAGGATGGGCTGGTGCCCGTGCCGGACAAGGATTTGCCGGTCGTGCTGCCGCCGAATCCGAAACTCACTGGCGAAGGCGAGTCGCCACTGGCCGCCACGCCGGAGTTTGTGAACACGACTTGCCCGAAATGCGGCGGACCGGCGCGGCGCGAGACGGATACGATGGACACGTTCGTCGATTCATCGTGGTATTTCTACCGTTACACCGATCCACATAATGACAAAGCGCCTTTCGATTCGGCGAAGGCCGCGTACTGGTTTCCGATCGATCAGTATATCGGCGGCATTACGCACGCCATTTTGCATCTGCTCTATTCGCGGTTCTGGTGCAAGGTGATGCGCGACATGGGGCTGATAACGCACAATGAGCCGGCGGCGCGCCTCTTTACGCAGGGCATGGTGCAAAAGGGCGGCGTGACCATGTCTAAATCCCGCGGCAATGTCGTTGGCGCGGAAGACATGGCGCAAAAGTATGGCGCGGATACGGGGCGGCTGTACACGTTGTTCGCGGCGCCGCCGGAAAAAGATTTGGAGTGGAGTGAGGAGAGTATTGAGGGTTCGTGGAGATTTCTGAACCGCGTATACCGGTTGATTGAGAGGCATGCAGAGGCGGTGCGCGGTGTGAAGGGTAGAGTTGGAAAGATCGAAGACCCACCCTCAAAAATCGAGCGTGGGGCACCCGCACCGGTGTCGGTCGGAGCGACGGCGAAAGAAAAGACGCTGCTGCGCAAGGTGCATCAGACTCTGCGGCGCGTGACGCAGGATTTTGAGACGCGCTGGCATTTCAACTCGGCGATTGCGCTGATCATGGAGCTGACCAACGCGATTTATGCGCAGGAGCCTCTGGAAGACGGCGTGCGTCCGGAAGTGCGCAAGGAAGTGCTGGAGTTGGTGACGCTGATGCTGGCGCCGATGACGCCGCATCTGGCGGAAGAACTTTGGGAGATGCTGGGGCACAAAGACGGACTGTGGACTGTGGCATGGCCGGCGTTCCGTGAGGACCTGGCGCGCGATGAGGAAGTTGAAATCGTCGTACAGGTCAACGGACGGGTGCGCGGCAAGATAAAGGTCCCTGCGGGAACCGCTGAAGATGAAATCGTAAAGATGGCCCAAGTCGATCCGGGCATCGCGCACCATCTGGCGGGGAAGCGGATCGTGAAGCGCATTTTCGTGCCGGATAAGTTGCTGAATCTCGTGGTGGCGTAAGGGGAGATGGCATGATGGAGAGCGCGGCAAGGCCGGCGGCGGAGCCGGCGCAAGGGCAGGGAGGCAGGATGAAGGCGGAACTTGGCGGCGTGGTGGTTCTGGACTTCGGCGGGCAGTACACGCAACTGATTGCGCGGCGCATTCGCGAGCAGCAGGTGTTCTCTGCGGTTCTCCCTTGCACCTCGTCGATTGATGAGATTCGAAAACTGGCGCCCGCAGGAATCGTTTTGTCCGGGGGGCCTAGCTCGGTGTATGACGCCGAAGCCCCGAAATGTGATCCGAAAGTTTTGGCGCTCGGTATTCCGGTTCTGGGGATTTGTTATGGAATGCAGTGGATCACCCACGCGCTGGGCGGAACGGTCGAGAAGGCGGAGCGGCGCGAGTATGGCCGAGCGCAATTGAGTATCGAGGATTCGAAAGGGAACAGCTGCTCCGAACTTTTTGTTGGGATTCCTGAATCGCTGCGCGTGTGGAACAGCCACGGAGACCACGTACGGATGCTGCCGGAAGGATTTCGAACCACCGGGCGCACGGAAAATGCCATCGCCGCCGTGGAAGATGCGCAGCGCAAGATTTATGCCGTGGAGTTTCACCCCGAAGTGAATCACACCGAGCGCGGGACGGAACTGCTGCGGAATTTCCTTTTTAAAGTTTGCAAGGCAGAACAAAAGTGGAGCGGCGCGGCCTTCATCGAAGAAACCACCGCGGCAGTCCGGGCCAAAGTTGGAAACAAATGGGCGATCTGTGGACTCAGTGGCGGCGTCGATTCCACGGTCGCGGCTGTCTTGGTGCACCGCGCGATGGGAACTCGGCTGACAAACATCTTCGTGAATACCGGGATGCTTAGGAAAAACGAGTTCGAGCAGACTCTCGAAATGCTACGCGACCGGCTGCATCTCCACGTCATCGGTGTGGATGCCTCGGACCGATTTCTCGACAAGTTGCAAGGCGTGACCGACCCGGAGAAAAAACGCAAGATTATCGGCGGGGAATTCATCGCCGTTTTCGCGGAGGAAGCCCAGAAGCTTCAGGCTGGCGAGGCGCACGGCGAAATTGGGTTCCTGGTGCAAGGAACTCTTTATCCCGATGTCATCGAGTCAGTTTCGGTGAAAGGCCCATCCGCAACCATCAAGACACACCACAACGTCGGCGGATTGCCGGAGAAAATGCCTTTTGCCCTGATCGAACCTTTGCGGGACCTCTTTAAGGACGAGGTGCGTCGAATCGGGAAGGATCTTGGACTTCCAGCGGAGATTCTCGTGAAACACCCGTTTCCGGGTCCGGGGCTGGCGGTGCGGCTGCTCGGCGAGATTACCCGGCCGCATCTGGCAACGCTCCGGGAGGCCGACGCGATCGTGGTGGAGGAGATTCGATCGGCGGGACTATATGAGAAGGTGTGGCAGGCGTTTGCGGTGCTGTTGCCGGTGCGCAGCGTGGGCGTGATGGGAGATGGGCGAACCTACGGCCTGACGGTGGCCGTGCGTGTGGTAGAGTCCGACGACGCCATGACGGCAGACTGGGTACGACTGCCCGGGGAAGTACTAGAGCGCATCTCGACGCGCATCGTGAATGAAGTGCCAGGCGTCACCAGGGTGGTGTATGACATCAGTTCTAAACCGCCGAGCACGATCGAGTGGGAGTAAGCGGGTGCGAGAACCCCAAGTCCAGAGTTTTCCACTTTAAAACGGGTGGCTGGAAGATTTGCTGAAAAAGCGCAGGGGTAAAAAGAAAAAGGCCGCGCAGTGAGTGTGCGCGGCCTGTACCACGGGGTACCGTGATTCGAATGATGCCTACAGAATGAAAGTTATCGCAAATCTACCGATTGGCCATCTTCTGGGCCATGTACAGAATCAGCTTGCGATCCCCTTCTTCCACCTTGCCCATCAAGCGACGAAGCTTGTTGAGCAAGCGGGCGTCCTTCCCAACCGATCCCCAGGCGATATCATCCGAGGACTTGCGCTTAGGGAGGTTGGGCAGTACGGGCGGCTCCTCGCCGTCATAAAAGAGTTGATAGAGTGGGCACTCAAGAGCGCGAGCGAGCTTCTCCAGTGTTTCGATGGCCGGTACAGTATGACCATTTTCAACGCGGGAAATGTAACAACGAAGCAGGCCGGTGCGTTTCTCGATGTCGCCCTGGGAGAGTTTCTTTTCTTCGCGGAGTGCGCGAAGGCGGTCGCCAATAATCATGGCGGCATTATTCCATGTCGGTAAGATAGGTTGCAAGTAAAAAGTTTTATAAGACAAAATGCAACGTTTGATGCAAGCGGGGCACGCCGGAGCAAATAGGCGTAACCAAAAGACTATGGCACGCGTCCCAAAGGAAGAGCCTCTAGCGCCCCCGCCCCCCGTGGCGGCCGCGGACACACGTGTGCCGGAGCCTGCCAAAGGCGTCGGCGACCGGGAACTGGTGGGCCGGGCGCAGGGAGAGGATAAAGAGGCGTTCGAGGAGCTCATCCGGCGGCATCAGCATCGGGTCTTTGCGGTGGCCGGGGGCATTCTCAAGAGGCGCGAGGACGTCGAAGACATCGCGCAGCAGGTGTTCGTAAAGGCTTATTTCTCGATCAAGCGGTTTGACCAGCGGGCGGCCTTCAGCACTTGGCTGTATAAGATCACGGTGAATGAGTGCTGGGACCTCTTGAGAAAAAAGAAGGTCCGGCCCCTGGTTTATGAGGCGGATCTGAGCGAAGAGCAAGCCCGGCAGGTGGTGACCTCGGAAGAGAGGGGCAGCACGGCGCCGGACATCAGCGAGCGGCTGGCGTTGCAACAACGGGTGGACCGGCTGCTGGAAGGATTGGACGAGCGGGACCGGCTGATGCTGGTTCTGAAAGAAGTAGAAGGGTTTTCGATTGAGGAGATCGCTGAAGTTCTGCATCTGAATTCGAATACGGTGAAGGTGAGGCTGTTCCGGGCGCGGCGGCGCGTGGTGAGCCAAGCCAAGAAGCGTGACGGTTGAGAGATACGTTTGGATTGAATGGAGAACGCTTGAAATTGAGTGAGAGATTTTGGAAGCTATGGAAGGAGGCGAGCATGTGGGACCTGCTGAACGGGCGCAACGAGGAATGTGAGCACCTGCTGGATTTGCTGGAAGATCCGAGTGCAGCAACCTCGCGCGCGCAGAGCGTTGCAGAGTTGCTGGAGGCATTGCCGGCGGCGCAGCGCACCCACGTGGCTGCCTGCCAGAACTGCCATGACGCGGTGCGGGATGTTGTTGAAGGGCGGGAGATGCTGCGCGGGGTTGTCCCGCAGTCGCAGGAGCCGGGACCGTGGTTTGTCACTAGGGTGATGGCTGTGATCGCAGCGAAGGAGCGGGAACTGTCCGAGGTGACCAAGACCTGGCTCGCCGTTCCGCGGTTTGCTTCGCGCCTGGCCCTTGCTTCGTGCGCGCTTTTGCTGGTGGCCAGTACCTGGGTCTTCGAGAGCAGGTCTGCTACGGCGGTCAAGCAACCCAGTGTGGTTCCCGCGGAATCACTCTTTGAAGCGCCACAGCCGTCGGCGAATCAGGACGATATTCTCATAAGCGTGCCGGAGAGCAACCTATGAGTGAATCGACTGCGACTCGAAAGGCCGCTCTTTGGGTCGGCGTCGTCTTTCTGCTCGGTGCGGCGCTCGGGGGAGTGCTGGGGTATGGGTTCGGGCATCATTCGGTAGCGGCCGCTTCGGCGCCGGCTCCGCAGCCGGAGCCGGTTCGGCGGGCGCAGCGCGTGCAAGAGCTAACGCACGATCTGGAATTGACGAGCGCACAGGCTCAGGAAGTTGATTCCATTCTGCTGCAACGGCATACGGAGGCGAAGAACGTTCACGATCAATCCGATGCGCAGCTGGAACAGATTCGTCAAAAGGGGCGCGATCAAATTCGCGCCATTCTTACGCCTGAGCAGAAGCCGAAATTTGAAGAGTTTCTAAAGAATCTGGACGAGCAAAAGAAACATGGCAGTTCGAAGTAACGCAAGCCCTGAGGCACGCCGATTCCTCTGGAGCGCTTTTGTGTCCCGCCGAAATAGGTTTTTCTAATGAATCTACAGTTTGACGATTAGCTTGCCGGTGTTGCCCCCGGTGAAGAGCATGTTGATGGCGTCGGGGACTTTCTCGAGGCCCTCCACGATCGTTTCACGGTCCTTTAGCTTACCGAACATTTTCCATTGACCCAATTGCGTGGCTGCTTCCATGAAGCGCGCGGCGTAATCGAGAATTAGGAAGCCCTGGATGCGGAGGCGCTTCACTATTACAGTGCCAAGGCTGACCATATTGGGGGCTTCCTTGGTGTAACCAGAGATAAAGCCGCAAACCACTACGCGACCATGAAGATTCATGCGGCTCAAGACCTCCTGCATAATTTCTCCACCGACATTTTCAAAATCAATGTCGACGCCGTTAGGAGCGGCGGCGACGAGCTTTTCCTTCCAATCCGGATGTTTGTAATTGATAGCGGCGTCGAAACCTAGATCCTTGGTGATCCAGGCGCATTTTTCATCGGTGCCGGCAATGCCAACGACCCGGCAGCCATGAATCTTCCCAATTTGGCCAGCGATGCTGCCGGTGGCGCCCGCGGCCGCGGAGACCACGAGGGTTTCGCCTTTCTTCGGGGCCGCGATTTCCATTCCGAAAAAAGCGGTAAGACCGTTCATGCCGAGGACCCCTAGGAAGACAGTGTCCGAAACGAATGGAATCTTCGGGACTTTTTGGAGGAAGTGCTTGGCGGAGGAATCGATAATAACGTATTCCTGAAGGCCGGTTAGGCCAGTCACGCGATCACCCTTTTTATAGCCAGGGTGGTGGGATTCGACGACCTCGGCGAAGCCTCCTGCGCGCATGACCTCCCCGATGGCGACGGCTGGAAGATAGGAATCGGCGGCCATCCAGACGCGCATGGTTGGATCGATCGACAAATACTTCACCTGCGCGAGTGCTTGCCCGTCTTTCAGTTCGGGAACTGGAGATTCCACGAGTTCCAGATCGCCCGGGGCAAGAAGACCCTTCGGGCGGGATTGCAGGCGCAGCTGGCGATTGGTCAAGCTCATCTTGTTCTCCCAGAGTGCGAGCGAAACGTGCCTGGGCGCGGCATTGGAAGCAGCAGAAGACTAAAAGGGAATATCTTCGTCGGAGATTTCCGGGCCACCGCCAGCGGAAGCGCTTCCGCCGTAGGATTCTTCGGCGGGCGCGGCGTGGCTTTCGAATTCGTCGCCGCCGCCGGAGCGCGCTCCTGCGCCGCCCGCGCTGGCCGCAGCAGCACCTTCGGAGCGGCCGCCAAGCATGCGGAAATTGGTGGCGACGATTTCGAAACTGGTGCGCTTCTGACCTTCCTTGTCCTGCCACTCGCGCGACTGGATGCGGCCTTCGATAAAAATGAGCGAGCCTTTTTTCAGATACTGCTGAGCGATTTCGGCCTGTTTGCCCCAGACGACAATTTTGTGCCATTCGGTACGCTTCTGGCGCTCGCCGTTTTTGTCTTTGTAGGATTCGTCGGTGGCCACGGAAAAATTTGCGACGGCCTGGCCGCCGCCGGTGTAGCGCGTTTCCGGATCGCGGCCCAAACGGCCGACGAGAATGACTTTATTCACTGACATGAACGATTTCCCCCTGCGACCGCGAAGATAGCATGAGGGTGAGGAAAAGGGAAATAGTGGCGAAGAGGCAAACGCATGATGATATTTCCAGCGGTGAGCGAGAAGCGACAGTCGAATTGACAATTGTTGGGAGCCATTTTAACGTTCCCGTTCGCTCTGACCATTGGAGGGTTTCATTGTGATCCGAACAATCATTGTGAGTTTGCGCGCGGCGGCTTGCGCCCTCGTCCTGCTGATTGCGACGTTTAGCAGCGGTCAAGAACAGCAAACGAGTGTGCCCAAGAGCGGGGTGTTGGGATTGTTCGAAGGGCATGGAGATGTAGGGACGGTTCTTCATGCTGGATCGGTGGAGTACGACGCTGGGAAGCGGAGTTATACGATTACAGGGAGCGGGGAGAACGTGTGGTTTGCGAACGACGCGTTTCAGTTTGTTTGGAAAAAGGTTTCGGGCGACGTGACGCTGACAGCGGACATTTCGTTTATCGGAAAGGGGGTGAACGAGCATCGGAAAGCGGTGCTCATGATCCGCCAAAGCCTCGACGCGGATTCTCCCTACGCGGACGTGGCGGTGCATGGGAGCGGGCTGACGTCGCTGCAATTTCGCGAGGAGAAGGGAACTGCGACGCATGAAGTCCAGGCAAACGTTTCGGCCCCGCGGCGGGTGCGAATTGAAAAGCATGGGGCGTATTTCATCATGTCGCTGGCGGGTGAAGGCGGGAAATTGCAGCCGGCGGGCGGGCCTACGCGGATTGAATTAAAGGAGCCGTTTTATGTGGGGATTGGAGTGTGCAGCCACGACAAGGATGTGGTGGAGAAGGCGGTGTTCTCGAATGTCGAATTAAAGGCAGCAGCAGCTTTGAAAAGTAGGGAGGAGTAAGCGTGCAGAGGACACCTAAGATCGTGTGGGATGGGCCTGCACAAAAGGGAAAATCGTGGAGCAATTACGAGGATCTAGAGCTGGGGGGAGAATCGCCAGACTGGAGGAGGGCGGTGGCGGAGAAGGATGGCGTTAGCGGGTGGCGGTGACGGCGACGCCGAGGTCTTTTAGTTTGGCGCGGGCGCGGCGGTCTTCTTCGGTGCCGGGGTAGCGCTTGATGACTTCGCGGAGTTCGCGGACGGCGGAGGTTTTTTGGCCGAGTTCGATGAGGGCCATGCCTTTTTTGAGGCGGGCGGGGGCGAGCTTGAAGCTCTTGGGATAGTTGCTGAGGACTTTGTCGTATTCCTGGACGGCGTTATCGAAATTTTTCTGGGAGTAGGCGATTTCGCCGAGATAGAACTGAGCGTTGGAGGCGAGGTCGGTGTCGCCGTAGTACTTGAGGTAGTCCTGGAATTCGGAGCGGGCGAGATCATATTTGCCGCTAGTGATGTCCCGGAGGCCGTTGGAGTAGAGAGTGTCGGCAGAGGGGGCGGGGCCTGCGGGAGCGCCGGAAGAGTTGGAAGGCGAACCGGTTAGTGGCTGGCTTGAGGGCTGGTTCGAGGCGGTGGGATTTGCGGTGCCGGAGGAGGGCGAGCTCCCGGAAAGCTTTGCGTCAATGGACTGGACGGAATTCTGGAGGTCGACGAGCTGCTGGTTGAGCTTGCCGAGGCGGGATTTAATTTCCTCGAGATTGTCGGAGAGGCCCTGGACCTGAGTGGACATGGTGTCGAGGCGCGCGCCGGAATTGGCCTGCACGTCCTGGACGGATTTCTGGACCGAGCCCATGGTGGAGCCGAGCTTGGTGACGTTATCGTTGGACTGCTCGATGAGCGTCTTCATCACAGTGTGATCCTGGGTGACCTGCGTGGCGAGATCTTTCTGGCCCTGGAGCAAAGTGGTGACGTCGCGCTGAAGCTCGATCATTTCGCGAGCGACGGCTTCGGCGGGACGGGGCCCGACGAGGCTCCCAGCACTGGCGCCGGCAAAAATGGCGGCGCTAAAGACAACAACGTTTCGAATACGCATGAATCATCCTCCTAAAAGGGCCGGAAAGGGTTCTCGTCCGGGCGGTCGCGGAACCGCCCATAGAAAGCATACAAGCCGGGGAAACGATTTTCACTCTAAATGAGAGAGCCGCGGGCGAGCAAGGGTTTGCTCGGCCCAGCGGCTCTGTCGGTCACTAAACGGTCATCGCGGCGAACGGACGCGAAGCTGCGGCTTAGTTCGCCTTGACGAAATGGCCGCGGCGGTTTTGTTGCCAGCAGGCCTCGTTGCTCTCCATGCAGAACGGCTTTTCCTTGCCGTAGCTGACGGTGGTGATGCGGTCGGCGGAAATGCCGAGAGAGACAAGGTACTGCTTGGTGGCGTTGGCGCGGCGGTCGCCGAGAGCGAGGTTGTATTCGGTGGAGCCGCGCTCGTCGCAATGGCCTTCGATAGTTACTTTGATCTGCGGGTAATTCTTCAGGAGATCCGCAGTCTTGGAAAGCGCTTCACGCGCGTCCGGACGAATGTCGGACTTGTTGAAATCGAAATAGGCGTCGCGTACCTCCGCGAGGAAGATCTTAGTGAGATCAGGAGGCGGAGCTTCCTGAGGAGGCGGAGGCGCCGCTACGGTGACGCTGGCGGAGGCGCTGGCGTTGCCGCCGGGGCCAGTGGCGGTGATCGTGTAGGTGGTGGAATCCGACGGCGTGACCTTGGTGGAGCCTTGCGCGGTCACGGAGCCGACGTCGGGCGTAATGGAAAGCTGCGTAGCGTCGGTAGAGTTCCAACTTAGCGTAGCCGAGTCGCCCTTGTTGATGGTAGACGGGCTAGCTTGCAGCGTCACGGTAGGACGCGCGGGAGCCGGCGCGGGCGCGGGCGGCGGTGGCGCCGGTGCCGGGGGTTTCTTGGCGCAGCCGAAGGTGAAGACAGCGGCGGCAAAGGCGGCGAGCAAGCCGGCGCGGTAGAATGAGCGTGAAGCCGAATTCATGCGATTCCTCCTCAGCAGTAGAATTCCCGTGTTCGACCCACCGGAGCCAGTATCCTAACACCAGAGGGCTGGGTTCGGGTAATATCTCGTATCACGATATATTATACATCGTGCGCGGACAATCCAAAATAAATTTTATCGAGATGACCAACCGGGCGACTCGATGTGGCGGCTGGCACTCAAAACGTACGACCGTGAGCCGACGACAAAACAATAACATGCACAGGGCACGGTAGCTGCGGCAACCTGCACCTAATCGTGAGATGCGCGACGCACCCCTCTTGGTTCCATGAGATTTCTACTTCGGGGACCAGTTCGGGGATTCGTTGTGACCGGAGGCGGTCAGTTCGTGGGGCTGCGAGCCGTCGGCCAGCATGGTCCAGATCTGGCGTGTGCCGGTGCGGGTGGATTCGAAGACGATGTGGCGGCCGTCGGGAGCCCAGCTGGGGCGCTCATTGCGGCCCTGGTCGCGGGTGATTTCCACCGGCGGTTGAGACGACCCGGCATCCATAATGTAGATGTCGTAGTTGCCGCTGGGACGACGCCAGCTGAACGCAAGGAGTTGGCCGTTGGGCGACCATGCTGGATCGATGACGTAGCCCATGTCGGGGAGGTCCAGCTTGGTGGTGCTGGTGCCATCGGAGTTCATCAGGTAGAGCTGGGGATAGCCGCCGCGGTCGCTGACGAAAGCGATGGATTGCCCGGTCTTCGGATTCCAGACGGGGGAGACGTTTCCGCCGTTAGAAAAGGTGAGGCGTTTGGGACGGCCACCGTTGACGTCGGAGACGTACAGCTCTGCGGCACCGGTCATCGAAGAAGAAAAAATGATCTGCGTACCATCCGGCGACCAGGTGGGAGTGGCATTTGTGCCCCGAAAACGCGCGAAGGAGACAGGCTTTCCGGTGTCGAGGGAATACATACAGATTTGGGCGCTGACTACGCCGTTTATAGGCGCGAAGCAGGTGAAGGCGATACGGGAAGCGTCAGGGGACCAGCGTGGGGTGAGGGAGATGGTTTTCAGGGAAGTGAGCTGGCGCTGATTTGCACCGTCGTAGTCCATCTCCCAAAGTTCCTTCCACTGCGGGCCCATTTGGCGGACGAAGACGATTTGGGTGGAAGCGATGCTGGGGAGGCCGCCGGAAAGCTTGTTGATGATTTCGTCGGCGAATTGATGGGCGAACCGGCGAACCTGACCGTCGTTGGGCGCGCCGCGGTAGACCTTGCCGACTACGGCTTGCGTGGTAGGAGTGCGAACGTCGTAAAGCCAGGCTTCGATGGCGACTTCGGCGGGGGTTTCGGTGAGGTTGCCGAAAGCGACGTAATGCGCGTTGGTGGGCGGGTCAGTCCAGACGGAGTATTTCAGTTCGGCGGGGACGCTGGTGACCTGGGTAGGATAAAAGCTCGGGCTGGGGACTTCGAGAATGCCTGAGTATTGGAGGTCGTCGCGGACGACCTGAGTGAAAAGGGCGGAGTGGGACTTGGCAGAGTCGGCGCGCGGGGCGAAATCGGCGACGGCGACGCGCTGCTTTGTTTCGCCGAGCCCGGTAGCAATTCGGATACGGTCCTGCGCCGCGGCGGAGCGCGCTGCGAGCAGAATGGCGGCCGCGAAAAACAGCCTCCTCATGTACTTCCGCGAATAAGGCACTTGTACCCCCTGGCATTTGCAATTCGTCGTTCTGCGACAGAAAGCTAGCTACTGCGCCAACGAGAGATCGAAATCAAACGTCACGTCCACGTACGAGCCCATGTAGTCATTGGGGAGCGGGCGGAATGCGTCAATATTTTGCAATGCGCGCAGAGCGGAATAGTCCATGGAGGAGTTGCCGCTGCTTTCGGAGATGCGCACGCTCGAGACGGTCCCATTGGAAGTGATTCGGAACGTGACCACCGCGTGGGCGCGTCGCGCCGCGCGGACCCCCGGATCAATGGTGGTCTGATCCCAAGACTGACGAACGCGGTTGCGGACGGCGTCCACGTACCAGGGATAGCGATTGCCAAAATCGCCTCCCCCAGCGCCCTGGACAGCCACGCCGGTGGAGCCGCCGGGAGTCTGCGAATAACCAGTTGGAAGATCGGGGTTACCGCCTTTGCCGTAGGGGACGGCGTTATCGGGAGGCGGGGTCTTGCTTTCGAAGGTCCTTGATTTGGGCGAAGGAGGGAGGCGCTTTTCTTTGTCGAATTTGGGAATCTTGGTGGCGTCTGTCTTTGGTTCGGGCGGTTTGGGAGGCTCTTCCTTATAGAGGCCTTTAGTTGGGTCGACGGCCTTGCTCTCTGGCATAACCGCTTCTTTGGGCATCGGGATACCGGCCGAATTGACGAGGCTGACTTTTGTTCCACCCAAAGTGCCACCAACACCTCCCCAGGTGTCGCCGCGGCGCTCGAAATAGGAAGCGCTCAGAACGGCCACAGCAAGAAGGGCATGAAAGACGATGGAATAGGTGAGGTAACTCTTAAGGCTGAGATCGTCCGGATTGGCAACGGCGGTGCTCATCGTTACTGTGTCCGTGCGCGATCGGTGATGGGCTCCGTGACGATGCTGATGTTGTTGATGCCGGATTGGCGCAGGGCGTCGATCAGAGAGGCAAAAGCTCCGAACGGCACCGTCTCGTCACACCTTAAGAATACACTGCGCTGGGTGTTTTTCAGCTGCGCGTGGATTTTCGCGCCGAGCTCGTGGATATTGACGGGATCGTTGCCGAGGTATATGCGCTGAGATTTGTCCATGGTGACGACTAAGCGATCCTGGTTGATATCTTTCACGGTGTGGGTTTTGGGGACGTCCACTTCAATGCCGGACTGGAGGATGGGAGCGGTGATCATGAAAATGATGAGGAGGACGAGGACGACGTCCACGAACGGGACCATGTTGATCTCGGAGAGGGAGGTTTGGGTCGATTTGGAGAGTTGCGGCATGGCTAGAAGAAGCTGACAGCTGACAGTTGACAGCTGACAGTAAGAAAAAACAATTCCTGAGCGTGGTGCGCCGTCACTCGTAATTGAGTGGAGTGTTTGGGCTCGTTAAATTGAATGGGCAGTCTAAACCCCTTGGGGTGGTTTGATTTGGATTTTGACGCGTGGAACATTGTGTTCGTCCGAACTCAAATTAGTTGAATGTTTTTTCGATCTGCGCGGTGACTTCGAGGGCAAAGGTGTCCAGGCGCTGCGCTAGATCGCGAATGTTTTGTAAAAACTGGTTGTAGAAGATGACCGCGGGGATCGCTGCGGCTAGGCCTGCAGCGGTCGTCACGAGCGCTTCCGCGATGCCGGGCGCGACGGCGCGCAGGCTGGCGGCACCAGCGCTGCCCAGGCCGGAGAAGGCGTCAATGATGCCCCAAACTGTGCCAAAGAGACCGATGAACGGCGAGACTGAGCCGGTGGTGGCGAGCCAGGACATACCTTTTTCGACGCGGCGGACTTCTTCGGCGGAGGCGAGTTGCATGCTGACGGTTACGGCCTGCAGGCTTTTCAGTTTGGGTGGATGCGGATTGCCGGGGGCGGTGCCGACCTGACTCTGCAGTTCGCGGTAACCGGCAGCGTAAACGGTAGAGAACGGCGAGCCGGCGGTTGCCAATGCTTGCGGGTTGGCAACGCCGCGCGTGGCGCGAAAAATACGCAGAAATTCATCACTCTTCCTGCGGACGCGACCAAACATTCCGAGCTTTTGAAGGATCATGGCCCAGGAAACGACGGAGAACATGAGAAGAAGCAGCAGGACGCCGCGGGCGACCCAGCCGGTTTGCGTGAGAATATTCCCGATGTCGGTGACAAAGATCGTAGAGAACAAAAAAATGATGTACCCCTCAGTACGAAGAAAAGAATTGCGAACGCAAAATCGTTAGCATTTTTCTGGGCGTAAGAAACGTAGCATACGCATTCCGGGCGTGCAACCAATTGGATGCGATTGTTTCTACTTTTGCTGCTTAACGGGCAACGGCGGGGCGTGTTGCCAGGAACGACCGCGCGAAGCAGGTGTGATAGACTGCGATTTCGAGATGAATAAGCCATTCGACATCGAGTTGGGACAACTTACCGGCCAGACTTCTTCCTTGGGGAACGCTCTCACCGCATTGGCAGGGCAGCACGCGACGTTTTTTCTCGAGACTTTCGGCTGCCAGATGAATGATCACGATTCGGAGAAGGTTGCCGGCGTGCTGCTTTCGCGGGGATACAGGCAAGTGGAGACGCCGGAAGCCGCTTCATTGATCCTTTACAACACGTGCAGCATTCGGGAAAAGGCGGCGCAAAAAGTTTTCTCGCGACTGGGGGAATACCGAGAGAAGCAGAGCGAGGGCAAAGTCATAGGGGTGCTGGGGTGCGTGGCGCAGCAGGAAGGCGAAGAGATCTTCAAGCGTGCGCCATGGGTCAGCCTGGTGTGCGGCTCTGCGAGCTACAGCAAGCTGCCAGAAATGCTGACGCGGCTGGAAGCGGGGAATCACCGGGTGACGGGGCTCGATACGGACACGGACGAAACGTTTGAGACGGAAGTGACGCGGCGCGACAATCCCTGGCGCGCATATTTGACGATTATCGAAGGCTGCGACAAGGCTTGCTCGTATTGCGTTGTGCCCTACACACGCGGACCGGAGCGCAGCCGAGCGAGCGATTCGATTTTGCGCGAGGTGCAGCAGGTTGCGGAGCTTGGATATTCGGAAGTTCAGCTGCTCGGGCAGACGGTGAATTCGTACGCGGACCCCACGCCGCGGAGAATGCGGTTTTCGGAATTGCTCTTGGCGGTTGCGGATGTGCCGGGAATCCGGCGCGTGCGGTTCACTACCTCGCACCCGAGCGATTTTACACGCGACATTGTGGACGCGATCGAGGCCGAGCCGAAGCTTTGCGACCACGTGCATCTGCCTGTGCAATCTGGGTCGAGTAAAGTGCTGCAAGCTATGCAGCGGACATACTCGCGCGAGGAGTATCTCGAAAAGATTGCGATGATTCGCGCCGCGAACCGGCCGATTGCGATTACGACGGACATCATCGTGGGCTTTCCGGGCGAGACGGAAGGCGACTTCGAAGAGACGCTGAGTCTTCTTGATGAAGTGGGCTACGACAGTTTGTTTTCGTTCAAGTATTCGCCGCGGCCGAATACGCCTTCCCTGGCGATGAAGGACACGATTCCGGAAGAAGAGAAGAGCAGGCGGCTTGGCGTTCTGCAAGAGAAGCAGCGCGAAATACAGACGGCGCGGAACGCGGTGCTCGTGGGAGAAACGTTCGAGGTGCTGGTCAGCGGAAAATCGCGGCGCGAGAACCAGTGGTTTGGGTATTCAACGTCGCACCGGGTGATAAATTTTGCTTCCCAAGCGAAAGAGCTTCTGGGAACCTACGTGCAGATTCGTGTCACGGGCTCGGGTCCGAACAACCTGGTAGGGGAGCACGCCGTCTAAACTTGGGGAGGCCTCGATGGAAGTGGAGATGAAGATCCGTGGCCTGATGATGGATCCCGTCACGAACATGCCCATCGTGGTGCTGAAAGATGTGCAGGGCCAGGCGATTCTGCCCATCTGGGTGGGCGTGTACGAAGCGAACGCCATTGCGCTGGAAATTGAAAAAGTCCAGACACCTCGCCCCATGACCCACGACTTGCTGAAGAATTTCCTGCTGGGGCTCGATGTGCGCGTGCAGAAAATCGTGGTGAACGATCTGAAGGACGACACGTTTTACGCGATGATCTGGGTGGAGCGCGAAGGGCAGATGATGACCATCGATTCGCGGCCGAGCGATGCGCTGGCGCTGGCGCTGCGCATGGACTGCCCGATCTTCGTGGACGAAGAAGTGCTGAAGAGCTCGAAGATTTCCAGTGCGATCTCCGAGCGGAATACCAACGAGCAGCTGCGCAACTGGCTGGAAGGTCTCTCTGACGACGACCTTGGCCGCTACAAGATGTAGTTCGTTAGTACGTCATTGACCGTCGCGTTCTGAACGATTCCGCGATCAAACTGGCGCAGGGTTCACTTGAGCTGAAAGCAGCAGGCGGCGGACCATGCGCCGCCAGACGAACAGCAAGACAATACCAATCAAAATCAGAGCGAGGCTCAGGCCGGCCCAGAGGCCGAAAGCGCCCCAGCCGCGGCGGAAGCAGAGCCATGCGCCGAGCGGGAGGCCGATGATCCAATAGGCGGTGAAGTGGCAGAACATCGGCGTTCGGGTATCGCCTGCGCCGCGAAGCGCGCCGGTGGCAACGGTCTGAATGCCGTCGAACAATTGAAAGGCAGCGCCGGCGGCAAGAAGGTGGAAAGTGCTCCGGATTACGACTTCGTCGGGCGTGTACATGCGGGCGATCCAACGGGGAAATAGAAGAAGCGCGGCGCTGGCGCAGGTCATGAATGCGGCGCCAAGAAGAATTGCCGTGCCTCCCGCGTCGCCCGCGCCGCGAGGATCTTTGCGGCCTAGGGCCTGGCCCACACGCACTGCTGCGGCGGAGGCCACTCCGAGCGGCACCATATAGGTGAAGGCCACGGTGTTTAGCGCAATCTGGTGGCTGGCCAGAGGCACAGCGCCCAAGCGGGCAATGAGCGCAGTGACTAGAGCGAAGACGCCGCTCTCCAAAGTGAATTGGAGGGCGGCCGGCAGTCCCAGTGTGATGAGCCGGCGGATGCGCGGCAGATCAATATCCACGGGAGTTCTCAGAAGTTCGGTGCGATGTTTGCGGTCGTACCACAGCAGGTAACCGACCAGCACGCTGGCCATGTACGTCCGGGCAATTGCCGTGGACCAGCCGGAGCCGACTGTGCCCATCGCGTGCACACCCAACTTTCCATAGACCAGGATCCAGTTGCCGAGGGCGTTGACGATGTTTGCGCTGATCAGTGCGAACGCCACGGGCTTCACCATGTTCATGGCTTGCAGGCAGCGGCGCACGGCGAAATAGAGAAGAAGCGGGAAGAGTCCAGCGACGAGAGCTTTGCTGTAGGGAATCGCAAGCGCCAAGACGCCGGGATCGACTTGCATTCCGCCAAGAAGAGAAGGAAGCAGCCAGACCGGGGCGGCGAGGAACGGTGTTAGCGCGATGCTCAGGTAGATTGCGTTCACCAAAGAACGATGGCAGTCTTCGCGCTGGCCGGCGCCAAATGCTTGCGAGACGAGAGTGTCCAAGCCCAGAAGCAAACCGCCGCCGAAAAGAGCGAGGACGATGAAAATGTTGGAGCCGAGGCTGACAGCGCCCATGGCGGTGGCGCTGTTGGGCAAATGACCGACCATCATGGTGTCCACGATGGCCATGCTCATCCAGCCGAGTTCGGCGAGGACGAGCGGAACGGCCAGCCGCAAGGTGGGGCGAAGCTCAGTGCGAAGTGTTTGGAGCTGAATCATCGGCGCGGAACGAGATGAAAGAGTGTATGCGGGGTGAAGAAAAGGAGCAAACCGACGACGCACAAATTCAAGTGGAAATGGCAAAACATCAAGAGACGGAAATTTTTGACCCTAGGCTGGCGGGGCAGCTTGAGGCTATGCGTCGAGAATCATGGGGAGGAGAAATTCCTGCAAGCGCTCGCTCTCCGCAAGTGGAAGCTGGTCCAACTGAATGCCCATCTGGTTTCCGTCGAGGAGGCGGACGACCGAACCGACACCCATTACGGGCTTGCCCCGCGGTGTGAGTTGCAAGCTGACGCGGACCGAAGAACCAAGCGAAGCAGTAAGGGGTGCCCTGACGAGAAGGCCGCTCATGCTGACGTCGATGGTTTCCCCTTCGATTTCGTCGTCGCCGAACTTGAGCCGGACAGCGGAGCGCAGAGGTATGCGGCGGGTGCGGCGCTGTTCGTGCTCCATATTTCCTTGCGTGGCTTGCAGGAGCTTTTTGAGGCGGTCTTTGTCAATCGGTTTGTAGATAAAGAAATTTGCTCCCGCGGCAAAACCGATGGACACGGCGCTGGGGCGCTGATCGTCGCTAATCAAGATGATTGGGGTCACGCGATTAAACTTCGAAGAACGCATGAAGTGGGCGAGTTCGATGCCATCGGGAGAGGCCATGTGCAAGTCCAGGAAGACGACATCAAACTTTCCTTCATTGAGAAGGCCGGGGGCTTCGGTGCTCCGGGTAACGGTCAATGCTGCCATGCCAGCGGAATGCAAGATTTTGCCGATGAGCTCGCAGGTTGCCGGTTCGTCGTCCACGATTAGAGCGCGTTTTTGCACAATATCCTCATAGGACTCTCCGCAGGATGCCGGTCATATCGACTCGCGCGGCGGAGGTGGCTGCGCTCGCAAGATTTCATAGCAATCAAATTGCACGCCAACGCCCAATTTGCCGCGGGGAGAATCGCGGGGCTCGAGGCGAACCACGTGGCCGGTACACTTCCATTCGGTGGCGGGTTTGCCGGTGATCTCTTGAGGCATTTTCAAAAGGATCTCGAGTGGCGAACCGATGGCGAATGGCGCATCGGTGGCGAAAAAGGTTCCTCGTTCCGAAAGATTTTCGGATTCGGTGCGTTGCTCAGTGGAGCCGGATTTCCAGACGCGGACTCGCAGAGCGGTTTTGAATTGCAGACGATGAGACGACCGCCGATCGGCGGTAAAGAATTCCATGAGTGCTCCTTGAACGCGAAGGCTGGCGAGGGCAACAAAGGGGGGAGAATCAGTGTGTGCTGAATCGGGGGCATGGCAAGGCTCAATCTCGTACTCGGTATTACAAAGAGTCAAGATTTCGTTGGTACCAAGAGTGGGCCACTTGGCTCGTCCTGGGGATATCTTGGAAAGCGCTGTGGAGGTGAGTTGGGGGGCCGCTGGGGTAACTCCCGCGCCGTACTGGTAGGCGAGTTCCATTGACGCTAACGGCGATCGTTCGTAGCCTGCGAAAGCCGTTGAGTTTCCGCGGTTTGCCGCTGACAGATCGTGAGTCGGGGGAGTGGATTTGGGACGAGGTTGGGATGTCCCCGGCTCTAGGCATGAGGAGACGCTGGTGCCGCTCGTACAGGATGCAGCTTTTGACGCTCGGATGAGGCAAATTCGCGGGACCGGACGAGTGAATTCGCGCGTGGCGGTGGCTGTGGAGTGGAGCGAAGCAGGTCATAACCTGCGAGCGGAAGGCTACACAGTGGACATCGGGCCGAAGGGCTGCCTTGCCGTGGTGCCGCAAGGTTTCACAGTGGGACAGCGGCTGCGGCTCGTGAATCTGATCAATCAGATTTCATGCGAAGCCGTCCTGGTGTGGCGCGGACATGAGGGCCGAAAGGGCTGGGAATTAGGCCTGGAGCTTCAGGAACCACCGCTGGATTTTTGGGGACTGGATTTTTAGTTTGAGTTTGCGCGGTCCGGCGCCCGCCGGGCCGAGTTCACTCGACGGCGATTTCCACTGACAGAGCGGTGGCTCCACCACTTTTTCCTTGCCAATCAACCAGTTGAAAACGTAGAGTTAGCCTAGGCCTTGGGGTTTTCTGCGGCCGGCACCCATATATAGGAAGGCAGTTGCCGGGACGCGGCGTCTTGCGGATGCGTGCGCTCTTCGCGCTCGGCCAGGATATGCGGTCGGAGGCAGAAACAGATGACGGCCATCATCACGGTAGCGAATCAGAAGGGCGGCGTCGGGAAGACCACGACGGCGATCAATTTGGCGGCGGCGCTGGCGATTCGCGGCAAGCGCACGCTGTTGATTGACCTCGATCCGCAGGCCAATTCGACGATCGCGTTTTATGACTCCGGCGAAATTTCCACCAGCATGTTCGACGTGCTGAGCGACAGCCGGGTGACGATGAGCGCTGCCATCAAACCGACGAAAGATCCGCTGCTGTTTCTCGGGCCGGGACGCCTGGCGCTGGCGAAGTTGGAGCAGGTTCTCGCGGGGCAGTTCGATGCGCCGTTCAAATTGAAAGATGCGCTGACGCCGGTCCTGAAGGATTACGATTATGTGGTTCTCGATACGCCGCCGTCTCTGGGAATATTGACGGTTAACGCGCTGGTGGCCTCGACGCATCTGCTGGTGCCCATCCAGGCGGCTTATTTTGCGATTGAAGGCACGGACGATCTGCTGGAAACCTACGAGCGAATTCGCGCACGGCCTAATCCGGGTCTGAAAGTTCTGGGCGTGGTGATTACGTTGTTTGATAAGCGCACGAATATCTCGAAAGATACGCACGGGCAAATTCGTTCGGTGTTTGGCGAAGTGCTGTTCAAGACAAAAATCACCAAGAACGTACGCTTGGAAGAGAGCCCGGCGTACAAGGAAACGATTTTTACATTTGCACCGAAGTCGCCTGGGGCGGTCGAGTATAAGAAACTCGCTGCGGAGGTTATCCATCGTGTCGAAGAGAATCGGGCTACCCATCACGCTGAAGATGCGGCATGACGCGCACTACGTCGAATCGCTGACGAGTTACAGCGGGGCGGCGGTTGGGCGGATGATCCGCGTGGACCAAATCCGGCCGAACCCGGACCAACCGCGCAAGGCGCTGGGCGATTTGCGCGAACTCACGGAATCCATCCGCGAAAAGGGCGTGCTGGAGCCGTTGCTGGTGCGGTTCGTGCCGAGGGAGGACTGCTTCTACATCATCTCCGGGGAACGGAGGTATCACGCGTCGCGGGCGGCGGGGCTGCGGGAGGTGCCGTGCATCGAGAAGACGGCGGATGATGCGGAGACGCTCGAAATCGGCTTGATTGAAAACATTCAGCGGAAGGATTTGACGGCGTTTGAAGAAGCGGACGGATTGCATCGACTGGGGACCCAATTCGAGTACACGCATGAAGACATCGCCAGGAAGATTGGGCGGGCGCGGTCGTCGGTTACAGAGACACTGTCGCTGCGGAATATCCCGGATTCGCTGCGCAAGAAGTGTGTTGACCAGGGCATCATGTCAAAGTCGTTGCTTCTCCAGATCGCGCGGCAACCCACCGAAAAGAAGATGATTGAGATGTTCCACCGCATCATGCAGGGCGGATTGACGCGCGATGAGGCGCGGCGCGAACGGCGGGAGGAGCAGGCTGGGCCGCAACGTCCGCGTCCGTTCATCTTTAATTTTGAGCCGCAAAGCGAGACGTTCAAGTTCCGGATTCAGTTCAAGAAGAGCCACGTTTCGCGGGAAGAGCTGATTACTACTTTGCGGGAAATTTTGACGCAGCTTGAAGGGTCTTCCACGGAAACCGCCGACTCGACGGCGGCGTAAGTAATCGGTCCGCGATCGGGCACGGCAGCAGAGTCTCGGCGAATCATCTCAATGGTTGAACTTTCCCCGCAGCAAATGAAGATCATCGAGCGGCTTCTCGAAGCTGGTTTTCGCCCTATCACCATTCCGCCATACGAAAACGTCATTTGCATCAAGAAGGGCGAGTGCGCCGCCGTGCTTGCGCCGGTCGCACAGGGGGGCTTGAAGTTGGCGGCTGCACCGTCGTATTTGGTCGGGGGAAACCTAAGCGTGAAGTTGAAGCGCGGCTCAGGCGAAGTGTTTGTTTGGAAGAAAAACGAGCTGGAAGCGACGGCGGAAAGGCTGAATGAGCTCGATGCCTTCCAAGAGGAACTGAACGGAATTCTCACCTCAGCGGGCAGGCAGTAAGATTCGTTCGATTTGCAATTCTCAAAAACTCCCGGCAGACTGAAATTCGTATGGCGACCTACGACATTATCTGCATCGGAGCAGGGCCTACTGGCCTTGCTACTGCGATCGAAGCCAAGCGCGCAGGAATGCGTCCCTTGGTGATTGATAAGGGATGCCTGTGCAATTCGATCTTTCACTATCCCGCGAACATGGTGTTTTTCACGACGCCGGAATTGCTGGAGATCGGGGATTTGCCTCTAGTCTCAGCAGCAGAGAAACCGGTGCGCGTTGAGGCGCTGAAGTATTACAGGAAGGCTGCCGAGCATTACGGACTGGAATTGCGCTTGTATGAACGGGTCTTGCGCGTGGATGGGCAGGATGGGAATTTCACGGTAGTCACAAAAACGGAGAAGGGAATCGAAGAGCGATATCAGGGCAAGAAAATTGTAGTGGCCACCGGATATTACGATCTGCCGAACGTCATGGGGATTTCGGGTGAAGACCTCCCGCACGTTTCGCACTATTACACGGAGCCGTACGAATTCTGGAATCAAGACGTTGTGGTGATCGGCGGTAAGAATTCTGCGGCGGAGGCGGCGCTGGATCTGTATCGCAATGGCACGCGCGTCACGCTGGTGCACCGGAATAAAGATCTCGGCGCAACGATCAAATATTGGGTTCGGCCGGACATCGAAAATAGGATCAAGGCAGGGCAAGTGAAGGCGTTGTTCGAAACGCACGTGAAACAGATCACCCCGGACGAAGTGATCGTCGCAAACGGCGCCGGGGAAAAGCGCTTGCCGGCACGGCAGGTGTTTGCGTTAACGGGATATCATCCCGATTTCAGTTTCATCGAGAGCCTCGGCGTGCGGCTTGATCCCGAGAGCCGCAAGCCTGCGCTGGACGTGAAGACACTCGAAAGCAACGTGCCGGGGATCCATTTAGCAGGAGTGGTTATCGGCGGGCGGCACACGAGCGAAATATTTATCGAAAATGGCCGCTTCCACGGGAAGCAGATCATTGACGCTCTAAAAGGCTGAGATGCAAGAGTGTAGCCGTTTGCCGGGCGCTTTTTTTTGGGCGCATTTGCCGGGCTCTGCAGCGTTTGTTAGACTTCTACACATGGCTTCCATTATCCAGGAAGTGGTTGAGACCGCTGGCGCGCTGGTGAAGGGCTTCAGCGTGACCTTCCGAAATATGTTTCGTAAGACGGTCACGGAGAATTACCCGTACGAGGCCGTCCATTTTCAGCCGCGCTACCGCGGGATTCACGTCCTCCATCGCGATGAAAGTGGCCTGGAAAAGTGCGTCGGATGTTTTCTTTGTGCCGCAGCGTGCCCGGCGAATTGCATCTACATCGAGGCGGCGGAGAACACCGACGTGAGCCGCATTTCCGCGGGCGAGCGCTATGCCAGCGTCTACAATATTGATTACTCGCGCTGCATTTTCTGCGGCTATTGCGTGGAGGCGTGCCCGACGGATGCCATCACGCACGGCCACGGTTTTGAACTAGCAACCTACGACATCAACTCTCTTGTTTATCGCAAAGAGCAGCTTCTTGAGATCGCCCCCGCTGCCGCGACTTCCACTGCCCGGTAATTTTCTCTCACTTTAATCTGCTTCTCCTTGAGTGCCCACGCGTAGCGTGTCCGCGTTCGTAGCAACGGGTGTCCCTCGGTTTCCCGTTTTGGGCGTCCCCTAACACATATAAAGCAGCCAAGACGTAAGTCTCTTGAGCGAATGATGATCGCGAGGGCTGCAATGAGTGCAGGAGCGAGGCGCGAAACACGGAGATGCACGACGTTCGAAGGGAACGTTGGGGCGAGCGAGAGGTTCGCTCGGCGAGTGGGACCGCTGGGCAGACTTCGGAGCCTTGAGGGAAAGGCTCGATGCGTGTTCCTGGCAGCGGCGACATGTGCATCGCGCTTCGAAAAATGGCCATCACCTCATGCTGGACCGCGGTTGGACGGGGGCGAAGCCGGCCGATCCGCAAAAATATTATCGGACACCCCGTTTCCATTCTGCGGAAGCAGATCCACCAACGCCGTGGCCTCGTGGGCGTGCGAAGCGCGCTGGCGCTGGTCCATCAACAGGCGCGCGAGCATGGCCTCGGAGTTTTCCTGGATCCATTGCTCAAGGAGCGCGGCAATCTCCTTGCGGAGATTGGCGGCGTGGCCGAGACGCGAGAGTTCGAAGCTCTGAAGCGAGTTGCGCGAGGCGGAAAGCAGGAACTCCCAAGGGAGCTGGGTTTTATGAACGGTCACGGGGACCTCCTGAAAATGATTCACGAAGAGTAATACTAAGTAAGTAGTAGTCAAGATTCACTGTTGAGTAGGAATGTGGAAAAGTGTGGAAAACGCGCTGGGCGGAATGAAGGGACCGCGCTGGAGCCGCCGCGCCGCGAGGCGGTTTGCCTGGAAAATGCGCCCGCATTGGCACCGCTGAGGGCCTGCAGCGCTTGCGCGGGTGACTATGAAGACCCGGATCGCACGGCTGGAATGTTCGAAGAGGCGGGATGGGAAGAGAGCGATGAATCGCTCGATAGAGGCAAGGAAGAGTTTCCTGCTGACGATTATTGATTGGCGGGAGAGGAGGCAAAGGCGATGCAAAACATCCGAAAGAGAGAAGGGAAGCGAGTGGTGCGGCGGAGGCAGCGCGACGTGCTTTGCGACGTGCTGCTGAGTGCACGGCAATGCGAGACGTGGTTGACGCTCGATGAGCTCTCAAAGTTGACACACTACCCTCCGGCGAGCATTTCCGCGCAGTTGCGGCATTTGCGCAAGCCGGAGTTTGGCGGATTCGTGGTGGAGAAGCGGCCGCGCGTTGCGAGCGGGGTCCTGCGCGGCGAGGATTTCGGCACGACGTGGGAATACCAGATCAGGCGCTCCATTCGGCGGATTGTAAGGCGCAATCAGACGCCGGGGCCAGGCGCTCATTTGTCGCTGCGTGCGGCCAGATAGTTCGTCGATGCCTGGCTCACGCCATTAGGGGTGAGCATCTCTCCTTGCCCGCGAGCGCGGCAGAAGACCCTCATGCCTGAAGGCGTGAGCTACAGGGCGCGATTTGCAGTGACTGGAAGGCGTCGGAGGAATCATGAGCGTGAGACCGGAGCTGGCGTTTGATGTGTGCTGGGAAGTGTACCGTGGCGCGCGGGAGGTGTTGGAGACGAAGCGCGGCATCTCCGCGTTGAACTGGAAGGACACGACGAAGTTCCTATGGCGGCCGGATTTTCGCCCGCGGCTGAACGAATGGGTGGCGGACTTCGCGCTCGCAGGGCAAGCGGCGCTCGACGGGCCGGACTGGGCTTCGCGCATGGTGCTCTTCCGGCTGTACTACCTGGGACTCGCGCCATACGAAAATGCGCGGCACTTTCTCGGCTTGAGCGAACGCAGCTGGGTCAATTGGACCGAGGAGATTCGGCACCGCTGCGGCAAAGAGCTGCTCCGCCGCGGCATGTTCCCACCGCGGAAGTATTTCAAGGACGACGCATGACGATTCAGCGGAAGTAGCTCGTGTCGCGTCGAAGGGCTCAAGGCTTTTTCGCCCAGGCGGCAATGGAACGCGTGCCCACCCATTGCGGATCAGCCGCAAGGCCGGCAGCCAACACACGTTCGGTCAGTGTGTCGATCTGGACTTCCTCGCGCGTGGCGATTCCGTATAGTTCCAGCTTGGGCAGAACGCTGCGCAGAGTTTCCGTCAGATACTCGGCCATCTCTCGCGCGATGCCACAGCCGCTCAAGTGCGAGACAGAGGTCTCCGTGTCGATGAAGCCCGCGTCGCGGTACGTGGCGTACAAACGCATTCCCATGTCCGTCCGCGCACCGGAGCGGCGCAAAGCTTCCTGGATCCATGCTCCACAGCGCTCGAACTCCGGCATCTCCGGAAAGACGCGCGATGGAACGGTGAAATCCGGCTCGAAAAATGCGATGGCCGCCCCGCTGCGAAGTACGTGCGCGAGGTGCCGAAGCGTGGCCGTGGGATCCGGTAGATACAACAAAATGAATCTGCCAACAAGGGCGTCGAACGGCTGGGGGTCGGTAAACTCGTTAAACTCGGCTGTTCGAAAATGAATGTTGGCCATGGCGGCTTCCGCAACACGCTTGGTGGCCCAGGCGACGCTGCCGGGATCCCGATCGAGTCCCACCACCGAACCCGCGGGGCCAACCAGCTCGGCAGCGAGCATGGCGACATCGCCAGCGCCGCTGCCAATATCCAGGACACGCATCCCGGGGCCAATGCCGGCGGACCGAAACGCATCGGCCAGAAGCTCACGAAATAGCTCACCCTGCTTCATGAGGCGGCGGCGTTCGCGGTCGCTGGAGCCCAGCGCATAGCTGGAGATCTTCGAGCTGGGAGCCGATGCCGGCCGTGTATTCGGTGGATCGCTTGCCACAGGGATGTCCTCGCTGAGAATTCAAGGGCTAGAGAAATACGACGGGATCCTTTAGCCGGAGAATTTTACCTGATTCGGTGGGGGCGACACGCGTGTTTGTGGCCATGCGGTAGTAGTGGTCGAAGCGCGATTCAGGCGTCCATGCGGGAATATGCGTTCGACGGTAATCGGAGAATTGCTTCTGGAAGCCGGCAACGATGGCGCCGGTTTGCGGATCGCGGGGAGGGACAGGGCAGCGCGCGCAAGGATTGCTGCCCTCGAATTGCACTTCGCCGATACGAAAGCGCACGGAACTGCGCTCTTCTTCGCCGAAGAGTTGATCCTCCCAAAAGGCGGGGACGCCATCGAGTTCGAGAGTGGTGCGGAAGCGCTGGCGTGCTTCGTCAACGGTCATGCCGGGGAACAACTCGCACACGGATTGCAAGCTCGCCGTGGAAACAATCGTCGGGCCATTGGCGATGGTGTCATCGGGAAAGCCTGCGGGTGAATGGCGCACGATAATTTGTTGCTCGAAATAAACGCTGAACCATTCCGCGGCGTCCTCCGCGTTGCCGGGAAACGCGAAAGTTCTCGCGGGGATGTTGCGGCGATCACCGGGAACGGAAAGAGAGACCGAGCTTAGGTCCGGCGCGTAGCTGGCACGGATCAGGTGAATGGCGGCGGTGCGCTTGCCATTCACCCATTGGCCGTCAACGGAATAGAGCGCCCAGACGCGGTCGAACTCAAGACCACCTCCGGGCCCGATCCGCGCCTCTTTCACGTGCACAGGATCGAGCGCCTTGATGGGATGCAGACGAATATTGGCAAGACGCGGATAGGCCGAGGACAAATCCATGAAAAGATTCTAGCAGAGCTTACCGCCACCTTGCGGAACGCGAGTCCCAGCTGCGAGGCCATTCAGCCCAGGAAACGCACTTGCCCGAACATGAGCTTTGCCAGAAGGGCGCCGCCAACGAGGGCCACGGAGAGGCTCAACAGCGTGCCAATCAGAAAGTATTCGGCGAACCGTTCGGACTTGAATTCCGGATAGCGGGCGATGGATTTTGCCGTCAGGATCAGACCGACCGTCACGGGTGATTGCAAAAGCAGCGCGGTGACAACCAGAAATCGCTCCAGCCAGCCGATGTACAACCCGGCATTTTGCAATTGCTCGGCGGCTCTTTCCGGTGAATGGCTTTTAACGCCTTGCGCGAGGGAACGAACCAGGAAGCGGATCAGATAGCCGCCGCCGAAGACCACAGCCACGTAGATCACCGGGACGGCCAGAAATTTATTCGGCATGCTGCGGGCTTCTTGAAATGGCACACCCAGCAGGCTGAACGGAACGGCAGGGAACAGCAGCCATGCGGCGAGACTGACGGTCAGAAAATGAAGGAGCTGATCGCTTACGTAGGCCCACGAGCCGTTGCAGATCGCGTACTTTCTGGCTAGCTGGATTTTGGCGAAGTCAATCAGCAGATGCACGAGGGTGAGCGCAGCAAGCACAAGGTGCGTGTGCAGCAAGAAGAAGGAGCCGCGCAGGACAAGACCAGCGATGAGGACGGCAGAGAGATAGTGGATGAGCCCGTGCTGCAAATAGGCGGTGAATTTTCCGCGCTGCTTTCGCTCGACAAGATGAGTCGTCTGAAAAACAAAATCGGTCAGCAGATGCGCCAGGTAGACCGCCAGGAATGCTCGAAAGAGGGTTTGCATAGATTTGTACAAGTTTCCGTTCTTGTACGTTTCCGTACAACTAGCAAAAAATGTCTTTGATTAACGACCCAGCTACGGTCACCGTTTCGGTCACTTGCCAATAATACCCCCGCTTCAGGTTTCTGGAAACGGTGGAGGGGTCAAGCCTGAGGCGCTTGGCGGTTCGATCCAGGGTGGGAGCCTCGAGGAATTCCTCGATGGTCGCCCACTGCCTTGCGGTGATCTTCAGAACGAGGGTGTCGTGAAGGCCATAGATAAGGTTGATGGTTTTGTTGAAGCGCTCGTGGCGGGACACAAAAGCGGTCAGGACCTCGAATTTGAAAAGGCTACTGGCCTTGATACTTTCGATGGCTTTGCGAGCGGATTGAAACGCTTCACCACCAAGGCGGTTTACCGGCGGCTGAATGCGGCCGGGAACCCGGCCGAACCCCACTCCGATGCGTAAACTTCAGCCTCGACTGCCAAGCCTGCCGAGCCAAACTCTCCGCCGCCCAAGGAAACCTAGCCGACGAGCAAACGAAAACCGCCGCCCTCACCAAAGAACGCGACGACGCTCTGCGCATCGCCAAAGGCGGAAGTCTTCTCCGCCGCATCACCCGCGCCGCCAAATGGTTCGCCCTAGGCGCCGCCGCTGGCGCCATCGCCGCGAAAGCGACACACTGACAACCGACTGCGTTCAAAATGCGACCGGCTGGCGCACCCCCCGCGCCAGCCGGTCAGAGACTCTTAGAGCCCGCGCTGCAGCACCACCGATAGGGGCCACGCCCCAAGCCACAGCGCAAGAAACCTGAGGAAAACCCCCAAATTCCTCTTGACAGCGCGTCCTATAAGTAATATTATGTTAACTAAGAAATCAGGCTGACCAAGTCCACTCTGGCTCTCTCGGTTCAAGCCAAAAAACGCTCCCTCCCCTCCTCTATGTGCTACTTCTTTTCAGCGGGCTTCCCAGCTTTTTGTTGTGCGAGTTCGTAGTTGATGTACTGCTCGAACAGATGCGGATCCGCGCCGACAATCCGGCGTCCATTGACGAAGATCGTAGGTGTGCTGCTGACTTCCAGGAGCTGTCCGTTTGCGTGGCTGGCATTGATGGCCGCACCGGCTTCCGGACTAGCCATGCAGCTCTTGAACGCCTCGGCATTCAGTCCCATCTGGCTGGCGTAGTCCGTCACCTTGTTCCACGCGTTCGCGGCGGAGAACAATTCCTGATTGTCGTAGATAAGGTCGTACATCTTCCAAAACGCCTTGGGGTCCTGCTGGTATGCGCATCTGCCCGCAAGGGCCGCCGTACGCGCCCAAGGATGAATCTGCTCAATCGGAAAGTCCTTGAAGACCACCCGTATCTTACCCGCGTAACTTTCCAGCATCCCGCGGAGCACGTCGTGTAGGCTGCGGCACACGGGGCACTCGAAGTCCGAATACTCCACCAGCGTAACCGGCGCCTTGGCATCACCGAGCGTCGGCGCATCCTTCATCTCAATGCGCGCCCGGTTCTCCGCCAAAGGGTCCTTCGACATGTCGGACACGTCTCCGCGGATGAGATACCGGCCATCCTTGCTCACGTAGAACTTGGCGGCTTCCTTGGTCTCGCCGATGAGCACAGTGATGTCCACCTCGAGCAGTCCCTCGACCCCGCTGTCCTTCGGAGCGCCGATTGTGACCAGAACATCCGGGCCAAACGCATACAGGTTTCGCAAATACGCTTCGATGCTCTTCTGCAACGGCGTCTGCGCCGCAGCGGCGGAATTGCTCGCCGGAGGGTTTGTCTGTTGCGCGCGCGCCATGGGAACCAGCGCGCCAAAGACAAACAGAATCACCAAGCTCAACATTGTTTTCACGGAGGTCCTCACGGTTTACGGGATAAATTTCTGCGCGATCGGAAACGGCCTGCCAAATCCAAACGCGCGCGAAGTAATCTTCAGCCCCGGCGCGGCCTGTTTGCGTTTGTATTCGTTGCGATCCACGGACAGCGCGATGTCGCGGACCAGCTTCAAGTCAAACCCATAGTGATCCGCAATCTCCTGAGGACTGCGTAAATCCTCGATATACGCCTTGAGAATACGGTCCAGAACGTCATACGGTGGCAAGCTGTCTTCGTCCTTCTGGTCTGGACGCAATTCCGCGGACGGCGGCTTCTCAATCGTCGAAACAGGGATCAGTTCCCTCTCGCGATTAATCCACCGCGCCAGTTCGTACACCATCAGTTTCGGCACATCGGAAATAACCGCCAGCCCACCGGCCATGTCTCCATATAGCGTGCAGTATCCGACCGCCAGTTCCGATTTGTTTCCCGTACTGAGCACCATGGAGCCAAATTTGTTGGAGAGCGCCATCAAATAATTCCCGCGAATGCGCGCCTGAATATTCTCTTCCGTCACGTCCGCCGGACGTCCGGCAAACGCAGGTGCCAGCGCCCGCTTGTACTCTTCAAAAACATTCGTGATCGGCAGTGTGATCACCTGGATGCCCAGATTCTTCGCCAAAGTCGCCGCGTCGCGCTTGCTGCCCTCTGAAGAAAAAGGTCCCGGCATGGAGACTCCCTGCACGTTTTCCGGGCCAAGCGCATCAATCGCGATGCTGGCAACCACCGCGGAGTCAATCCCTCCGCTCAAGCCAACAATCACTTTCTTGAAGCCGCATTTGCGCACATAGTCCGCCGTGCCCATGACCAGCGCTTCGTAGGCATACGCGATTTCGCCCGGCGGCTGTTCGTGAATCTCGCCCCGCCCCGTGACCGTGTCAAACAAGACGAGGTCCTCTTTAAACGCCAGCGCTTGCGCCGCCACGCGCCCATCGGCGGTAATGGCCATGCTCGCGCCGTCAAAAATCAGATTATCGTCTCCTCCAATTTGATTGACGTAGACAATCGGGCGCCGCTGTTCCATGGCGATGGCGCGCAGCATCTCAATTCGCAAATTTCGTTTGTCGATGGTGTAAGGCGAAGCGGAAATATTCAGCAGGACGCTAGTTCCCTGCTTGATGAGCTCCACCACGGGGTCGCGTTCGTACAGTCGCGTGGGCCAGAAATTCGGATCGTTCCACACATCTTCGCAAACGGTGATACCGAGCTTTTCATCCTGGAAGCTATAAACCACTTGTTTCTCGGCAGGCTGAAAATACCGCGACTCGTCGAACACATCGTACGTCGGCAGCAGCATTTTACTCTGCTCAAAGACCACGCGCCCGCCGCACAACAGCGCCGCTTTGTTGGCCACGGATTTGCCCGTGCCATTGCGGACGCGCCCGGCGTAGCCAACGAGGCTCGGCATCGGAACTTTGGCCGCCAGCGCCTTCAGCTCGTCAATATTCCGGTCCAGAAAAGTGGGACGCTCCAGAAGATCCTGTGGGGGATACCCGCAAAGGCAAAGCTCCGTAAAAACAGCAAGGTCCGCACCTCGTTGCTTGGCTTTTTCGGCCAGGCTCAAGATGCTAGCGGCATTTCCTGCGAAGTCGCCGACGGTAGGATTGAACTGCGCGAGCGCTATCTTCATGCCCGGACTTTAGGATACGGTCGTAACTCCCAGATTGCAAACAACAGCCCGCCCCGGGAGAGGGTCAGTTTCCGATAATGCGGGTGCATTCAATAGGTCGATGCAACACCATCAAAGAACTGATCTGTTTAAGGATGGTGTGTATGGTCCGCGTGAAGCGGTCGAGACTTTCTCCCACTGAGAAGAACGACATTTGGAGTCGCTGGAAGGCCGGGCAGTCCATGCATGCGATTGGGCGCGCTTATGGCCGGCCACATCCCACCATTCGCAAGCTGTTG
>JABCZG010000008.1 GCA_013289835.1 Acidobacteriota bacterium | reverse complement strand
TTAGCCTTTCACCCCTACCCTCAGCTCATCAGAGCGATTTTCAACTCACACCTGTTCGGTCCTCCAGTCGCGGTTAAGCGACCTTCAACCTGGCCAAGGGTAGATCATCCCGCTTCGCGTCTATTCCTACGTACTTGTCGCCCTATTCGGACTCGCTTTCGCTACGGCTCGCTTGCGCTTAACCTTGCACGTAAGAATAACTAGCCGGCTCATTAAGCAAGAGGCACGCCGTCAGGCTTTCACAGACCGAAGTCTGTGCATGGCCCTCCGACTGCTTGTAAGCATACGGTTTCAGGTTCTTTTTCACTCCCCTCGCAGGGGTTCTTTTCGCCTTTCCCTCACGGTACTGGTTCACTATCGGTCGCCAGAGAGTATTTAGCCTTGGAGAGTGGTCTCCCCAGTTTCCTACGAGATTACACGTGTCTCGTAGTACTCAGGATACCGCTTCGAGTCCGGTCCATTTTCGGTTACATGGCTCTCACATTCTATGGCCCCGCTTTCCAGCGGGTTCACCTAATGTCCGGTTTGGTAACTCTACTTATGCGGTCCTACAACCCCCAAATGTAAACACTTGGGTTTGGGCTGTTCCGATTTCGCTCGCCGCTACTTTCGGAATCTCTGTGATTTATTTTCCTCCAGGTACTGAGATGGTTCACTTCCCTGGGTTAGCTCATACCCGCCTATGTATTCAGCGGGCTGTAACGAGAGTTCATCTCGCCGGGTTTCCCCATTCGGAAATCCTCGGATCAAAGCCTGCTTGCGGCTCCCCGAGGCTTATCGCAGCTTGCCACGTCCTTCATCGCCTTCTGGCGCCAAGGCATCCACCGTACGCCCTTAGTAGCTTAATCATAAAACTCACTCAAGCCGTCGTTGTTCGTTTTATTACGCAGGTTTTGAGGTCTGCGCTTTTTTCGATCGTCGACGTTTTGATTTTCGTAGCTCCATACATCCTCGCAACCGAACTTGCTGCAACCCGGGCATGGGCCGCAACGAAGGCTGTGTGACTCTTTTGGAGCCACCCAGGTATCGGCAGCAGGCTTTCGTTTCTACGATCCTCAAACGATTGAATAAGCCGCCTTTTCTTCCACAGTTTTGCTCGACTCGAGCAAACTTGTAAGTAATCCACACCATGGCACCCCGCCCGACCGTAATCGGGACACAGGGTTATCGGCGTGGACTTGCCAGCCTTTCTGTTGTCAAAGAGCGTTTATTCCGAGTCCATCGGAACGTCCCGGTCAACCGTTATACGGTTGCCCTTCGAACTTGACCGACGAGCGGTCACGCCAAAATACATTGGCTCGGGACTTGTCTGGTGGGACTTATCCGGCCTTCGCTAACTCGGGGTTTGTAAGTACAAACCCCGAACCCCGTTGCGCGGCCCTGCCTTCCAGCTCTGCTTACCCCAGCTTGCGCTGAGTTTTTGCTTGGTGTTTTAGTTGCCCTGCGACTTGCTTCGGAAATCCCTTGTTAACTCGGGGTTTGTAAGTACAAACCCCGAACCCCCGCGGAACTTCTCGCTACTCGTCACTCGCTACTAATCACTGCCGCAAAATAAAAAACCCGGCGTCGAGCGCCGGGTACAGCCACCCACACTTGGGTGACTCCACGCGATGCTCGACTTCGTTCTAGCCAGTGCTCGTAAAGAACCTCACTATAGGATCTACTTCTTGCCTTCGCTTGATCTTACGCTGGGAAGACTTCCTTCGACCCGACTGTGATGCCCCTAATCACTCCCGGCGGTTCATAGAACCCCCGAGCCATTTGTAACTATACCAGCTTTCTTTTATTCGTCAAGTCCCTGCAATAATTATTTTTGGGCGGTCTGTGGCTATCTGTGCAAAAACCAGGATAGGGCCTGATCTGTCGGTTCGGCTTAAACAAGGCTGTGAGCCAGCCGAAGTCCACCGGGCAGTGATGGGGAGTGGCACGGCACTAACTCATCCGGGGCCTGCCATTTGAGGTTTTGTTTCTTGCAAACGGTGGGTCAGCCTCCGCGCTTCTATCGCACCTTTAAAGGTGCTAGAATTGGCGTGCGAGGTCTTCATGTTCGACATAAAGAAAGACATTCAAGCCATGACGACGTTCCGGCGTAATCCCGCGAAATTCATGAAGCATCTCAAAAAGACGAAAAAACCGCTCATTCTTACGGTCAATGGAAAAGCGGAAGCGGTCGTACAGGACGCCGAAGCGTATCAGCGCCTGCTGAATATCGCCGCACAAGCCGATGTATTGGAAGGCATTCGTCAAGGATTGGAGGACGTGAAAAAGGGCCGCGTGCGTCCCGCGCGCAAAGCGCTCGAAATGTTCCGGCGTGACCATGCAATACCTGGTTAGGCTGACCGATCGCGCCCTCCGCGACCTGGAAGCCATTTACGAATTCGTCGAAGCGGACTCTTCCGAAAGCGCGTTCGCGTGGTTCAAGGCTTTAGCTGAAGCTATTTATAGTTTGGAACGATTCCCCGAGCGCGGTGCCGTCCTTCCGGAAGACGAGAAGCTTCGCCATCTGCTTTTTGGCGGAAAACCAAGCACGTACAGAATCATCTACACAGTAGATAAACGCAAAAATGTCGCGAATATTCTGCACATCCGGCACGGTGCCAGGGCTGCGATGCCGACCGTGCAAGAATGAGATCGGCGATAGTGCTAAGGGGGTGTTCTATCTTCGGGATGTTCGAGGAGGTGTTTTCCGCGAGGCTTTACTAGGCTTCTCGGTGGCACTCGCCTTATGCCGATTCGGCGGCACTGGCCCGATTTCTGCTTTGAGTTTCCCGTATCTCGTGATTCCTATGCGCTCTCCTCGCTTCGCCCGCGCTACCAATTCCTCGAATCTTTTTTTCGCTTCTGTTAGTCCAACTGTCAGCATGACTCTTCCCTTGCGCAATTCCAATACCACACTGCGCTAAACAGAAGAACCGACTCAAACAAAGTCGCGGGGCCCAGCCGTTCTCACATTCTCACTCCGAGCCATTCGGACTGCCCAGCGATCCCTGCGCAGCCCCGCCAGGGGCACAGAATGCTGTACCATCGTGACCGTCTACGGCTGAAGACAAATGAAACGCAGCGCACGCTTTGTCACGATCGTGCCGTTGATCGGGATCGGTTACATCGTGTACGAGTACGCGCATCCGCCATGGTCCGCGATGCGCATCGCAGGATTGGTGATTATGATTCCGGCACTCGTCCTCTTGACCGTTTCGCGCATTCAGCTTGGCAATTCCTTCTCCCTTTCCCCGCAGGCGACGCAACTGGTCACCCATGGCATCTACTCGCGCATCCGCAATCCGATCTATGTGTTTGGCATTCTCGTCTTCACCGGGCTCTTTCTTTTCCTTGAGCAGCCCTATTTGCTTTTGCTTATCGTGCCAGTGCTTATCTTGCAGGTCAGCCGTGCACGCGCGGAAGCGCGCGTACTTGAAGAACATTTTGGGGAGCAATACAAGCAATATAAGGCGACTACCTGGTTTTGATTCGCAGGCTGTCAAGCCGCGCGATGCGTGACACTAGGTAAAGTATCTGATGAAAAGAAAACGCTGCGAAAAAAAGAGACGCGTAGGGCACACGTTTCCCTCAAAAGTGTTCCCCACGCGTCTTCCATCTCACGGTCTTCACAGGCCGCCCTATCGAAGCTGCCTTGGGAAGGGAGGCACATCCCTCCCGCTGGCCGATTCAATACTCCCGTGAGGATTGACCGTGCGCTGGAGCCTTGGACGAATGAACGCCCAATCTGCGGGAATAGTGCACTGGTCCGCGAAATCGTTTCATCGGAAACAATCTGAGGTTGGCAATCGTCGAGAATTCCACAGGAACTTGTTTCTCCCATGTGGAACGGAGTTCTGGCGGCGGATCGGGCGGCTCTAACGTCTCACTCCGGGAACGCCTTCGCATCTATTCCCGGCACCAGTTTCAGGGCATTCTTGTAGTACACCTTCTTCAGGACGTCGTCCGGAACCTGGAAGCCGTAGATGCGCCAGAATGCGTGGCGCTTGCGGTAGTACTCGAAATATTCGTCGCGCGTTTCGAGCGCGCGGAAATACCATTTGTATTCGTCCACGTCGTAGATGTCTTTGCCCATCAGCACGCGGTCCTGGTATTTGACCAGGAAATCGTGGGCGGAATAGGGCTGACGGCCCAGCTCTGCGAGCACCGCGGCGATGTCCACGTAGACATTGGGATTGGCGTCGAACAATTTTCCGAGGCGCTCGAGATCGTTGCCGTGAAAGGCCAGGTGCGCGGCGATGAAATTGGTGTTTGGATGATTGGCAAAAAGGCGATTGCGTTCCGTCATCAGTGTTTCGAACGGCGGATACTTCGCCGGCGGGCGCGCGCGTCCGGGAAATTCCTTCAGTTCTTCCCAACGTTCGTTGTGGTAGTCCCAGGGATCGAAAAAGGCCGAGGGCTCCGCGACATGAATCAGCACGGGAATTTTCAGCTGCGCGCACTTTTCGAACACGGCATCAAATTCGGGATCGTCCACGTGCACGCGCTGGCCGTTCGCGTATTTCAGCTCCATGCCAAAATCCTTGAAGATTTTCAGCCCTTGCGCTCCGTTCTTGACGTCCTGTTCCAAGCGCGCCGCCACGCGTTTCCCGAATCCCGGTGTATTCAGGTCGTCGTAGCTCATGTTGGCGAAGACCACGAAGCGGTCCGGGTAGCGCCCTTTCATCACCTCGACGGTTTTCCGCAGTTGCTCGCCAGTCCCGCCGCTCAGGTTCACCATGACGCGGAGGTTGATAGAATCCATGCCTTTGATGAGCGCATCCACTTCCGCGGCGGTGGGATTCCAGTGGTGGCTGTGGATATCAATGAACGGGAATTTGGCACGCTCGATTTTGTGCGCCCTGGTGACCAGGGTGGACTTTGGCTGGTACTCATCAATGGTCGGAGTCTTTTGCGATCTTTGCGCCGCGGGGTCCTGCTGCGTCCTGGCCTCGTGCGGCGCGACGATGAGTAGAGCAAGTAGTGCGACGAAAAGGATGGAACTAGGGATGATGCTTCGCCAGAGAGTCATAGAGCCCTTTTGGATCCTGGAAAGCCAGATTATCTTCCCACAGGAACGTCAACGAGCAGAATCCTCTGCTAGAATTCCCAGCTATGCCACAGCGCGCGCCGTTCCGGTTGCTTCTGCTCGCGGGGCTTGCGCTCGTCGCGGGCTTTCTGGCGCTGGCGATTGCCGTGCCCATGGAACCGCAGATTCCTGCTGCGCTGATAGCTCTGTTCTCGCCCGGGTTGAAACTTGCGGAGCTGATTACGCCCGAGGGTCATAGATCCATGGCCTGGACCTTCAGCTGGTTTCTGCGCATCGCCATCGTCGCCAATACGGTTTTCTACTTCGCAATATTTTCCTTTCTTGCTTTCGTTGTGAATCGCCCGCGCTCGAAATAGCCCTCACTTGAGCGGCAATTCTGGTTAGACGGAAAGACTTGGAGGAAGTGTGCCGCGCAGGGACGCGGGCGAGGTTCGTGCCAGGAACTGACGAAAGGGGGACACAACTCTCCCAAGAGCGCCCCCCGCCCGTCAACGATCCAGTGGGAACAAGAGGCCGCGAGGCACAATGTCACTTGTGTCGGCCGCTTCTTCCAACTGGGCTCGGACTTTCTGAGCAAATAGTGTCAGCACCCACGAAATCGTTTCACGCGGGATTGCCAGCCGGAAAAACTTCGACTGAACTTAGTGAGACTTCTTCCTCGCCATGGCCTGTATCTCCGGCCGGCAGTAGTGCAGGACCTCGGCGGTGTTTCGCTCCGACTGTCCATCCAAGGAATCGGTATCCTCGGGGATGCGGCCAACGATGTGCGCGAGTTCGTGGAGCATGGCTGTGAGCTGCGCCTCGGGAGTGGCGCCGGGGTAGGAATCCACCCGGAGCGTGCGCATGCCCACAGGGCGAGCGGGCCCGCCATCCAGGGTTCCTCAAGCACCGATGAGGAGCGATTGAAGAATGCGCCATTGACGTTGAGCTGGATGGCGGAGTTGCGGCCGGCGTTTTCGATCGCGCTGGCTACGTAGGGATGCTTGAAATGCCGGGCGTCCTGGTCATCTCTCAGGCTGTAGACGAAGGGCGACCCTTTTTGGTCGAGAACAAACACCAGCGATTGAAAGGTAGCCGCGGGGTCGGCATCCACTCCCTGGTACCAAGCGGAACAGGCATTTCTGTTTTGGAGAATCTCGAGGATCTGCTGGCGGATGCGCGCGATGGTTTCGCCGCGCCTGCCCAGGGCCAACAATTGCATTTGGACGCGATCCTCCTCGTTTGTGCAGACGGAGGCCGCAGCGCGGTTGCGCGCGCAGATACCGTTCGGCAAGCCCGCCCGCGGAGGTGACTCGCAGGACTCACGCGCGAGGAGGATGCGCTGTGCCAGTGGGGCGGGTTCTTCGTTTTGGGCACAGAACGCGGAATCGTATTGGAGATTTACAGTAGAAGCGGATGCGGCCAGGCCTGTACCCGGGCAGCGATCTTGCGGATAGGATGCATCAGGAATAAGCAACAGGTATAAAAGCATGGCAGCGATGGCGGCGCGGTGGTTCCCCCGAGAGAACATGGAATGCTCCTGACCCGGCGTCACCACCACAGGCCGTTCGGAAGAGAGCGCTCGAGGTGCCACCAACCCGATGCTGCTCGACAAACGGTTGACCCTTTTGCGGGGTCAATGGATGGACGCGGCGCGAGGCGCAATCTCTTTCAAACATTGCTGGAAAAACTGTCAAAAAAAGGTCGCGCGGCTGATATTGAAGACACGAGGGATACGGGAGATTCTAAAGAACCAGCCGCTCAGCTTTTCAGCAAGCCGCAAAAAAGGTGGCTCTTTTTGCCCGCCAAGGGGCAGCCGGATACCGGACGGATCCACTGTTTCATTTTCGAGCGAATTGCGGTGACTGGAGCAAGGACTCCAAACAAATTCAGCGCGGGGCGGAAAATAGGCTGTGGCCGCCCAAGGCGTCAATCGCCGCGCCGCAATTGCGGAGGACTTCATCGGTGTTGTGCAGGGATTTTCCGTCGAGGTCGTCCCGATCGGTCGGGAGGAGATCGATCAGGTGGCCGAATTCATGAAGCAGGGTAGCCACTTGAGCAGGCAGGGTGGCTCCGAAATACGGCCCCACACGCAACGTTCGCTCGCCGCGGAATAGGGTGGGCCCGCCTTCTTTGTGGATCTCCTGGACGGTGGCTTGTACGCGGAAGAAGGCTCCTCTGGCATTGATGGTAATCGTGGCGTAGGGGCCATCGGCCTGCATCACCTTGGCGACGTACGGGCTACGAAAGACTTCCCCGGGGCCGAGATTGCGGGATTCCAGAACGTATTCAGCCCCTTTTCGGTCCAACTCGAAGCTGAGCGTTCGAAAGGTGGCTGCGGGATTCGAATCCTTCTGCTGAAACCAGGCGCTACAGGCGTTTGGGCTTTCCAGGATTTCGAGGACTTTCTCGCGGGCGCGCGAAATCGTCTGGCCCGGCTTGCCCATGGCGTCCAGTTGGATTTGCGCGGCGTCTGCGGGAAAGCCGCAGCCAGTTCGAACGCCGTGAGGAACTTTGCAGGGATCCACCATCGGCGAGGCGACCTCGGATGGGGAGCCGGTTGACGGCACGTCGCAAGCGGGAAGCGCCTCTACCGCAGCGATATCGGGCGCGCGCAGGCCTGCCGGCACATTCAGCGATGCTTTCGAATCCGCGCCTGTGCTTATAGATCCGCTCGCACAGGCCGGCGGCGAAGGCGGAAGGCTCGGAAGGGACGGCGGATCCGCGGGAAGGCGAACGACGCGAGACGTTTGTGGTAATCCGATGGAGGAAAAAAACGCGGACAAAACAAGAAGCTCGAGGACAGCGCGCGCGCGGCAGCGAGCGGAGGACATCTCATCTTCTCCCGCCCGGACCTGCAACGCACCACAGACCGTTCTTTCAGGAAGTTTTCCTGGTGGCCGCTGGGAGAAGCGGCGCGACAAACGGTGGACCGGTGATCCGGACTACTGGGAGAGACGAAGGACGAAGGAGAAGTTCACCTCAAACGTTTCTTGAACATTCCTCGAATGTATCTCAAGCGGAGGATGAAGGCGTTTCTGTTGTAAATGCAGGGGAAAGGAATTTCTTAATCGGCGAAACTTGCAAAGTAACATCGCTAAATTTAGAAAACTCGCCCGTGACAGACAACACTCGAGCGGCTGCGAAGATCCTCTTATTTCATCAATGAAAACCATGGCGGGTGAAACGCGCTTGAGCGCAGCATTACTCATCGTGCTAAGGCTGCAATACGGCAGTCTCCTTTTTTAGCATCCAGCGGTACGTCAGCGAGAGATAAGCGAGAAAGATCACCGAGAAAAAGATCCACCCAGCGGAAAGATGGAAGCGAAGGACGAAGTCCGCGAAACCGTGGTTGCCCAATACAACGTAGGAAGCAATTCGAACAGCATTTCCCACGAGAATGACCAGGAGCCCGGCGAAGTAGGCGAACAGCGTCCGGCCTTTCCGGAGGCGATTCCAGTCCAAGAATGTGACCAGGCCAAAGAGGTATCCGAAGAGTTCAAATCCATTCAGTCCGGAACACCCTTGAAAAATGGTGATATCCAGATCCGGTCCGGTCAGCGTTGGCGTCAGATCGCTGACATATCCCATGCCAGGCACAGCGAGTCGAGCCAACACATAAACGAAGCGGCCCAGTAGCTGCCCGTACCACGGCCAAATAACTTGCGCGGTCCGCCAGGGCGAATAGGTGATGAAGACCACCAGGGCAGCCACAATTTCGGGCCTATACGCGGCTAGCAGTTCTCTCCAGCGCGCGAGCGGAAGCAGCACGAGGGTCGGAACGAGAAGCGTCAGTTTCCATGCCGCGATGCCAATTCCTCCAGCGGTCGGCGTACCTGCCAACGGCTGAAACGTGCTTGTCATCCAGCGTGCAAACAGAATCAGCAGGAAATGAGCCGCAAAAAAAACGGCCAAGCGCCTCTTCGTGAGGACCTGGTCCAACGCACCGTCGCCAAATGCCGAGCGCCATTCGCCGCGCCGCCAGATAAGCAGGAGGCAGGCGGCCGTGGCCCAAAGCGGAGTGTTGGTATGAAGAATTGGCGCGGCAAATTGATCTGCCGCAATCGCACTAAGGGTAAGGGCCAGGACCAGCATAAAAATGCGGCGAACTGCGAGGCCCTCGGCAGGAACGACTCGCCGCAAATGCAGACTCTCCTGTGCAGAGCTTGCAAGAGACACTCCAATTGTCATGGTTTCAGGCATACATCAGGCTACGACAACAGCGGCGGAACCTTAGTTTTGTGTAGCGTGACGCCGGCGGAGCACGAGATAACCGGCTATCCCAACTGCGGCGGCCAGTGCGACACCGGTATGTGGCATCTCGGGGGCGCCAGTGTGCTGATGGCCTTTGCCCCTGCGAGCCGAATCTTCGGGGTCCGCTAATAGGCTAACAGGTGCCAGCAGTAAGGACAGGCAAGCCAAGAGGTAGAGTTTTTTCAAGGGTTTTCTCCTGAAACCTAATAGAAGGGAGCAATCCAGAGGCCAAAGGCAGCTTCCCATGGAAATCTGAGACGAATTTTAATGGTTTATTTACAATCACATACGAGCAGCTCTGGCGAGCGGGAAATTCGCCATTCTCAAGATTATTTCTTGTATTACCTTGATCTACCCAGATAAGGCAATCCACTTCCAGATTCCGCCCCAGGGGAAACCCTATTCGGAAAGGTAGTACGGGGCGCTGACGGTGAAAATACGCTCGTTGCCACGTGCCAAGAGGGTCCATTCGAGGAGGCGCGCGCGCTGGTTATGAAGGAAGTATTCGTACCAGCGGTTTTCGACGAGCGCGGGAATCACGACGATGATGCGGCGGCCGGGATGGTTCTTCGAAAGCTCGAGGACGTATTGCACGATGGGAACGACGATGAAACGGTAGGGAGACGGCAGGGTGACGAGCTTGGGAGGCACGGCGCCGGCGGCGCGATAGGGTTGCTCGACGTAGCGTTCCCATTCCTCGCGCAGCAGCTCGGAATGATCGCCCGGCTCAACGTGCACGGCCATGATTTCCGGGGAGAGGCCGGTGGCAAATTCCAGGGCTTGCTTGAAGATGCGGCTCCAGTGCTCGATGGGTACGATGACGATGGGGACATCGTCCAGGCGGGAGGGGACCACCGCGTCGGCGCAACCGGTCGCAACGGTAACCATGTGATAGTGACGGCGGATAATGCGGAACAACACGATGAGCAGGGGAATGAAAATGACGGTGATCCACGCGCCTTCGGCAAATTTGGCGATCAGTACGACGATGACGGTGATGCCGGTGACGAACCCTCCGAGGCCGTTGACGAAGGCGCTCTTTATCCAATGCGGGCCGCGATTCTTCCGCCAGTGCATCACCATGCCGAACTGCGAAAGCGTGAAGGCCAGGAACGCGCCGACGGCGTAGAGCGGAATCAGCCGGTCGGTAACGCCGCCGAAGACGACCAGCAAGAAACAGGTCAGAAATGCCAGTACGACAATGCCGTAGGTGTAGACCAAGCGGCGGCCGCGGTAGCCGAAGGAGTGCGGGAGGTAATTGTTTTGCGAGATGGCGCGGCAGAGGCGGGGAAAATCGGCGAAAGCGGTGTTCGCGGAAAGAGAGAGGACGAATAGGATCGAGGCGATGGTGAGGTAATAAAAAACACCTTTGCCAAAGACCGCAGCGATGAGCATAGAGAGAATGCTTTGGTAGCCGGGCTGGCCGGGGTCGGTGGCGGCGATGCCGTAGACTTTAACGAGATAGGAGATTCCTGCCAGCAGGACTGCCAAGAGAAAAATGATGACCGTGAGCGTGCGCTGCGCGTTTTTGACGGCCGGTTCGCGGAAGGCTTTGACCCCATTGCTGACGGCTTCGACGCCGGTCAGGGCAGTACAACCGCTGGCGAACACTTTCAAGAGCAGCCAGAACGTGACGGTCGCGGTCATGGCGGGCGGCGAAGGAAGCGGCGTAATCGGCACGGGATGGCCGCCACTCAGCGCTACACGCACGAGTCCGCCAACAATGGTGATGAGCAGCGTGCCGACGAAGAGATAGGTCGGCAGCATGAAGGCCACGCCGGCATCGCGGACGCCGCGCAGGTTGAGGATGGTGATGATAAGGAGAATGCCGACGCACAACCAGACGGTGTACTTCTGCAGAGAGGGGACGGCGGAAACCAGCGCGCCGACTCCCGCGGAAATGCCCACGGCGGCGGTGAGAATGTAATCCGTCAGCAGCGCCGCGGCCGCGAGAAGGCTTGGGAAGGCGCCCAGATTGAAGCGCGCCACGGTGTAGGAGCCTCCGCCGGAAGGATACGCGGCGATGGTCTGAAGATAGGAAAAGTAGACGATGACCAGCAGCGTGATAATGGCGATGCTGATGGGGATGATGTACTGCACGCCGAGCAAGCCGAGCGGAATCAGCAAGCTGAGGGCAGCTTCCGGGCCGTACGCGGCGGAGCTGAGCGCGTCCAGGCCGAAGATGGGGATGCCTGCCTGCATGCCGACCTGTTCGGCGCGTTCGTCGCTGGTCTTGATGGGCTTGCCAACGATGAGGTCGAGGATGTTCATTGGCGATCCTGTTCGGAAAAGTGGGCTCTTTTGGAGCATCCATTTGCGACGAGATGGGGCGGAAAGTCAACCGGCAGAAAAAGGCCGGGCGAGCAGAGGTAATCCAGCAACGAAGTCAGGACGTAATGAGATGAGGATGTGGGCCCCAACCCGCCTTTAAATTTTTGTTTCGCTCCAGAATCGAAGGTGGGCATCGGCGAGCAGCCGATTGATCGCGTCGCGGTCCACTTTATCAGGAAGCGGCGAAGTTGCCTGAGCAGCTAGCGCATCTGATTCGAGTTGCGCACCGAGCAGTCGAATTTCGGAAAGAGAATACTTGCCCCTTCGGATTTCGACCAACTCATCGCGGTTTGGCCGCGGCAATGTAATGCGTCCGTACTCCATCAGCTCTTTCGCTTCCCCGTACAGGCGGATTACATGCATAGCGTACTTGGTGTCGTATCCATGTTTGTTTTCGAGCTCGGCCCTGTGCACGTTCTTTTGTCCCTTTTGGCCGAGCAATCTTTTCATCTGATCGTCCGCAAATCCGAGGAATGGTTTTACATGCCCTTTCGCGAGGAAAAGGTGTGGCCGAGCAGAAATGTGATCCCAAGTGTTGGTCGTAAATTCAAGTGGCGCAAACAAGAAATGCAGAGCCGAGGGGTTGCCCTTGGCGGCTAGTCCCGCCCACTTCATCAGGGTATACAGGCAAACGTCCACATCTTGAGGCCCGTTGCCTCCGGGTTTGCCACCGGTCGTGAATACGAAATGCTCTTCGCGTTCGAGCCCGAGAACCTTGATCGGTGGAGGAATGTAGAGTCCGTACCAGTCGGTATCGTCGGTCGCGCCCAATTTTGCTCCGTGCGCTTGCGAACCGCCAATACACGCCATGATCAGATTTTCTTGATGAGCGAATCCGTATTGCGCGAAGTCAGGTTTCACTCTCTGATCCTTGGACCGGCATATTAGCGCGCTGCTGTTGCTCGTGCATACATTCGTAGGTGCGATCAGGCGGTAGCGTATCCTTCGATGGAATCACCGGATAACGTGGATGCGCGCGCCGACCTTCAACTTCTTCCAGGACTTGTCCGCCGTATATATCGGCGACTTCAAAGAGAGCCCGAGCGCCAAACAGGCCCTGTCGCCCAATGACAAGCCAAGCGGACGTGTTTGTGCGACTAGATCGCCCACCAACCTGGCATGCTCCGCGGTAAAGGAAACGGGTTCGCGGATGGGGCTCAGTGCGGCCTCCCACGCATCGTCAGCACGGAGGCCCCGGCTGACGAGCTTGCTATGCACCTCGGCCAGGTTCACGGTACTAACGGCCGCAGCGCTCAAAAGCTCCGGCGTCAGTGTCTCCGCTCCGGGCTCCTGATTGAGAATGGCGAGCAGGGCGGAAGCATCCAGCACAACCCTATTCATTTCGCGCGGCCTCGCGGCGCTCGGCAATCAATTCGTCCACCAGAGAGGTACCCCGTTTCACGTGTTTGCGGACCAGCTTCTGAGCGCGCTCGATGTTGCGTTTCAAAGAAGTGATGCGCAGTTCGTCGTCTTGAATCCGCAGGACGACCTCGTCACCGGCACGGATGCCCAGTCGCTTGCGAAAAGAAGCGGGGATCACCACGCGCCCGTTTTCGTTGATCCGCATGCGTGTTTTTAGCTTCATGTCATTTTCTCCTGTGTGACACTATTGTAGTCTATGTCATGCAGAATCACAATGACAGGTTCTTGGAGTCCGGGGCCGCCCCGCCAACTCATCATCATTAATTTTCAGGCACTTGCGCTCTCTTTCCATCGCGATGGGGGGTACCTCCCTCTTCCATGTTTTGGCTCGTCCGAGCTTCAACGGCTCTGGCCCTTCGCACGCCGGAAGCGCCAACTCTTGTCCACCCAGCGGGTTCAGCGGAATGAATCTCCCCATTGGCGCCTCTCGCGTCCGGTTCGGGAAGAAAACGGAGGAGAAGTGAAGTTGATGAGAGTGCGGGCCCAGCCACTTGCTGACAGATTGAGATGAGGAATTCCTGTGAACGCGAATGCAAAAATCATTCAGCAATTTGCGGGGGCTTCACTGCGAATTCGGCGTGGTCTTTGTTCTTCGCCCACCAATCTTTCCATTTCTGGATGTTCTCGGGCGTGGCGGGCGCTCCCGGCGGCAGGGGCGGATTTTTTACCATGTAACCCAGGACGCCAACCACGCAGGAATGAAAACTCATCGCCTCGCAGAGCTCGGTCTGTATTTCGTGGCCGTCCATTTGTAATTTCCAAATCTGCCGCCACTGGACTCGCACGTCGGGGTAGCATTCGCGGATGGCGCATTCTTTCATGCGGGCCTTCTGGACGACGTCTTCGGAAAGGTCGAGGGAATTCACCAGCGCATCCACGGAGCGCTTTCCGCCGAGATATTCGAGCTTGCGCACGGATTGATACGGGGTATCGCCGCTGAGTTCCGCGACGATTTGCGCGAACATAGCTTCGTCGCCCGACTGCGCCAACGCCACTTGCACGTTGCCCTGGATGGTCGGCCAATCCGGATTGAATGGCGCGCTTACGGCGTAGCCCATCATTTCCGGTTTCCAGGGAACCGTAAATTTTCGAAGAATTGGCAGCGCTGCGTCGCCTCCGGTGGCAGCGATGGCAAGAATGGCATCGGGGAATCCCCAGTCCACTCTGCGCGCGAGGCATTGGAGATAGGGGTCGGTGACTTCGAGATAGGCGGGGAAGGTCATTTGACGGCTTTTGTGATTTTGCAAATAGGATTTCCATTGGGCGATGCCGGCGTCGGAATAGTCCGCGAGCGGGAGATCCGGCACGAGGCGGCGACGACGAATGATGTCAATCTCGTGGAGAAGTCCGTCGCGGGCGTCAGAACCGTAGTCGCCGAAGTTGTGATACATGGAAGGGTCTTTGGCGTGGGCGATGAGGAATTCAATCAAGTCGGTGAGTGCGCGATCGTCGGCGATGAAACTTGCCTCGCCCATGCGCAGGGTGGCGCGATAGCTTTCGTCGCCCATTTTCGCGAGCGCCATGCGGGCCATGTTCACCCAACCCAGGCAGCGGTTTCCGGGGCCTTTGTCGGTGGGCCAGGAGGCGATCTTGCGGAGAGCGGGCAAAGCTTCCTGATCAGCGACGGCGGTCAAACTGTTGATATCGGCGGAGTAGGGGATGTCGTCGCGCTGGCAGGAGAAACGGATCTGGTCGATCAATGCGGCGGCGTGCGCGGGGTTGCGGTCTTCACAAGTTTGGGCTACAGCCGCGGCGGCAGCTAAGAACGATGCGCCCAAGAGGAGGGCAGCAGTGAGGATCCAAAAGCTACGAACTCTCCAAGCGAATCGCCTTGGTCGCGTAGGCAGATCCGTGACATTTCGAGGATTCATCAGATGTATCACTCCGTTCAGCCGACAGGCTCTGTTTCAGTCTAAGGAGTCCGTGCAGTTAGAACGCGGAAACTCTTATTTCTTGCGCCAATCTGGCAAGGGGGATCGAAGATTCGGAGGTTGGGGCGTGGGGGACTGGTGGAACTTATTGGAGGGGGGAGCGTATTATCTGGCAGGGGGTGGACCATGTTTTGCGACGGATGTGGGGCCCCAGTCACCGCTGGCGGGCGATACTGCGCGAAGTGCGGGAAGGCGATCAAGCCTGCCGGGGTAGCGACGGGGCAGACGATGGGGCAGGGCGGCGTGCCGGCCGGGGCGAATAGTGCGAGCGATGGGCGAGTGCGGAGGAACCTGCGAATCGTGGCGACGCTGTGGATGATCTATGGGGGGCTGCGACTTGCGGGAATGGCGTGGATGCTGATTTTTGGCACGATGTTTTTCCCGTTCCTGCGGAATTGGGGAGGCGGCGGGTGGCCGTTTGGCGGACGATGGGGCGGAGAGTTTCCGTTCCTGGGCGGACTTTTTTCGATGGGAATTTTTCTGGCACTGTTCGGAGTGCTGTACGTGCTTCTGGCATGGGGCCTTTTGGAGCGGCAGCCGTGGGCGCGGACGCTGGGGCTGGTTCTCGGATTCCTGACGCTGATTCGTTTTCCGCTGGGAACGGCGCTGGGGATTTATACGTTGTGGGTGCTGCTGCCGGAGAGTTCGGGCAGGGAGTACGATCAGATGGTCGCGGGTGGCGGGCAAGTGGGATCGGCGGCGGTTTCGTCGTAGGGCGTTTTTTCTGCACAGAGCGCAAGAACCTAAAACGTAGACACACCGGCCGGAAGGCACGGCGCCACAGTTGGGAAGAATCGGGGCTTCCAAGGGATTGCGATCGGTTGAAGCTCGGAATGCGCATTGACCTTATCCCATCCGGGATGGTAAGGATGTAGGGTTGCGTGAGCCCTCTATTTCGGGCAAAGAGCGGCTGGAAGCAGGGGTGCATGAAGGCCGCGGGCGTATGGATGGTCCACGAGGCTATCGCGGTCAACGCGCAACGCGATTTTGGCATCTCACCCCCAAAGTAGACTGGCGCAGCGGGTCCCCCCGCCGTCCGCCGAGTAGGCCAAGCCCGACAAGGTCGGGTGTCGCCAGAAACGATCAAGGAGTATCAATGAAGGTGTCTTGGACAGCGTTGGCTGTCGCAGCGGTGGCGGTGCTCGGGGTGACGGGCTGCAACGACTATGGCAACACGTTTCAGAATAATACGGGCGCGACGATTTTCTCCATTTCGCCCTCGGTGGTCAGCGCTGGGACGGGCCAGTTCATGCTGACGGTGAACGGCGGCACGTTTGTGGCGCAGACGGTTATTCAGTGGAATGGGAAGACGCTCAAAACGGTGGTGCCGACGGACAGTTCGGGGAACATACTGGGAAACCTCGTGACCGCCGTGATCCCTGCGAACTTGGTGGCAACTCCTGGAATCGCGACCATTAACACGCTTAGTCCGGCGTCGGGCGCGGGGAACAACGGGCTTTCCAATACGATCTCCTTGGTTATCAATCCGCCGCCAAATCCGACGCCAGTGTTCAGCTCGGTGAGCCCCATGACGGGAGTAGCGGGAGGGGCGACGTTCCCGTTGACGATTATGGGCAGCAGCTTCTTGCCGACTTCGGATCCTAGCGGAGGATCCATCGTGCGATGGAGTGAAGGCGGGATTCTGTACTCGTCGGCGCCGCAGGCGATGCCCACCCCAGCGGCGACTTGTCCGGACCCGGCGTACATCACGACGACATCGATTTCGGCGACGCAAATTGTCGTCAATATTTCTCAATGTTTGATTAAGACTCAGAACACGGCGACGGTTACGGTTTTCAATGCGGCGTCTCCGCCACCGACCGGGTGCGTGGTGAATTGCGGAGGCGGTGGAGGCGGCGGTACGAGCAGCGCGATTACATTCACGATTTGCCCGACCACACAACCGGCCTGCCCGCCGGCAGCGGCGGCGAAGAGCGGCACGGCAGCGGCAGACGCTGTCGCTGAGGAAGCTCCGGCTGTGAGCCTTGACGGGCGGTACGTGGCGTACACGGCGATTCAGAATCAGCAGGCGCAAATATTCGTACGCGACACGTGCGAAGGAGCGGCGGCGGGATGCCAAACGCACACCACGATGCTTTCCGTCGCGGCCGATGGGTCCGAGGCGAACGACGAGAGCCACACGCCTTCGATGAGCTCGGATGGCCGGTATGTGGCGTTCAGCTCGGTGGCGACGAACCTGGTTGAAAATGCGCCAGCGGGAAAGCAGATTTATTTGCGGGATACCTGCGCGGGGGCTAGCGGCACGTGCAAGGCGTCCACGATTCTGGTGTCCACCGATTCGAATGGGGCGCTGGTGGGCACGGACAGCATCTTGCCCTCGGTTAGTTCCACGGGGCGGTATGTGGCGTTCGTGGCGGTGAAGCCGAGCCCGGCCTCGGGCACAAGCGCTGCGCAAGCAAAAACTTTGGCAAGCACCACCAACAGCGGATATCGGCAGGTGTTTATCCGGGACACGTGCCTTGGGGCCACGGGCTGCACGGCGAAGACGACGCGCATTTCGCTGCAACCAGGAGATGGCCTGGAAAACGCCACGAAGCCAGCCGGACCGGCGCTAAGCGGGGACGCGAACCATGTTGCGATCTCGGGCGGGAATGCCGCTACGCTCTTCACGCGGTCCGTCGCGGTGGATGATCGCGTTTTTCTGGCCATTGCCACCGGCCAGCGGTGAGTTTTTTCGTTTGGCGGCTGTCCACGCCGGCAAATCTGTCGCAGTCTCGAGTCTGACGTGAACGCATCTTTACCCAGCATAGCAAACTCTGACAAAACCGTTTTGGTGACAGGTGCGGGCGGGTGTATTGGGTCCGCGCTCACGGAAGCGCTAGCTTCCGATGACAGATGCCAACTGATTCTCCTCGATCATTCCGAACAGAATCTGTATGAACTCAACAGACGGCTTACGGCGTTGGGGTGCGTGGGGTACGCCGCGATCCTCGGGGATATTCTGGATGCGCCGCTGCTGGAAGAGATTTTCGAGCGGTATCGCCCGGACACGATTTATCACGCGGCTGCATTCAAGCATGTTCCGTTGATGGAATCCAATCCGCTGGCGGTGGTGCGTAACAATGCCATCGGCACCTGGGAGCTGGCGAAAGCCGCGGCGCGATTCGGAGTAGAACGCGTGCTGATGATCTCCACGGACAAGGCGGTGAATCCGCGAAGTGTGATGGGAGCGTCGAAGCGCGTCGCGGAGCTTGGGCTGCTGCGCATGAGCCATCCGAAAACGCGAATGAATGCCGTGCGGCTTGGAAATGTGTTGGGTTCGCCGGGAAGCGTGACTCCGTTATTTCAGCAGCAAATCGCGGAAGGCGGACCGGTGACGGTGGCGCATCCCGAAGCGCGGCGATATTTTTTGACGCTGGGCGAGACGGTGGAGCTGATCCTGGCGGCGAGCTCGCTGGACGAGTCCGGAAGCATCTTCATTCCGAAGATGGGCGAGCCGGTCAAAATCCTGGATTTGGCGAAGCGCATGATTCAGGAGGCGCGGTTACAAACGCCAGGCGACGTGGCGATCGCTTTTACGGGGCTGCGACCGGGCGACAAATTGGAGGAAGAATTGGTTTCGGCGCAGGAAGCGCTCGAACCCACCCGTGATGAAAGGCTCCAGCGCGTGCGGGCACTGCCTATTCCGGCGGAAAAAGTTGACGCGTCGATGGCGCGAATTTCGGCAAGCCTCGCGGAGCGCAACCTGCCTGCGCTAGTTGGCGAGCTCGGCAAACTTGTTTCCGAATACCAGCCTAGCGAAACATTGCTTGGACTCTTGAATACATCGTTAGCGTGAGAAAACCTTGAAACGCAAGATCGCCGTTGTCACCACGTCGCGCGCCGATTACAGCCATTTGTACTGGCCGTTGCGCGATCTCTCTGCCCATCCCCAAGTGGATTTGAAATTGATTGTCATGGGGGCGCATCTTTCCGCGGAGTTCGGCCACACGGTGCGGGAAATTGAGAAGGACGGATTTCCTATCGCTGCGCGGATCGAGTGCCTGCTCAGCTCGGATTCCGACGTGGGCATGGCCAAGACGATCGGCGTGGCGACGCTCAGCCTCGCGGAGTACCTCGGGCAGATGCGACCGGATATTCTGCTGCTGATCGCCGACCGGTATGAGCTGCTCGCTCCTGCTGCCGTTGCGCTGGCGCTGCGTATTCCCATTGCACACATCGAAGGCGGAGAGATCAGCGAAGGTGCGATTGACGACGCCGTTCGAAACGCGTTGACGAAAATGAGCCACATTCATTTCACGTCGACGATCGAAGCGCGGCGGCGGATCATCGCGATGGACGAGGAAGAATGGCGCGTGCACCGGGCGGGCGCGCCGTCGCTGGATCACCTGCGCCGAGCAAAGCTCCACACGCGCGAAGAGCTCGAATCCCGGCTGAACGTGCATCTGGAAAAGCCCGCGATCCTTGTGGCTTATCATCCGGTGACCATCGCGCGAAATACGCTCGAGGAAACGGATGCGCTGTTTGCCGCACTAGCCGCGGTTCCGAATCAAATCCTGTTCTGCTACCCCAACGCCGACGCGGGGAGCCGTGAACTCATCGAGCGGATACGCGCGTTTCAGGCTTCGCGCAAGAATTTACATCTGTTCGTCAATCTCGATGCGATCACCTATTGGAGCCTTCTCCGCGAGGTAGATGTTTCCCTGGGCAACTCGAGCAGCGGAATCATGGAGACGCCTTCGTTTGCGCTGCCCACTGTGAACGTGGGATTGCGCCAGCAAGGACGCGAGCGTGCGCAAAACATTATCGACGCTGCTCCGGAAACGCGGGCGATCCTGGAAGCGCTGCGCAAGGCGCAGGGCGCGGAATTCCGAGATGCCCTGCGTGGGATGAGCAATCCCTATGGTGACGGCAACGCATCCGAAAAAATTGTCGAAGTCCTTACGAGCGTCCCTCTTTCCCAGGAACTCTTGCAAAAGCGCCACACGGCCATGTCTACCCCAGAGCCGGCCCCGGTGCCGCGGAGTTTCCGAAAGTCACAGTCATGAGGATTCCTCTCGCTGCTCCGGACGTCACGGAATCAGAAATCGAAGCGGTCAGCGCGATTCTGCGGACGCCCCGGCTGAGCATGGGCCCGAAGTTGGAAGAGTTTGAGCGGGCCATGGCGGGCTACGTGGGGACCTCGCACGCCATCGCGGTGAATTCGGGTACGAGCGGCTTGCACCTGTGTATGAGGGCGCTGGGCATCTCTGAAGAAGATGAAGTTATCGTGCCCTCCTTTGCCTTTATCGCCGTCGCCAATGCAGTGCGCTATGAACGGGCGGTGCCGGTTTTTGTGGATATCGATCCACAGACGTTGAATCTCGATCCTCAGCGGATCGAGGAAGCGATCACGAAGCGGACTCGCGCGATCGTCCTCGTCCATACGTTCGGTTGTCCCGCGGCGCTCAGGGAAATCGCGGAAATCGCGCGGTGTCATCATCTATACGTCGTCGAGGATGCTTGCGAAGCGATTGGCGCGGAATACGATGGCCGGAAGGTTGGCTCGTTCGGAGATGCGGGGGTTTTCGGGTTTTATCCCAACAAACAGATCACGACGGGCGAAGGCGGCATGATCGTCACGAACGATGCGAGGATTTCGGCGCTCGCGCGGAAACTGCGAAATCAAGGACGGGCTGATTCGTGTGAGTGGCTGCAGCATGAAGAGCTGGGCTACAACTATCGAATCTCCGAAATGAATTGCGCATTGGGGATTGAACAGCTCAAGCGCCTGGACGCAATTCTGGAGAGGCGCGAAGCTATCGCGCGGGAATATCAGCGACGGCTGGAAAAGCAGGCGGATTTGGAGTTGCCAGCAATTCACTTACCCGACCGCCGCATCAGTTGGTTTGTCTACGTGCTTCGATTGAGCGAGCGGTTTTCTGGCTCTCACCGCGACCGCATCGTTCAGGAAATGGCATCGCGCGGTATAGCCTGCGGGAGATACTTTGCACCCATACACCTGCAACCGGTCTATCGATCGCAGGCCCACCGCTGCATGAACCTGGAGCATACCGAGTCCATCGCGCGGCGTACGCTGGCGATGCCTTTTTTCAATAGGATTACTAACGAGCAGATCGAAGAGGTCTGCCAATCGCTCGTAGAGGTTCTTGGCAATTTGCGGTCGAAGTCTCAGGCCGCTCACTAGCCACTAATCCCGACGCTCAATTGAAGCGGACTTTGATGTCTGGGCGCTTTTCGAGGTGGACGGAATCGATGAAGCGGACCTGGCGGTCGTCGAGGGTTAGAATCATGGAGCTGGTGCGAACACCTTCGCCGAAGAAGCGCACACCTTTGAGCAGGTTGCCGTCGGTGACGCCGGTGCAGGCGAAAACCATTTTTTTGCCGGGGGCAAGATCTTCGGTGTCATAAACACGTTTCGGATCTTTCACGCCCATTTTTGCGAGACGCTCGGCGTGTTCGGGTTTGCTGACGACGAGGCGCGCGAGGATTTCGCCGTTCAAGCAGCGCAGGGCCGCGGCAGTCAGCACGCCCTCCGGGGCGCCGCCTGTGCCCATCACGGCGTGGACTCCTGTGCCGATGACGGCAGCGGAAATTCCGGCGGAAAGGTCGCCGTCACCGATTAGACGGATGCGTGCGCCGGCGGTGCGAATGTCGCCGATTAGCTTTTCGTGGCGGGGGCGGTCGAGGACGACGACGACGAGATCTTCGACGTCGCGGTCGAGGCGCTTGGCGATGGATTTTAAATTGTCAGCGACAGGGGCATCGAGTTCGACGGCGCCTTTGCAGGACGGACCCACGACAATTTTTTCCATGTATAGATCGGGAGCGTGCAGCAAGCCGCCGCGTTCGCTGGCCGCGAGCACGGCGATAGAGTTCGACGCGCCAGTCGCGCAGAGATTGGTGCCCTCAAGCGGGTCCACGGCGATGTCCACTTGCGGGAAGAGGGCTTTCGGGGCGTGCGTGGCGAGGCCGACTTTTTCACCGATGTAGAGCATGGGGGCTTCGTCGCGTTCGCCTTCGCCGATGACGATGGTGCCGTCCATCTCGACGGAGTCCATGGTCTTGCGCATGGCTTCGACGGCAACTTCATCGGCGTGGTGACGGTCGCCGAATCCCATGGTGCGCGCGGCGGCGATCGCGCCATTCTCGACTACGCGCAAGAATTCCAGGCTAAGTTGTTCTTCCATGCGTTTCTCTCCCCACACCCCTGTACCGTCGGCGGCCAATCATAGGCTAAATGGGCTCAGATCGTCGACCACCGCGAAGAGGAGATTGTGCCTTCGCGCCAAACAGCTTATATAATCCCCCGCGGCCTAACTGCCCTGAGGTGTTCCATGATTCGCAGAATGCATTTTGCTTTTCTCAGTCTGTGTTTTTGCGCGACCGTCAGCTTCGCGGGGCCCAAGCCCTGTTCTGTGAGCGAGCATACGGAGTACGACAAGAAAATCAAAGAGTTCACGACGGAAATTTTTTTCAGCACGGAGCTTGTGGACCATCTTCCTCTCAGCTCTTGCGTTCCGCCGCCGGATACATTTCTTCATCACATCGTGGGAGCGCCGGATGTTCTGGACTACACGAAGGACATCAATGCGTACTTTCGTTTGCTGGCCAGCAAGAGTCCGCGGGTGAAGGTGTGGAGCATCGGCACGTCGGAAGAAGGGCGCGAGATGCTGGTTGCGGCGGTTTCCGATGAGGCGAACCTTGCGAAGCTGGACCGCTACAAAGAGATTACCGCGCACCTGGCGGATCCGCGCGGACTGAGCGAGGCCGATGCACAGAAGCTGATCGGCGAGGGAAAACCCATCTACTGGGCGGATGGGAGCATTCACTCGCCCGAAACGGGCGCTCCGGAAATGTTGATGGAACTCGCTTACCGGCTGGCGGTGGAAGACTCGCCGTTCATTCAAAAGATACGGCGCGATTCCATTGTGCTGATTACGCCGATCGTCGAGACGGATGGTCACGACCGGATGGTAGATGTTTACATGCAGCACAAAAAACATCCGGACCAGGCGCCATACCCGCTGGTGTGGTGGGGACACTACGTTTCGCATGACAACAACCGGGACAACATGGGGGTGAGCCTGGCGCTTTCGCGCAATATGCTGAAGACGTTCCTCGACTGGCATCCCACGGTGATGCACGACCTTCACGAGTCCGTGCCGTATCTCTACATCATGACAGGCACGGGGCCGTATAACGCTTGGCTCGACCCCATTGTGATCAGTGAGTGGCAGGAGATGGCGTATCACGAGATTGAGGAGATGACGAAGCGCGGGGTCATTGGCGTTTGGACGCACGGTTTTTACGACGGCTGGGCGCCGAATTATTTGCTTTCGATCGCGAACAATCACAATGCCATTGGGCGGTTCTACGAAACGTTTGGCAATGGCGGGGCGGATACGCGGGTGCGCACGCTGCGGCCGCCGGACACCAGCCGCGAGTGGTACCGGCCGAATCCGCCGCTGGCTAAAGTGAAATGGTCGGCACGCGACAATATCAATATGCAGGAGAGCGCCATTCTTTTCGGGATGAACAACGTGGCGACGAACGGGCAGAAGTTTCTGAACAATTTTTATTTAAAGAGCAAACGGGCGGTCCACAAGGCTCTGACGGAAGGCCCGGCGGCTTGGGTCTTTCCGGCGGACGACCCGCGTCCGGCAGAACAAGCAAGCCTGCTGAATCTTCTGGAGCTTCAGGGCGTGGAAGTCGACCGACTCGGAATTGATGTGCATATTCTGGTTGCTGCCAACGTTCAGGAATCCGCGGGTGAAAAAGAAAGGGACAAGGAAAAGTCGGGCGAAAAATCCGATGCCGCGGCCAAACCGAAAGAAGAAAAGAAAGCTGCTGAAACCGTCATCCCTGCGGGCAGTTACGTCGTGCGCATGGATCAGCCGTACAGCCGGCTGGCGGACATGATTTTGGATACGCAGTATTACAGCCCGCGAGATCCGCGATCTTATGATGACACGGGCTGGACGCTGGGCGCGTTGCGAAACGTCAAGACCACACGGGTCACGGATCTTTCGATTCTCAGCGCGGCCATGCAAAGAGTGGAAAAGATCGAAGCGCCGGGCGGAATCGACGGTCAAGGGACGACCTTTGTCATTCAACACAACACGGACAATACGCTCGCGACGTTTCGCTTCCGACTGGGTACAGTTGCGATGGAAGCTGCGGAGGATTCCTTTGAAGCGGATGGCATGAAGTTCAAAGCCGGATCGTTCATCCTGCGCAATGCGGACCGCGGGCAGGTTGAAAAGGCCGCCAAAGAACTGGGAATCAAAGTTCATGCGACTAGCGCGAGCTTGAGCGTTACCACTCATCCGCTTGCGGTTCCGCGCGTCGCGGTGGTGCACAACTGGCAGAACACGCAGAATGACGGCTGGTTCCGGATTCCGATGGAGGAGTTGAAGGTTCCTTACACGTACGTCGCGGATACCTGGCTGCGGGAAAACGAGAAGCTGCGAGAGAAATTTGACGTCATTATTCTTCCGCCGATGGGTGGGGGCGGACCCGCCGGACTGAGCGCGGTGCTGCGCGGGCTGCCGATGCGCGGCGATGCTCGCCCATGGAAAAATACGGACGAAACACCCAACTTTGTGGCACCCGGGCTGGACTCTACCGACGATATTCGCGGAGGGCTCGGGTATCAGGGTCTGTCTAATTTGGAGCGCTTTGTCCGCGAAGGCGGGTTGCTGATTGCGGTGCAAGCGAGCGCTTCGCTTCCGGTGGCCGGTGGGATGACGGAGATGGTAAATGTCTCCGATGCGCGGACCATGCAGGCGCCTGGGAGCGTGGTGCTTTCCACTGTTGACGATAAGAAAAGCCCTATTACGTATGGCTACGACGACAGGTTGTATGTTTATTTTCGGCAGGGGCCAGTCATTACCGTTGGCGGGAATTTCGGGGGACCGGGGCCGGAGGAAGGGCCGGGCGGCGCGGGGCGTTCCAGCGGGCGCGGAACGGCCAGCGATCCGGACATCATTCAGGCGCGGCCGTATGAGGCGCCGGAAAAACCGGTTAAGCGCACGCCGCACGAGCAGGAACTTTATGTTCCGGAGGACCTTCCGGACTTTGCGCGGTTTGCGATTCCGCCGAAGGATCAGCAACCGCGCGTGATATTGCGATTTGCTGCCGAAAAAGATTTGCTGCTGAGCGGGATGATCACCGGCGGGAGCGAGATCGCGGAGAAGCCTGCGGTTGTGGATGTGCCGCATGGCAAGGGGCACGTGGTTCTTTTTGCTAACAATCCCATGTGGCGCGGGGAGACGATGGGCAGCTATTTTCTTGTATTCAACGCCATGCTCAACTTCGACCATCTCGATGCGGGCAGCGCCGCTAGCACGAGCAAGTAAAGCGGTTCCGGCTACTCATTTACGATTCAAAAATAATTCCGCCGTACGAGAGAGGGGACCGCGTGTCTTCTCTTCGCGAGAGTCGGCTACAATGCTGCGCGGAGGATCCATGTCCAAATCGCGCAGGAAGTTTTTGACTCAGACTTCGCTCGGACTGATTGGCGCCGCCGTCGCCAGCAGTGCAAATGCACAAAACCACTCGAACGAACTCACGCAAGAACCTACGCCGCTTCCGCCCGGGGCGCCGCCGGCGTTTGGAACGGGGCCGGCCGCTGGACCAGAGGTGTCGCCGACTACATTTGCGGAAGCAGAAAAACTGGTGCAGGTGCAATTGACGAGCGCGGATCGGGCGCTGGCTGCGGAGACGTGGCGGGCAAATTTGGCTTCGGTGTATGAGCGGAGGACCGGGCCGCGGGCGATTGCGCTGGAATCCTCATTGGCGCCATTTTCGCGGTACCGCTCGGTTTTGCCGGGCCAGGAGGCGGGGCCGCAGCGGGACCAATTTATTCGTAGCAAGATCGATCCTGGGCCATTGCCGGGGAATGATGCGGACATTGCGTTTGCTCCGGTCACGCAACTTTCGCGATGGATCGAGCAGCGCAAGATAAGTTCGGAACGGCTGACGCAGATTTATCTGCGGCGGCTGGAACAGTTCAATCCGAAACTGCGATGCGTGATTACGCTGACGCGCGAGCTGGCGCTGGCACAGGCGAAGAAGGCCGATGAAGAGATCGCCGCGGGGAAATATCGCGGGCCGCTTCATGGGATTCCTTGGGGCGGGAAGGATCTGCTGGACACGGCGGGAATTCCGACGACGTATGGGGCCGAGCCGTTTCGCAATCGCGTTCCGAAGGAGGATGCGGCAGTAGTGAAACGGCTGCATGCGGCGGGCGCGGTGCTAGTCGCGAAGCTCAGCCTCGGAGCGCTGGCGCTGAACGATATTTGGTTTGGAGGACAAACGGTGAACCCGTGGCTTCTGGAGGAAGGCGCGTCGGGCTCCAGCGCGGGCCCGGGCGCGGCGACGGCGGCGGGACTGGTGGGCTTTTCGGTTGGCAGCGAGACGGGCGGGAGCATCGTCAGCCCCAGCATGCGCTGCGGCGTTACCGGGCTGCGGCCTACGTACGGACGCGTGCCGCGCACGGGGGCGATGACACTGTGTTGGTCGCTGGACAAGCTCGGGCCGATGACGCGGTCTGTCGAAGATGGGTTGCTGGTGTTGCAAGCGATTTCAGGGCCGGACGCGGGGGATATTTCCAGCGTGCCGAGCCGGCTCGATTTTGACGCGGGCGCGAGCATCAAGGGGCTGCGGGTGGGTTATTTTCCGAGCTGGATGAAAGAGGATCCGGCGACTGCAGTGGACCGCGCCGCGCTGGAGATGCTACCGAAACTTGGGTTGGTGCCGGTGGAGGTTTCGCTTCCTAACTGGCCGTATGACTCGCTCAATTTGATTCTTTTTGCGGAAGGCGCGGCGGCGTTCGAAGAGCTGACGTTGAGTCATGGAGTGGATCAGCTGAAAGTGCAGACGCCGGATGCGTGGCCGAACCTTTTCCGGCAGTCACGTTTTCTCTCGGCGGTGGATTTCGTGCAGACGGACCGCTTCCGGCGGAAGGTGGCGGGAGAGATGGCTCGGATTTTTTCGGAGGTGGATCTGCTGCTGGTGCCGTCGCTGCGCGACGAGATGCTTACCATCAGCAACCACACGGGGCATCCGTCGCTGACGTTTCGCGCGGGATTCGTGGAGGTTTCCGAGGCGCGTTCGGACTGGGCGCCGGATCCGAAGAATCCGCTGCCGAAATTTTCGCCGCCGCGGCGCGTGCCGCACGGCATCACGCTGCTTGGGCGGCTGTTTGAGGAAGGCACGCTGTGCCGCGTGGGCATTGCGCTGGAGCGCGCGTTCGCGGTCGCGGACCAGCGCCCGCCGAATTTCTAGCTCGCAATACACTTCGAGGCAGTGCGCTTTAGCGGAGATATTTTTCGAGCGGCTCCCAATAGTTCACTTTCCAGCCTCCGGCGAGATGTTCCGCTGTGCCATCGGGGAAGCCGGTGTGGTCCAGAACGAGTTTGGTGCCCGCGCCTTCGTCAGCGAGCTCAAACTTCACAATCGAATAGACACCGGGCTTCCAGCTCTGCGGGCGCCAGGCCTGGACGATGCGCTCGTTGGGCACCAGCTCGATGTGTCTGCCCGAGACATAGCCACCGAAAAGCATGAAGGCCCCGCCGACTTCACGGCTGATATTCGTAGGCGCAGCTCCCGGAGGCATGCCACCCTTCATCGCTTCGCTGAGCTGCACGACTTTGTCGAACTGTTTGGTTTCCGTGAGCGCATCATAGACGCGCTTGCGGCTGGCCTTGAAAATCACTTCCTGTTGAATGGCGGCACAGCTGTGAGAAATCTCTTCACCGGACTGCGCCCAGGCGTTACGCGAGCCCAGTGCGAGCGCACCGACGGTGACGGCGGCGCCGATGATGGCTTGCCGCCGTGTGGGCTCTTTGATTACCGCTTCTTGATTCCTTTTTTCGCTCATATTCATCCTCTCTAACTGTTGCATTCAGCCGCACACGCATCTGAGCACCGCGCGAAAATATGTTCAACATAATGTTTTTGTGTGCGGATGAGCCCATTGGAGTCATACTTCGGGCCCAAACGAATGAGGAGGCCGCATGCCTTACCCCACTGGTCACCGCGACGAGGTGAAGAAAAATATCATCAATAGTGCGCGCAAGCTTTTCAATCGGTACGGCTTTGAGAGCGTGTCTCTCCAGCAGATCATGGCCGGCGCGGGGCTGACTCACGGCGGGTTCTATAGCTATTTTGATAGCAAGAGCGATCTCTATGCCGCAGTGCTGGGATGCTTTTTCACGGACCCCGAGTGGAAAAGCTGCTGGGAGGGAGTGCACGTGGACCTTTCCTCGACGGACGTCGGGCCGCAAGTGGTGCGCGCCTATCTTTCACGCCAGCATTACGAGGATGTCGAGAATTCCTGCCCCATGGTGGCATTGCCTACGGACGTGGCGCGCAGCGGGGTGAGCGCGAAGCGCGCGTTCGAGACAGTTTTCAAAGCAATGGTGAGCGTGCTGGAGCGGAGTTTGCTTGAAAAGGGGCGACGCCGACGCACCACGGCACAGAGTATTGCCGCGCTTTCTATCGGCGGCATGGTGGTGGCCCGGACGATGGTCGACCGCGCTGTAGCTGATGAATTGCGTGCGGCGTGCATGGCCGTGGCTCTTAAGCTTGGCGGCTGGGACAAAAAGCGCATCTCGCCAAACGGCAAGTCCCGGCGCCCCCAACTGCGACACGTGGCAGCTTCCTAGCTGCGCTGCACAAAAACTCAAGCGCGTGTTTTCCCTCTCGCCTCGATAAGTGTGCCGGGGTCGGCGCGCACGGCCGAGGCACGAGGAGATTAATCGGAGCGCAGGGCTTCCATGACGTTGATGCGTGCGGCGCGGGCGGCGGGTAGTGCCGACGCGACAACAGCAGCGGCTAGCAAGATGAGCGCTGAGGCGACTACGGGCAGGGCGCTGGGCATACGGACGTCCAGGAAATAGCTGCCGGCAAAACGGGCCAAGAGATACCCGCCTGCGGCGCCTGCGACGACTCCGGCGACCGCCATAACGGCGCCTTCGACGATGACTCCGGCAAGGAGACGGCGCGGCGGCGAGCCGAGAGCGAGGCGGATGCCGAATTCGCGGGTGCGCGCGCTGACGGAGAAGGCAAGAACACCGGCAACGCCGACAAGCGCGATGGCCAGTGCGACTACAGCGAAGACGCCGAAAACGACGGTGTTGAGACGATCGGGGGTGAGGACTTCCGCGCGAACATCTTCGAGAGTAGCGGCGCGTTCCACGGGCTGGTCGGCGGACATGTCGCGAACGATGCGAGTGACCGGCGTGACCAGCGAATAGGGATTCGCAGTGGTGTGGATAAAGAGGCGGCCGCCAAAGATGGGGCCCTCATCAATCGGGCTGTAGACGGTGAGGATGGGCCCCGGAACGACGTGTTCGTCGTCAATATCGGCGGTGACGCCGATGATGCGGTGCGGCGCAGTGCTAATTCCGGGAATGAACTTGATCACCCGATCCGTCCAATAGACGTGGCGATTGACAGCATCCTGATTGGGGAACATGCGTTTTGCGAGAGTCTCACTGACGATAACGACCGGATCGTTGTTCTTTCCGTCCAGCTCGTTGAAATCGCGTCCGGCGATGATGGGAACGCCCAGGGCGGCAAAAAATCCCGGAGAAATGGTGCGCAACTGGGCGCGAGGGTCCTCTTCGCCGGGACCCTTCACATGGAGGTCGGCGGAAAAGGCAAAACCCGGGCCAAAACTGCCGGCATCGCGCCAGGGAACGACAATACCGAAGGCGGTCTTGCTCACGCCGGGCAGGGCGTCAATGCGGCGCATGGACTCCTTGTAGAAATCGACGATTTGCTGAGGCGTTTTTCCGTACGAGATCGCGGGAACGTTGATGGCGAGTACGTGGCGCGTGTCGAGGCCGGTCTGCGCGGCCTGCATGGCCAGGAGCGTTTTGAGAAGCATGCTGGCACCGGCGAGAAGCATGAAGGACGCGGCGATTTGAGTAATGGCGAAGAGCCGAAGGCGGCGGCCGGTGCTTCCGGTGATTCGAACGCCGCCGCTGGTGAGGCCGGGCGTTTGCGCGGAGTTGGCGTTCGGAAGGTGCGGCACGTAGGCCAGCAGGACGGCGGCGATAACCGCCAGAATGGCGCCGACCCAGAGCATGCTGTAATCCACCGTAAGGTCGAGGGCGCGGACGGAAAAGCGGGACGCGTAGCGCGCGAGCACAGCGAGGAGCGGACGCGCGGTGATTACCCCCAACGTAGCTCCGGCCACGCAAAGAATCAGACTCTCCGCGAGCAACGTCCGGCGCAGAGCGCTGGCGCTGGCCCCGAGGGCCGCGCGAATGGCAAGTTCGCCTTCACGGCGAACGCTGCGCGCGAGAATCAGATTCGCGACGTTGGAGCAGGCGATGATGAACACCAGGCCGGAAGCAGCGAGCAGAACGAGAAGGACAGTGCGGGCACCGGAAGTGATTTGGTCGCGGAGGAGGACGGCGCCGATCTGCGAGCTGCCATCTTTCGAGTAATCCGCAGGATGCTGGCTGACCATCGAAGCGTAGACGGTGCGAAGCTCGGCGCGAGCTTGCTCGACGGTTGCGCCCGGAGCGAGACGGCCGAAGAGTTCGGTCATGCGATGAACGCGGCCGGTGACCATGGTGGCAGAGAGGTGGTGAGGGCTGGTCACGATGTTGGCGATGATTTCCGTATCGGCGGGATAAGGGACAGAAGGCTCGAGGACGCCGATGATGGTGGCAGTGCGATCGCCCATGCCGCCGCTGCCGAGGCGAAGCGACTTGCCGAGGACGGAAGGATCGCTCTTGAGAGCGGTGGACCAATAGCGATAGGTCAGGACGACCACGCCATCCGCCTTGGGACCATCGTCCTGCGGGCCAATGAGACGGCCGAGGACGGGATGAAGGCCCATGACTTCGAAATACGTGCCACCGACAACGCCGGCGCGGATTTCGCGGGGTTCGCCGAGGCCGATCATGGTAAAGCCGACGACGGAGAAATCACCGAATTCGCTGACCGTGTGGGTGCCGGACTTGATGTCCTGAATCTCTGGGACGGAGAAATTGGCGTTTTCAATGCCGAGGCTGGGAGCGCTCTGGCGAATGTAGATGAGGCGGTCCTCGTCGGCATTAACCAGCGGGCGGAGGAGCACGCCGCGGACCAGGCTGAAGATGGCAGCGTTGGCGCCGATGCCGAGGGCGAGCGTGAGCACCACGGTGATGACAAGGCCCTTGGCACGCGAGAGGGAACGGAGTGCGTATTTGAGATCTTGAAGGAATAAGTCCGCTTTGAGATTCATGGCTTAATACTCCTGACATCCAGACGCTAGACCGAGAAAAACGTTTCCAGAATTTGTCCAAGCCCGGCGTAGTCTAACTTCGCAAGGGTACAAGCGCGCGCAGCCGCTCCTCACGCAAGTACAGGCCCACCCAAACGAGGACCCCGAGAAGGACGGTCATAATGGATGATGGATCGCCAACGCGCACGTTGGTGGCGGTCGCGCCGCCCAGGTAGGCGGTCATCAGGATAGCGCCAAGGATGGCGGTGCGCGGGATCAGGTAGACGAACGTGCAGGCAATCTCCAGGATGCCAATCTTGAGAATGAGGCTCTCGGGAAGGCCGAAGTGAGCGAGGCTCTGGAGGACGGGCGCGGGCTTCAACACTTTCAGGACGCCGCTGAAGAGCAGCAAAAGCACAGGCACGGCGCTGAGGATGCGCCCTGCCCAAAGCGCTTTCTTTGAGACGGGGGCTGATTGCGTGGCAGATTCCATTCGTTTTCTCTCCTGATGCGCTTTCTATTCAATACAACAAAATGCTGAAATCGTTTTCGGCACCACCGCTCGCGCTAGCCGCCGGCGATGGCCCCGATGATGAGCAGGGGCTCGGATCCCGAAGCGATTGCTTCGGGAAGTAACGTATCTGGCGGTTGGAGGGAATAGTCCTCCTCACAGGCGAAGAAACGCAAGAAGGGACGACGCTCTTGCGTGACATGATCGCGAATGGTGCCGCGCAGCATGGGATATTGCGCCTCGAGGGCATCGAGGACGGAGCGTTGCGTAACCGGGCCATCCACGTGGACCTGCACCTCGGCGCTGACGTGCGCGAGGGTTCGCAGGTGGCCCGGGAGCACGACCCGAATCATGGAAGCGTCTGGACCTCGACGGAAAGAACGGCCGGAAGATGTTCCGCGATGGGCGCCCAGTTGTCTCCGGCGTCCGCGGAAGCGTAGACCTGGCCGCCGGTGGTGCCGAAGTAGACGCCGCATTTATCGAGCGTGTCGATGGCCATAGCGTCGCGCAGTACGTTGACGTAACTGTCGCGTTGCGGGAGACCTTTGGAGAGTTCCTCCCATTCGTTCCCGCCGGTGCGGCTGCGATAGACGCGGAGTTTGCCGTCGAGGGGGAAATGCTCGCCGTCGCTTTTGATGGGGACGACGTAAATCGTTTCCGGCTCGTGGGCGTGAACGTCGATGACGAAGCCGAAATCGGTCGGCAAGTTGCCGCTGACTTCCGTCCAGGAGTCGCCGGAATTGTCACTGCGCATGACGTCCCAATGTTTCTGCATGAAGAGAACGCCGGGCCGAGAGGGATTCATGGCGACGTGGTGAACGCAGTGGCCGACTTCGGCGCGAGGTTCGGGAATATAGGGGGAAACCAGGCCCTTGTTGATGGGGCGCCAGGTCTTGCCGCCGTCGTCAGTGCGGAATGCGCCAGCAGCGGAAATCGCGATGTAGATGCGATTGGGATCGCTCTTATCCAAGATCACAGTGTGAAGGCACATGCCACCGGCGCCGGGCTGCCACTTCGGTCCGGTGCCGTGGCCGCGAAGGCCGGAGAGTTCGTGCCAATTCTTTCCGCCGTCCGTCGAGCGAAAGAGGGCGGCGTCCTCCACTCCGGCGTAGACCGTGTCCGGATCGGTGAGAGAGGGTTCAATGTGCCAGACGCGCTTGAATTCCCAGGGATGCTGAGTGCCGTCGTACCACATGTGCGTGGTTAGAGGCTTGCCGGATTCGGCGGAGACGTCGTAGACAAATTTGTTGCTCTCGGCCTTGGGCATTCCGCCGGGGCCGGTGGTGGATTCGCCGGGAGGCGTGCCGGGCTGCGTCCAGGTTTTGCCGCCGTCATCGGAGCGTTGAATGATTTGGCCAAACCAGCCGCTGCATTGGGAGGCGAAGAGGCGGTTGGGATCAACCGGCGAGCCTTTGAGGTGGTAGATTTCCCAGCCGGAAAAATGAGGGCCGCTGATGTCCCATTTTTGGCGCTTGCCGTCCGAGGTCAGGATGAATGCACCCTTATGCGTTCCTACCAATACTCGTACGCCGCTCATCTGTCACTCCTCCGTCGAAGTCAGGCCGCTGCAGGAGCGTACCTTTTCTCATTTCGCTACTGCAAAATATTTTTTGGATTGCTTCACGACTTGAGCGGGACCCAAACTTCCATGCCACCCATTCCGGTTTGCGGATCGAATTCCTCGGAGTACCGCTCGAAAAAGTCCGGCACTCCGGCGGTTCCGCAAGCGGTTTGAAGGCCAGATCCCGGGAGCCATTTGTCGATAGCGTCCAGCGTTTCACGGAGTTTGGAAACATGCTCGCGGTGCAAGAAAACGGCGTATTTTTGCGCGGGGATGGAGATGACGCTGAAGTCGGCGCGATGATGCGAGGGGCTGGAGACTTCGACGCCAACCATGTAGTCCATGCCGTCCGGGCTCTGGGCGTTGAAGCACAAGCCATAGGCCACGCGGCCCACTTGTCCGGGGATGTTGCCAATGTGAGGCGCAAAGCGCTGCCAAAGAGAAGGAATGTCGCGCATGGTTTCGGAAGTGAAGTGCTGGCGGAATCCGGCAATCCACAAGGGCTTGCCGTTTTCGAAGCGCGGCGGTCCCAGTTGAGATGCGGACGTTTTTTTCATCGTGGCCTGGCTCATATTCATTCTCCCGTTTCAAAGTGCGAACGAAACTCGCGGGTTGGGAACGACAGTCTGCAATAAGTCACTTGCAAAATGCAAGTTAAAAGTGCTAGGATGAAATGGTGACGAAGAAGAAGCCTAGTCCAAAATGGCGGTCGGGGTGTCCGCTGAATGCTTCCGTAGAGATACTGGGCGATCGCTGGTCGTTGCTGATTATCCGGGACATGATGCTGCGGGGGTTCCGGAGCTATAAGGAATTCCTGGAGTCCTACGAGGGCATTGCGACGAATATTTTGGCCGACCGGCTGCGGAAGCTGATGGCTCATGGAATTATCACCACGGGGCGAGATCCATTGGACGGACGGAAAGTGATTTACTCTCTCACGGAAAAAGGGATCGATTTGGCGCCGGTGCTTACGGAGATGGTGCTTTGGGCAGCGGCACATGAGAAAACCGAAAACCCCGGACTTGTCCAGCTTATTCAAAAGGACAAGGAGCAGTTTCTGGCGGCGGCCCGGGAACGCTGGGCTGGAAAGACTATCGCTGCCCGGGCAAAGTAACTGGGGAGGGCGTGCCCCTTCTGTGTTTCGTCAATTCTTACAGAGAAATTAGAACCAAAAACTGCAAACGCTACTTCACGTCCAGCGCCTGCAGCTTTACGTTCACTAAAAATGGGTCGTTGAACTCGGTCATTTCGCCCCATCCTTTGCCTGCAACCGGAAGCAAGCGCGCTGCGAGCGGCTTGTGCCATTTGAAGGCGAGACTGGCCATGTCCCCGATGATGAGCGAGAGCTGGTCGGCGGTGATGTCGCCGGGCAGCGGAATCGTGTCGAGACCCGTGCCGCATACCGCGGAATAGCTCAGCAGCGCGTCGAGGGAAATGTGACCTTCGCTCCAGCGTTGCGCCAGGCGACTATCTTCCAGAATCGGCAGCATCAAGCCGTTGTAGCCGGTTTGCTTAACTTTGACGTCGCGGATGGCGGCAGTGATGGTTGCGGCGGCAGTCAACGTTCCACTCATGCCGACGGGTACGGTAGTCAGGTTTTCGATGGCCGCGCCGATAGAAACATCTCCCGCGGGGGCGGGCGAAAGATCGATTCCCATGTAAGCCCAGCCGGTTTCCTGGTCGATGCGTCCGGCGTGACGCTGGATTTCGAAGGCGCTGGCGGCGAGCGAATCCGTGAGGCGTTGCTTGGCGACGGCCAGGTTCGGGGCGTCTTTGAAGGCGACGGCAACGACGTTTGCTGATTCGAGGGCGATGGCGAATTGGTGTCCGAAGCCGGTGTGATAGGCCGCGGGAAAGAAGGGCGTCAGCGGCGGCACCATGGCGATGGCGGCAAAATGAAAATTGCCCTGGCTGTGTTCGGTGGCCTCGAGTTTCTTCATCACGCGAGCGGCGGCGCCGACTGCGTTCCAGCGGACGCCATCGTCACCGGCCACGACGAGGCTGGCGTTCAGCGTTTTTGTGTTGGTCAGAATTTCGGCGACGAGGTCGGCTTGAACTTCGCTGTCGTCGGCGTTCAGCATCGCGGGCCCGATGGAGGCGGCAAATTTTTCTCTTACGGCGAGGGCGTCGTACTCCTTGAAGAACGCTACGGCTTGCTCGGTTGTTAATCCTTTTGTGTATTCCGAAAACGGCTGCGTGGCGATGCGAATGGTCTGGACCTGATAGCCGCGTGACTCAAACGTGGTCTGGGCGCGCCTCAGCAGTTTCAGAGCATCGGCCACTTGTTCCTGGTATTGAGTACGATCGAGATTGATAAAGGCCGTGATCGCGCGAATCTTTGGTTTTTCTGGCACGGGCGCGGACTTCTGCTGCGCGCGAGCAGAACAGACATAAATGGCAGCGGCGAGAAGCGCGAACGAGGCCCGTCTTAATGCTCTATTTCTAGTTTGAATTCGCACGATAAACCTCCGTTCGCTTATCCGGCGCGGCAGGTGCTCCTACAGCTTACAAGATTCAGCGTAACTCGTTATCGGTGCATGGAAGGCGGCCCGTCCGGGAGCGGGCTCGATTTTGGTGTCTCGCCTTGCTCGCAATCGGCCCACCAGGAATGGCTGTGGCGTTCCATGTCGCTATAGTGGAAAAACTCGCAAGACTTCCCTTTTCTTTGTCCCACCCACTGGGGAGACTGTCCGTCGATTGGGCAGACGTTTTTCTGCGATTGGCTCCTAGCACACCCTGTGACGAGGAGAAAAATCGCAAACATCACAGGGAAGATGACTTTCCTGGCCATTTGGCTCGATTTGATGATTCTACAAGTACGCGGCTATGCCGGTGATGCGTTCGCCGATCACCAGCTTGTGGATGTCGTTGGTGCCCTCGTAGGTGAAGACGCTTTCGAGGTTATTCATGTGGCGCATGATGCAGTAATCGTCGACGATGCCGTTGGCGCCGAGGATGTCGCGGGCTTTGCGAGCGGTGTCCAGCGCGATGCCCACGTTGTTCATTTTCAGCATAGAGATGTGTGACGGATCGACTTTGCCGTTGTCTTTCAAGCGGCCGACGTGCAGCGCCAGCAATTGGCCCTTCACGATTTCGGTGATCATCCACGCCAGTTTTTCCTGCACGAGTTGGTGCGAGGCGATGGGCTTGTTGGCAAATTGTTTGCGCGTTTTGGCGTATTGCAGGGCGGTGTCGTAACACGCCATGGCGGCGCCCAGCGCGCCCCAGCCGATGCCGTAGCGCGCCTGGTTCAAACAACTTAGCGGTCCCTTCAGGCCCACCACGCCGGGCAGGAGATTCTCTTCTGGGATTTCGCAATCCGTGAATGCCAGGCCTGATGTGACCGACGCGCGCAGCGACCATTTGCCGTGCACGTCCCAGGCCTTGAATCCTGGCGCGCCTTTTTCCACGAGGAATCCGCGAACTTTGTCGTCTTCGGCCTTGGCCCAGACGACCGCGACGTCGGCGATGGATCCGCTGGTGATCCACATTTTTTCGCCGTTCAGGACGTATTTGTTTCCCTTCTTAACTGCGCGGGTGAGCATCCCGCCAGGGTTCGAACCGAATTGCGGTTCGGTCAAACCGAAACAGCCGATGGCTTTGCCTTGCTGCAATAATGGAAGCCATTTGTTTTTCTGCGCGTCGCTGCCGAAGGCATAAATTGGATACATCACCAGCGCGCCTTGCACGGAAACAAAGCTGCGTAAACCGGAATCGCCGCGCTCGAGTTCCTGGGTCATCAAGCCGTAGGCCACGTTGGACATTCCCGCACAGCCATAACCGTGGAGGTTGGCGCCGAAAAATCCCAGCTCGCCGAGCTGCGGAACCAAGTGCTTTGGGAACGTCGCTTCGCGGCTGTGCTTTTCGATGATGGGAATGATTTCGTTTTCGACGAACTCGCGTGCCGTCTGGCGGACCAGCCGTTCTTCGTCGTTTAACTGCGAATCAAAATCGATGAAATCCACTCCGCCATACTTGGCCATACGCCGCTCCTTGATTCTGACGGTCACACAGCGACCGACACGCGAAGTTCTTGATGGCGCGCCTTCCGTCCGGCGACTCGTGATTGGTTCGCAGGGAGATGGTTTGCTGCAGGCGCCGTTCCAAGGGTGCGTCCCGTTGGGCCGCAATACCGACGGAGCGATTGTAGCAAGTCCGCGAAAGAGGCGGCAACAAAGAGGCGGTGTGCTGCCGGTCCTTATTGTTTGTTGGCCAGCACTTATTTGTGCCTAATTCTGCCGCGAAACAAACATGGATGGGTGAAGCGGCATGCAATTTGAGCCACACTTATCGCCTATGGCAGATTAATAGTCTCTAATCTAAAACTCTCTGGTTCCGCGCATAATGCCACGTTTTCACCCACTGCCCTCTTCCGCGAAACGGAATTCGCTTTCTCGATTCTTGTAAGTCTGCCAAGAAGAAGGAGTTATTCGGCGACCAGCGTTGGCGCACAAGGTGCTGCATTGGTTGTGGTGGCAGTTGGCGTCTCCTCCTGAAGACCCCTCGCTGAGCGCCCAGAAGAGAACCGTCAAAGAAAATGAAAAAGTTTTGCATGAAGAATTGGAAGCAGTGTGGCCGAATGAATGGATTCAGCCTGCTAGAACTCTTGATTGTCGTGTTCGTGGTAATGGTGGTCGCAGGAATCGCCATACCGAACATCCTGTTAGCCGTTTCGAACGTACGGCTGCGTGCCTCGGCGGGCGACCTGGCCGGACTCATGCAAGACGCAAGAATCCTTGCCGCAAAGAATAATACGACCTACGCGATTCTTTACGGTACCCGCAATGGTGCGCGAATCGCGTATGTCGATCTAAATGGAAATGGCAGCGTCGACACGGGCGAGCCGCTAATGCAGTTCAGCGGGACCACGGTTCCGGCCTCCAGCACACCCAGCGGCAGCAACGGGCAGCCGACAGCGTATGTCCTGGTGGGAGACACGGGAAGCGGATCGTATGACAACACCAACACTCTCGGGTACACGGGCAGAGGTCTGCCTTGCAATTATGATACGACGACGACGCCCGCGACCTGCAACACGCCGCCAGCAAAGTATTTTGTGTACTACATGTCTGACACGCGGGTTGGCGGATCGGGTTGGGCGGCGGTAGTGGTGACCAAAAGCGGACGCGCCAAGATTGTGACGTGGAATGGAAGCTCATGGAATTGAAAAGAAGCAGCAGAGGGTCAAGCCAGAGCGGCATGTCCATGGTCGAGCTCATGGTCGCGAGTCTCGTCCTGACGGTCGGCGTATTGGGATGCGCGGTGCTGATTCCGATTGCGATTGGGACGAACTCGAGAAACAGGCAGCAGAGCAATTCCACAGTCATCGCGCAAATGGTGACGGAAAAAATAGCGAGCGCCTCCGCCAGTGGCTCGTCAGCGCTCACTATCACGGACTGCACCGGCACATCCAATACGATCAACATAACGGGATCGACGGCAGGAACCGGAGCGACGGTGCTGTCCACGGGATCGATCGATTTCTCACAGGCCCAGGGAAGCGGCGGTGCGCCGGTGGGTTATTACATGTCCTACACGGCGTGCGGCACGACGAACCGGCAGTCCTTGTACGATGTGCGGTGGAACATTCAGACACCCTCGAACTACGTCAAGCTGGTAACGGTGTCGGCAAAGATGCAGGGTTCAGGGACGAACCCTATCTTGTTTTCGCTCCCGGTAACGATTCGCTCGATGGCGGGAGGACAGTGAGATGAACGGAAACAGGCAAGCCGGCATTCGTCAAGGCGGGTTCTCGTTGCTGGAAATGATGGTGGTGTTGCTGATTCTGGGCATCGTCAGTGCGGGACTCTTTGTGCAGATCAACAACGCTGAACAGCGTGCTTATTCCGAACAAGTGAAGCTGGATAATTTCCAGGAAGCGCGCGATTTCGTGGATCAATTCTTTCGTGACATCAACGAGATCGGCTATCCGAACTCGCGAATGGTGGATACGACAAGCCTGTCCTGGAGCCCGGCACTCACCACGCAGACCGCCTATACCTGGGGCAATGCCTACATCAACGACAATCGGTTGGCCATGGGCCTGGTAAAAATAGATGCCAACGAGATCCAATTCGAAGGCGACATAAATGGCAACGGCACGGTGCAAAGCATGATGTACATGATCAACGGATCAGGGAACTGCGGCTTGTGCCTGCAGCGCAGCCAGGTTGCCAAGGTCAGCGGCAATCCGCTTACGGGCCAAACGCAAAACTGGGGAACCGAAACGAACGATGTGATCAGCAATCCCATTTTTTCCTATTTTCAAGCGAACGGGACGCAGATCACGTCATTGCCGGTGGACATTAGCACCAGCAGCGGAGCCCAAACCATCGCCTCCATCAAGACCATCAAGATCAGCTTGGTTATCCGGAACAATGCCGTAGTCGACCCCAAGACGGGGCAGCCAATCGAAACAGTCCTTGAGGGCGAGGTTTCGCTCAACAATTGCTCGATGGCAGCTTCAGGACAACCGATGTCGTGCTAGCGGGAAAAGACTATGAATAATATTCGCGGCAAGAAGTCCAAGGCGTCCGAGCAAGGCATTGCTCTGATCGTTGCGTTGATGGTGTTGCTGCTCCTCAGCGCGGCGCTGATGGGAATGATTATGATGTCCAACACAGAGACCAGCGTCAGTGCTAATTTTCGCGACGAGCAAACGGCGTTTTTTGGGTCGAAGGCCGGCATTGAAGAGGTTCGCGACCGCATGCGTTCCGGGGCCACGAACAGCTTGACCAGCAGTCTTCCCGCGACGGCGCTGCCCGGCGGGGCCAACGGCGTTCTTTATGTTACCAACCCCGCGTCAGGAGAGACCGATACTCCCTGGCTCCCCCTAGGGACCAACTATCCCGATACTGAAATCTGCCAGGAAGTAACCTGCACGGGCGGCGTGCCCGTGGGAGGTTGGTACATAACCCCTGCTGCTACGGCCAGCACGAGCTACGCGGCTTCGCCCATACTTCCATGGAAGTGGGTCCGCGTGATGGCCAAGGCCAACAAATCGGTTACAGGGACAACGCTTGTTACGTCCGTCGACGGCACGACGAACGGCAATCGTGTTTGCTGGACCGGAACAAATGAAGTGGCCGTCGCCAATACCTACGCGAGCTGCGCCGCGGCCAACGGAAATTACTTGCCGGTGTATGAACTGACGGCACTGGCGGTCACACCGAGCGGTTCACGCCGCATGACCCAATACGAAGTCAGCCGAACTTCTTTCCCGCCCATACCAGGAGCGATGGTATTTGACGGTCCGAACCCAGTTTATGGAGCGCCAAACTCGAACGCATTCAATGTGAGCGGCGCGGATGCCAACCAAGGACCAAACGGCGGAGCAGGCTGCGGGGCCGCGGCGAATCAACCCGCGTTAGGAGGGTACAACAACGCCGCTGTAACAAGCTTGAATGGGCAGCTCAACCGTCCGGGTAGCTACACGTCAAGTACGCCCTATACGGCCACTCCCGCCGTGTCGAACGTAAGTACCGCGCTGGGGCCGTTGTCCACGGTGGATGGCCTGACAAATCTGGTTAGCAGCATTACTGCCGCGGCGGGTGCCAGCAACGTCTTTCCAAATGCGAATAGCTCCGTCCCCACAAATCTGGGCACCAATAGCGCGCCGGTGATAAATGTTGTTCAAGGAGATTATTCCTTGAGCGGCTCAGGAACCGGGATTCTTATGGTCACAGGAACTCTGACCATGAGCGGAACTCCCAGTTTCAATGGGCTCATTCTGATAATCGGCGAAGGGAATGTCGTTAAGAACGGTGGAGGCAACGGCACGCTGGACGGTTCGCTGCTCGTCGCCAACCTGTACAGCGACACGCCGCCTACTTACACCCACCTAATTCCTCTGGGTGCCAACAACCCGCCGGGAATACCGACGATCAATTGGAACGGCGGAGGCAATGCCACGATTCAATACGACAGTTGCTGGACTAGTTCGCTCACTCAGTCGTTTCCTTATACGATCGTGGCGCAACGCGAGCTCATTTACTGATAGGGACAGGAGAGTGAGTATCCCGCCCCTTGCGGACCGGATGAGCGAGAGGCCCACTGGCAAGCCGGATGCGGTCCTTTGGCTTCCCGCGCAATCTTCATAAGCTTCTTGGCTCGTCCCCATCTGAACTGTTTCCATCCATCCAGCGTGATATCCTGCTTTTTAGACTTATTCTCCGGCTCGGGCGCGCATTCTTTCCGCGCCGAGGGGAAAACCCACAATCGCAGGTGAACTTCATAAAAACGAAAAAAAAGCTGGTGCCGCAAATTCTGATCTTTGACGTAGACGGCGTGCTGGTGGACGTGCGGGGGACATACTGGCGTTCGGCGCTGGACACGGTGCGGTATATCACCGGGAAACGCGTGACGTATGCCGAGCTGCACAAGTGGAAGAGCAAGCCGGGCTTTAATGATGATTGGAACATGGTGTCCGCGTGGGTGACGTCGCTCGGGCATCCCGCCACCTACGAGGAAGCACGCGCGGCGTTTGAGAAATTTTACTGGGGGACGGACGGGAAGCCGGGAAACGTTCGAAATGAAAAATTGATTGTCACGCCGCGGCAGATTCAGCGCTGGGCGAGCCGCTATGAATTGAATCTTTTCACGGGCCGCACGCGGCGCGAGTTTGAGTTTACGTTCAAGCGCTGGCCCGCCACGAAATGCTTTCGCACTGTTGTGACTATGGATGACGCAAAAAAAAAGCCGCATCCAGAAGGCCTGCAAAAAATTCTCGGTGAACGGGATCCCATGAACGCGCTCTATCTGGGCGATAACATTGACGACGCCCTAGCGGCGCGTGATGCCGGCGTTCCGTTCATGGCTATCATCGCTCCGGGCGAACATCGCTATCGCCAGCGTGCCGCACGCTTTCGCGAACTTGGCGCGCTGGCTTTCCTTCCTCGTGCGACGGACCTCAACCGCTGGTTGAGGTAGCTGGGCAGGAACTTTTCCCACTGGAAGCAGGAATATATAAATGCTCCCGGAAGTACCTCTGGAACGACCCATGAAAACCACACGCATCGCCAAACTCACAACTTCCGCTGTTTTTGTCACCTTGAGCCTGTTTATGCCGGCTGCGATTCACGCGCAGGCCCCTCCGGGGCCGTTGGCTGGCGCACCGCCTCAGCCCGCTTCCACGCCCGCGGCAAAGCCGCAGGAACCGGTACCGCTTCCGCCACCGCGGACAACAATTCTGGGCGCCTGGAAGCTCAATCGCGACGAAAGCGACGACCCGCGCCAACAAACGCAAGACTCGCAAGGATCGAATGGCGGGCGTGGTGGTGGCTACGGCGGACCTCGCATTGGGGTCGGCTTGCCTGGCAGCGGAGGCGGCATGGGAAACGGCGGTCGCCGCGGTGGCGGGGATAACGACGATCAGCGGCAAAAAATGCACGAACTGACGACGCCGCCAAGCACCATGGCCATGTCCATGACGGGCGCAGAAGTGGATCTTGTGGACGACCAGAACCGCAAGCGTGCGTTCATGACCGACGGCCGCAAGCTGGAGAAGTCCAAGGACACCAACTACCAGGAGATCGCCGCGAAGTGGGATGGCAATCGCTTGGTGAGCGATGAGAAAGATCCGCATGGCAACAAGATGAGCCGCACGTTTGAGCTTTCCGAAGACGGCCGGCAGCTTTACGAAACGCTGCACATAACCAGCGGGCGAAGCAACACGCCGGTTACCTATCGCTTCGTCTATGACATTCCGCCGCAGACCAGACCGCAACTCAATCCCTGAAGCCCGGCCGACCTCAAATCGTTGTGAGGCGATTCTCGGTGAGCGCTTTTTTCCGGCGCACGGCAATCCCGGCAAAGAGGTTGTTATACTCTTCGCGGGCATCTTGCTCCGATGGCTCAGGAGAGCCCCTGGTGACGTCATGCGTCCCGCGAAGACCTTCCATGCAAGCCCCGGCTCGGGCCGGACACGCGTTCGCCCGGCAACATCATTGAAACTGCGCTTCTTATGCATCCTCGTTTTGATTTTGGGGTTGGCGGGCGAACTCTGCTTCGCGGCGCAGACCGCTTCGTCGCCAAAGTCTCAAGCCGAAATTAACGAAGAGGCCCAGGCCGCGTACCGAGCGGGCATCACGGCGGTTACGAATAACGAGTTCAAGGCCGCGGAAGCACAGTTCGAGAAGGTCGTTCGCCTGGTGCCGCAGATTGAGGAGGGGCACAGCGCCCTGGGCGCGGTCCTGGTGCGTCTCGGGAATTATCCGCAAGCCATCAAAGAACTGGAAAAGGCGCGCGCGCTGAAGCCTGGAGATGTTTCCGTGCTGACCAATCTCGCGTCGGCGTACGAGCAGACGGGCGCCAACAAGAAGGCGATCGCTCTGTTCGAGGAAATGGAAGCCGAGGCGAAGCGAAAGGCCGCTCCGGATTCCTCTCAGGCGCTCCCCTCCTCTGTTCTCGCAGCCTACGCTCGCGCGCTGGCGGCCACAGGTCAGATCCCGGCAGCAATCGACAAGATGCAGCTCGCGGTCGCGGAATCGCCGAAGAGCGCCGATCTCCATGACGCTTTGGGCTCGCTGTACGCGCAGCAGCAGGGCTGGCCTGCGGCAATCAGCGAATTCCAGGAAGCGATTCAGCTGAATCCGAGATTGTCTGCGCCACATTTGCATCTGGGGGCCGCGCTGCTGACGCAGCAACAGGTTTCGATGGCGATCGCGGAGCTGACTCGGGCTTGCCAGTTGGCCCCCGACAGCGTGGTCGCCGCGACGGAACTCGGAAAAGCTTACGCAGCGAACCGTGAAGACGACAAGGCCATCGCGGAATTCCAGCGCGCGATCAAACTCGATGCCAGGTCCACGGAAGCAAAGCATCAGCTGGCTCTAGCCTTGCAGCGCACCGGCCATGATGCTGAGGCTGTTCCGCTGCTTCGCCAGATCGTTGCAGCTGAACCAAAGAACGCCGCGGCGAATGCGAGTCTGGGGTTTGCTCTACTGCGTGCTGGGAATGCAAAAGATGCCATCCCGTTTCTTGAGCGTGCACTCGAGCAGCATCCGAAGGACGCCACGGCACATGAGAATCTGGCGGCGGCGTATTTGGAAATGGGCGAAAACGATGAGGCCATCCAAGTGCTGCGCTCCGGTCTCAAGAGCAATCCCAAGGACTTCGAGCTTCATTACAATCTTGGACTCGCGCTCAAGTTGAAAGATGACAATGCTGAGGCCATTCCGGAGCTGGAAACAGCGGCCAAGCTGGACCCATCCTCCCACGCGCCACATTACACGCTTGGCGTCCTCTACATGCAGGATGGCCGCGACGAGGATGCCGCTCGCGAACTGTCGCTGGCGATGAAGCTTCATCCTGAAAACGCGGATGGCTGGGCCAAGCTTGGCAGCCTCTATCGAAGGATGAACAAACTTCCCGAAGCCGCGGACGCACTGCGGGAGGCAATTCGTCAAATGCCCAACCAGCCCGATTCGCACCTGACCCTGGCGACCGTGCTCGCGGATTTGGGTAATGGAGCGGAGGCCGCCGCCGAGCGGAAGAAAGGCGCGGAGCTGGAACGCGTGGTCATGAATCGGCAGAGGGCTAGCGTGGCCACCAATTCAGGAAATTCGCTGCTGCAGAAAGGGCAGGTCGAGGACGCCATCGAGCGCTATCAACAGGCGATTAGCGAAGACCCCGGCTATGCTGAGGCGCATCGTGGGTTAGCTAACGCGCTGGAACGCCAAGGAAAGAAGGACGAAGCCGCGGCCGAGCGGCGGAAAACGGACGAGTTGGAAAAGTCCAAGCCGTAGCCCTGGATTGCCGACAAGCGCTCTTTGCCAGTGCCGCTATTTACAGGGAACTGAGGATGCGCTATACCAGACTGCATCCATGCCAGCCCAAGGGGACTGGAACTGTGGGCAATCGAATGCTCTCTCGGCGTGGTTCCGCGAAGCGCTGCCACACGCGCAGCAAGTGCCCCCAGTCTATACAAAGATTTGGTAGTTTGGCTCCTCCAGGTAAGCCGTGATGAAGCCTCGCATGGGTAGAATCCTCGTGAGTACCGCCCTTTTCGTGGGTAGCATTCTGTTGCTAATGGGAAACGTAACGTTCACCGTGCACACCCAGTCCGCGCAGGGGCTGCAAGGGAAGAGTTATTCTGACTGGATCCGGCAGAGCTATAACTTCAGGTTCGGCAAGGACAATTTGTCGCTGCCCGGAAACGCGGCCATAGAGGGCAACGACTTCGTCAAGCCAGGCGCTTTCCCCGAGGCCGAGTACTGCGGCCATTGTCACGAAGAGGCCTATCACCAATGGCGGCAAGCGTTGCACTCCAACTCCTTCCGTACGCCGTTCTACCGGACGAGCGTGAACATCCTGGTTCGCACGAAAGGTATCGAGTTTTCGCGGCATTGTGATAGCTGCCACAATCCCATCGCGGTTCTCTCGGGTGGGCTGACGCAGGATTCGCACGTCGATCGTTCCTTCGACAAGGACGGGTTAACGTGCACTACCTGCCATTCTATTCAGCGATTACAGTCTACTTCTGGGAATGGCGGATTTGTGCTGGGGGTTCCCGCCGTGATCGTGGACGAGGAGGGCAATCGAATTCCGGGCGAGGTCCCCTTCCCCGACATTCTGGATCATCCCGACCGTCACTCACAGGCGGTCATGCAGCCGTTTTACCGGACGCCGGAATTTTGTGCGGCCTGCCACAAAGCCAACCTGCCGAATCCACTGAACGAGTACAAGTTCATTCGGGCTTTTACCGTGTACGACGAGTGGCAGAATTCCAAGTTCTCCAAGCGCAACCCGCTGACATTTTACCAGGCGAATTTCACGACGTGCCAGAGCTGCCACATGCGCCGTGCGCCGGCTACTTTGTCAGACTACGGCACGAAAGGCGGATCGTTCGCGTCGCATCGCTGGCTGGCCGGAAACACGGCCGTGCCCTACTACTACGGCTTCGATGAGCAGTTGCAGAAGACGATCGAGTTCCTGAAGGCGGGTAATTTCCTGAACGTGGATATATTCGCGCTGAAGAAAGCGGGCGACGACAACATCATTGCGCCGCTGGGCTCCGTGCCCTTTCAGCTTGCGCCGAAGGATGTAGTGGAAGCCTACGTCGTCATCCAGAACAAAAACATTGGGCACTCGCTGATTCCTGAGGTTCGCGATCTCTATGAAGCGTGGGTAGAGGTCACGGTGAAGGATGCCGCCGGGAATGATGTTTATCACAGCGGTTTTCTGAAGCCCGATGGCATGCTGGATGCGCGCGCGCACAGCTTCACCAACCGGCCGGTGAATCTCTCGGGCGAGTTTGTGGACAATCACAAGGTCTGGACGATTCATTCGATGGCCTATGACAATTCGATTCAGTCCGGACGCTCGGCGCTGGTGCGGTATGAATTTCAGGTTCCGTCCGACGTGAAGGGACCGCTCAGCATCACGGCGCGCGTAAACTACCGCCACTTGCGGCAGAGTTACCTGAACAATGTGTTCGGTCCCGATCATCCGCTCTATCCCGTGGTGGAGCTGGCTTCCCGGACGCGCGCGCTGAACCTGGGCACGAATGACCCCACGCCTGCCTTGCCCGGTGACAATGAGGATTGGATGCGGTGGAACAACCTCGGCATCGGATATCTGGACCAGCAGCAATACTCCGATTCCATTGAGGCTTTCGAACAAGTTGTAAAACTGCGGCCGGACTACGAGGACGGCTACGTCAATCTGGGCTTGACCTACATCGAGTGGGAAAAATATTCATCGGCGCGAGCGCCACTGGAGAAGGCGCTGCAGTTGCATCCGGAATATGCGCGAGCTCTTTACTATCTTGCGTTGGTGGAGCGCCGCGAGGGACATCCAGATGCGGAAGTTGCCAATTTGCAAAAGGTCGTAGAGCAATATCCGCAATCGCGCGACGCGCGACGCGAGCTAGGCATTGCCTATTACCAGCAGCATCGTTCGGATGACGCCGTTGCGCAGTTTGAAGCGTTGCAGGCGATTGATCCCGACGACGTGGCTGCGCACTACAATCTCGCCATCTTGTATCGTCGCAAGGGCAGGAATGCCGAGGCCGCCGCGCAGGCTGCGTTGTATGCCACCAAGAGAATCGACCCCGAAGCGCCAACGTATTCGCTCGACTTTCTGCGCAAACATCCGGAGATTTCGACCGAGAGCGTGCCCTGGCACATGCACACGGATTTGCAGCACGGCGCCGCCAGCGCAGGCGGTCAGCGGTAGCTGAGGAGGATTCGTGTCGCACTCGGGTCGCCGGAAGTTTCTACGTTCGCTGAGCCGCACCGCTCTGGTACTTCCCTTCGCTGATATTCTGGCTTTGGCCGCTCCTCGGCAAGACGCTACACAAAATCAAAAAAAGAAGATTGGCCCAGTCGAGCGCACCTACGACGCCAAGCCTGCTCCTCCTCCACCGGGTCCCAAATCTCCCATTGAAGGCACCCCGCTGGGCGTGAGCTTCGTGGACGTTGTGAAGGGTTCAGGGCTCGACGTCGAGACTATCTATGGCGGCGTGGGAAAGAACAAGTATTTGTTGGAGACGACGGGCTGCGGACTGGCCTTCTACGATTACGACAACGACGGATGGCTAGACGTTTTTCTAGTGAATGGATGGCGGCTGGAAGGATTCGCCAAAGGCCAGGAGCCGCATTGTCGTTTGTTCAAGAACAACCGCGATGGTACGTTCACCGATGTCACGAAGGGTTCGGGGCTGGAACTCCACACCGGCTGGGGACAAGCGTGCTGCGTCGGCGATTACGACAATGATGGCTATGACGATCTATTCGTCACCTACTACGGGCAAAACGCGCTGTATCACAACAACGGCGACGGAACATTCACGGACGTCACGAAGCGCGCCGGACTGATCCAGCCCGGACCGAAGACGCGCTGGAATACCGGCTGCACCTGGGTGGATTACGACCGCGACGGGCATCTCGATTTGTTTGTGGCGAACTATGTTGATTTTGACCTGAAGACCGCACCTCTTCCCGAGGATGGCCCATGTACATACAAAGGCATTCTCGTCGCCTGTGGTCCTCCCGGATTGCTGGGAGGAAAAAACATTCTGTATCACAGCAACGGTGACGGAACGTTTACCGACGTTAGCGAAAAAGCGGGGATGTGGAACGCCGTCGGTACTTACGGTCTAAGCGTGGCCGCGTCGGATCTCGACAACGATGGATGGCCGGACATTTACGTGGCCAATGATTCCGCGCCTGCGACGTTGTACCTAAATCAGAAGGATGGCACGTTCAAGGACATCGCCATCGAGGCGGGAGCCGCGCTCTCCGCGGAGGCCAAACCTCAGGCCGGCATGGGTGTTTCCATCGGCGACTACAATCGCGACGGCAATCTCGACGTTGTGAAGACTAATTTTGCCGGCGATACGGACTCGCTGTACACCAATCTCGGCGGGGGCGTCTTCGAGGATCGCACTTATCCGAGCGGACTCGGCGTCAACACGCGCCTGCTGGGCTGGGGAGTCGGCTTCTTTGACATGGACAATGACGGTTGGCTCGACATTCTGATGTCCAACGGCCACGTCTATCCCGAGGTGGACAAGTCAAAGACCGACTTGAAATATGCTGAACACAAATATCTCTATCGCAATTTGCGCAACGGGCGATTCGAGGAGGTCACCAACCAGGGCGGGCCGGGAATTGTAGAGAACGCGCCAGCGCGGGGTTGCGCCTTCGGTGACTACGACAACGATGGCGACCTTGATATCGCGGTCAACTGCGTCAATGCGATTCCGCAGCTGCTGCGTTGCGACTCAACTCTCAAGCGGAACTGGATCAAGATCAAACTCGTCGGTGTGAAATCCAATCGAACGGGGATCGGCAGCCGCGTGCTGGTGACGGCCAAGACGGTCCCGGCTGCAGAGGAGCCGCTCGTGCAGATGGACGAGCTGCGGAGCGGTGGCAGCTACTTTTCGCAGAATGATATGCGCATGCACTTTGGACTGGACCAGGCAACCAAGGTGGACATGGTGGAGATTCGCTGGCTGAGCGGGCAAGTCGATCAATTGAAGAATTTGGAGGTCAACCGCCTTTACGTCATCCAGGAGGGCGGCAAGATCCTCAAAGCGGAAGCGCTGAAACCCGCGATGAAATCGTAACGCGCGCGTGCCATGAAACTACAATTTGAATGACATGCGAAGCTTTCACATATTTCTGCTTGGCTTGGCGCTTGTCACGCCGGCTGTGTGTCCGGGGCAAACGAAGTGTCCCTGGATCAATGAGGCGACTGCGCGGGGGATTCTTGGCGGTGATGTGACGTTGACCGCGAAGGTCAGTGAGCACGGCGATGGAGTTTGCGAATTTTCGCGCCAGCAAGGAGCTGTAACTCGCCAATTGCGCATCGCGGTCGACGTCATGACCGATATCCCCAAGCAATTCCCCAAGTACCTCGCGCAATGCCCGCCGAAGAGCGCCGCGCTCGGCGCTATCGGCAATGAGGCCGTGATGTGCAGCATGCAGGGCAAACAAAACCAACAGGCTGAGTTGGTGGTCGGCCGCGTGCGCGACCAGGCTTTCGTGATAAGCCTAAGCTCCAACGCTCAGGACGATCCCTCCTTCACGAAGGAAATGCGCCGCGAAAAAACCAATCTAGTAGCCGAGATGGTGGCCGGAATCCTTTTTTGAAGCTGCTGACGCCTTATCTTTGCACCGTCCTGCTCATCATCTACGGGCCTTGCACGTTCGAGTGCGCGTAACCCCGCGCTGCGTCAAATTCAGACGAGCCGACTGAACCGCTTATGGGCGATTGACCGTCCTGGAGGTCACGTTGACGGAAGCCACGACGGATGCTATACAATATTGGTTTAAGACGGCAGCGTTTAGCCCGCCGTAAGGCTCCCACGGGGTGGGGCGCGGCGTGGCTGCCAACCTGACTTTTAGGCGACACAACTTCTGATGCAGGCGATTGTTGGCCAACTAGGCGAACTGTTCCTTCAGGCTGTGCCTACAGTCCTGATCATCCTCCTTTTTTACATCATCTTACGGGCACTTTTCTTCAAACCGCTGCTCCAGGTCATGGCGGAACGCGATTCTCGCACCGCAGGCGCCCAGAAGGCCGCGGAAGCCGCCCAAGTCGCCGCTGCCGAGAAGGTCAAGCAGTACCAGGATGCGCTGAAACAGGCTCGCGGGCAGGTTTACGCCGAGCAGGAAGCGGCGCGCAAACAGTTGCTCGAGGAGCGTGCGGCACAACTCAAAGAGGCGCGGGCGAAGGCTTCCGCGGAAGTCGGCGCTGGAAAAGAACGGATTGCTCGCGAATTAGCCGGTGCGCGGCGCGACATCGAAGCTACTGTGGGCCAACTCTCCGCCGAAATTGCGCGCCGCATTTTGCAAACGCCGCCGTCGGGCGCTCCCATGAGAGAGGCTCGATGACCCGGAAGCGCCGTGCCCTTTTTACTGTGTGTGTTTTATTCGTGGTGCTGTTCGCCGCGATCGGGGCGCACGCCGCGGAGAAGCACGAGGACCCTGCCGTGGAAAGCGCCACGGAGCTTTTCAAGTGGATCAATTTCGCGATCGTCGCGGGCGCGGTTCTCTGGCTGTGCCTGAAAAAGGCTCCGGCGTTTTTCAGCGGGCGTGCTGCGGCGATCAGCTCGGCGATCACGAAAGCCACTAGCGCGAAAGCCGCGGCCGATGCGCAGCTCCGTGAGGCCGAATCCAAGCTGGCGAATCTTCAAGTGGAAATTACGGAACTCCGCGCGCTTTCCGAGCGCGAATCCGCGGCCGAGGTCGCGCGGCTCCGCGCGACCACACAGAACGATGCGCAGAAAATCGCCGCGGCCGCGAAAGCAGAAATCGAAGCCGCGGAACGCGCGGCTCGCCTGGAACTGAAAGCTTTGGCGGCGACGTTGGCGGTGGATGGCGCGGAATCGCTGCTCGCCAAACAGCTCACTCCTAAAGCACAGGAATCGCTAATTAGTAGCTTCGTAAAGAGTCTCGAAGGGAGACCGAATTGAAATCCGCGAGCCTCCAGTATGCGAATGCGCTGGCGGACGTTGCGCTCGCGCAGGGCGCTGCCGAACCGACGTCCAAACAGCTGAACGACTTTGGGACGACTTACACGCAATCGGCGGAGCTGCGGACATTTCTGGCGAGCCCCGCGGTCACTCCTGAGGACAAGCACGCGGTGATCGAAAAACTCGTCAAGCGCTTGGGCGCGAGCAAAATTTTGCGCAATTTTCTGTTCTTAATCGCGGACCACCATCGCACGCATCTAGTGCCAGAAATCATAGAAACTTTTCAGGAAGTTCTTCGGCAGCGGCAGGGCATCGCCGAAGCGGAAATTTCTTCCGCGGTGGAATTGAGCGCAGCGCAAAAGAAAGAATTCGCGGCGACCTTGGCGCGGCTTACCGGCAAGAAAATTGAAACGAAATACTCGCTCGACCCGGCGCTGCTAGGCGGCGCGGTCGTGCGCATTGGAGACACGATTTACGATGGCTCGTTGCGCAATCGTTTGAACGAACTGCGCACGCGCCTGGCGGCGGAATAAACAGCTAGACAGACGGAAACCACGGAGCAGGCATGGCGAACATCAAGGCAGACGAAATCAGCAAGATTCTGCGCGAGCAGATCGAGAATTACGAGCAGACCGTTTCGGTGGACGAAGTCGGCGCGATCATCAGCGTGGGCGACGGAATTGCGCGCGTGCACGGCCTTGAGAAAGTCATGGCCGGCGAAATGCTCGCTTTCCCGCACAACGTTTACGGCATTGCGCTCAACCTCGAAGAGGAAGAAGTCGGCGTGGTGCTCCTCGGCGAATCGCAGGAGCTGAAGGAAGGCGACGTCGTCAAGCGCACCAACACGATTATGTCCGTGCCGGTGGGCGAAGGTCTGATCGGCCGCGTGATGAATCCGCTCGGCGAGCCCGTGGACGGCAAGGGACCGATCGTGGGGAAGCAAAGGAATGCGCTGGAACGCATTGCTCCGGGCGTACTCGATCGCCAGCCGGTTCGCGAGCCGCTGCAGACGGGCATCAAAGCCATTGACGCCATGATCCCCATCGGGCGCGGCCAGCGCGAACTGATCATTGGCGACCGGCAGACGGGAAAGACCGCCGTCATTCTCGACACCATCATCAATCAAAAGGGCGGCGACGTTATTTGCATTTACTGCGCCATCGGGCAGAAACGCTCGACGATCGCGCAGGTGGTGAAGACGCTGACCGATGCCGGCGCGATGGACTACACCATCATTATCGCGTCTTCGGCTTCGGAACCTGCTTCGTTGCAATACATTGCGCCGTACGCTGCTTGCGCGATGGGCGAATATTTCCGCGACACGAAACGGCACGCCATCACGTTTTATGATGATCTTTCGAAGCACGCGCAGGCGTACCGTGAAATCTCGCTCTTGCTGCGGCGCCCGCCGGGCCGCGAAGCATTTCCCGGCGACGTGTTTTATCTGCACTCGCGCCTGCTGGAACGCGCCGCGAAATTGAACGACAAGCTCGGCGGCGGCTCTCTGACTTCGTTGCCGGTCATTGAAACGCAGGCGGGCGACGTCTCCGCCTACATTCCGACGAACGTGATTTCGATCACCGACGGCCAAATCTATCTGGAAGCGGACCTTTTCAACGGCGGCATTCGCCCGGCCATCAACGTGGGCATTTCCGTCAGCCGCGTGGGCGGCAACGCGCAGATCAAGGCGATGCGCCAAGTGGCGGGTTCACTCCGACTGGACATGGCGCAGTATCGCGACTTGGCGGCTTTCGCGCAGTTCGGGGCCGACCAACTGGACAAGGTCACGCAGGGCCAGTTGGCGCGCGGCCAGCGCCTCACGGAAGTTCTGAAACAGGATCAGTACGTGCCACTGGTAGTGGAGAAACAAGTCTTGATTCTCTACGTGGCGACCAGCGGTTCTCTTGATTCGATTCCCGTTCCCGAAGTTCGGCGCTTTGAGCGCGAGTTCTTGCAGTTCGCGGAAACCAACTATCCTGCGATTCTGAAGAACATCGCCACGAAGAAGGCGCTCGACGACGCCATCAGGGCGGAGATCAAGACGGCGGTGGATGCGTTCAAGGAGCGCTTCACGGTTGCGGCCGCTGCCGCCGCCAAGTAAGAACCGGCGTGTAACGAATAGCGATGCCCACACTTCTCGATTTCCGGCGACGTATTCGCTCGGTGAAAAACACCCAGCAGATTACTCGCGCGATGAAGTTTGTCGCGGCGGCCCGGCTGCGGCGCGCCCAGGAGGCGGCGCTTGCGGCGCGCCCCTATGCGCGGGAGCTGGCGCGAGTTCTGCGTTCCACGATGTCGCGCATTGCGGAACCGCAACATCCACTTCTGGCGACTCGCCCGGAAGAACGAATCCTGACCATCGTGCTTACGGGTGAGCGCGGGTTGGCGGGCGCTTTTAATACCAACATCCTGCGCAAAGCCAACGAGTTTTTCCGCGCGCACAAAGGCAAGAAGCTTTCGGTGATTCCGGTCGGCAAAAAGGGCCGCGACTCGCTGAAAAAAGCGGGCTTTAACATCGTCGCCGAATACATCAATGTGCTGGCGCGCGTAGACTTCGCCACGGCACGTGACATTGCCACGCTGGTGACCGGGCTTTACGCCAAGGAAGAGATCGATTCCGTGTATATCGTCTTCAGCGAATTTAAAACGGTCATGACGGCAAACCTCGTAGTCGAGAAACTGCTTCCCGTCGAAGCGGTGCGCGAAGGAGAAGGATCGGCCGCCGGCGATAATTCTTCCCAGGTTGATTACATTTACGAGCAGCCGGAAGAGCAGCTACTCGACAAGCTGCTGCCGCGCTACATCGAGACGCAAATTCTGCGCGCCATGTTGGAATCTTCCGCGGCAGAGCACGGCGCGCGCATGACCGCGATGGAATCGGCCACCAAGAACGCGGGAGACGTGATTGAAGCGCTGACGCTGCACATGAACAAAGTGCGGCAAGCGGCCATTACGAAAGAAATTATCGAAATTGTGAGCGGCGCAGCTTCCACCGCTTAGGAGACAGCATGGCAGAGCAACCCGCAGGCGTAGGACATGTGGTGCAGGTCATCGGACCCGTTCTCGATATCCAATTCGAGGCGGGACATCTGCCCGCGATTTACAACGCTGTTCGCATTACCAGTGAAGGCTACAACGTTCCTGAGCCGCTCGACGTTACCGCTGAAGTGCAACAGCACCTGGGCGAAGGACGCGTGCGCGCGATCGCGATGGAGCCTGTGGAAGGTATGGTACGCGGGATGAAGGCGCAAGACCTCGGCAAGGGCATCGAGGTTCCCGTGGGCCGGGCGACGCTGGGTCGGGTGATGAATGTGCTCGGGAAACCGGTGGATCAACTAGGGCCTATCGTCAGCAAGACCTATTATCCGATTCATCGGCCTGCGCCGACGCTCGAAGATCAGTCTACTACTCTCGAAATGTTTGAGACGGGAATCAAAGTGGTCGACCTGATCGAGCCGTACCTCAAGGGCGGCAAGATCGGCCTGTTCGGCGGCGCGGGTGTGGGCAAGACCGTGCTGATTATGGAACTGATTCACAACGTGGCCATGAAGCACGGCGGCGTATCGGTTTTCGCGGGGGTCGGCGAACGCACCCGCGAGGGCAATGACCTGTGGCTGGAAATGTCCGAGGGCGGCGTCATTGTTCCTGGCAATTCGGAGAAATCGCGCGCGGCCTTGATTTATGGACAGATGACGGAGCCGCCTGGATCGCGGTTGCGCGTGGGGCTGACTGGGCTGACCGTTGCGGAATATTTCCGTGATGAAGAGCATCTCGATGTGCTGCTCTTCATTGATAACATTTTCCGTTTTGTGCAGGCAGGTTCGGAAGTTTCCGCGCTTCTTGGCCGCATGCCCTCCGCCGTCGGTTATCAACCGAACCTCAACACGGAAATCGGTGAATTGCAGGAGCGCATCACCTCCACGAAGTCCGGTTCAATTACTTCGGTACAAGCGATCTATGTGCCGGCCGATGACTACACCGACCCGGCGCCGGCAGCGACATTCGCGCACCTAGACGCCACGACGAACCTTAGCCGGCAGATCGTCGAGCGCGGCATTTATCCGGCCGTTGATCCGCTGGCCAGCTCGTCGCGCATTCTCGATCCGCGCATTGTCGGCGCAGAGCACTACGCCGTGGCACGCGGCGTCAAGGGTATTCTGCAGCGTTACAAGGAACTGCAGGACATTATCGCCATTCTCGGTATCGAAGAACTTTCCGACGAAGACAAGCGCACGGTGGCGCGCGCGCGCAAAATCGAGAAGTTCCTTTCGCAGCCGATGTTCGTGGCCGCGCAATTCACCGGCCTCGAAGGCAAGTACGTCAAGATCGAAGACACGGTACGCAGCTTCAAGGAAATCGTGGAAGGCAAGTACGATGACATTCCGGAACAAGCGTTCTACATGGTTGGGACCATCGAGGAAGCCTTGGAGAAGGCTGAGAAAATGAAGGCGAGCGCCTAAGAACGAAGATGCTTCCTGAAGCCATCGAACTCGTGGTCGTGACGCCGGAGAAGCAGTTGCTTCGCCAGAGCGCGAAGGAAGTGCAGCTTCCTGGAGCCGACGGCTATCTCGGAATTTTGCCGGGGCACGCGCCGCTGATCACCGAGTTGGGCATCGGAGAGCTGAGTTATCACGATGCGAGCGGGAAGGAATCGGAGCATCTCGCGATCATTCGGGGATTTGCGGAGGTGTTGCCCAATCGCGTCACGGTCCTCGCGGAGACCGCCGAGTTTGCGGAACAGATTGACATTGCTCGCGCCGAGGCAGCCAGGGCGCGCGCGGAAAAGCGACTCGCTTCCGGAGATACGAATATCGATTGGGACCGCGTCACCGTCGCACTTCAGCGCGCTTTGATCCGCATTCAAGTTGCGCGCAAGTACCGAGGAGCTTCCGTCAATTCCCACCCATAACGATTACGCCTCATCGGAATAAGGCTCTGCGACGGACCAGGCCAGAGCGCATCTAATCTTGTAGGACAAAGCTATGGAACCCATCACCGTTTACAGCACTACATGGTGCCCCGATTGCCGCCGGGCGAAATCGTTCTTGAAAGAACGCGGCGTGGCTTTTCGCGAAGTGGATATTGAACAGGATCCGTCTGGGGAAGCCATCGTTATCAAAGCGAACGACGGCAAGCGCACTGTGCCCACGTTCGATGTCGGTGGCCGTTATTTTTCCTGCAGTCCCTTCGATGCGGAACAGCTCGCCGAGCAGCTTCACATTCCGCTCAATCCGTGAAGCTTGCGTGGATTTGTAGGACAGACACTCTTGTCTGTCCGTGTTTTCAAGCGAAAATAAAGCGGACAGGCAGAAATGCCTGTCCTACTCAATTCAAAGCCACTCCACGAGCCCACACGTTTGTCACATGTAGTCCTTCATCGAGCAGCAGAATGTCCGCGTCAGCGCCCACTCTCAGAGAACCTTTCTTAAATTCAATTCCAAGCAGCGTTGCAGGATTCAGCGTCAACATGCGGACGGCGTCCGGGAGCGGCGTTCCAAGGGCAACGATATTTCGCAACGCGCGGTCGAGCGTCAGCGTGCTTCCCGCCAGCGTTCCTTCGGCATTCCGGCACACGCCGCCGCTGACCGTAACCTCGAAGCCACCGAGCATGTATTTTCCGTCCGGCATACCTGTCGCAGAGAGGCCGTCGCTGACCAGGGTGACGTGCGCTGCTCCCTTGGCGATCAGCAGCAGCCTCATTGCGGCTTCTTCGACATGAACGCCGTCAGCGATCAGTTCCGCATTGACATCAGGCGAAGTGAGCACGGCACCAATGACGCCCGGATCGCGGTGGGTAAACGGACGCATCGCGTTGTAGACGTGCGTGGCGCTGCGCGCTCCCCGCGCCATGGCCGCACGAGCCTGCTCGTACGTTGCGTCGGTGTGGCCCATCGAAACGACCAGACCGGCTTCCCGCGCGGCATCAATGCAAGGAACGGCCCCGAGAACTTCCGGAGCGATCGTCAGGATCCGGGCATTCCCCGCGGCGACCTTGAGGAAGCGGGCCAGCGTTTCCGCCGATGGCAGCTGAATCCATTCCGCGGGATGAACACCACGGCGCTGCTTGCTGATAAACGGTCCCTCAAAATGGATCCCCAGGATTTCCGCTCGAGGTTCATCCGTTTCATGCTGCCGCGCGATGAATCCCGCGATCCCTTCGACGGCACGTAGAGTTTCGTCGATGCTGGCCGTTACCGTGGTCGCGACGATGGAAGTTGTTCCGTATTCCGAGACTTTGCGCGTAATGGCACGCAGGGCGGTGGAATTGCCCTCCATAACATCATGGCCGCCGGCCCCGTGGATGTGCACGTCCAGGAAGCCAGGGATGGCCGTCTTGTCCGCCGCGCGAATTTCCTGCGCTCCTGCAGGCAGCGTCATTCCCGAGCGCGGCCCGATAGCCTCAATAACGTCTTCGCGAATCAGGATTCCCGCATCGGGGATTTCCGCAGTGGGAGTCAGGGCACGGCCAGAGTGAATCAGAATGGTGGACATGGCAGCACAACATCGTAACGGAAATAGGTCAGGGCACAAAACAAAACGGGCGAGCCGGCTTGTCCGGTTCGCCCGTTTTCAGAAATTGCGACGCAAAAAGCAGCTACATGCTCTTTGCAGGCGCCATGTCAATGCTGGCCAGCTTCAGGTTTTCGCCATCCACGCTGCCCTTTACGGTCACGTGATGGCCGGCATGTGCCGCCACTTTGTCTTGTGCATCGATCGCGTAGACTTTCTTGTCGGCGTCATTCACAAACACGTACTTGGCGCCCTTTTCCTTCACGCACTTTGTGGCGCATTCGGCATGCTTTTCGCTCATGCCCTTGGCGCCGCAATGATCATCGGAAATGTACCCGGTCCAGGTGCCTTCCGCCGCCATTGCCAGAGCCGCCGCAAAGAGCGTTACTGCGATTCCAGTTGCAAAACGGATTTTCATGATTTCCCCCTCCAGAAATCCACTGCGGTTTTTATATCCGCCGGGCCGCCCAGTAGCTTGTCACAGCGGCGGCTCGGTGTCCAGACTCTTCCTAAGACCTACTACGCTGGATTCTTATGCCCGGATGAGCCCAAATAAAAAGAGAGGATTCTCTGGAATCCTCCCTTTCTTACGGTTGTTACTGTGCTCTCAAAGAGTGCAAAACCAACATCAAGGAAAATTGCTACTGTCCGGAGGTAGCCGTGCTCGCTGAGGTCGCTCCGGCTGCCTTTGGGATGCTCAGGTAGCCCGTGGCCGTCGACTTGGTGACCTTGTTGACCACCAGTTCGAGCGCCGCGCGGGTCCCGCCGGTGTAGAAGAAGATCGGTTCGTTGACCGAGCGGTCTTTCTTCTCAAAGCTGTTGTCGTCGGCAAGAACGTTGATGGTGTAGCGGTTCTTCTTGGTGTTGGTGTCCTTCAGCTCGATCTGGATGGACCCGACCTTGGTGGCACCGCCCTTGCGCTGCACGGTGAATTCAAAGTAGTCGCGCTGCCCCATGCGGCGGAGCTGATCGATTTCATCGTGGTTGCGAGCGATAAGTGTGCCCATTTCGCTGCGTGCCATCTGAATGCTGTTCTTGGTGGCGTCCAGGTCGGTCTTCACGCCCGTGACGTCGCCGTTCAATTTGTTCACGTCATCTGCATTCGCCTTGGTGGCGAGTTCAGCCTTTACGGATGTCGCCAGGCTGGTCACCTTCTGATCCACGGCGCTCGTGGCGTTCTTGTCCTGCTTGCGGGCCGCGAGCAGTTCCTCTTTCGTCAGGTTCAGCTTGTTGGTGACAACTTTCAGGTCGCTCTGCAGTTGCTGGTTGATCTCGTCTTCCTTTGCCAGCCGCTGCGACAAAGCATCATTGGACTGCTTGACGGACGCCAGGGTGGACTGCTCGATGCCCTTGGCTTGATTCAATGCGCTCCAGCCTACTCCGAGGCCAAGAAGCGACACGCCGCCTAAAACCACGACTGCCAGTCCGACCCAACGTGGCGTTCCAGATGTGCTCGCGTCGGTCGAGTGCAGGAATTCGCTCATATACTTTCGTTCTCCTTTAGGCTCTTCGGCCAGTACAAAAGGAAGGTGCACCCTTTACGCCAAAGCCTCGAAATCAAGCCATTTTGTAGTAACTGTATGAAAATTAATAGGTTAAGTAGAATTTAGAGGCCACTCAATGATAGGTTTATACGTACTAGTACTAGTAAAGATTACTTGGTCTTTCCTGCGAACGTAAATTTTGCTGCTTTGGCAAATTGCCATTTTGGGAGTGGCTGCAGGCAGGGATTCCGTAGATGCCTTGGCCCGATGGACAATGCGGCACGAGCTTAACCAACTCATTTTCACATATTTATGCAGGATTTTTGCTACGCGGCGCGGGAAGCAGCCTCGGCCTCGACCATGCGTTCGGTGGTGAAATACCGGTCAAGAGTGTTCACCGCGGCGTCTAATACCAGATGGCAATCGGAGCAAGACTGTACGTGCCGCTTGATCTCCCCTTCTACAGACTCGGAGAGACGCCCCTCTAAATACCAACAAATCAAATGGATAGTATCCTTACAGCTCATAGCCCCCGTCCCCAGATTCCCCACGGCGAGAAAATCTCGATACGGGATTGTGCACTTCGAGCGCCAATTCCGTGATCGCCCAGCCTCAAATGTTATCCCCCTGTAAATAAAAGATTTAAGGCTCGCTTAAGGTCTTAGCACCAAAAATCGATGGGGTAAACTCCTGAAAAGATTACACGTGAGGGGGCGAAAGTGTGCAGAAACCTGACGTACGGTCCTTACCTCTGCGGTATGACGGTCATTTCCCGGAGGGCCTTAATACGAGCTTCGAGCGGCGGGTGTGTGCTAAACCAGGAAGTCAGCCCGCCACTGCCAAATAGGGGCTTTACGATGCACAGTGCTGATGTGGACGGAGAAACCAAGGTTGTGGGAATGCGCTGATTATAAGCCCCAAGCTTCTGAAGGGCGCTAATCAGTCCGTACGGCTGCCCTACCATTCGCGCTCCGGTCTCGTCGGCCGAGTATTCCCGCGTACGAGAAAGAAAAAGCTGCAGCATTAGCGCGGCAAGGGGCGCCAGGAAAATCATGAGCAGCGCGGCGAGCCCGCCACCTTCGCGGTCGTCATCACGGCCTCTTCCGAAACCGCCAAACAACATGGCCCAGCGCCCCATGGACGCCAGATACGTAATCGCCCCCGCGATGGTTGCAGCGATCGAACTCGTCAAGATGTCATAATTGCGTACGTGAGAAAGCTCGTGCGCAATGACTCCTTCGAGTTCTTCGTCGTTCATTAGTTCCAATAGGCCCTCGGTTACCGCCACGGAGGCATGCTGTGGGTTGCGCCCCGTCGCAAACGCATTGGGCGCGGGCTCAGGAATCACGTAGAGCCGAGGCACCGGAATGTTCGCCTTTGCTGCGAGGCGCTCCATCACCTCGTAGAGTCTCGGCAACTGTTCTCGCGAGGCGGGCTGCGCCCCGCTGGAAGCAAGCGCAATCTTGTCCGAGTAAAAGTACGAAATGCCATTCATCAATACGGCGATCGCCAGCGCGATCTTCAGACCGCCTTGTCCGCCAATCGCGCCGCCTGCAAGCACCAGAAGCACGCTCATTAGAATCAACAAAACACCAGTTCGCAAAAGCTTCATTTGTTCCTCATCTGACCAAACTAGCCTTTAGTTTAGATTCGTGCCGCCGTCGCCGGTTGTTTTCGCTTAGCGCTCTCGAAGCGCATCGCATCTTTCTGCCCGTCGCGGTCCACCCGCACGTGATCGCCTGGCAGCACGGTTCCTTGCAGGATCTGCATTGCCAGCGGATCCTGAATTAACCGCTGAATCGTCCTGCGCAACGGCCGTGCGCCATACGCGGGATCGTATCCTTCGCTGAGCAACAGCTCCTGCGCCGCAGGCGTCAGCTCCAGCGTGATTTGCCGTTCGGCCAGCAGTTTCTCCACGCTCTTCAGCAGCAGCGCCACGATACCCTTCAACTGCTCCTTCCCGAGCGGATTGAAAATCACAATTTCGTCAATGCGGTTGATGAACTCCGGCCGGAACGAAGCGCGCAACGCTTCCATGGCTTCCTTCCTGGCACGCTCCGGATCTTTGCTCGACAATTCGAAAATAGCCGTCGAGCCGACGTTGCTGGTCATCACCAGCACCGTGTTCCGGAAGTCCACTGTACGTCCTTTGCCGTCCGTGAGCCGCCCGTCCTCGAGAATCTGCAGCAGCACGTTGAACACATCGGGATGCGCCTTCTCAATTTCGTCGAAGAGAATCACCGAATAGGGATGGCGCCGTACCTGCTCCGTTAGCTGTCCGCCCTCCTCGTAACCAACGTAGCCCGGAGGCGCGCCGATGAGCCGCGACACGCTGTGCTTCTCCATGCATTCGCTCATGTCAATGCGGATCATCAACTTTTCGTCGTCGAACAGGAACTCCGCCAGCGCGCGCGCCAGTTCCGTTTTTCCCACACCCGTAGGTCCCAGGAAAATAAACGAGCCAATCGGCCGCTTGGTGTCGGAAAGCCCCGCACGGCTGCGGCGCACGGCGTTCGAAACGCGCGCCAGCGCATCATCCTGGCCAACCACGCGCTGCCGCAGGCGCTCTTCCATATGCACGAGCTTCTGCACTTCGCCTTCCAGCAGGCGGCCCGTAGGAATCCCGGTCCACTTGCTCACCAGTTTTGCGATGTCTTCTTCGTCGACTTCTTCCTTCAGCATCGGTGCGCCTTTCTGCACCGATGCAAAGCGCTCCTCGGCTTGCTTCAGCTCGCGTTCCGCCGCGGAAATTTTGCCGTAACGAATCTCGGCCACTTTGGCCAACTCTCCCGCGCGTTCGTATTTCTGCTCCTCCGCTTTCAGTTGTTCGATCTGCTCTTTCAGCTTGTGAATCTTGCCGATGGCTTCTTTCTCCGCTTGCCACCGCGCTTTGCGCCCGCTGGAATCTTCCTTCAGCACCGCCAATTCCTTCTCGATCTGCTTGCGCCGTTCTTTCGAATGCGCGTCTTTCTCCTTTAACAGCGACTGGCGTTCAATTTCCAACTGCATGAGGCGCCGCTCGATTTCGTCAATCTCCACAGGCAGGGAATCAATCTGCATGCGCAGGCTGGCTGCCGCCTCGTCGATCAGATCGATGGCCTTGTCTGGCAAAAAGCGATCCGAAATGTAGCGGTGGGAAAGCGTAGCGGCAGCGAGAATTGCTGCGTCCTTAATCCTCACGCCATGATGAACTTCGTAGCGCTCTTTCAAGCCCCGGAGGATTGCGATCGTATCCTCGACCGTCGGTTCGCTGACGAGGACAGGTTGGAACCTGCGTTCCAGCGCCGGATCTTTTTCAATATGTTTCTTGTATTCGTTCAGCGTGGTCGCGCCAATGGCACGCAGCTCTCCTCGAGCCAGCGCCGGCTTCAGCATATTGGAAGCGTCCATCGCGCCTTCCGCGGCGCCAGCGCCCACCAGCGTGTGCAACTCGTCGATAAACAGAATGATCTGTCCTTCTGCTTGTGTAATTTCTTTCAGGACGGCTTTCAGACGGTCTTCAAATTCGCCGCGGTATTTCGCGCCGGCCACGAGCGCGGCCAGGTCCAAGGCCACGATGCGTTTGGTCTTCAGCACGTCCGGCACATCTCCGGAAACGATCCGCTGCGCCAGTCCTTCGACGATCGCGGTTTTCCCCACGCCCGGTTCGCCGATCAGCACCGGATTGTTTTTCGTGCGCCGCGCCAGGATCTGCATGACGCGGCGAATTTCTTCATCGCGCCCAATCACCGGATCAAGTTTTGACTTGCGCGCCAGTTCCGTGAGGTCGCGCGAATATTTTTCCAATGCTTCGTACGTCGCCTCGGGGTTCTGCGAGGTCACGCGCTGCGTTCCGCGCACACCGGTTAATGCCTGCAGGATCGCGTCGTGCGACGCGCCCTGCCGCTTCAGCAGGAGCCCGGCAGGATCGCGATCCTGTCCGGCAATGGCCAGAAACAGGTGCTCCGTTGAAACGTACTCATCCTTGAAGTTCTCCGCCTCTTTGAAGGCGCGTTCCAGCACGTCATTCAGCGCCCGTCCCAGATGTTGCTGCCCGAAGCCTTGCACTTTCGGCAACTTCCCAATTTCTCTTTCAATCTCTTGCGACAGCGCCTCGCTGCGAATCCCTAGCCTCGCCAGCAGCGGCGGTACTACGCCATCAGCTTGCCCGACCAGTGCCGCCAGCAAATGCATCGGTTCCACCTGCTGATTTTCATGACGCGCGGCGACTTCCTGCGCGCTTTGCACGGCTTCCTGCGCCTTGACCGTCATTTTTTCAAATCGCAACATAACATCCTCAATTCCTCTACGACTTTGCAGAAAAAGGGGCTGGCACCCTCGCCAGCCCCTTACTGTACTGCTGAACTGCGGCTACCTTCCAGACTTACCTTCCTGCGGCAGCCGCGGCCACCGCCGGAGTCCCGACGTTGACCTTGATTTGCTTGGGCTTGGCTTCCTCGCGCTTCGGGATGCTCAGCGTCAGCACGCCATTCTGGTAATCGGCCTTAATGGCTTCCGAGTTCACGGTGTTCGCGAGTGTGAAGCTGCGGGCAAACGAGCCGTACGAGCGCTCCACGCGCAGGTAATTCTCTTCGTTCACCTTCTTCTCAAACTTGCGCTCACCGCGAATCGTGAGGATGTTGTTCTCCACGCGGATGTCCAGATCCTTGGGATCGACTTCCGGCAGATCGGCCTTGACGACCAGTTCGTGCTCGGTCTCGTAGATATCCACGGCCGGGGCCCAAGCCGTCAGGCTGGCTTCCTCATCGGTTTTGGTGAAAGCTTGATTGAACAAGCGATTGACTTGATCTTGCAGCGTGGAAACCCCGCGAGAGGGTTCCCAACGGGTAAGAATTCTCATGGTAGATTTCGCCTCCAATATTAGTGACTACGTTGTGATAATAAAATATGAGCGCTATGTTGTCAAGTATGAATTCCTAACTCGCTTGTCTTTAATTAAGTTATTTAATATCAGTATTTTATGAGCACTGTGTATTCGACTCAAATGTACATGCCCAATTTGGGTCAAACGCTTCATGAATTGCCACTGGGCCTATCCACTTTCCTTTCTTAGGGTTGCAGTGATTGCTGGTAGACTCCAGATTCATGCGACTCGACGAACTCGAATATCACCTGCCACTCGATCGGATTGCGCAGAAACCCTTGGAGCGTCGCGAAGCTTCTCGTCTTCTCGCGATGGATCGCTCTACTGGAGTCTTCACGGACCGCCTTTTCGCCGAATTTCCGGGGCTTCTTCGCGGAAACGAGCTCATCATCCTAAACAATGCTCGCGTAATTCCCGCCCGTCTGTTTGGACATCGCGCCGGCATTCACGCGCAGGCCCCGTCACGCGCCACGCGCTTGGAACATCTCAGGGGAAAGATCGAAGTTTTCCTGACGCGGCAACTCGATGCCGATTCTTGGGAGGCGCTGGTCCGTCCCGGCCGCAAAATGCCGGTCGGCGAACGCGTTCTCTTTGGCGATGGCGAACTCGAATGCGAAGTCACCGCGCGCGGCGAACTTGGCTTGCGCACGCTGCGATTTGTTTCTCATGACCAGCGGAGCATTGGCGAACATCTGGAGCGGTTAGGGCACATGCCGCTTCCGCCATACATCGATCGCGCGGATGAAACGTCGGATCGCGAGCGCTATCAGACGGTCTTTGCCAAGCGTCCTGGCGCTATTGCCGCTCCGACGGCGGGACTGCACTTTTCACCAGAAATCCTGGCGCAAATCCGCGCTCGCGGCGCGGAGATCTGCGAACTAACCCTGGACGTCGGACTCGGTACATTTCAGCCAATTCACAGCGAAACGCTTGAAGGCCACAGCATGCACCCGGAATCGTATGAAATTCCCGCGCAAACCGCTGATCGCATCCAGGCAGCCCGCACTGCGGGTCGCCCCATTCTAGCCGTCGGCACCACTGTCGTCCGCGCATTAGAAGATTCCGCACGCCGCGCCGCCGAAACCAACTCCGCAAACGTTGTGCTCGCAGACAAAGCCGAAGCGCGCCTATTTATCACTCCAGGCTACCTATTTCGCGTGGTCGATGGACTGCTCACAAACTTTCACTTGCCGCGTTCCACGCTGCTCGCATTGGTATGCGCCTTCGCGGGCCGCGAGCACACGCTCGCCGCTTATAGACACGCCGTCGAAGCAGGCTACCGCTTCTATAGTTACGGCGACTGCATGCTGATTCGTTGACTGGGCGGGGGTTCGCTACTGCGTGGAAATGGTTCGTGCGTTGCCTGCGATCATCTTGCCTGTGCTGGACTTCAGAAACCGAAGAATTTCATTCACTCGTGTCGCTGGGTCCTGCCATTTCAAAAGCTCGGCGGCGAAAACGACAAGCAGGGAGGCCGCAGCAGTGTGCAGCCTCCCTCTCGTCCCAAGGAAAGGAGTCACGGAATCTCCTCGTTTACTCGCTGAAAACAAAAACACGCGCCTGGCCCGCGAAGCGAACTTCCTTCACCTGCCCGCCTTCGCCGATCAGCAGGGAGTCATAGCTGGCCTTCGAGCTGCGGTCTTCCCAACGCCCCTCGGACTCGGCAACAACCTGCTTGCCTTTCTGGACGGTGGCTTTGTTGCCTTCAATCTCCAGACGGTATTCGCCGGCCTTGAGTTCGAACTTGCCGAGTTTCGCGGTCTGCGTAACGTTGATCGTTTTTGTGAAGGGCTTGGCAAATGCCGGGATCGCCAGTGCGATCGCGGCCAGCAAAGCGATACTGCGGAAAAATGAATTAGTTTTCATGCGTGTCAATTCCTTTCAATCAGGATCGAGTCAGCCGCACGGCAGGCTACTCTTGGCCAGATGGAGTTGACACGCGCGCAAAGGACGAGTACTCTCGCCCCTGAAGACACCTCTTCTTCCTGGACTAACGGCCGGAAAGACTGCGTGTCATGGCCCCGCGGCTGCCACCGCGGGGTTTTTTCTGAATCTCACCTCGAGCTGCTGCGTTACCGGCTGCACCTGTATAGACGAATGACCCAATGCGAATGTTTCGTCCTTTGGATTATATTTTCTGCTGCCTGTTCGCCTCGTTGAGGCTAATCCCATTTTCGGGAATGCTTCTCCGATTTCCGCTGCCAATGGTTCTAAAGTTGTAATAAATCCGCTGCTCTCTTTCGAAACGTTTTCGCCTTCTCGGCGTCGTACCGCCAAACCATTTCCCGTTGCATCGCACCGTGCATCGGCTCTCATGTTCATCTATACTCAAGGTCATTTTTTCGGACACCAGGGATGCGGATTCTAGTCCTCAGCGACTTGCACTCGAACGCCACTGCACTTGACGCCGTCCTTTCCGCCGCGAAGGGCCACTGGGACCTTTCCGTCTGTCTCGGAGATGTGGTGGGCTATGGCCCCGATCCCAACGAAGTCACGGCGCGGCTGCTGGAAATGGGCACGCAAACGATCCGCGGCAATCACGACAAGGCCGTGACGGGACTGATGATCACCGACGATTTCAACCCCGTCGCCAAGGCCGCGGTGGAATGGACGCGGGCACAGCTGAAGCCCGAGCACTTGGCGTGGCTCTCCGCCCTGCCCCACGGTCCTCTCGCGACGGATGGTGTAGTGCTCGTTCACGGCGCGCTTCAAGATGAAGACGAATATGTCTTCACGCCCGCGCAAGCTCTCGATGGCCTTTTGGACTCCACCGCGGAGGTCACCTTTTTTGGCCACACCCATCACCAGGGTGGGTTTTCGTACCAAGATTCGCAGCTCGAGGTGCTGCAAATCCGGCCGCGTCCGAGCGAGTCTTTTGCCGCGCTGCGCATCGAAGAACCGCGGCGCTATCTTCTCAATCCGGGCTCCATCGGACAGCCACGCGATGGAGATCCGCGCGCCGCGTTCGCCATCGCCGACCTCGACCACCAGACCGTGGAATTCTGGCGCGTGCCCTACGATATCGTCGCCGTTCAGGAACGCATGCGGCTCGCCAAGCTTCCCGAGCCTTTGATCCAACGCCTCACCGTTGGGCGCTAGTTCGCATTTTTACTGATAGTCTCCTACATCACGAAAAGAATAGTTTACAAAAGACGTATCTCTCTTATAATTCGCCGCGTGGAATTCTCCGCTGAATTGCAGGCCAGTCTCCAGGAGTTTGTTTCCTCCGGCGTCGTGGAAGTGCGGGAAAGCGGCGGACGAGTCGCGCCTTTTTCCGGAATGTCCTGGGAAGTGCGCGGCTCCGGCGAAAAGCCGCTTCTTCATCTGTGGTCGGAACAGTTCAATCTCACGCGCCGTGTGCTGGCCATCACCGATCACTCTGAGCATCGGCTGGCGCTGGCCGTCGAACGCTTCGGACGAGCTAAGCCAGACCGCTTGGAGTTCATCCGTAGGGATTATGAACGCAAAGCGCGCGAGCTCTCGCGTGAGGAGTTTCGTGCTCGCCTCGCGCAGCTACTCGCCGCTCAGTTCCCCGACGAGACGGTCGAATCGCTCAGCATCTCTCCGGACCTCGAGCACTCCCTTTCCGGCAACTATGCCCGTGGGCTTCTCCGTCGCGGCTCCTCGTATGTGGCTTTGTTGACGGTTCCCGACGGCGAATCTTCGGACACGGCCGACAACTGCCTCACGTTTGCCTTGCTCTGGCTGACGCGCGCGCGACAGTCGAATCATCGCGGAACCATTGCGACGCTTCGCATCATTCTTCCCAAGGACACCAGCCGCACGGTTGTCCATCGTCTTCCCGCACTCGCTCCGCAGTGTCCCGTGGAATTGTACGAACACCATCCGGCGCTCGAGACCCTGGAAAAAATAGATCCACGCCGTGCCGCGAATCTCGAAACCTGGCTTGTGCCACATCGCGAATCGGAGGCATTGTTGGACCGCGCGCGTCCCGCCTTGGAACCGATCGTCGCTCTGGCGCCGCAAGGCATCACCCTGCATCCAGCCGCGCAGTCCCCCCAAGTGTGGCTTCGTTTTCGTGGTCTTCCCTTCGCGTATTGGGACGACGGGCGCATTTTTTTTGGAATCGCCGATCCGCGCAAGGAGCTTTCTCACGGTACACATCCTGCGCTGAAGCGTCTTCTCCACGATCTGGAAGTGCATCGCCATCCGCTTGCCGACGATACGCGCCACGCTCTTTATCGTGCGCAACCCGAACGCTGGCTGGAATCCCTGGTGCGCGAGGACGTCACGCGCGTGGATGCCGCGCTCGATCCGCGCTTCATTTACGCCCAGGTATTCGCCAACGCCGGCGGCGAACACGGCATTCTCGACCTGCTTGCGCTGACGCGTTCGGGGAGGCTCGCGATCATCGAATTGAAAGCCAGCGAGCACATCCACCTGCCGCTGCAAGCTGCCGACTATTGGCTGCGTGTCCGCCGCCATTTGCTCAATGGAGAAATCACGCGCTACGGTTATTTTCCCGCAGTCGAATTGCAGCAAGTGCCGCCGCTCGTCTACCTGGTCGCGCCCGCGCTGCGATTCCATCCTGCCACGGACGATCTTTTGAGGTATCTCTCGCCGGAACTCGAAATTGTTCGCGTCGGCCTAGCCGAAAGCTGGCGTCGCGGCCTGCGCGTGGTCATGCGCCAATAATATTTCCAACGCTGCCAGTCGTCCCGCGCTCTTTCCACAAGTCTGTTTCTACGTCAGGAATTTTTTGCGCCATTCACTTTCGCACAGGTAGAATTGCGTCCCCCAGTTAGTGGGGCACAAACCGTGGAGCACGCAAACTTTTCTGCAAGAATTCGGCGAGCTGGTGCAGTCTCGCTGCTGGATGTTTCCGGCCGTCTAACATCCTTCGAAGTGGGAGCGTTACGCGATTCGATTTCCAGATTGCTGAAGCAGGGCCACAAAGACATCGTCCTGAACTTGAGCGGCTTGCAATATCTCGATAGCTCAGGAATCGGCGAACTCGCGCGCTTGTACGTCACGGTCGTGAAACAAGGCGGGCAGATGAAAGTGATCGGGCTCTCGTCCAAAGTGGAAGAAATTCTGAAAATCACCAAGCTTTATCAGGTTTTCCCCGAATTTCCGGACGAAGCTGCAGCTCTGCGAAGTTTCCCGGAAACCGGCGAGCCGAAATAATACAAAAAGACTAGGCGTGAGATATTTGGGCCGTAAAAGGAGAGAAGCGGCTAGGGTGTTGCCCTAACCGCTTCCCGGGGTGTGTCCTCGAAGTGGTATTACTGTGTTAGATGTACGCCAGCAAAAAAGGTTTCTTCTTTCGGAAGATTTTTCAAGAAAATCGATTTAGCGGCGTAAAACTCAGTAAAACAGGTACTTACGCCACCGTTCGTCGCGGTGCCCGATCAGCCTCATGAGCTGCCGCGAGGTGTGCAGGGTAAACGGCCGTGGCCGGCGAGCCAGTTTCAGCCCGGCCTCTTCGGGAGTCCGGTCGCCCTTGCTGTTATTGCAGCGGTAGCAGCATGCCACCAGGTTTTCCCACGAAGACCGCCCGCCCCGCGAACGCGGCACCACGTGGTCCAGCGTCAATTCCGAGCTCGGAAAAACTCGCACGCAAAACTGGCACGTATTCCGGTCGCGCAGCAAAATATTCTTGCGCGAAAGCGCACGGCTCTGCTGCGGAATATGCCGGTATGCCAGCAGCCGAATCACCGACGGAACCTTGTGCGCATGCGCCGCGGAATGCACTTCCGCGTTGTGCATTTCTTCCGCCTGCGCCACGCCCTTCAACATCAACACCATGGCGCGCCGCACCGCCGTCACGTTAATCGGCTCATACGTCGCGTTCAGCACCAGCACCGGCTCCTGCATCAACGAGCCTCGCCGCGCCGTAATTGGGTTGGGGTTTCTACTGCCTGCAGGACCTTCGGAGCCGGACACAGCCGCTCCGTCCACTTCGGGGGTATAGCGCCCCCGGGGATCGACCGACATGTGCCGGTTTGCGCCCATTGCGCTTTCCTTGGGCTATCTTACCACGTATCGGAGCTGGGGAGCGGGTTTCGGACCGCCCGGGCCACCGTAAGCCCAATCACTGACCTGGCCCCCGCCGCGCGCAGTGCTCTGGCGCAAGCATCTAGGGTCGCCCCAGTGGTCAATACATCATCTACCAGTAAGACGCGGAGATTGTCAACTTGGCTGCCTGGACGTGTGGCAAAAGCGCCACGGACGGACTTCCAGCGCTCCTCCAAAGTGAGGATGCGCTTGTCCGGCCGCGCCCGCGTTCGCATCAACAAGACGGCCTTATGTGGCAACCCTAGCCGCTTCGCCAGCGGCTTAGACAGCAGCGCCGCCTGATTGTATCCCCGCTCCCGCTCGCGCTGACGATGCAACGGCACCGGCACCACCACGTCCGCTGCCAGCTTGCCCCCTTCCGCGCCCACAAGCTCCGCCAACCGCCCCGCAAACCACGCCCCTAGCGGTTCGATCTGCTCGAACTTCAGCAGCAGGATGGCCTGCACCAGTGCCCCCTCATACACCGCCAGGCTCCGCGCACGCTCAAACGCGTACGTCTTGTCCCCGCAGGCCGGACAAAGTGACGTCACCCCTTCATTGCCCGCAAACGCCGCCAGCGGCCGCCCGCACACCTCGCAAATGTCCCTCGGTATGGCTACAAACGATGCCAGGCACTCCTCGCAGATCGGCACCCGGCTCGCCCCAGTAAGCAGCCGGTCACAAATCCTGCACCCCGCCGGGAAAAACACGCTCACCAGCGCGTCGCCAGCCTCCGCCATCCAGCCGCGCACACCCTTCCGCCGAGTTCCTCCCGCCAAGCTGGATGAGCTTCCCGCTCCCATGCAGCCAGAACTCTACTCTTCCGCGTCTTTTATTGAAAGAAGAAATGTACGCTTGGGTAATCTAAGGTTCTGTAGTGGCGCGTCTTCAGACCCGTACGCTTTACTGTGCCCGTTGCATCCTACAGCAGCCCCTGCTCCATCTTCTCCTGGCACGCGATGCAATGCTTGGCCCACGGCACCGCTTCCAGCCGTTTCTGCTGCATCTCTTCCTGGCAGTTCGCGCACACGCCGTAATCATCCTTCTGGATGCGCTTCAGCGCCGCATCAATCATGTTCAGGATCGTGCGGTCCGTATTGGTCATCCCAAACAGAAACTCTTTGGTGTAGGAGTTCGCCGCTTTGTCCGCCAGGTCCACCGTCGGATCTTCGTCCGCTTGGCGGCCTTCTTCCTGGGTGCGCGCGATCGTCTTCATCAACTCTTCGCGCCGCGTTACCAGCTTCTTCTTGTAGTACTCCAGCCTTTTCTTGTCCATGACTACTTTGGTCCCTTCCATGAAAGTTCCGCCTCTAGGCCCGCTTCCATGGCCATCTAAAAACTCCGTAGTGTAGGCCGACTCAACATCCATGTCAAGATGACGCCCGTTTAGCCGTTCCGTTGCGTTACCGCCCAATGCGTTTTATCGGCCGCAGCCTGCATTAGATGAAGCGGAATCGAAAACGAATCCGCCACCTCACACTAGGGAAAAATGCGATCAGTGCGAATCCTTGACAGACAGATGCCGGCTCTTCAATGATAGATGGACGTGAAACAAAGTCTCAGCAAGCAGCTCGCAGACATCGTTCTCCCCGACTCCGACGGCCGGGAAATTCGCCTCGGTTCTCTGTGGGAGAGCCAGCCCGCCGTCATCGTGTTTCTTCGCCACTATGGCTGAATCTTTTGCCGCGAACATGTCGCGCAGTTGCGCGAACACCAGCAAGCCTTCCTGGACAAAGGCGCTTCTCTCGCCGCCATCGGCCTCGGCGACCGCAACTACGCCCGCTTTTTCCGCGAAGAAACCGGCATCACATTTCCTCTGCTCGTGGATGAACAGCGCAAGGCCTATGCCATCGCTGGCCTGCGTTCCGCCAATTTGCTTCACTTGCTTCGCAGCGACAATTTCGAAAGTCGCAAGCGCGCTCGCGCCGCCGGCCACCAGCAGCACAAACTTGGCCGGAATCCCTTCCAGCTCGGCGGCAGCTTCATCTTCGCCCCCGGAAACCTCGATCGCTTCGCCCACCTCAGCAAAACCTTTGGCGATAACGCCACTCCCGCCACGCTCCTCGCTGCCCTTGATCGGAATTAAGCGGGTGCGTAGTACCAGGCTATCCGATGGATGGACTCCTTCAATCGTAGGAGGCTTCGCGATTTCGTTTCAATTCCGCCGATAAAAGCGTGCTATACAATGCGAAATATGAAAAACAAATCTCGATTGGCAATCTGGTTTCTTATTGCGGTTGGCACGACGCGCTGCATCTCCGCCAATGCGCAGGCTCCCCCTGGAGAAGGAACCCAACAATTTGCTGAACTGGGTGATTTCAATCTGCGCGACGGCGGTGTGATTCATGATTTTCGATTGGGCTATCGCACGCTCGGCAAGCTTAACGCGGACAAGTCAAACGCGGTGCTTTGGCCTACGTGGATCGGCGGCACGACGCAAGATTTGCTTCCGTTTATCGGGCCAGGAAACGTCGTTGATACCAATAAATATTTCGTGATCCTCGTGGACGCGATTGGAAACGGCGTCTCGAGTTCGCCATCGAACAGCAAGCGACAGCCGCTCATGAGATTTCCCAAATTCACCGTACATGACATGGTAGAAGCAGAGCATCGGCTTTGTACCGATGTACTTCACCTATCACATCTCCGTGCTGCAGTAGGAATCTCGATGGGTGGCATGCAAGTGTTTGAATGGGTTATTAGCTATCCCGATTTCATGGATATTGGCATTCCAATGTCTGGTTCACCACAGTCGACTTCTTTCGACAAGTTGAATTGGACTGCTCAAATAGATGCCATCGAGCTTGATCCTGCATGGAATCACGGCAATCCTAAAGGTCCACTCGGACGTGGGTTTGCACTTTCCGAGGAAATCGGCTCAATGAATGGCACCTCCCCTTCCTATCGAGTAACGCATACCAGCTCGAAGGATTTCGATATCTTTGTTGCGGAAGTTAAGAAAAATGCGAAGGGCGATGGTGGAACCGCGAGTGACCAAATCCGCCAGCGTGAAGCCATCATCGCACTCGACATACCCGGTGAATTTGGCTTAAGCCTGGAGCGGGCTGCAAAGCGGGTACGTGCAAAGCTACTGGTCGTCGTTTCGGCACAGGACCATGTTGTGAACCCGCGGCCTGCGCTGCAGTTTGCTGCTGCCATCAGTGCTCCTGTTATAAATCTGGATTCCCCTTGCGGGCACCAGAGTTTTACTTGTATCTCGCTGGGACCAACAGTCGCAAAGTTCCTAGCTGACCCAGGATCCGTTCACAGCGAGACGGTGGAGGACCGTGGTGTCCACTAAACAAGCAGCACTCGTAACTGCGCTTTGCCGAATGGTCGAGACTTTCGTGCCACAGAGTATTATCCGGAATCGTGGACAACGAGATCTGCGACCAAAACAAAGCGGACACTGGCGGCTCAGCGACCAGTATCCTTGTCGGTGCCGGCCCCGAGCGCTGCAATGGAAACGCGGACCAGTTCCCGGACGTGCTTTTCGAACTCCGTATCCTGAATCTTTGCCGTACCCGCCGCCCGATAACAAACCAGGGCTTTGTCCTTGCGCCCGAGTTTGGCGTAGAGATCCCCGCGCGCCAGTTGAAAGAGTGGATTCTCCGGATACTTTTCCGCCAAAGGGCTGATCACTGTGAGAGCCTTCTCATATTGCTGATCGTAGCGGTGCAGATTCAGCGCCAGATAGAAGCGCGCGTCGTTAGACGTCAGCACGCCATCCGAAATAGCGTGCTCCAGCAAGCGTATTCCTTCCTGTTTCGAACCTCCGGGAATCCCCATTAAGAAACGCAGAACTCGGGCGATCGAGCTGAGCGTATCCACATAGTAGTTGTATAAGCCGAGCCCCGCATCGGCATCAGCCAGCTCCGGGTCCAGCGTCTTGGCGCGCAACAGATGTTCGCGGCCGCGCACCGCCGCGCGCGCCACATTGCGAGTCTCCCCGCGCAACCCATACAGTCGCGCCGCCATCGCATCGCCCGTCCCTGCGTAAAATTGCATTTCCGCGGTTTCGTGCAGTTTGATCTGCGCGGCGGCCAGCGACGAGATTTTTTCCGCCAGGTGCATGTAATGCTGGTCCGCTTCGAGCTTTGCGCGGTGCCGCGCGTCGTTCATTCCATACTTGAATTCCGCCGATGTGCACCACATTCTCCACCACAACGCTTCCGCTTCCAGTAGATATCCCAGGGGGTGATCAGGCTGCTCCGCTTGCATCCGCCGCGCGTCTTCGATCGCTCCTTGCAGATCGAATGAATAAATCTTGTCAAGAATGGCGGGAGTATCGGCCGGCAGAGGAAGTTTGGACGCAAACGCCGGCGTGGCGAGAAAAGCAAAGAATAGAAGGAAAGCGACGCCGTTGCCGCTCATACGCGTTAAAATCATCGCCCCAGTGTAAAAGAAAACCTCCGCGCAGTCCCAGGCTTCGCGCACGATGTGTTTAGGCCGATCAAGAAGAACTACAAATCAAACTGGCGCCCGCGGCAGAATCCCGAAAAAGAAACTGCGTTAGGCGGTGCGCGGCGCATTTGCTATCCTCGGCGAGCCGATGGCGATTGAAATCAAACCGGAAAGCACGGGTCTCGAACGCGGCCTGGGCCTGAAAGAGGCCGTCGCGCTCAACATGATCGAGATCGTCGGAATTGGCCCGTTCGTGGTCAGTTCCCTGGTGATCCGCGCCATGGGCGGCCCGCAAGCCTTAATCGCCTGGCTGGCCGGAGCGCTACTGGCGACGCTCGACGCGTTTGTCTGGTCCGAGCTTGGCGCGGCAATGCCAAAAGCCGGCGGCACGTACGTTTTCCTGCGCGAAGCCTACGGGCCGCAGCGTTGGGGACGCTTGATGTCCTTTCTGTTCGTATGGCAAACGTTTGTCCAGGCACCGCTCTCCGTCGCCTCCGCCTCCATCGGCTTCGCCAAGTACGCCGGCTATCTCCATCCGCTTTCCCCGCTCGCCTCGAAATCCATTTCCGGCGGCCTCGTCATTTTTCTCGTGATTCTTCTTTACCGCCGCATCACCACCATCGGAAAAATCTCCGTACTGCTCTGGGTCGGTGTTGTCGCGACTTTGCTTTGGCTGATTTGGGGAGGCATGAGTCATTTCAACGCGAAAATTGCATTCGATTTTCCGCCGGGGGCGTTTCACCTGTCGTGGTTGTGGTTCGCAGGGCTGGGGTCCGCGATGGTAAGCACGATTTACAGCTACTGGGGCTACTACAACATCTGCCACCTCGGCGGTGAAATCAAGGATCCCGAGCGCAACATCCCCCGAGGCATTTTTCTTTCCGTCCTGGGAATCACCATCCTGTATCTCGCGTTGCAGACGAGCATCTTGGGAGTGGTGCCCTGGCGCGAAGCGCAGAACTCCGATTTCATCGCCAGCCTGTTTGTCGAGCGGCTCTACGGTCAGGCCGCTGCGCGCTTCGTGACCGGCATGATTTTGTGGATTGCGGTCGCTTCGGCCTTTTCGGTCCTGCTGGGCGCTTCTCGTGTGCCGTATTCCGCGGCGCGCGACGGGAATTTTTTCCCGGTATTTGCGCGCGTGCATCCCACCAAGCATTTCCCGCACATCTCGCTTTTGGTCCTTGCAGGACTCGCCTTTATTTTCAGCATCTCGCTGAAACTCAAGGAAGCCATCGCGGGGATTCTCGCCATGCGCCTCCTGGTTCAGTTCATCGGGCAAGCCGTGGGAGTGATGTTGTTGCGCAAGCGCAAGGGGACCGCGGGATTGCCCTTTAAAATGTGGCTTTATCCGCTCCCTGCGGTCCTGACCATGATCGGCTGGGCTTGGCTCTTCTGGCAGACGGGGGCATCGCGAAAGTGGGGACTCGCGGAGATTGCCCTCGGCGCGCTCGCATTTTTCATTCGCGCGCGAGAAGTGCGACAATGGCCGTTCGAACGTTTGCCGTCAACGATTCACAGTTGACCCTTGGAAATCGAGACCAGCTAGTGCTGGAGGACGCGTGCATTTCTTTCTTAAACGTCTGACCGTTCTTGTTTTGCTAAGCGGCGGATTGACCGCGATTTTTGCAAAGTCTGCCACCGCACAATTCCCACCGCAGCCCGGGACCGGGCCGGGACTCCCCGAAACGGTTGAAGCCATTGAGAACGCTCGTGTCACCACGCGCATCCTCTTTATCACCGCGCATCCCGACGATGAACCCGCGGCCGTCCTCACCTATCTTGCACGCGGCTTGCACGCCGATGTCGCGCTGCTCACGCTGACGCGCGGCGAGGGCGGGCAAAATGATCTCGGCCCGGAACAGGCTCCGCAACTCGGCTTGATTCGAACGCAAGAACTTCTCGCCGCTACGCGCGGCTACGGCGTGAAGCTCTATTTCACGCGCGCCAGGGACTTTGGCTTTTCGAAGACTCCGGAAGAAACCGAAAAGATCTGGGGCGATCAGGTTCTCAGTGACATGGTCCGCGTTATCCGCGCGTTTCGCCCCAACATCGTCATCAACGGCTGGGGCGGCGTGCACACGGGTCACGGCCACCATCAAGCATCAGGACTTCTGACGCCGAAAGCCGTCGAACTCGCCGCCGATCCATCGTACAAATTGCAAGGTCCGCCTTCCGAAGAGCAAGACTTAGGAGCTTGGGGTGATCGAAAACCAGTCGTCGTGCTGGACATGGATCGCAGTGAATCTCCCAAGGGCTACATTCTGCCTCTCGATGGCATTTCTTCCTTGTACGGAAAGTCCTGGCGCGAAATTGGCTTGGACGCGTTTGCAAATCATCGCACGCAGGGAATTACCGGATTTCTGGGCTCTCCGTTTTTGCGGCGCCCCATTGCCCTCAAGCGCGAGGATGGCGCCGACCTCGATCCCGCTCTGCTCGCGCAAGGGCTCGGCCCGCTCGATGAAGACTACGAAGTCGGGAACATGGGCGTCGACCCTCTCATGCGAACGGTGGACGCAGCCCTGGTTGCCGCGCGCGATGCCGCCTTGCGTCTCGACTGGAAGTCGGCGGCCGATTCGCTCGTTGTAGCGGGAAGAAAAATAGACGAAGTGCCGAAGCCTTCAGCCTCTTCTCAAATTCCGGCCCCGGTCGTCTCCCTTGTGCGAAGCCTCGCACGCAAGCGCGAAAAAATTGATAGAGCCCTCGCGCTTGTGGCTGGGCTGAGACTCGAAGCGGTCTCCGACCGCAGCGACATCGTCTCTGGCGAGACCTTTACGGTTCGCGTGGATTCTCGTCATCGCGAGGGAATCACAGGCGAATTTCAGAAACCAACGTTGTCGTTTCCTCCTGCCTGGAGCGTTGCCAAGGAAGAACCGGAACCCGGCGGTGCAATTCGTTTCACTATTTCCGTCGTGCCGAATCCGCAAAATCCGCAGAGCACATCAGGATCTCTCACCGCGCAATTGCCGGAGCCTCCGCCGCTCGTGACTGCTAGCCAGGGCGCGATGATTGATGGCTATTCGTTCGCCGTCACCGTGCCGGTAACCAGCGTGCACGCCACCTCTACGCGGGTGGATCAAATCAATCCGCGCTTGGTGCCCGCCTACACCCTGGCGGTCGAGCCCAACCAGGAAATCGAGCTGGTGGCCAAGGTGAGAAAGCCCTTTGACGTCCTGCTCCGCGTGCACTCGTATGCGACGCAACCCGGAGAAGTTCGCGTCGGGCTCACTGCGCCAAAAGGCTGGCGCACAAGCACCGCAGTGTCGTTGAAATTCACCGGTACGGGAGACCGCTACGCCCGCCTGACGGTAACGCCGCCGGTGAAGTTGACCATGGGAAAATTCAAAATCTCCGCGTACGCCGAGCGCAGTGCCGCTGGATCGAAAGGCACAAAAACGGAAAAATTCACTACCTCACTGGAGCCGCTACAGACGCTGCCGACGCTTCTTTGGACCGAGCCGGCGCAGTGCGTTGTTCATGCCTTCGCAGCCAACGTGCCGCTGAACCTGCACGTGGGCTACATCAGCGCAGAAAACGAGCCGGTGCCGGAAGCCATCGAGCGCCTCGGAATCAAAGTGGATATGCTCGATGCTGCAGCGTTGAACTTTGGTGATTTGCCCAAATTCAATGCCATCGTCGTTGGCGTGCGCGCCTATGAATTGCGCCCCGAATTGCCCGGCGCGAACCAGCGCCTGCTGGACTACGTTTCGAAAGGCGGCACGCTCGTCGTGCAATACCAGCGCGATTTTGCCTGGGATAAATTCCAGTACGCCCCGTATCCCGCGCTCATCTCTCCGCCGCTGCCCGTTTCAAAAGATGGCGCTCCGCAAACGCCGCGGCCCCTGCCGCGCATCACCGACGAAACTTCTCCCGTCAAATTTCTGAAGCCGAGTGATCCACTGCTCAACAAACCAAATAAAATCACGCAGGACGATTTCAAGGGTTGGGTCCAGGAACGGGGGCTTTATTTCTGGACGCAGTTCGATTCGAAATACACGCCGCTCCTCGCCATGAACGATCCCGGCGAGCCCGCCCTCAATGGCGCGCTCGTCTACGCGCACTTCGGCAAAGGCACGTACATTTACACCGGCCTGGCCTTCTTCCGCGAGCTGCCCGAAGGTGTTCCCGGAGCCTACCGTCTCTTCATCAACTTGCTTGTCGCATCGCGCCCAAAGTAAACCATCTGGGCACAACCCCGCCGTGTTCGAATCTCGCTTTGTTGCGTCAACTGCACGAAGGCGTCCCCGGGCCTACCGCCGTTCCGCCAACATGCTCGCCGCATCGCGCCCCAAGTAAACCATCTGCGCACATCGCTGCCGCGTTCGAATCGCCGTGCTATCCTCTTGACCCAGAGGAGGCGAATGCGAATGAAGAACCCTTTCGAAACTCGCCGTGCGGTGCGAACGCTGCAGGCGATCATCCCGCTTTTTCTGGCCATCGTGTTTTTCCTGGCCTGCGCCTCGCCCGCAGCCGCGCAAAAAGACAAAAAAAAGAAAACCACCGATACATCAGACAGCACCGACACGTTTTCTGCTCTCACAAGCGAGCAGCAAATCGACTACACGATTTCAGAAATGCTCGGCGCGTGGCAACTCGCCGATATCGAAAGAATGCACAAGGATTACGCCGACGACGTTTCCATCGTGAATGGATCATGGGCCCCGCCGATTTTCGGGTGGGCGAATTATCTGGCCATTTATCAGCCGCAGCGCGCGCGCATGTCGCAGGTGAGGATGGACCGTTCGAATACCTATATCAAAGTGAGTGGAACAGTGGCGTGGGCCTGTTATCAATGGGATTTTGGCGCGGTGGTGGACGGACAGCAGACCGAATCGCAGGGGCACACGACATTAGTGCTGGAAAAACGCAACAATCGCTGGGTCATCGTGCACAATCACACTTCCCTTGTGCAGACGGCCTCCCAAGCGGCTCCCGCAAATCCTCCAGCGCAGCAGCAGCCGGCGAGCGCACCCTCCACGCAACCGCCTCCAGCTAAACCGTGAGTTCGCTGAGGCTTGGCGCGAGCGGGACACGCCGAAAAAACTAGAAGTTCTGCTTCAGGCCCTGGTAGATCCAGAGGCCGCCTGCTAGCAGCAGGAGCGCTCCCGACAAAACACCGGAAATGAGCAGGGGCCGCGAAAGTTTTGTAATTTTGACGACCAACTCGCGTTGTTCGCGGGCCATGTGCTCCTCGGCCGTGCCCAGGAAGATCTGATCGTCTTCGTGGCTGGAGAGCACACTACGCCAGATGAACAAAATCACGAAGATGGCGGTGATGATCCCCCAGGCGATCAGAAGGTAAAGAACAGGCCCCGTTAGCGTAGTAGATTCCATAGTGACCTCCTGTTGGAACCGGTCCGCGGTGCCAGCGTAGGACAAACTGGCAAGGGGTACTTGGGCTGATAGGCGGAGTATAGCACCTTGGATACAAAATTCCACTCTTGGCGATTGAAGAAACAGATGCGCAATGCCGGGGGTTTTCTGGCATTTGTGGGGGACTTTGCTGCACAAGAGAAGCTGGAAATTCGACTTGCGCTGGCGCTCGTTGACAAAGGGTGGAGCGGCGGGCACAATGAAAAAGCCTCGTTGTATGCGTGATCCCGGCTCGGCTGGGATCAACCATCTCAGGATTCAGCCCGACGCGGTTGGGGTGAATCCGCACTCGTGCCCGAGTGGCGGAATTGGCAGACGCGCTGCGTTCAGGTCGCAGTGATCGCAAGGTCGTGGAGGTTCGAGTCCTCTCTCGGGCACCAACTCTCTGACAGGTTTGAAAATTCATTGTTGTCCGCCCCTCACTCCCGGGGTGTTTCCGTCCCGCACGCGCATTTGCGCCATGAAAAACTGGGAGGGGGGTACACCCCCCATTACATGGATGAATTTGAAAACAAAGGGGATAGAAAATGGGCAATTTGTAAGTGACTGAAAACAAAGGGGTGTCGGAAGTTTGGTGCCAGGGGCGGGAAATGGGTCGCACCCCTCCCCCCCCATGGTTTTTGTAAGGATGTGATTCGATGGGGGTTAGAGGGTGGGGGGCTGCTAAGGATGTGACAATAAAAGACTTAAGACTAAGATCGTTTGAACGTTGGAAGGTTTGAAGGTTGGGAGGGACAGAAACAGAAGGAGCTCAAGCGCGCGTGAGAGGCGGCCGGGCGGGGCTGGAGTTTGGCGTACACGGGAGAGGATAGCATGGGAGTGGCGAGGGGCTAAGTGAAATACAGGGAACGGGGAGAATTGAGGATTGAACGGTTGCGGAGGAGGGGTTAACGGTTCAACGACTGGCGAGGCGAACGAGAAAAAAGCAAAGTCAACCCCCCCGCCCTCATAACCCGAGGGACGGGGCACCCAACGTCGTCCATAGCATTACGTCCGGGCCACCCGTCCCACTTATTGATATGAAGTCCTAACTGAGCGGAAGGAATGGATTGGTGCGCGATAATCATCGCCAATAGCACTACTATCAAGACGTTTCTTGCCGCCACGACATAAGGATCAACGCGGTGCGCTCTGGTAAGTAGTTCTGATGGCATAGGTTCCAAGGAATGATGAAAACTCCAGGACAGTCCTACGGGGTTCATTGCCACAAAATAGCTGAATGGAAAAATAGCCAGTGCAAAGAGGGGACTCCATGACGACATCTGCTTCTCCGAATAGTTCTAGACCAGCTAGGCCGCCTCTAACGAGCGTGGTTTCCGTCCGTCTTCCTAGCGGTGTTATTTTCAGTGGGAACAAGTTCAAGCGGACCTGAGGAAAGCAGGCCGATAACGGCGTGCACGACGAAAGATATGGGTATCGCGGCTATCAAGGCAACCAGAATGAGAGTTGAGTCTCGAAGTCCAAAATAAAAACAGATTCCGATAGAGAGAGGGATCGTGATGAGCCACGTCAATTTCAAGGGTGTCGGAGTACTTCGCAACAGCTTTCCGCAGCTAGGGCAAGGCCACCCGCCGGATTCCCAGACGGGTACCTGTCTCTGTGAAACGACATTGCCGCATGCAGGACAATTCCTGTCGTACAGGGCCATAATATTCGGAGCCCCTAACCCCACTAATGGAAGAGTAGCTTGATAGCTAATTTGATTACAAGCCTAGTTGCTCCAAATTTGTTGGGTGCCGGGGGTGTCCGGCTCGATGTTGCCGCCTGAACGACGTCTTTAGCCGCATTGAACGCACCTCCACTGGACCTGAGAGTGTCGACAGTGACCGCGGCCTGTCTTGCTAGGTTAACTGCGCTCTGGTAACCATTCTGGATCGCCGTGCTTGCAGCAGTAAGGGCGGTTGAACCTGCTACGTACGCTTTTGTCGTGACTGTGTTTACGGCATTCGTGACCTGGGTGGTCGCCGATGACACTGTAGGTGCAGCTTCAACGACGGCGGCTCCTGCCATGAACACGTATTGGGGAGATGTGGCGACTATTGCGGCCTTCACTCCGGTGTCGGCTATTTCGCCAGCTTGCTTCAGGGCGGGTGGCACACGCTTTCACCTTGAGATTGTTTTTGTTCTGCATGGTACGCTTGCCGCGGGATAGAATAGCTTTACTTGGTGATGCAGTAAAGACTCTGGGGTGGCCTACCCTTGCGGGTTTTGCAAGGGTGGGCCACTCTTTTGGTTTGCGCTATGCCGAAAGGTTTGAAACGCCACTACGGCCAAGGCGATCTGCTTTTTATTACCTTCTGTTGCTACCACCGGCGGCGCTATCTGGAAACGGTTCGCGCGAGGAATCTGTTCCTGAGAGTACTGCGGCAGGTCCGAAGCACCTATCAGTTCCGGCTGATTGGGTATGTGATCATGCCGGAACACGTGCATCTGCTGATCAGCGAGCCGAAGAAAAGCAATGTGTCGCGAGTGCTGCAGGTATTGAAGCAGCGCGTATCGCGAGCGATGCGAGGAAAGAAGAGGCGCGCTTCGAGCGCGCAGCTTTCATTAAAGTTCGGAGATGCCATGAAAGAGGACCGGCGATTTTGGCAACGCCGATTTTACGACTTCAATGTGTGGAGCGATGCGAAGAGGAAAGAAAAACTGCACTACATTCACGCGAATCCAGTGATGGAGCGGCTGGTGAAGCATCCGAGGGAGTGGCCGTGGAGCAGCTTTTCGTTTTATGCGAACGATGAGCCTGGGTTGATTGGGATTGATCCAGTTGAGTAGGACAGGTAAAGGGCAAAGAGTGGTCCACCCTTTGCAAAAAGCGCAAAGGGTAGGCCACCCCCGGAGAAGACAAAGTCGAAATCATTTCGACGAGTTAGAGGTCGTTACATGCTTGCTAGAGATTGATCGAGTTGGATAGGACAAATGCACAACCAAGAGGGGCCCACCCTTTGCAAAAAACGCAAAGGGTAGGCCACCCCGGAAAAAACAAAGTCAAAATCATTTCGGCACTTGGAGGCGTGCCCAGCCGCCCGAGCGTGCACGCATGTCGGAGGTTACTGGTTTTTGGACCACGGAGGAACTACGCCGGTCATGCGAGCGTAGGCGATGAGCTGGCCCATGTGCTCGTTGGCGTGGACGATGATGCGCAGGTACATACCGTCGACGGTGGCGTCGCGATCGTAAATATGGACTTTGCGTTCGAGGTCCTTGGGCGTAACGGCCAGGTGGGCGGACTTCACGGCGTCGAGGGAACGCTTGAGCCAGCCGATGACCTCGGCTTTCGAGGTGACGGATTTTTCCATGTCTTCTTTCATGTCGGCGGGCATTTTGGGGCCGGTGACGCTGAGCAAGTAGAAATTCGCCACAGCGATGTGCATGAACACTTCGCTAGTGGAGCGCACCCCCGGGGCAGGACGCCAAGCGAATTTTTCCTGGGGGATGGCGTCGGCCAGAGCCAGCAATTGGCTGGAGACGTGGCGCCATTCGCCGTCGTAGCCCTGCCAGATTCCTTCTGGCGCGGTCTGCGCGAGCATGGGCCGCGCGGTGAACAACAACAAGAGTGCAAAGAAGGCTTTTTTCATGGTTGGTCTCGTTTTCTGGCTCTCTCTTCCGTCCCAGTTGAACCACGGAGGAAGATTCTATAACGAAGTGTGATTTCGGTCTGGCGAGGTAGGCAATCTGGATTGACGGTTGAGAGGGCAATCCGCTACGGTGTTCGTGCAAATCCGTCCTGTAAGAATCCGAGGTGTCCCGATGATATTGCAGGTCCTGGCGTTTTCCTTACCCGCTTGGCAGCCGCACTTTGTTTTGCTCGACAATGCGCTGGGGAACGAGATGATGTTGCTGCGGTGGCTGCACCTGGTGTTCGGGATAATTTGGATTGGGCTGCTGTATTTTTTTAATTTGGTGCTGACGCCGGCGATGAAGCAGTACGAGCCGAAGGTGCGGGTGCAGATTTATCCGGGGCTGATGTCGCGGGCCATGGGGTGGTTTCGCGCGTCGGCGGTGGTGACGGTGCTGGTGGGGCTGCGATATTTCTCGATTCATATGGCGGCGGACGCGAAGCTGGCGGGGGATCGCTCGCTGATCGGGAAATGGTTTGGATGGTGGTTTGTGGTGTGGATGGTGGCGTATGTGTTTATTTACGCGCTGCAGCTCCCGGCGAAAGGGATTCTGGATAATGTTTGGGTGCGGGTGATTGGGATTTCGATCGTGGTGATTGCGGCGTCGTGGCTGGTGCTGGCGCTGAATGGCGGGCCGAATGTTTCGAACGCGCATCTGGCGATAAGCGTGGGAGGCGGGCTGGGCTTGGTAATGCTGCTGAATACGTGGGGCGTGGTGTGGCGCGTGCAGAAGAAGTTGATCGCATGGGCGCGGACAAGCGCGGAAAAAGGTATGCCGATGCCGCCGGAGGCGGAGCGGCTGATGCGGTGGAATTACCTGACGGCGCGGACTTCGTTCTGGCTGTCGTTTCCGATGTTGTTTTTTATGGGAGCGGCTAGCCATTATCCGTTTCTTAGCACGATTGCGCGGTAACGGTTCGACGCGGGCGAAAAAAAACATTACGCAGAGTTCGCGGAGATCGCAGAGAACACAGAGAACTGCGAGAAGGCAAGAGGTGCCAATCACGGAATGGGATTAGGTTAGAAATGAAAAGGGAGGCGGGCCAGGTCTTCCCGCCTCCCTTATTTCCCCTTTCGGGGAATCCGGCCAGTCTGACGGAGGGCGACCAGCCGGTCGTGTGTTGGCCTGTCTATATAATCCCGGAAACGTGAAAAAAGTTCCTGAGGAACCGAAAAAAGTGGCTAAAATCACGGTGGAAAAGTAGCGGCTGGCCTATGGCGCGACACCCCATGCAACGCACGGCGCAGTTCAGTCCCGATAACATATTGCGTTTTCTGCAAGTTAGGAGCGAGGCTGCGTCTGCCCAGGAGATTGCGCAGGGGCTGCACCTCAAAAAGACGGATACGCGGCCTTTGTTCAAGATGCTGTCAAAGCTGAAGAAACGGCGGGCCATCGAGGAGTTGCCGGGGGGCCGGTATCGGCTCCCGAGCCGGAAAGGGGAACGGCAAGGGGCTGGTCAGCCGCCGCGCCAAGAGGCGGCGCATGGTCAACAGCGCGCGGCGCTCGCGGCCAACGATGAAATAAAGGGCAGGCTGGTGCTGCATCATGATGGGTATGGATTCGTGGTGCCCGATGCGCCGGTGGCGCGGCTGGATGGCGACGTGTTTATTCCGCCGGACGCGATCGAAGATGCCATGCACGGCGACCACGTGGTGGCGAAGATTCAGCGGCTCGGAGGCGTCACGGGGGCGCAGCGGGCCGAAGGGCGCATCGTTCGAATTTTGGATCGCGCGCACCCCACCGTCGTGGGATTGTTTCGCTATGGTGCGGACGAGAATGTCGTGCTGCCGTACGACGTTCGAATTCAGCATGAGATCGAGATCCCGCGCGGGAATGAGCTGACGCCGGGGCTGTGGAAGAAGCTGGGGTTCAGCGGCGGGGATGAAACGAGCATTCGCTCGAGGCGCATTCCGAGGCTGGAGGAGCTGGACGGCGCGGTAGTAAATGTGGAACTGCTGCGCTATCCACGGGGAGGCGCGGCGGCGACCGGACGAGTGGTGGAAATTCTCGGGCGGCCGGGTGACCTCGGTGTGGACATCGAGATCATTATTCGCAAGCACCATTTGCCGCACACTTTTTCTGCTGAGGTGTTGACGGAAGCGGAGCAACGCGCGAAGCCGGCCGGGGAAGCGGAGCGGGCGGGCCGGGAAGACTTCCGCCATTTGCCAATCGTCACGATTGACGGCGAAACGGCGCGGGACTTTGACGACGCGGTTTTTGCGGAGCATCGCGCGGATGGCAGCTGGCAGTTGCAAGTTCACATCGCGGATGTCGCGCACTACGTTCGAACCGGGACGATTCTCGATCAGGAGGCGCGGCTGCGGGGCACATCGGTTTATTTTCCGGATCGCGCGGTGCCTATGCTGCCCGAGGCTCTTTCGAACGGGATGTGTTCGTTGAAGCCGCAGGAAGACCGGCTGGTGATGAGCGCGTTGATGGAGTTTGACGCCGCGGGCCGGATGAAAAACTCGCGCATGACTTCCGGCGTGATCCGTTCCGCCGAGCGCATGACGTATACGAACGTCAACAAAGTGCTCGAGAGCGATCCGGAAATGACGGAGCGGTACGCGCCGATGGCGAAACATTTTCGCGAGATGAAGGAACTGGCGCTGCTGCTGAACGCGCGGCGGAACGAACACGGCTCGATTGACTTCGACCTGCCGGAGCCGGTGATCGAGTTTGACGAAGAGCAGCGCATGACGAATATCACGCGTAGCGAACGGAACATCGCGCACCGGCTGATTGAAGAGTTCATGCTTGCGGCGAATCGCGCGGTGGCCGGATATCTTTTGCGGCGGGGCATCGAAGCGCTGCACCGCGTCCATGAAAAGCCGGACGCGCGCAAAGTGCTGGAGTTCGAAGAATTGGCACGGGCGTTTGGCTACTCGCTGGGCATCGAAAACTTGCACCAGCGGGAGGTTGCCGTGCGGCATGGCCACGTCCCTGCGCCGGCGAAGGCTGGGCGGCCTGATTCTTATGGGCACGGGCGCGAGCGGGGTATGAGAGTGGCGTTACCTGGGGCGGAATTGCGCCTCACGCCGCAGCATTATCAGCGGCTGATTCGAAAGGTGGCGGGAAAACCGGAGGAGCGCATTGTTTCCTACCTGATGCTGCGTTCGCTGAAGCAAGCGCGGTACGCCGCCGACTCCCTTGGGCATTTCGCGCTCGGGTTTGATGAATACACGCACTTCACTTCGCCCATCCGGCGCTATCCCGATCTCATCGTGCATCGCGTCTTGAAGTGGGCTCTCGAGCACCCGAAGGAGCAAGCCCCAAGCGCAAACGCGGCGGCCGTCGCTCCGCGCGGCTCGGAAGCAACGCTCTATTCACACCGGCACCTGGAGGAGATCGCTTCGGAAACTTCCGAAGCCGAGCGCCGCGCGAATGGCGCGGAACGCGAACTGATGGATTGGAAGACGGCGCAATTCATGGAGCAGCATCTTGGCGAGGAATATGACGCGCTGATCATTTCGGTGCAAAAGTTCGGATGCTTCGTGGAGCTGTTTGAAGTGTTCGTGGAAGGCCTTGTGCCGATCGGCGCGCTGGAAGATTTTGCCGGCGCACGCTGTGTATACCGCGAGCGCGACCACGCCATTATCGCCCTGGCAAGTCACGGTGGACGCGGAGGATCCGGCGGCCGCCGTGGCCGAGGAGCAAAACCAAAAGAGGTGGGGTGGCACCTGGGTGACAAAGTTCGCGTCCGGGCCGAACGCATCGATCCCATGCGCAAACGCGTCGAATTTGCATTGATTGGCGAAAACTGAGAGTGGAAGCTCTGAACTTCAGCGAACTGGCGCGCTGGAAATGTGGAGCACGTGCAGCAAGCGGCGAGCTGGGCGCGTCGCGATGGCCACGAATCGTGCCAGCGGATACCAAAAGCGGCTGTACAGCGATAGCTGGGAGATGAAAAGCCCAAGAGCGAGCTGGCCCGGAGCATCCAGATCGATGCGCCGCCTATGCCGGTAAATTCGCACGACACGGCCCAGCAATTCCTGTTCTTCCACAATGCCATCGTGAGTGGGATGCGCGTCGCCTTTGGACAACAGCTGCGCGGCTTCCAGCGGGCCCTGTTTCTTGACGATGCGGTGAACAAATAGGTGGTTCTCGCGGCGGAACAGGACGATATCGCCGCAGCGCACGTTTTCGATGGCGGTCAAACGAATCAGCGCAATGTCCTTCGGCCGTACCCACGGAAGCATGCTCGTGCCTTGGACTTTAAGAGCAATGCGACCGCGACGCCTGAGCGCCTCCGCGATGCGCACGGCATCGCCGGCGCGTCGTTCGCCGCTAACGCGTTCCGTCTCTTTTCGCCGATCGATACTTGCTACCATCAAATCCTCAGAACTGAAATTCCATTGCCCATGTCTTGACTCGTGAGCGCACTTAAATCCGGACGCACAGCAGATTCAAGCAACCCAGGGTCAGAACCTCATCCCAACCGGAGCAAAAGTAGGAGTCGTCCGGAAAAGTAACTGATAGGGTCTATGTCCCTAGACTGAGGTTTCAAAGGTGAATGGTCAATGAGAGGGAAGTTTCAGATTGCCTAAAACTACAGTACCTATTTGGAAGAATTATCCGCCGCCCTAAGCGACACGGGAAGCGGGTGCCGCCAGTTTACGAACGGCGGGGAGAAGCGTTGCAAAGGCCGCCCTGGCCGGGCAATTTGCCGCAAGCCAGCGCCAAGGTCTCGTAGATGGGCTCGGAAACGACGCTCGGCTTCATGTACGGTCTCTTTGCGCCGCTGCTGCCAGGCGTCTGGGGAGAGTTCTTTTGGTCTTCGGGCATTCCGTGTTCCTTCAGTGTGAACCAGAGTTCGCAATAACAGAAGCAGAATCGTTTTCGATTGTTGCTTGCATCAACTTCGCCACTTGTTCCTTGTGAAGCGCGCTGATGGGCTCGGTGACGCCAGCCAGCCGCGCTTTCTGTTCCGCGAGCTCGCAGGCACGCTCATACGCTCCGAGTAGGTCCCCGCCTTCCATCAGCGCCAAGCCAGGGCAGCGTTCGCAATAGCTGCGAATTTCACAACGCGAACACACTGGCAGCTGACTCTCCCTAACACCGCGGAGCCGCTCGAGTTGCGGTGCGTGGTACCAGATATCGTTGAAGCGCTTGCGGCGCAGGTTTCCTGCCGCTTGCGGCAATTGCACGCAAGGATATACATCGCCATAGGGCGAAATGTAGCAGCTGTTGTGGCCGGCACTGCACGGGAGGTCTTCGTAAGCTTCGCTATCGATTCCGCTCGAAACCGCGCTGCCAATCGCCGCCGGATACTCCTGCATGGCGAGCGCAGCCTCCGCGGTGGGTTGCGGCATGCAGGCATGCAGCTTGGGATCCTGCATGACGGGCAGAAGCGAGGAAACCGGGATGCGGTGTGCGAGCGGCCCTTCGTTGCCATCCATCATCGGCGTGATGGTCAGGTCCAGCACATAGGGAACGCCAATTTTTTCCGCCAGGTCCATGACTCCGCGATAGGCCAACAAATTCTCGCGCATCAGCGGGCAGGCCAGCTTGACTTGCAAGCCCTGCTCGAGCAGAAGCGGAATCGCCGCCAGCGTGCGCTGCAGCGATCCTGGCACTTTGGTGATCGCGTCATGCACTTCGGGGATATCGCTGTAAACGCTGATTTGCACGCGCCGAACGCCAAATTCGCGCAGCCGCTCCGCGCGCTCCGGCGTCACCAGCAGTGCGTTGGTCTTCAGGCTAATGTCAAAATGCAGGCGCCGGGCCTCGGCGAGAATTTCGTAAAGGTCGGGGCGAAGAAAGATCTCGCCGCCGCTGAAGGTGAGGAACAGTGTTCCCGCCTGCGCCAACTCGTTGATGACCGCGAGGCATTCGGCGGTGGATAGTTCGCCGTGATCATCGTGGTCCAGGTAACAGTGCACGCAGCGCTCGTTGCAGCGGTAGGTCAAATCAAAATGCACGCTGAGCGGCTGATGCTTACGCACGGTGCGGGAGATCAAACGGTCCATGACGGGCGTGGCCCCAACTGCCGCGCTGGTGGTCAACGCAAATCTCCGCCCGTCGCCGGGATGGGCACAACCAGTTTCCGTGTGGACATTTCGTCGAGCAACGCTTGCGTGTCGGTCAGCGCTACATCCGGCGACACCTCATAACTTTCGGCGAGCAGTCCAGCCAATTCCGCCGCCGATCTGCGCCCATCGATGTTTTTCCAGAGAAAGCTCCCCGTGTCATTGAGCTCATGCATCACGCTGTCCGTCGGCGAAATAATTACGGTGGCGTCGTCGATTTCGCGCCACGCCAGGGCGGGATTCTTCTGCCAGGAAACGGAGGGCTTGGTTGTCATGCGGGAAGAACCTCCCAGAACGCCGGGTCCTTACGGAAGGCCAATTCGTAACCGGGCATTTCTTCCGCAGCCTGGCCGACGATTTCCAGAAGGCGCCGGTTGGCTTCGGATTCCGAAGAAAAGAAAAGCACATTTGGCAAGAGAGTTCGAATCATCTCCACGGGACGCAGCGATGTCCTGCGATTCTCCGGCGCCTGCAGCAGCCGGAAAATGCCGCGCACAGGAGCGCTGGTGTTTGACCCTGCCGCGCGAAACTCTCCCCAAAAGGGGGTGCCGTAGGCGCGCCACTCGCCATTTTCGCGGCGCAGGAGCGAGATTTCGTCGGTGAGCACGCTACCCTTCGGCGAGAGCGATGCAACCGTGCTTTTCCCCGCGCCGGACCTGCCCGTGAACACGTAGGCCTTTCCGTTGCGGACGACCGTGGCCGCGTGCAACAGAAAACCGTTGCGGTCACTAAGCTTCCAGCTGAGCAGTATTCGGAGCAGCGAATCCAGCGCATATTCGTTGCGCACACCATCAAATCTAATTTTGCAGCTATCCGCGCGAAGGACCGCACCTTCAAAGTCATACGCAAAATCGGCCGGCTGGCTCCCGGCTATGGAATGATCGTTCAAAGCAATGTGGATTGGTTGCGAGGACGCTTCCGTGAACGCGGCGTACCGCAGCGAGGCGTCGCGGTACAAGCGCGCATCGGACATTCGGAGCTGGAAAGGCACACAGCCAATCGAGAACTCAAATTGCTGCTGCCGACCGCCCCCTGCATTGGCGTCCGGTGCGCTCAAAATTCTCCTTTAGAAATTCCAGCGAGCGCGCCGTTCCGGGGAACGGAGGCGTATTCTCGCTATTCAAGCCCCTCGGGGAAGGAAGCTCTAGTAGTTTTGCTCGCAGACCCCCCACTAAGTCAAGAGTACGTTGCCCAATTTTGCAAGGGAAATCAAACTGGTAAACGAATGCGAACTTGCTGGTACGTAATGGCTTAGCTATCTCAAAGGCGGGACATTTACACCTTTGATTGGCGCGCGGAACAGCGTTCGGTGGACCCTGCGGAGTCTGGTATTCTGGATAACTCAGATGGCAGTGAGCCCCGTCCCTGCCTTGCCGTACTTTTCAAAGAAAGAGGTTCTGCCGTCGTGACTTCGTCCACACTTTCTGCACAGACCACCAAACGTGCTTTTAACTTTAATGCGGGCCCGGGTGCGCTGCCGCTCTCCGTACTGGAACGCATCCGCGAGGAGCTCCTCGATTGGCGCGGCAGCGGCATGTCCGTGATGGAGATGAGCCATCGCTCGCCGGAATTCGAAAGCATCATCGCGGCCGCGGAGCAAAAACTGCGCAGCCTGCTCGGAATTTCGGACGACTATGCGGTGATTTTCCTGCAAGGCGGCGGCAGCATGCAGTTCACCATGGCGCCCATGAATCTTTGCCTGCCGGGGAAGCCTGTGGATGTGCTTCACACTGGGACGTGGACCGCTAAGGCTATCGGCGAGCTCAAGAAGGGTGTGCTTCATAACATCGCGGCCTCCACGGAAACCGAGAAATTCGCCCGCCTTCCGCGCGCGGACGAAATCAAGTTCTCGCCGGACGCTTCCTACGTGCACATCTGCACAAACAACACGATCGAAGGCACACAGTGGACGACGCTGCCGGAAACCGGGAATGTGCCGCTGGTTGCCGACATGTCTTCCGACATTGCTTCGCGCGTGATCGATGTGAACCGGTTCGGTTTGATTTTCGCGGGCGCGCAGAAGAACCTCGGGCCTTCCGGCGCAACCGTGGTCATCGTTCGCAAAGATCTGGCCGAGCGGGCAGACAAGAATCTGCCGACGGTGCTGCAGTACCGCACGCACATTAAGGAGAAGTCGCTCTACCACACGCCGCCGACGTTCGCTGTCTATGTAGTTGGGCTGGTGCTTGAATGGATTGAAGCTGGCGGCGGAGTCGCGGCCGTCGAGAAGCGCAACGATGCCAAGGCCAAGCTGCTGTATGACACAATAGAGGCCAGCGGCGGATTCTACCGCTGCCCTGTCGAGAAAAGCTCGCGGTCTAAGATGAACGTGGTGTTTCGGGTGAGCGGTGGCGACGAAAATATCGAGAAACAGTTTGCGAAGGAAGCGGCCGCGGCCAACCTGGTCGGTACACCAGGCCATCGCTCTGTCGGAGGCATGCGCGTGTCGCTCTACAACGCGGTAACGCCGGAAGCCGTGGAAACGCTTACGGGCTTCCTGCGCGAATTCCAGCGCACGCGCGGTTGAAACTCTAGTCGCGATAAAAAAAAGCGCGCAAGAGGGTTGGCCTCCTGCGCGCTCTTGCGTTTGCTATGAATTAGGCCAAGTCGAAGAGCAGCACTTCAGCGTCATTGACACCGGTCAGCTCCAGCGCTTTTTCGGCGGAGACGGCCGCGCCATCGCCGGCGTCCAGCTTCGACCCATTCAGCGATACGCTGCCGCGCGCCACTTGTACGTAGGCATGGCGATCCTTCTTCAGTTCGTGCTTCACGGTTTCGCCCGCGCCTAGAACAGTCGCATACAGCTCGTTATCCTGACGGATTTTCACCGAACCGTCGCGTCCGTCCGGGGAAGCCAGCAGGCGCAGCCTGCCGCGCTTTTCCGCTTCGCTGAAATTCTTCTGGTCGTAGGCGGGCTTCAGCCCCTGCTTCTGCGGAAGCATCCAGATTTGATACAGGTGCACCGGCTCAGTCTTCGAAGCGTTGAATTCGCTGTGCGCCACGCCGGTACCCGCGCTCATGTACTGCACGTCGCCGGGCTTGATGACGGACCCGTTGCCCATGCTGTCCTTGTGCTCCAGCGCGCCTTCCAGCACGTAGGTCACGATTTCCATGTCACGATGCGGGTGCTTGGGGAAGCCGCCGCCGCCCGCGACGCGGTCGTCATTCATGACGCGCAGGGTGCGGAATTGCACGTGCTCGGGATCAAAGTAATCGGCAAAGGAAAAAGTAAAGTGTGTATCCAGCCAGCCGTGATTGACGTGGCCGCGTTCGTTGCTCTTGCGGATGCTGATCATGACCCACCTCCGGGGTTTGAGAGAGCCATAATACTCGTTATAACGACTATTGTCAAGAGGTATATTGAACCGGCTGCGGCGGATCTACGCGCCCCGCAACTCGCCTGCTTTGAGCGCTTTGCCCAGGCCTTCCGGCCAGTTCCCGGCGCGCGCCCTTTGGTGTAGAGTGGTGAAGCAAGGCAACTTTTGTTGCCTCAGCCGCCGAGGTTCGTTCCATGGACTCCCCACTCACCGCAACGCAAACGAAGAAACCTGAGAGCTCTGCCGCGCCCCGCGAAACGCTGACCATCACCGACAATCGCACCGGCAAATCGTACGAAGTTCCGATTACGCACGACACGATTCGCGCCGCCGATCTTCGGCAAATCAAGGTCGATCCCAAGGAATTCGGGATGATGAGTTACGACCCGGCGTTCAACAATACGGCCTCGTGCATCAGCAGAGTTACTTTTATTGATGGAGATGCCGGTATCCTGCGCTATCGCGGCTATCCAATCGAGGATCTCGCAGAGAAAAGCACGTACCTGGAAACTGCCTATCTGCTGTTGAACGGCGAGCTGCCTACGCCGGCGCAGCTTACGGAATGGACGTACAACGTCACGCACCACACCTACATTCACGAGAGCATCAAGAAATTTCTCGACGGGTTTCATTACGATGCGCACCCGATGGGCATGACGATCTCGACGATTGCGGCGCTCTCGACTTTTTATCACGACGCGAAAGATATTTTCAGCGCGGAGTCTCGCAAGAAGCAGACGTTCCGGCTGGTCGGGAAGATGCCAACGATTGCGGCGTTTTCCTACCGGCATACGCTGGGGATGCCGTTTGTGTATCCGGACAACGATTTAAGCTATCCCGGCAACTTTCTGAACATGCTGTTCCGCACGTCGGAAGCAAAGTACCGGCCGAATCCCACGCTGGAACACGCGCTGGACGTTCTCTTCATCCTGCATGCGGATCACGAGCAGAACTGTTCGACAAATACGATCCGCGGGGTCGGCAGCTCGCACGTCGATCCGTACTCCGCCACGGCGGCGGCGATCGCGGCGCTCTATGGCCCGTTGCATGGCGGCGCCAACGAAGAAGTCCTGCGCATGCTGATGGAGATAGGCTCGATTCAGAAAGTTCCGGAGTTCATCAAGCGCGTGAAGGCCGGCGAAGTCAAACTCATGGGCTTCGGCCACCGCGTGTACAAGAATTACGATCCCCGGGCCCGCATCATCAAGCACATTGCGTATGAAGTGTTCGACCTCATGGGCAAGAACCCGCTCCTGGAAATCGCTCTGGAGTGCGAGCGCATTGCCCTGGAGGACGACTATTTCGTGAAGCGCAAGCTGTATCCCAACGTGGACTTCTACACCGGCCTCATTTACCAGTCGATGGGTTTCCCGATGACCATGTTCCCCGTGCTGTTCGCGATTCCCCGCACCTCGGGATGGATCGCGCAGTGGGAAGAGATGCTTCTCGACCCCGAGCAGAAAATCGCGCGGCCGCGGCAAATCTATCTGGGCCACGACACGCGGCACTACGTGCCCATCGATCAGCGCAGCTGAAGAAACCCGGTATCGAGTTTGAATCCTGTTGTCCGGGAGATTCTCGACAATCGTCTCCCGCCGCGTATAGTTGTTGGAGTGAGGTGGTATGGCTCAGGTAGCGAACACACCTTCGAATACGGGAGCACGACGCCGCAGTCAGCGCGTGCTGATGCAGGTTGCGGTCCGCATTCGAGGAACGGACGCCCAGGGCCAGAACTTCGAGGAGAATACGGAAACTCTCGCCATTAACGCACACGGAGCCTTGGTTTTGCTGGGCGCGCGTCTCACCAGCGGAAGCAAAGTCCAAATGAAGCACAACAAAACGGAAGAGGAGCAGGAGTGTCACGTTGCGTTCCTCGGTCCGGTCCGTAGCGGCAGGGCAGAGATAGGTCTGGAGTTTTCCGCGCCCCGCCCGGCATTTTGGCGCGTGGCGTTTCCTCCCGAAGACTGGTCGCCGAAGCATCCGGAAGCGCGAACGGTATCCACCGTCCGCACGGTTAAGTAATCGAAACAGACCCGGTTCCCGCCGTTTCTTCCCTCTCCGTGAACAAATCGCTGGAAGTGTGTTTCGGCGACATTGCGATGCAAGGCTTCGAATGAGAAGTAAGACACTTCAGATCCATCCCAAGCGGTAATTTGACAGTCGCTCCGTCTCTTGTATACCGTTCCCGGCATGTCCAAAGCAAAGCCGCGCGATACTTCCAGGCCTGCCGCCCCTGCGGAAGTGATCGTTGCGCGAGCAGGCGACGTTCTAAGCTTTACATTGAACAACGTTGCGCACGGGAACGAAGTTACCGGCACGATGTTTGACGCGATGCTTGAGGAACTTCGTTCTGAATCGTCTCAGCCCAGTGCGCGGGTGTTGCGGATATGCGCACGCGGCAAAGTTTTCTGCACAGGGCGCGAGCGCGCCGGACGTGATGAAGCGTCCATTCGGCATGAAGCCGCTCGTATCCTCGAATTCAAGCGGGCTCTGCGTGGTTCGCCTCTGATTAGCGTTGCAGAGGTGCAAGGCGACGCCTTCGGATTCGGTTTTGGTCTGGCAATTCTATGCGATTTCGTCCTCGTCGCTGAGCGTGCCGAGCTGGGATTTCCCGAGATGCATCATGGTCTCGCTCCCGCGGCCATCATGGCGTACCTGGGCGAGTACACCTTGCCGCGCTTCGCTTTTCCACTGGTGCTCTTTGGTGATCCCATCGAACCGAGGCGCGCGCTGCAAATCGGCCTGATTTCGCAAATCGTCCCTCTCAAGCGTCTCTCCATGGAGACGAACTCACTCGTCAAGCGCATTCTCTCGTTGGAACCATCCGCCGCGCGCCGCTGCAAACAGTTTTTCCAAAACGCGCAACAGAATTCGTTTGATGAAAATTGCCGGCTTGCCGCAGAAGCCCTTGTCGCTGGCAGCCTGGCCGTGCTGGCGAGGACGAAGTGAACTCCCTATGACCGTCAACGCCGGAGCGCGCCTCGATCGCCTCCCGCTCTCAAAGTTTCATCGCCGGATCATGTGGCTGATCGGCGCGGGCATGTTTTTCGATGGATTTGACATTTATGTCGCCGCGACTGTCCTCGGCGCGACGTTCAAAAGTGGCTTTTCCACCATGGGTCAGAACGCTCAATTCATGTCTGTCACCTTTGTCGGCATGATGCTGGGCTCTTTTCTGACGGGATTTCTCGGGGACCGCTATGGCCGCCGCTTTACGTATCAAGCGAATCTAGCCATTTTCGGTTTCGCTTGCCTCGCCTCCGCGTTTGCGCCTTCTATGGGGGTGCTGATCCTGCTGCGTTTCGCGATGGGAGTGGGGCTCGGCGCGGAAAACGTCGTGGGATATTCGACGATGACGGAGTTTGTCCCGCCGCAGGCGCGAGGCAAATGGCTGGGAGGCATGAATGTCATCGTGGTAAGCGGTCTGCCGGTGGCAGCGCTTCTCGGAACCCTGATCATTCCGAGACTCGGCTGGCGCGCCATGTTCATCCTGGGCGGGCTCGGTGCGCTGGTGGTGTGGTATCTGCGGAAGGCGCTGCCCGAGTCGCCGCGTTGGCTGGAATCGGTTGGCCGAGGAGAAGAAGCGGAGGCTCTGTTGCAATCGATTGAACGCGAAGTCTCGCAGCAGGACGGCCCGCTTCCTCCGCCCGTGACTTCGTTATCGGTTGCTCCCGCGCGAAACCTCGGTTCGCTGCTCAGCCCTCTGCTCCTCCCACGCGTGATCGTGGGCGCAACGACTCTGATTGTCATGAACACGTTGATCTTCGGCTTTGTGACTTGGCTGCCCACTTTCTTCGTTCACGAAGGGCTCAGCATCGTCACGTCGTTCAGCTATTCGCTTGTCATGTCGCTCGGTGCGCCGGTTGGGTCGGTCATCGGCGCATTCACTGCGGACTCATGGGGACGCAAGCCGACCATCGCCGGCGCATCCCTTCTCACCATCGTGCTTGGCGCAATCTACCCATTCATCCACCAGCCCGGGGCGTTGCTCGCCATCGGTTTTTTGTTGACCGTTCCGATCTACGTTCTCGTGTCAGTCCTGTTCGCCATTTACATCCCGGAGCTTTTTCCGACGGAAGTTCGCCTGCGCGCCGCTGGAATTTGCAACACCTTCGGCCGCGGCGCGACGATTCTCACGCCCTTTCTGACCGTGGCCTTGTTCCGGTCCTACGGAATTGGAGGAGTCCTCACGCTGATGATCGGACTGCTCATCGTGCAAGCCGCGGTGGTTTTAATGTTTGGCATCGAGCCAAAGCAACGCCGCCTTGAGGAATTGGAAGAGTAGGTGAACAGTTTCTATTTCCTGGATTACGGTGATTGCCTTTGAGAAAACAGAATCGCGAGGGAATGTAGTTCCTGGAAAAGTATCAGCCGGCAGTCTCTTTCTTTGCCATCATCGCCGCCAGGAGCCATTTTCTCAACACCATCAAGTAATACGGCTTGGTTTCCTTGAACATCAGGCCCATGCCTTCATTGTCCAGCGTGTAAATCACGCTGGCCTGGCCTTCGAAGAATTCAGTCGGGGTGAATACCTTTACGCTGAGGGTTGTTCCCTCGGGGAAAGGATACAGAGTCTGCACGTAGCACCCATTCATGCTCAGCTCGCTGACACTTGCCGTTATTTTGTCGGCTGAGGTTCCCTGGCGCATCTCCACGGATGCGGTGAAGGGATATCTGGGGCTGCGGCGGCGATCTGGTTCCATGGTCCTCCTGGGCAGAGGAAGCGCCCCGATTCTACTCCTCCCTGCGTGTATGCGCTTCTCCTTATTCCGCCGTATGCGGCATTAGGTTCCGATGTGGCAACAGCGACAACGGAGAGGGGTGCACCTATGAACCAAGAGGTGAGTAGCAGTCGAAGGGAAAAAGGGTGAGAAGAGGCTTTGTACAGCTTACGAATTGCCGTGCGCTTCCGCTTTAATCACCACAAGCGCATTCCGCAAACGCACCAAGAGGAATCCCTGCTTCGCGAATTCGCTCCTCACCGCGCCTGGGCACCTGAACCACATGCGCCGCACCTGCTTGCCGCGTTTTCTGCGGCCGCAAGGCTACACTAAGACGTTCTCGGAGTTTGCGGTGCGCACGGAAGAGCCGCAGACGCACGGCCATCGCCGAAATATGCAATTTCTCCGAAACTTCCTGCGTCGAGTACTGCAACACGTCACGCAGCAGGCAAACTTGCCGGAGTTCCGGAGAGAGTTGCGCGATTTCGTCGGACATGAGCTTGCGGATCTCGCGGCGAGCGAAACGTTCTTCAGGATTGTCCTCCGGCGTCGCCACGTTACTTCCCAGCGTTTCCTCGGCCGGACCGCCGGATTCTTCCAGCGAGAAGAGCCGGCCATCCCGCCGTTTGCGGATCACGTCAATAGAGGCGTTTGCGGCGATGCGGGAAACCCAAGCACGCAGATCGTCGCGCGTCTCGTCGGGCGAGCCTGCGAACTGTTCCAGCCGGGATACCGCCTTCAGGAACGCTTCCTGGCGGACGTCCTCGGCATCGGCGGGATTACGAGTCAGCCGCAACGCTCCAAGATACAGGCCAGGGCCATACGGCAAGATCAGTTTGGCCAGGGATTCGCGGTCGCCTCTGCGGGCTTCCCGAAGTAGCCCCATGCGCGCGGTTCCATCCAGATATAGAGAAGTGCTGCACATGACCCAGAGCAAGTACGCAGTCCAAGCTCCAGGTTCATCGCGCTCGTAAGTTACAGAAAATAGATAGTTAACGTCGATACGAGGGAATAAATTTAGACTAAATAGTGACCGCTTTTGGGACGCTGCGTGGCGATTCCGGTCACGGGGCTTGACCAGTTAGCTTTTCGAGCGGAGGAAAGGAGGACGGAATGGTACTGGTGCGCTCAGGAACTGTCGAACCCGTCTTAATTGCTTCCGAGAGCATCGTTAGGGCCTGCCCGGTGTTCGGCGGGACGATCACGGTCGCCTTCAGCGAACCCGTGCGGACCCAGGTTTGCCCTGTCTTTGGCAGCCCATCCACCCCCGTAAACGGAAGCCGCAGCCACTGCTCCCGCTCGTCTACGTTGGTGAGATCCAGAAAGGCTTTACGCGCGCCCACGGCCATGACGTCGTTCTGGGCGCCGATGAGATGAATGCTGACTCGATGCAAGAGATTGAGCTTCAGCCAGGAAGTAACGCTCTTGTAAGCGCTCTCCTCCGTCCATTGGCCGCGCAGAGCAATCACTTGGATATTCGAGGGGAGCGATTTTTGCATCCCGGCCGTGCGGTCCTTCGCTGCGGAGTTTTCCGAGGGTCCCTGAATGTAGAGAATGGAACCGCCTCGGGGAAGAAGCGCGGCAAACTGCTGGGCTTGAATCTGGCCGATGGCGATGTGGTCGGAACTGATCGCAAAGATCGGCAAGCGCGAGGACCGGCGCAACTCCGTCAGGTAGTCTGCTTCGCGATTTAAGACCACCCAGCCGATCCCAGCAGTTACAGCAGCGCGGGCCACCTGCGGCAGGGCCGTGCCTCCCGCGGGCTCGAACACGACGGCATCCGGCCGCGATTCCGGGGCGGCTTGTACCGCTTTTAGAATTTGGGTGCTTTGCGTGATGGCGTCGTTATCGGCGTAGAGGATATCTAAATCGGTGCCCAGCCGGTGCGAGGCTTGCTGCGCGGCGGCGGCTTGCTCGAGTTGGTAATCGTTCTCCTTGGTGATCAGCGAAACGAGGAAGCGAAGCCTCTTCATCCAGTCCCTTTCTCTGCGCGATGAGTCCCCTTATAACCATAGACCCTCGCCAAAAGAATGGCCAAAATCGTTCTAGCGGTGTTCCCTGTCGAGAAATAGTTTGCTCCGCACGTTCCCAAAATATGACGGTGGGAAGAGGTTTGCGGAGGAACTGGTAGGCGGAGCTCCTGACTTGTCTACTCCGCAGGTTGCAACGTGTCGCCCTGCATCTCCCACTCAATTCGCACCAGAAAATCGTAGTGCATGCCTTCGGTTTTCAGCCAGCCTTCAAGGGCTTCGCGGGAATCGGCGCGGAACTCAGCGAACATTTTCCCCTCGAGCATGTTGACGAGGACCCGTTCGGCATGCGCCGTGCCACCCGCTTTCATCCGCTGTGCGAGGGCTTCGGCGCCCTGGCGCGTAAGACAAGCGAGCGTGTGTTGCGAGAGATAGCGCGGCATCGGAACTCCTGAACAGCTTGAATCTTAGTATTTCACACAAGGCAATTCTTCTGCACCAGCGCGTGGAGAGGACCTGCGGCGCTCCTAGAATTGATTCAAGGGCTGCAGTTGGATGGGGGGTTGCGAGCAACGATTTTAGCGGGCCAGGATCATACGTATTTCAAAGCGCGGTAATCGTCGAAGCCGGCGGCGGTCAGATCGGCGAGTTGTTTAAAGAGGGCGGGATCAACTTTGCTGAAATTGAAGCAGGCTTTTCCCTGCATGCGTTTTTTCAATTCGGGCGGGATGCGCTTTTGCATCTCGGGATTCATGTACACCGGCATGAAGTGGTAGCTGACGTAGTTCTTTCCCATGCGGATGGCGGCAAACCAAACCGGTTTGCCCTTGTGGACCGAGTGGCGCGTTACCAGAGCATAGAATTCGGGTTTGTAGGGGAGGACTTTGAGGTGTTTCTCATACGGCTTCAGCATCTCCTGTAGCGCGGTGAACACCGCGGGAAAATTCTTCCCGGACTTTGCGGATGCAGGCCTCCTTGTTTCGGCCACCGACTTCTTCTTCGTCACGGATATTCGCCTCGGCAGGACAATGGGAACTGCAGGAGTATAGAGTTTTGGGGGGGTCGGGGAAAGCGCTGCCTTGAGCACCCATCGCCGGGTTTTGCTCCACCTTTCCCTGGCGCTGTAGCAATCATGGAACAAGTCAAAGCCCTGTCCGAAGTGGCAGGTTGGCGCTGCGACACATTCCTTGCGTGAAGCAATTCCACGGGTCGTAAGCGCCTTACACTCAAAGTCAATGCGGTGAAGTCTGCCTCTGGATCAAGGGGCGTGGCTTACCCCCGTGTTCCGCGGAGGGAGCACGGATGAGGACAAAAAGAATGAGACGCAAACACTTGTGCATTATGGCTCTTTTGCTGGCGCTCGCAGCGGCGCACGGGGTGTCCGCCGCTCCGCAAAGCAGGGCGAACGCAACGCTCAGCGGGGTTGTGATTGGACCGGACGACAAGCCAGTGGCACACGCGAGCGTGTCTTACCAATCGGCGGACGGCAGCGCCCCGCACGTGGTGCATACGGATTCCCAGGGACGCTTCACGATTCCAAAACTGAAGGCCGATATTTACGACATCCGAGCATCAGGAAAGGGAGTTTTTTCGGACTGGGAGAAAAACGTCAATCTTCGGCCGGGGCAGACGAAAAGTGTGACGCTCCATCTGATTTATGCGAAGAAAATTCCAAAGGCTTACGTGAACAGCAAGCCCGCGCAGCAATAAAACTTGAGCTCAGACTGCTACTGCAAACCTACTTCACACACCGTTTGGACGCTGCCTCGAAACGTCCATATCTATTCGTAAATGAGCTGAGCAAGCTCGTGCAGATCCGAAGCAGACACGTCCGACACGGCGCAGAATTCCATCCCCTGATGACGCCAATGCAACCACTGGTATCCTTGCCGCGAGCCGGGCGGATGAATCGGCGTGTCCGGCTCTTTCGTGGGCCAGACAAAAACGTTGATGACGTGCTTACGGCGCGCGTAGACCAGCGCGGCCACATTCTGGCCGCTCAGGACGTCCAGGCGGCCTCCGACCAAGGGAAATCCTTCGTCCGCGAAGTCCTTTACCGGCGGGACAAACGCCAGCTTGCCGTCAAACCATGGCTTCACAGTGTGCTGGTCCGTGGAAGCGACGTCGGTGAGATGGCCGGGCTGCAGCGAGCGCACATGCGCGTCAATGATCTCCGTCGCGGTCACTGGCGAAGAAGCCGCGCTATTCTGAAGGCGGGGCCACGCATACCAGGACACGGAGGCGACCAGCAGGATCGCGGCGGTGACAGCGAGCCATCGCCAAACCGGAACCCAGGAAGTCACCGCCGGTGCGGTCGCGGCATCCAGATCCGCTCGAATCTTCTTGCGCAGCGATACCGGAGCGTGTTCGTAAAGACCGGAGCTTTGGAGGGAAGACCGCAGAGCTTCCTCCGCCCCCAGGGTATTGGCGCATTCCCGGCACGTTTCCAAGTGCCGTTCAAATTCCCCGGCGCGCGTGGCGTCCAGCTCGCCATCGAGATAGCCGTGCAGCACGGTGCGCGTGTAATCACAGCTCACGGGAAGCCTCCTGCGGGGAGGCGTGCGTGAGCGCGCGCTGCAGACGCTGACGGCCGCGAGCAAGGGCAGACATCACCGTACCGATAGGAATCGCAGTGATGGCCGCGATCTCCTTATAAGAGCAGCCTTCCAGCTCGCGAAGAACCAATACTTCGCGAAAGCGCGGCGGCAGCGTCTCCAGAGCGCGGGTTAAGCGCTCTCGATTGTCTCCCGCAATGGCTAACGATTCCGGAGACACGCTGGGCTGCGGATGCATCTCTTCGTCGAATTCAGTCATGAGTTCCACAGGGCGATTCTTCTCCAACCAGGTATAACAAGTATTGCGCACAATCTGCAAAAGCCACGCACGCGCGTCTCCTCCGTGAAATCCACGGAAAAAACGAAAGGCGCGAAGCATGGCCTCCTGAGCGACATCTTCCGAATCCGCGCGACTCTTCAGGAGCCATCTTGCGAGATTGAAGGCGGCGTCCAGATGCGGCAAAACTAGCTGTTCGAAGCGCGCGCGCTCCTGCACATCCAGCACGTCCGAGCCTCTTCCCTGGTCAGAGCCACTCATTAGTAGGGACCGCCTGCACTGGTAGTTTATTCCCAATCTATCCTTAGATGTGACGATTCAGGAAAGGGGTAGGTAAGCGAAAAAAACCGGGAATAACCGGGGGTAGGGTGCGGTCTGCACAGATGAAACACGTCCCATATGCGGCGCGGGCTCCCTGGACTCTCTCACCCGCGCCGCCCTCCCAAGAGACATGGCAGGTGGATTCACGCCGATGGGCACCGAAACCAGCAAGGATCGCTTCCTGCTTACTGCTTACCGCTTGCCCCTCGAACTCGCAGCCGTAGCGGTCGTCGCGCTGACGCGCCACTTGGGCGCGCGGCGTGAATGGCCGCGGATAGGTGATTGGAGCACCAGGAGAGATAGCTCGAAATCGAGAGGGCCTTTTGGAAGCTACTCTCGCGCATGGCCAAGGATAGTACTATTCGAGTTCCTAGCGTCTCTACAGGCCCTGCCCGAGTTCCTATCTTACTGAATCAGATGGACTTATTTTCCATGCAATGTTGTAAGCCAGGCTAGAAATGGGTCCGCTGTACTACAACCCACGTACCCCGTTTCGTGGCTCCGCTGACCCATTGGCCTCCCCAACACACATGCGTAGTCTCTGAAGAACGGGTTGGGGGCCGCGCGGGGACAGCGGCTCCGCAAGGAGTCGTGTGCGAGCTTCCCAACCCGCCACTTTTTTCTTCCTCTAGCTGGCGAATGAGCAGGTAATCGAGCGGGGCCTGAATTCAGGCCCTTTTCGTTTTTGTGCATCCATCGGCCTCCGGTTTGCACTCCACAAGCGCCGTAAGCGGGCAGCTTTTACCGCATCCAATCAAATGTATGAATTAGAGTTGGTCACGTGGGGTAACGTGATGGATTCATGCGACAGGTGAAGTCCATAGTCGGCAAGACCGCAAGAACAATGGCGCTTCTTCTGACCACGTTAGCAGCACTTCAGGCTTGCATGCCTACAGCAGCAGCGGCCGAACCTGCGCAGCCAAAATTGAAATCAGAGACGCAGCAGGCCTTCGAACACTACATAAAGCTGACGGACGCGCGCAATGAAGCGGAACTGAAGCGCGGAACAGAGCTGCTTTGGGTGGATGGACTATCCGAACCTCAGCGCTCCGAGGCGTACGCCGCATTGAAGCGCGGTGAAGTGAAAATGCAGAAATTGGAAACGCGCGAGAACGGCGGCACAATTTCGTGCCCCAACGGCATGATTCATCATTGGACAGGCGTGGTATTCATTCCGGGAGCGAAACTCCGCGACGTTCTGGACGTTCTTGAGGACTACGACCGGCACTCTGTCTACTACGCCCCTGACGTGGAGCGTTCAAAGATCGAATCCCGCGATGGCGACCATTTCCTTATTTTCCTCCGCTTTCGAAGGCACAAAGTGGTTACCGTCGTACTGAACACCGAACATCAAGTCCAGTATTTCCACGATGCTCCGGGACGGGCGCATAGCCGCAGCTCCGCCGTGCGCATTGCGGAAGTGGAAAACCCCGGCAAGAGCGATGAACGCGAAAAAAAGCCCGGAGATGATGACGGATTCTTGTGGGGGATGGAAACCTGGTGGCGCATGGAAGAGCGCGACGGCGGCGTTTACGTGCAGAGCGAGGTGGCCTCGCTCACCCGGGATATCCCCACAGGACTAGGATGGCTGATCGGTCCTTTTGTTACAGACATACCGAAAGAAACTCTTACCTTCACGCTCGATGCCACTCGGAAGGCCGTGCGAGCCCGCGGTACAAAACAGTAAAGAGACCCTGCGCGCTGCTGCTCTTGGTGTCGAACCCTACGAAAAATGCTTTCTTGCGCCTGCCTCCTGTACGAGTTCCCAAACCGCTGCCGCGTTGCTCTCCCAGGTCCATTCGAGAGCGGTTTTCGCCGCGGCTTTTCCTATCCGGCTGCGCAATTCTTCCTGTTCGCAAAGCAACCGAATTAATTTGGCGAGCGATTCCACGTCGCGCGGGTCGCGCAGCACAAAGCTATCCGTGCCATCGTGAACAAAAGACGATATGCCGGCGAAGGCGGAAGTAATCACGGGCAGCCCGCAGGCCATTGCTTCGGCAACCGGCAGACCAAACGAATCCTCCCGGCTGGGGCTGATATAAACATCCGCCGCCGCGTAAGCATCCATAATGTCCGCGCAGGATTGCTCCCAGACGCACCGCTCGAGAACTCCCAATCGTTTCGCCATCGAGCGAGACTCGGTCGGGGCATCGTTGCCCACGATGAGGAGCTTTACCGGCCTGTCCGATAATCGCGCGAGCGCTTCGAGAATGGCAGGAAGCCCCTTGTTGTGCCAGTCGTTTCCAATCAGGAGAAGCACGATATCCTCGTCGCGAAATCGGCGGCTCACCCGGGTGCGCTCGCGGCGTGCGAGCCGCGCCGCAGGGGAAAATTGTGCTGCATTAACGCCATTGGGAATGACGCGCGCGTCGCCGCGACCGAAGTATTTCTCAAGCTGACCGGCAGTCCGCGAGGAAACGCAAGCGAGCCCAACCTTCGGGTTGCTGTAAATTCGGCGTTCTAGCCCTGTCAAGAGAGCGTAATACCAGCGGCGATGGAATCGCCGAAGCCATCCCACGCCGGCCGTCTCTCGATCTTCTTCCTTGGCCAATTCCTGGAGGCGATGAAAGATTGCATGCACCAGCACGACGTCCGCATCCAGACAGTTAATCCCGGGAGAAAGTACAAGTTCGCATGAAATCCCACGGATACGGCGGTCCCATCCGCGGCAAACTGAATTCATCACAAGCCACCAGACAAATCGCAAGAGATGGGGGCCAGGGACGGAAGGAATTTTGTGCCAGAAGATCGCGCCAGATTTCTGCGGACCGCCTGGCACCTGGCGATCCAGTGCGAGGTCCTCTACCCGCTGCGCGTACAAATGGATTTCGCAGTGATAGACGCGCGCCAGGCGTTCCAGCAACTCGGCAAGCGCCCGCTCCGTCCCATGCCGGCGGTCGACGAACGGAGAAACGACCGCGAGCCGCAAGTCAACGCATCCAGAGACGGCGATTGTTGGGGTAAGGATTGACGGCTGCAAATTCCGTGGAGACCGCCAGCGTGGGAAGGCGGAACAGTATTCCCAGCAGCAACCACAGATACGCGTTCAGCACAAAATCTTCGTAAGATTGCATTCCCGTGAATGTCATTGGTAACAGCAAGAGAGCGGCATACCAGAAGATCATAAAGGCGATTGGAAACCAGGGTGAGCCTTTGAGTTTTTTGACGATCTTCCAGGACGCAATGATGACGGAAAAAGCCATGACCAGCCAAAGGATGAGTCCAACTACACCCATCTCGACGACTAGCGTCCCGAAACCGCTTTCGACTCCGCTAATCGCCGGCTTCGTGTGAAAGATCATGGAGACGTATTGCGTGCCTAGCGCCGTGGTGCCGATGCCGTAGCCATAAGGCCAGCGCTCGTAGCCAAACGCTCCCAGAAAATTCTGCAGTGGATAATCCCATACCCGGAATCCGAATTCGCTTGTGGCAGTGCCCGGCGTGAGAGTTTCCGTATAGAACGCGACGCGCGAGAGAAGTGCGTCGGGAAAGATGAAAAACAACAAGCCAATGGCAATCGCAACACCAAGGCCAGCGCGTTGCACAGTGCGCAGCACGCGGATGACCTCGCGCTGCCTCCACGGGGCGCCCCACAGGAACGCCAGTACTCCGACAAGGGCGCTTCCACTGGTCCATAACAGGACTCCGCGGGAAGCGCCAAGCGCGACGCCACCATAAGCGACAGCCAAGGAAACGAAAGCGAGCACACGGCCTTTGCGGTGACGAAGTAGAAGATATCCGCTGAAACCGAAGATCAGCAGCCAGGAAACCAGCAGGAAATTCGCATAGCGCCCATCGCTCACGAAGACGGAATTCGGGCGATAGACAATGGTTCCGGAGACCGGCGCAATGCGATACAGCGTGCTTAACTCGCGGATTTCAGCAGCGGGGTTCGCCGGATTCATAAAGGTGTGGCCAAGGATGGATTGGGCGATTCCAAGAGAGATAATGATCAAACTGAGAGTCAGGCTGAACGTGAAGAATCGCCGTAGATCGGTTTCGCTTTCGAGGAACGCATAACCGACAAACATGAGAGGCACGTAATAGAAAAAGATCTTGGCGCCTAGAAAGCCGTAGAAGACACTCGTGGAGGCCGGATTAAAGATTTGCATCACTCCGAACCACACCAGAAGGAGCAACGGCACGAGGAACGGCGGCCGGAAGGATTTCACTTCTTTACGGCGATAGGCCAGGAAGAATGAGAGATAGACGACCGCGACCAGGAAATCCTTGGCGAAATAAATTGCCATGTTGTTTCCGAGATATTTGCGCGCAAAATCCTCGAACAGCAGCCACGCCAGGAAAAAATAAAGGCCATTTCGCCAGTTGTTGAGCATCCCGACGACGAATGCCCCTGCAACGAAGGCTAACGCGATATAGGCCAGGCCAGCGATATCGCCTGCGATAACGTAGCCCGCGGATTTGTAAGCGGCGACGACAAAAAAGACAAGGAAACCGAACGCGAAGAGAGGGTTTCGCCCATAGTTTCCTGGAAGCGCGCGTGCGGACAGATTCACATGACCCTCACAAGCAAACTGCTGGCCTCTCGTATTGCTTCACATCTGCCGCGGAAATTGCTGACACTTCGTCATTCCTTTTGGTTCATAGTCTCGATGTGCGATAGCACAGCCCCAAAGGGCGCGACTCCATCATACGCTGACAGAGAGGGGCGAGCCACGCACTACCTTCATGGCGCGAATGCGGAATGACAACCACTCCTGCATCGCCTCACGCCTAATGGCCCGCAATCACTACCTTGCGATAAATCGCCGCGTGCGATTCGATCATGTGTTCCCGGCTGCAAAATTCCAGTGCACGCTGGCGCCCCGCCTGGCCCAGCCTGGCTCCCAAAGCCGGACTATCGAGGAGATGCTCGATGGCGGCAGCAAGTTCGGCCGCGTCGCCCGTACGAAACGTGAGACCAGCATCACCCAGCACTTCTGCAAAGGCACCCAGGTCCGACGCCACGACCGGCAGCCCTCGCAGCATATTCTCGGCGACAACCAGACCAAAAACTTCTCCGCCCAGCGACGGTACGACCGCCATCGTTGCTGCGCCAAGCGCCTCATCCAGTTGCTCACCGCGAAGACGCCCCGCGAAGCGCACCCGCGAAGTAAGGTGCGATGCGCGCGCGTATTCTTCCAGCGGCTGGCGCTCCGGTCCGTCCCCGATGATCAGCAGTTCAAACGGCCGGTTTTTCCGGTCGAGGATTTCTGCGGCTTCAAAAAGAATCCGGATTCCTTTAGTGGTTACCAGTCGGCCCAGAAACGCTATGACCGGCGTGCCCGTAGATATTTTCACGCGAGGCAGCGCCGGCGCGGCATTCAGCCCGTGTGGAATGGCGATGCTTTGCGGCAGTTGCAAAAGGCCGCCGAGCCATTGCGTCGGCGTAATGTTCGCGACAGCGCGCTGGCACAGGAAACGCCGCACGTATGTAAGGACCCAGAGCTTGCAGGAAGCAGCCCAGCCTTCCACAGAATTGCATCGAAGGCATTCTGTCTGACGTCCAGCCATGAAGTAACCCGGACATGGCGCGGCGGAAGGCTCGAGCAACAGTTGGCCGTTCGGACAAATCGTGTGAAACCCATGATGTTCCACAACGGTGGGCTTTCCCAGGAACAGTCCGAGCGTCAGAGGAGCCAGCGCGGGGCCGGCGACATGCACGACGTCCGACTTTCGAATCCATCGCGCGAGTTGCAGCAGACTCGGCTCACGAATGATGCGAAACGGAACAGCTCCATCGTCCCAGTTTTCCGCCGGCGTTTGTGTAATCAAGGTGATCTCAAATTCCGGCGCGCCGTTGGAGTCGCGAAGTTCGGCCAGTCCGCGAGCAAGCGAGAGAACGATCGTCTCGACACCACCGATACTTGGAGCAAAGAAATGAGAGTAGAGGAGCAGTTTCATTCGCGGAGTTTTGGAGTGACGGTCGGAGTGGCGTGCGTCGTGGAAGGGTCAGCAAGCGTCGCGGCGGGATGCCGGCCCACGCGCTCAACCGCGATCCGAATGGCTTCAATGGTCGCAGCGATATTGCGTTCTGGCGACCAGGTCTGAATGTGCGCGAACGCCGCGCGCGCCACCGTTTGCAAGTGTGCGCGGTCCATCACAGCGCGCTTCAAGATAACGGCGAGCGCTTCCGTATCTCCGCATGGATAGACAAATTCAGGAGCGACCGGGGCGACCAGATCGCGCGCGGCGCCGACGTGATCGCTCGCGGCCACCGCGCATCCGCAGCACATCGCCTCATTGACCACCACCGCAAATGGCTCGTACTCCGAGGGAAGCACCATCAGATCGGAAGAGGTATACACCGCCGGCAACTGCGATTGATTGACGAATCCAAGAAAGCGCACGCGCGAGGCAACACCCAGCTTGGCGGCTTCTTGCTCCAACGACGCGCGAAGAGGTCCTTCTCCGGCAAAAACCACAAGCGCGTTCGAAAGCTCCGCCTTTGCAAACGCATGAAGCAAATCCAGCGGCCTCTTCCAGTCCTGCAGCTTCGCGCAAAGCAAAATCACAGCTGTATCCGAGGTGGCGCCCCAGGACTCGCGCACCGCAGTGCGATCCACTTGCGCTGATTTCTGCATCCACCATTCGTTGTCCACGGAGTAGGGAGTCAACGTGACGCGCTCCGCCGGAAGACCGAGAAAAAGAATGAGATCGCGCGAGCCCGAAGACGGCACAATCACCTGATCCGCGAGACGGAACAGTCGGGGCCAAAGAATCCTCTTCAGCGTGGATTTCCACGCAAGGCCATCCCGGGGAGCAAGCGTCGTCGTATCCGTGCCAAACAGAAAAGCCGTCTTCGAAAACTTCGCTGCCATCCATGCGATCCAAAACGTCGCATTGCGGTAGCCCGTAAAACAAAGTACGGCGTCGAATTTCCCCCCAGAAATCAGTCTCCAAAGCCCAGGATGGAAGAGCCCGAAGAACGATCCGCCACCCGAGCCTCGATTGTCGGCTTGAGACCACGAGTATCCGTCAAGCAGCGGAACGTCCCATTGAACCTCCGCGCCGAACTCCGGATCATGCCCGGCCTCCGCACCGCGAAGCGTGCCGTACGCCACGTGCAAATCCAGAGCCGGGTTCGTGGACATTCGGCGGAAAATCGGCGCCATGTATTGGACAGGGTGTGTCGCGATGGCCAGAACGCGATAGCGTCGATCAGCCATGGTAAGACCTGGCGATTTCGGCGTATGGATCGGCGGCACTGCGGAAGTCTTTCAAGCGCAAGAAGATGCCCCGGACGCGAGTATAACCCGTTTCCCGGAGTCCACGGCTGTGCTAAACTACGCGGGTTCCGCAAGGGTTTGCGGTTCACCGTAAGTCTCCGCACTGGTGTCGTTTTCGTTGCGGCCGTAAAACGGCCGGCCAATTCTGGCGCCGTTTTCGGCGCGAAAATTCATCCATGGATGACGCCGGCCAGGCCGGTGTCACATAAAACAAAAGAGGGTTTGTTATGTCTGGGCATTCAAAATGGGCCACGATTAAACACAAGAAGGGGGCTACCGACGCGAAGCGTGGCCGCGTTTTCACGCGAATCATTCGCGAAATCAGCATTGCCGCGCGCATCGGCGGCGGCGAACCGAACTCCAACCCCCGGTTGCGAACGGCCATTCTCGCGGCAAAAGCTGCAAACATGCCAGGCGATAACGTGGAGCGCGCGATTCTGCGCGGCACGGGGCAGCTGGAAGGCGAGCAATACGAGGAAGCCACGTTCGAAGGCTATGGCCCGGGTGGGGTGGGCATGTTGATACAGGTTGTCACCACCAACCGAAACCGTGTGGTCGGCGAATTCCGCCATCTAATGAGCAAGAACGGCGGAAACCTCGCCGAAGCCGGAGCGGTCGGCTGGATGTTCAGCCGCAAGGGCGAGATCAGCGTTCCCAAAGAAGCCGCCAGCGAAGACAAGATGCTGGACATCGTCCTGGAAGCAGGCGCGGAAGACATGAAGGACGATGGCTCTTCCTGGTACATCGTCACGCCACCAGAAGCGCTCGAGAAAGTGAAGGAAGCGCTGACGAAAGCCGGCATTACGGCGGAATCCGCGGAAATCGCCATGGTGCCGCAGAATTACATCAAGCTAACCGGTCCCCAGGCCACGCAAATGGTGCGCCTCGTCGAAGCGCTCGAAGAGCACGACGACGTGCAGCACGTCTACGCCAACTTCGATATTGATGAATCCGAAATCCAGGCGGCCGTCGGCGCCAACTGAACGGCTACTTTGTTCCTTTTGGCCAGTCCGGTGCGCCGGGCTGGCCTTTTTTGTTGGCGGCGAATAACTGTTCTTCGCGCAAAAGCAGACAAAGCTCTAGCAGGGATTGGCAGAAGGCCGTAGACTTGTGGCGAGGATACGAACGATTCGAACCGGCACAATGCGCGAAAAAAGCAGCTGGCTGCGCGTCCTGGGTGTGGACCCCGCGGCCGCAGGACCCACGGGATACGGGGTCGTCGAAAGCGACGGGCGGCTCTGCCGTATGCTGCATTATGGTGCATTCAAAGTTTCCGCCAAGCGGCAAAAGGAATGTTCGGGCGCAGCTCTGCAGGACGTCCACGCGCTTCTCTGCCGCTTGATCGAAGAATTTGCGCCCGACGTCATGGCCGTCGAGAGCGTCTTCACTGCATTGAATATGCGCACCGCTCTGCGACTCGCGGAAGTTCGCGGGGTAGTTCTGCTGGCTGCCGCGCAACACAATTTGGAGGTGCACAGCTACGCGCCACGCGAAGTAAAGGCCTCCGTCTCCGGCCATGGCCATGCCGACAAGCGTCAAATGCAATCCATGGTGCGGGCGCTGCTCTGCATGACGGAAACGCCGGAGCCCGCCGACGCGGCCGACGCGCTGGCCGTCGCTCTGTGTCACTTGCAAGTCGAACAAGTGCGGAAGCGTTTCGGATTGCCGGACGTCCAAACCGCCGTGCGCCCTCGCTCTCTGGCCTCGGCTGTACCTGGCGCGGCAACTCGAAACCGAACGGTCGGCGCAACGCGCATCACCCTCCCCGCATCGTAATTACGCCATGAGATCCCCTGTTCTTCGATTCCTGCTACTCATCGGCGCAGCCTTCTTGGCGGCCAGCCCGAACCGTTCCGCGCCCGCCCCAACCAGCGCCAAACTCACATTCCGCCGCGTCTTCAAAGCCAGCGCCCCGGAGTTTATCGAAATCGTGGTGCGCGAGGACTCTGATACCGCCTCCTACGATATCCGTCAGCTCGACGAAGACCCCGAAGCTCTGCCCTTCGAAGTCAGCGCAAGCTTGCGAGCCAAAATGTTCGGCTATGCCGCTCAATTGGATCATTTCCAGGGCCAGGATCTGGACGTGCATCGCAAAATCGCCAACCTCGGCGAAAAAACGTTCCGCTGGGAATCCGGCGCCGAAGTCCACGAAACAAAATTCAATTACACCTTGAATTCCGCAGCCTCCCAGCTGCTCCAGGTTTTTGAAGGCTTGGCTCGCCAGCAGGAACACGTCATGTTGATCTCGCGCCGCATGAAGTACGATCGCCTCGGCGTCAACGACGCCCTCCTGCAATTCGAATCCGATCTAAATCGCAGCCTTCTGCCGGAGCCCCAGCGCGTCCTCCCGATGCTCGACCAGATTGCCGCCGATTCGAAATTTGTAGATATCGCCCGCCAACGCGCCCGGACTCTCGCCCAGCGAATCCGCCACCAGGGCTAAGCGCCAGATTGACACCGGTGAGGGCGCACCTTGCCGCCCAAGCTTCTATCCGATTGGTTTTCAGCTGGATAGAGAAGCCCCTTCGTACAATTCGTTCTCGCAGCTGTAATTCCGGGGCTCCTCAACACGTATGATACGATGAGGCCACTGTCTCCCTATCCGTTCATGGCTCCCGAGTCCAACTTGACCCCGATGCGCTCCGGGTCGCACCGCACGATGAACCTCTCCGAGGCCGTGGCGATCTCCGCCTCGAGCCTCTGGGCGCATAAACTTCGCAGCGTCTTGACCTTGATTGGCGTCGTCATCGGCGTAGCCGCGGTGATCGCCGTGGTCAGCCTCATCAACGGCGCAAATCAGTACGTCGCCACCCGGGTCTTCCGTCTCGGCGCCGACGTTTTCGGGCTCTCCAAGCAGCCTTCCATCATCACCAATGTGGACGACTGGCTCGAATTCCAGAAGCGCAAGCGCATCACCTTCGACGATTACGAAGCCGTGCGCGAGCTTTGCAAGAGCTGCAAAGATGTTGGCGCGTCGCTCGGCGGCCGCGTCGAAGTGAAGAGCGGCTTGAACTCCTTGAAGGACACCAACCTTCGTGCCTGGACACCGCAAATGGCCGAGCTTTACGACGTGGACCTCGTCTCCGGGCGCCACGAGACCGAAGAAGACATGCGCGGAGCCGCACCGGTTTGCGTCATCGGCAATGATCTGGTCGAAAATTTAATGCCCGGCGTCGATCCCCTCGGCAAGGAAGTTCGCTGGAACAATGTCCCCTGTGAAGTGATTGGCATTGGAAAAAAGCAAGGCTCCGCGCTGGGCACGTCCCTCGACAATTGGATCATTATCCCGCTGACCACCTACAACAAAAACTACGGCAATCAACAGGATTCTTTGCGCGTGACTTCGCGCGCAGGTTCCGCCGCAACCATTCAAGACAGCGTGGATGAAGTCCGCCAAATCATGCGAGGTCGCCATCATCTCGCCTACGCCGCCAAGGATGATTTCGCGATCGAAACCAGCGACTCCTTCCTATCCCTCTGGAAGGACATCAGCGGTTCCTTCTTCGCGGTGATGATCGCCATTTCCTCGATTTCCCTCGTCGTCGGCGGAATCGTGATCATGAATATCATGTTGGTCAGCGTCACCGAGCGCACGCGAGAGATCGGCGTCCGCAAGGCTCTCGGTGCGCGTCGCAGCGACATTCTTCGCCAGTTCTTGATCGAGTCCGCCACGATTGCCGTGATCGGCGGAGCACTCGGCGTGCTCCTGGGTGTTTTTGCTGCTCAATTGGTGTCGTGGGTTTTTCCGCTTCCCAGTGCCGTGCAACTCTGGTCCGTGCTCGGCGGAATTATCATGGCTCTAAGCGTGGGTTTGTTCTTCGGAACCTATCCGGCGACCAAAGCCGCGAAACTGGATCCCGTGGAAGCGTTACGCTCGGAGTAAGAGAACAGACGAATGGCCACCTTCGATAAAACACTTCCGCGGCCTGCAGCCCTCCCGCTTCGCGTCCGCATGCGAAAAGAAGGCGCCCTCAAGCTCTGGGAAGAAGTGCTCCTCGCTCTGGATACGCTGCGGAAGAACAAACTGCGCTCTGCGCTCACCATCCTCGGAATCGTCATCGGCATCACCACGGTCATCACCGTTTCCGCCGTGATCAATGGCCTCAACGAAAACGTGCTCGGCGGAATTCGCGAGCTCGGCTCGGACACCATTATCGCGTATCGTTTTCCCTGGGCTTCCCTTTCGCGTCCGCCGAGCGAATGGTTCACGCGCAAAGAACTCCAGTTGGAGTGGGCCGAGGACATCGCCCGGCTCCCGCACGTCAAGGCCGCCTCCCCGTCCATGCGTATTTTCCAGCCGCAATTCGGCTCCGGCACTGAGGATGTGCGTCGGGGTGCATACCGCGCGAAAAATGTCATTCTGCAGGGGAATCAGCCGTCCATCGGAGAGATTTTCGATCTAAAGATCGAGCACGGCCGCTTCTTCAATGATACTGACGCGGAGCATCGCGCTCCCGTCGTCTTGCTCGGCTACGACACCACGCGAATTCTGTTTCCCGAATCACCAGAGCACAGCCTCGGCCAGGAAGTCACCATCGACGGCCAGCTTTTCACCGTCATCGGAACCCTTCAAAAACAAAGGCAAGGCATTTCCGGCGGTTCGAATCCCGAAGACAATTCCGCGTACATGCCCGTAACCACGCTTCGCAAGCTCTACCCCAACCAAAAGGACTACGTCATCTTTGCCAAGGCCCGCTACCCGGATCAGGTCGCGGAAGCCGTCGAAGAAATCCGCGACCTCTTGCGCCGCAAACGCCGTCTTTCGAATAACAAGCCCGATGACTTCGCGCTCTTTACTTCCGATTATTTTCTGGATCTCTGGAACAAAATCAGCGGTTTGATTTTCATCTTAATGTTCGCCGTTGCCTCCGTCGGCCTGATCGTCGGCGGCATCGGTGTCATGAATATCATGCTCGTCAGCGTCACCGAGCGCACCCGCGAGATCGGCGTTCGAAAAGCCATCGGCGCAAAACGCAGCAACATCCTCGCGCAATTCCTGATCGAAGCCGTTACCCTCAGCGCCGTCGGCGGCATCATCGGGGTCCTCCTCGGCTCCGGCATCTCACTCCTGATGCGCTACGCCCTCAAGATGCCCGCCCTGCTGTCCCTCTTCTGGGTCGCGCTTGCCCTGATCATGTGCGCGCTCATCGGCATCGTCTTCGGCGTCTATCCCGCCTGGAAAGCCGCCCGCCTCGACCCTGTCGAAGCCCTGCGCTACGAATAATCAAACTGCGGAATCCTCGCTTGTCAGCTCACGTCATCCTGCATAGACTCCTTTCGAACTCCCCAGTCCCGTTCGAATGGGCCACGAAATGAAACAGGACGAAGAACAGCGCAGCGGTGACCGCTTTCCTCCGACGCGGCGGTCGGTGATTGAAGCCGTCCGCAGTATTGACGCGGAAGAGCGCGAGAGCGCGCGCGAATCGCTCTGCGCCGCCTACTGGAAACCGGTTTACAAGTATGTCCGCCTGCGTTGGAACCGGCCCGCAAACGATGCGCAGGATTTGACGCAAGGTTTTTTCATGGAACTCCTGGAGCGCGAGCTCCTCGACAAATTTGATTCCAAGAAAAGCCGCCTGCGAACCTACTTGCGCCTTTGCGTGGATAGTTTTGTGATGAATCAAGACAAAGCCGGGCGCCGCCAGAAGCGTGGCGGAAACGTGCTCCACGTAGCGCTGGATTTTTCTGCCGCGGAAGAAGAATTGGTCGGAGCCGCAATAGATCCAGCCTCCATTCCTTCGCCCGGATCGCTCGAAGAATTTTTCGAAAAAGAGTGGGTGCGCAGCCTTTTCTCCCTTGCCGTCGAAGATCTCCGGAACCTGTGCGAGGAACGCGAGAGGACGAGGACCTTCCACCTTTTTGAAGCCTACGACCTGGAAGGCGACGAAAAGATCTCCTACGATCAGCTCGCCGCGGAATATGGAATCCCGGTCACCGACGTGACCAACGCTCTGGCGTGGGCGCGCCGCGAGTTTCGAAGGCTCGCACTCGACCGCCTGCGCGAGCTCTGCGGCAGCGAAGAAGAATTCCAGCGTGAGGCCCGCGCCGCATTCGGCTGGGATGCGAAATGAAATTTCTTTCGGACAGCGCGCTCGAGCGCTTGCGCGACGGCGCTGATCTCCCAGATCTCTCCGGCACGCGCTACCGCTTGCTCGAGCGCGTCGCCCGCGGCGGCATGGGCGTGGTCTACGCCGCTGAAGACGAAAAGCTCCAGCGCCGTGTCGCCCTCAAAGTCCTCGACGTCCCCGGAACCGAAGGCGATCTCGCCAACCGCCTGCTTCGTGAAGCGCGCGTCCTCGCCAGGCTTGAACATCCCGGAATCGTCCCCGTGCACGACGTCGGAACGCTGGCGGATGGCCGTGTCTTCTACACCATGAAATTTGTCGAAGGGCAGCGCCTGGACAAATTCATCGAGAAAGTGAATTCAGCGCCAGACCGGCTCCGGCTTTTTCTGCGAATCTGTGACGCCGTTGGTTTCGCCCACGCACGCGGCGTGCTCCACCGCGACCTGAAGCCCGCGAACATCATGGTCGGCCCCTTCGGCGAAGTCCTGGTAATGGACTGGGGCCTCGCCAAACTCGTGCGCGGAAAAGATTCAAACGCCGCAAGCACAGACGATCCGGACGCGACGGTTTTCGAAAAGCCCAGACAATCTGCCGATTCGAACGATTCCAAGGAGATTTCTGTAGTAACCGAACACGGCACCGTGATGGGCACTCCCGGCTACATGTCCCCGGAACAAGCGCGCGGCGACGTGGAACTTCTGGACGTTCGCAGCGACATCTATTCGCTCGGCGCCTTGCTGCGTTTTATGCTCATCGGGCAATCGGAAAAGTCTGCTGCTTCCGTGCCGAGATTTCCCGACAAATCCCTGGAAGCCATCTGCACTAAAGCGACAATCGCCGCTCCAAGGGAGCGTTACCCAAACGTTCAAGAACTCGCCCTGGACGTCTCGCGCTACCTCGACGGACTGGCCGTGGGGGCGCATCCGGAGTCGATTCTCGAGAAAACTGCGCGCTTCTACCGTCGCTACCGCTTCTTTATCCTCTTGATTGCAGCCTACTTGGCCATGCGGGTTTTGCTTCTGCTTTTTATGCGCAGATAGATCTAAAGGATTTCGAACAACTGTTGTAAAGAACGGTAGAACGAAAACGGACCGCCACGGAGGAATGTCATGAATAAAGTGCTGCTGGGCCTTTTGCTCGGGGCGTTGCTGGGAGCGATCGATGGCGGGACCGCATGGTTTACGCCCGCAGTTCGCGCTCAGCTCGCCGGCATTATTGTCGGGTCGACGGTTAAGGGTCTCATTGCCGGCGTTGCCGCGGGAATCTTCGCGCGCAAAGTGAATTCCGTGCCGCTCGGCATTCTCTTCGGCCTGGCCGTCGGCTTTGTGCTCGCGTTTCTGGTGGCATATATGCAGCACGGCTATTATTTCGAGATCATTCTGCCGGGCAGCATCGTAGGGATGATCGTTGGCTACGCCACGCAGAAGTACGGCGCCACTTCCACTGCCGCGCCCGCGACGCGCTGATACCGGCTCAAGGAATCAACAAAACTTTTGTGAGTACAAATCAGGAGGAGAAGCATGTCTCGAGTCGTCCATTTTGAAATACCCGCAACCGATCCGGAACGCGCCGCCGCGTTTTACAAAAAAGCGTTTGGATGGAAGATCGAAAAATGGCCCGGCCCCATGGAGTATTGGATGGTGACCACCGGGGCGGACGGCGCGCCCGGAATCAACGGCGGCTTGGTGAAAAATACGACGGTCAAGAACACGACCAACACCATCGGCGTAGAGTCGGTGGACGGCGCAGTGGACGCGGTGACCAAGGCCGGCGGAAAATTGGTGATGCCCAAGACACCGATCCCGACGGTGGGCTATTTCGCTTACCTGACGGACACGGAAGGGAATCTTTTCGGCGTGATGCAGCCTGACCAGAATGCCAAGTGAAGGCAACACGGTTTGCCGAGCACTTTCGTAGGAAAAAGCAATGACCTTGACGAAACCCATGCTGGGACTCGCGGTCGGAGGAACGCTGGGTCTTCTCGACGGCCTGAGCGGCTTCTTCGAACCGTCGCTCGCTCCGGTGATGGGGAGCGTGATCACCTTCTCGCTCTTGAAAGGATTGCTTGCGGGACTCGCGACAGGTTATGTGTCGCAGCGAGTCCACTCGATGACGCTGGGCATTCTTGCGGGTACGGGTATCGCAGCCGCGTTGAGCCTGCTTGTCATCCTGCGCGCGGGGATGGCGTTGTTCTGGGACATTTTGCTTCCTGGGATGCTCCTCGGCGTAGTCGTGGGATTCGCCACCCAGCGCTTCGGAAGGTCCGCCGATCCTGCGACAGCGATTCGTTAGTCTCTAGTTTTCGTGTGAGTTGAATTTGTTTTAAATTGAAGCATTCCTGAAAGGAGAACGAGCAATGAAAGGCTTGAAGAATATTTTCGTCGTGTTGGCATTGGGCTTGGGACTCACGGCCGCGAGCGCGAACGCAGGGACCGGCAGCGGAGCGGAAGCCTTTGAAAAACTGAAATCACTCGTCGGCCACTGGGAAACCGGCAAAACCAACATGGACAAAGCCACTCTGGATCTCGAACTAACGTCCGGCGGCACCGCCGTCCTCGAAAAGTTTCACATGGTGCAAGACGGCAAACCCGTCGAGATGACCACGCTCTATTACCTCGACGGCGACCAGATTAAGCTCACCCACTACTGCATGGCTGGCAACCAGCCCACGATGAAAGGAACCTACGCGCCCGAGGCTAAAACGCTGACGTTCGAATTGGTGAGTATTTCGAACCTGAAGAACGCCGATGCCGGATACATGCATCACGCCACCTACACCTTCCTCGACAACGATCATTTCAAAACCACCTGGACTTTCCGCAAAGATCAGAAAGACGCCTTTACGGAAGACGTAGTCTACGTACGCACGAAGTAGAGAACTTTTTCAGAAGTGGTGCAAAGGGCGTTTCGGCCACCCCGGGACGCCCTTTGCTTTGTGACCCATGTAGAATGGCGTGCATCGAATGACCGTTGTGAATTAGGCGGCGGCAGGAGCAATGCCATGGGATTTGCGGTCTTTGCGGGGCAAAAGTATCTCAGCCTCGAGACGTTCAAAAAGAGCGGCGACGGCGTGAAAACACCCGTGTGGTTTGCGCCCGATCCCTCGTCGAAACTCGATTCGAACGACGCCAAACTCTACGTCTACACCATCGGCGTTTCCGGAAAAGTGAAGCGCATCCGCAACAATCCCCGCGTTCGAGTCGCTCCCTGCGACATGCGCGGCCGCGTCATCGGCGAATGGCTGGACGCACGCGTTGAAATCGTGACCGGCGTCGAAGCCGATTACGGCACGCAGTTGCTTAACAAAAAATATTTCCCCTGGAAACAAATTCTCGCATTCTTCGCCTCGTTCAGCCGCCGGGGCCGAACCGTCATGGTGATCCGCCCCGCGTAAAATGTCGTCTGAACACCAAGTGCGCGGATCTTGATGAATTGAGGGAGTCTGCCCAGGTGTATGTTTCTTGTCTAAGATGTCCTACTTTTCAGGGAGACGATTGGCAGCAAAATCCGCAATGCGCTGCGCTGCCGGCGGGTCGAGATTGGCAAGCACCGCGATGACGTACCCCGATTGCGGACAAATCCGCAGGTCGCCGTTCATTCCCGGCGCCCCGCCACCATGTCCAAAGCAGCGAACGCCGCCGGCCGATTGATCAGCGAACCCGTAAGCGTACTTGCCGCCATTCGGCGTATCCACTTTGCCGGTGGTCAGCAATTCCGTGTGCTCCGCATCCAGCAATTTGTGATTCTGAATCGCATTCGCGAAACGCAGTAAATCCTCTACAGTCGAATAGCCGCCGCCCGCAGACGTTCCGCGATACGGCAACGTATTCGTGTTTGGTTTCAACGCATCGCCACCGCCAAATTTCGTATAGCCCACGGAACGATCCGGCACGTTTTGTTCTTCCGGCAGCGATCCGGTGGAAGTCATTCCGGCAGGCTTGTACACATGCTCGGCGACATAATCGTAGTAGCTCTGCCCGGAAACTTTTTCGACCAGTACGCCGAGCAGCAAAAATCCATAGTTGCTGTACTCCCAGCGGCTGCCCGGCTCAAACGCAACTCCACGGCTGCCGTACATCTTGATGTAATCCTGCAAGGTGCGGAGTTCGAGACGATGAGCATCAAACTGCGGTCCGAAGAAATCGCCGGTGCCGCCAGTGTGCGTCAAGAGATGATGGATGGTGACTTTTGTAGCCACTCCCGTATTCGGATAGTCGGTGAGATATTTCCCAACCGGATCGCTGAGTTTGATCTTCCCCGCTTGCGCAAGTTGCAGCACGGCGACGGCAGTAATCATCTTGTTCATCGAACCGATGCGAAAGCGAGTGTCCAGTTTATTGGGAATTTTCTTTTCGCGGTCGGCCAAACCGTAGGCCGCCGTGAAAACAGACTTGCCGTCCTTTGCGATGAGGACCGTACCGGAAAAGAGATCGCTCGCCGCGGCCTTCTCCAGTTCGGTGTGAAGCGCAGCGAGGGCCGCGTCTTGACTCACCCGCGGAATAGCAAATTCGGCCGGCGCAGGAATCGCCAGCAAATTAAAATTAGTGATGCGATGCGGCTCGGCCGCCTCAACGTCAATCACAAATCGCGCAAATTGATCCGAGCGCCGCTCCTTGACGATGCCGGTGAAATGCGTCGGCGTGGACTCTTCCGTCTTCTTGAAGTCGAATCCACCCGTCTGCTCGCGGAATCCCACCTCGTCATTAATGTGCGCAACACTCGATGGGCGATACGTCTGTAAGAATTGGAGCAGAACCGCGCGGTTGCCGCTATTGAACGCGTCCAGCCACGCGGAGAATTGTCGAGCAGCGAACGTATCCGGAAACTGCGCTTGCGCTGCGCAGACGAGCGCGGCTGCAAGAAATATGACAACAATGGATCCGACGCAACGTCGTTTTGTTTTCATCACGCTCCTATAGACGCAGGAGAATAGTATCCGACGCTAAACTTTGACGGCCTGCGCGGGAGAGGCAAGGGCCCGAAGCGAATCGGTGTACGGGGCGCGAGCAACGCCTCGTTCCGTGAAGATGGCGGCGATAAAGCGCGCGGGAGTCACGTCGAACGCAGGATGCGCGGCGTGAACATCCGGCGCGATGCGCACGCCTTGCAGATGCGTGACTTCCGATGCAGCGCGTTCCTCGATAGGAATGTGATCTCCATCAGGAATGGAAAGATCGAACGTAGAAATCGGCGCGGCAATATAGAAGGGGACATTGTGCTCTCTCGCCAGCACGGCGATTTGATACGTGCCGATTTTGTTCGCGGTGTCGCCGTTGGCGGCGATGCGGTCCGCGCCGGTAACAATGGCGCCGACGTTCGCAGTCTTTAAGAAGTGGCCCACCATGTTGTCGGTAATGAGCGTGAGCGGGATGCCGCCTTTGTGCAGCTCCCACGCGGTCAGCCGCGCGCCCTGCAGATAGGGCCGCGTTTCGGGCACGAACACGTGGAGCTTTTTCCCCTGTTCGAACGCCACGCGGATCACGCCCAGCGCCGTGCCAATGCCCGCGGTGGCAAGCGCGCCGGCGTTGCACTGCGTCATCACGTGGCCTTCACGCGGCATGAATTCCGCGCCGAAGCGGCCGATGGCTTCATCGATCGCGCGCTTTTCGAGATGCACCTGCTGCGCCTCTTCCACCATGCCTTGCTTGATCTTCACAAGGTCCGAGCTATGCCCCGTCAATTCCGTGAAGCGCTTTTTCATCCGCTCGAGGGCCCAGAAAAGATCAACCGCAGTCGGACGAGTTTTGGCGAGCGTACCGCAAATCTCCCCGAACTCTGCGGCTAAAGCATCAACGGACCTCGCCGAGGAATGCAGAACACCGAGAGCCGCACCCATCGCGGCCGCAACGCCGATCGCCGGCGCACCACGAATCACCATCTCGCGGATGGCCTTAGCTACGTCGCGATAATCGGTATACGTGTAGGAGATTTCCTCAGCGGGAAGCAGCCGCTGGTCGAGAATCACCACGCCACGGTCAGTCCACTCAATCGGTTGAGCTACATACATGCGTTCACAATCCTCGCAAATCCAAAGCGCGATCTTCTATTGTAACGGGAGCGCGCGAAGAAAACGAATCGCTCATTTGCCGGGAGGCATGTGCGTGAAACCCTTGGTGGCAATGATCGAAGTGACCGCAATCATGGAGTTGTACCCGAGGTGCAGCAGAAAACTGGCCACCACCGTGCCGGTGTGCGCCCGCGCAAACGTGAAAATCACACCCACAAGAATCAGCAGGCTGACGAGCCCCCACGTCCATCCAAGCTGCGGCGCGTGCATCAGGCCGAACAAGACGCCAGTGATGAAAATTCCCGCAGCAGTGCCAACACGAATCGCCGCGAGCGGATCAATGCCGAAGATTTCCGCCAGCCCCGAAATCTTGCTGGCAAAAAGTGGATAAAGATAGCCGCGAAAAACCGTTTCTTCGACAAGCGGTGCGATGAATACGGCCATTGCCATCAGCAAAAAGGCGCCGGTACGATTTTTGAAAAATTCTTGTATAGGAGTGTGGTCCGCGTCCTTGACGCCCGCGCTGGCGATGGCCACAAAAATCGCCAGGCCGCAGCCCGAAATGAAATACATCCAGGGCTGGCCCTTTCCCGCTGCCGGGTCGGCATTGAGTTTTTTCCAGCCGAGCGAGCGCCAGAAGGGCGAACCGCGCAAAACCGCCAGCGTCATATAGAGAAAAAGAAAAAGCAGCGCGTACCAGAGCACATTAGTTCCCACCAGAAATTGCGGCTTGGACTCAATCATTTGCTGGAGCTGCTTCTGGCTGAGGTGCTTGTTGGCGGAGAGCAGCAGGACGCCGCCAAGCTGCACGATCAGCAAACTCCCGAACCCGAAAACGAGAAAGGTCAAGAGATGCGGCCATGACCAGGAAATGCGCAGATCTTCGGGCAGATACGATCGGAGCTTGGCAGCGGGAGACGCCGCAGCGCAGGCAAAGGGGTCTCCCGCGACGGGTTCGGTTGACACAGTTTCGCTCTGCTGTGTAGACGAGGGGCGCGCATCCAAATTCGGATCCGGTTGGCTCAGCGGATTGTCGTCGAACGGAGTCATCGTTTTCCAGACCGAGATTTCTTTGGCCAGCCCGCAGCCAGCGCGGCGGCAACGAGCGGCAAAAGCAGCTCGTGGTGCCCGGTAATCGCGTAGCCGTGCGACTCAGGTCCCCCGCGGCCACGAACGGAAGCGGTGGGACGCTTCACTACATTCTGCAACGGACGGTAGTGCTGGATAAAGTCGAAGTTCGCGGTGGTGATCGGACGAAGCGGAACGCCGAGATTGCGCACCACGGAGACGGCCTTCAGAAAAACTTCCGGCAGCAGAACGGCCGAGCCCCAGTTGAGATAGACGCCGCCGGGATGCATTTGCTGCACCAGCGCGCAGAACAAACGAAAATCATGATGCGTGGCATCGCCCAGCGCGGCGCCGTACGCGGCCGGATGCATGTGCGGAATATCCGTGCCAATGGCGAGGTGAATCGTCACTGGAATGCGCTGCTTGTACGCGGCAAAAAGCACGCTGGAAGCTGCGTGCTTGACCTCGAGGATGCCGCTGTTCAGAAATTGTCCCGCGGCTTCACCGTAGCCGATGCGCAGGCGGTGCGCCAGCTTCGCGATTTCGTTGAGATATTTTCCCGTTTCTTCCGCCATACCGAACTGGCCTTCGCCAAGTCCTGCTTCCACGTCCTCGGAAGTGTTTCCGGCCAGCGCGATTTCGAAGTCGTGGATCAGCGCCGCGCCATTCATCGCAATTCCAGAAACGAAGCCGCGCTCCATCAAATCGACCAAGAGCGGACCGAGGCCAACCTTAATGACGTGCCCACCGATGCCCCAGAGAATCGCTCGGCGCTGTCTGCGCGCAGCGTGCATCGCGGCGAGAAGCTGGCGAAGATCTTCGGCGGCGAGAATCTTCGGAAGCGAATCGAGAAATTTCGTAAACGAAATGTTTGCAGCAGGCGGCTTCGCAAACTCGCGGACGCTCACCTTGCTCTTGCGCGAAGCAAGCGGATACGTGTGCACCGCACCAAACGTGATGGGCTGAATAGAATAGATGCTCATGGAACAGTGGATACTCTAACCCGCACAGACCGCAATACCAAGTGAACGCGACATCGAGGGATGGGTTACGCTCCGCTTATTCGACCGTCGGTCAACGATGATTTCCGCGAAGCCCGCGGCCACAATTTCCACAGGCACACTACGCCCACGGCAATCGCAATAGCTCCCCCGACGAGGAGCCCGCAGAAATAGCCATCCATTTCATCAGGATCATTTGGTGGTGGACCGTAACGGCTCCAGAGGTACGAACCTCCGAGAAAACCTCCAAACCCAAATACACACGCCATGATCGAGGAAAAAAGAACCGATGCTACGCGACGGCTACTTTGCGTTGCCATTGTGGTGGCCGTTGGTGGAGATGCCGAGGACGCGGGCGAGGGCTTGGCCGGTGTAGGATTTTTTGGTGCGGGCGACGAGTTCGGGGGGGCCCTGGGCGACGATGCGGCCGCCGCCTTCGCCGCCTTCGGGGCCGAGGTCAATGATCCAGTCGGCTTGTTTGATGACGTCGAGGTGGTGCTCGATGATGAGCACGGTGTTGCCGAGATCGACGAGGCGTTGGAGAACATCGAGAAGTTTGCGAACGTCGTCGAAGTGCAAGCCTGTGGTGGGTTCGTCGAGAATGTAGAGCGTGCGTCCGGTCTGGCGCTTCGAGAGCTCGCGGGCCAGCTTGATGCGCTGCGCTTCGCCGCCGGAAAGCGTTGTCGCGGACTGGCCGAGGGTGACATAGCCCAGGCCGACTTCCACGAGCGTGGCGAGCTTCTGCTGAATTTGCGGAATATTTTCGAGAAGCTTCAGCGCGTCAGAAGAAGGCAGATTTAAAACATCGCTGATCGAGTGGCCTTTGTAGCGGACGGCGAGCGTTTCCGAATTGTAGCGGCGGCCGCGGCACACTTCACACATCACGTACACGTCCGGAAGAAAATTCATCTCGATGCGGCGCAGGCCGTCACCTTGGCAGGCTTCGCAGCGGCCGCCTTTCACGTTGAAGCTGAAGCGGCCGGGGCGGTAGCCGCGTTCGCGTGATTCCGGAAGCATAGCGAAAAGATCGCGGATCGGCGCGAACACGCCGGTGTAGGTGGCGGGATTTGAGCGCGGCGTGCGCCCGATGGGAGCTTGATCGATCTCGATGACTTTGTCGATTTGATCGGCGCCGAGAATTTCGCGATGCGCGGCGGGCGCTTCCGAAGAGCGATAGAGTTTCTGCGCGAGCGCGCGATAGAGAATGTCGTTGACGAGCGTGGATTTGCCGGAGCCGGAGACGCCGGTGACCACGGTCAGCAAGCCAAGGGGAAGCGTGATGTCCACGTCCTTGAGATTGTTCGCGCTGGCGCCGAGAATCTGGATAACTTTGCCATTGGGGCTGCGCCGTTTTTCAGGGACGGCGATTTTCGCCGCGCCACTGAGATATTGGCCGGTGAGCGATTCCGGCGTGGCTTCGATTTGCGCGGGCTTGCCTTGGGCAACGAGATAGCCGCCGGCGTTGCCTGCACCGGGACCCAGGTCCACAACGAAGTCGGCGCGGCGAATGGTGTCTTCGTCATGTTCGACGACGAGGACGGTGTTGCCGAGATTGCGCAAATGTTCGAGCGAGCCGAGCAGGCGCGCATTATCGCGCGCGTGTAGGCCGATACTGGGCTCGTCGAGAACGTAGAGAACGCCGCGCAGGCGCGAGCCGATTTGCGTGGCCAGGCGAATGCGCTGCGCTTCGCCTCCGGAAAGGGTGGCGGCGGAGCGATCCAGGCTGAGATAGCCGAGGCCGACAGCGAGAAGGAAATCAATGCGCTCGGCGACTTCTTCGAGCGGGCGTGCGGCGATTTCTTTTTGCCGTTCCGTCAAGTGCGAAATAATTTTGTCCACGGCGGGACGCGCAGAGCTGAGCGAGAGCGCGGTGAAATCGGCGATGGACCAGCCGGCAAGCTTGACCGCAAGCGATTCGGGACGGAGACGTTTGCCATGGCACGTGGCGCAAAGCGTGGCGGACATGTACTGCGTCATCCACTCGCGGTAGGTATCAGAGCCGGACTCCTGGAAGTTTCTGTCAAGAAATTTCAGAATGCCCGGAAAGCGAAAACCCTTTTCGCCTTTTGCTTTTTTCTCGGCGGCACCATTTTCACCTGAAGCACCGCCATTTGACGGCGGGTAGCCATACAGGAGCATGTTCTGGATGCGCGCAGGAAATTTATCGAACGGCGTTTCAAGATCGAAGCCATGGGCGTAAGCGCCGAGTTCGAGTGTGCGCTTGAGAACTGCGGAGGCAGAGCCCGGGCCGAGGCCGCCATCGAAGAGCGGGCGGCTCCAATCATTGATGATCCTGGACGGATCGAAATCGTATTTCGAGCCGAGGCCGTTGCAGGCGGGGCACGCGCCGTACGGCGAATTGAAGCTGAAGGAACGCGGCTCGAGCTGCGGAACGGAGATGCCGCAATCGGGACACGCCAACTTTTCGGAAAACGTATGTTCCTTGCCGCCGACGATGGCCACGGTGACAAGACCGCTCGCCAATTTTAGCGCGGTGGCGATAGATTGTTCGAGCCGCGCGGCGATGCCCGGTTTCACCAGCAAACGGTCAATGACGATTTCGATGGTGTGGTTCTTGCGCTTGTCAATGACCGGGAGATCGTCGAGCGGGAAAAGTTCGCCGTTGATGCGCACGCGGACGTAGCCGTCTTGCGCGAATTTTTCAAGTTCCTTGCGATAGGCGCCTTTCCGCCCGCGGACGATGGGCGCCAGGATCATGATGCGGTCGTCGGGCTTGCAGATTTCACCGTGCAAAATGGATTGCACGATCTGCTCGCTGGACTGGCGGGTGATCGGCAATCCGCAATTCGGGCAGTGCGGCACGCCGACGGACGCATAGATCACGCGAAGATAATCGTAAATCTCGGTAACAGTGCCAACAGTGGAACGCGGAGAGCGCGTGGTGGTTTTCTGTTCGATGGCAATCGAAGGAGAAAGTCCTTCGATGACGTCCACTTCAGGCCGTTCCATCTGGTCGAGAAATTGTCGCGCGTAAGCCGAGAGCGACTCGACGTAGCGGCGTTGGCCTTCCGCGTAAATGGTGTCAAAGGCGAGCGAGGATTTGCCGGAGCCGGAGAGGCCCGTGATGACCGTAAGGGAGTTCCGGGGGATTTCGACGCTGATATTTTTGAGGTTATGCTGGCGCGCGCCCCGGATTACCAGTTTGGTCAGGCCCATGAGACGAAAACGCTCCCTCCACAGGAGCCCTGGCGCCCAGTAGATACACTGAGCCCAAAATAACTCTTAACCATAGCAGGAGAAAAAGAAGCGGGTCAAGAAGCGACTGAATTCCCCTCTGAAGGCCGGCGTAGGTTGGCGGCGAAGGAATTGGCCGGCGCCGGGGCGGCGTTACAGAAGTTCCAGAAATTCTTCGAGCGAAAGGCCGCATTGTTTCAGGATATCCGCGAGCGTACCCTTCGCAACTTCGGAGTGCATGGGAACAACAGTCTTCCAAACCTTGTCGCCGATTCTTTTTTCAAGCGAGACATGACTGCCTTTCTGGCGTAGCTGCACGAAACCGGCTCTTTTCAGAGCCTTGACTACGCGCTCGCCCGAAACGCTGGGCAGCTTGGGCATGTCAGCGGGAAACTTCGACGGTAGTCCAGAACTCGGGAGCTTCCGCGGCCCTGCCGTCAGGAGCACCCCAAGTTTCCAGATAGAGCTCGACGGCCTCGCGCAAATTGGCGCGGGCCGATTCGACGTCCTTCCCTTGCGACGTGACAGAAAGCTCGGGGCAGCGCGCGACGTACCAATCGTCTTCCTTGGTGATGAGGGCAGAAAAGCGATAGTTCATACTGCGATGCTAACGAAAGCAATTGCCCGAGGCAAGGGGCATCACTAAAACTGGTCTTCGATTGCCAGACACAGCGAAAAAAGCTATAGGCCGGCGTAGGTTTGGCGGCGGAGGAATTGGCCGGCACCGGGGCGGCCGACGAATTTTCCGGCTTCGATGACGGCGCGGCCGCGGGAGAAGACGGTCTTGGGGGCCCCTTTTATTTTGATTCCTTCGAACATGGAGTAGTCCACGCGCATGTGGTGAGTTTTAGCGCTGATGATTTCTTCGTGATGGGGATCGAAGATGACCAGGTCGGCGTCGGAGCCGACGGCGATGGTGCCTTTGCGCGGGTAGAGGCCGAAGAGTTTCGAGGGCGCGGTGGCGACGAGCTGTACGAAGCGGTTCGCGGAAAAATGTTTGCCGTGGACTCCGCCGGTGAAGATGAGGCTTAGGCGGTGCTCGATGCCGGGGCCGCCGTTGGGAATTTTGGTGAAGTCATCCTTGCCAAGTTCCTTTTGTTCCTTGAAGCAGAAGGGGCAGTGATCGGTGGAGACGACTTGCAGCGTGTCTTTGGCGAGGCCCTGCCAGAGTTTTTCCTGATTCCATTTTTCGCGGAGCGGCGGAGTGAAGACGTATTTGGCGCCTTCGAAGCCGGGCGCGTCCATATTTTCCAGCGAGAGATACAAATATTGCGGGCACGTTTCGGCGTAAGCGGGGAGGCCGCGGTCGCGCGCTTCGCGAACTTTTTCGAGCGCGTCGCTGCAGGAAAGATGAACGATGTAGACGGGGGCGCCGGCCATTTCGGCGAGAGCGATGGCGCGGGAAGTGGCTTCGGCTTCGGCAGTGGTGGGGCGGGTGAGGGCGTGATATTTCGGCGCGCGTTTTCCTTCGGCGAGAGCTTGCTGGACGATGACGTCGATCGCGCCGCCGTTTTCGGCGTGCATGCAGATGAGGCCGTTGTGTTTGGCGGCCTGGCGCATGGCCTTGAAGATCGTGGCGTCATCGAGCATGAAGACGCCGGGGTAGGCCATGAAGAGCTTGAAGCTGGTGACGCCTTCCTTGATGAGCTGACCCATTTCCTCGAGTTGCGCGCTGCCGAGGTCGGTGATGATGCAATGGAAGGCGTAGTCGGTGACGGCTTTGTCGTGGGCTTTTTTCATCCAGGTGTCGAAGGCCTGGCGGAGAGTTTGGCCTTTGTACTGGATGGCGAAGTCAATGAGCGTGGTAGTGCCGCCGAAAGCGGCGGCGATGGTGCCGGTCTGAAAATCGTCGGCGCTGGTGGTGCCGCCGAAAGGCATGTCAAGATGGGTGTGGACGTCAATGCCGCCGGGGATGACCAGGCAGCCGGTGGCGTCAATGACGCGTCCGGCGTTTTCGGTGGGAAGCGGGGAGGCGAGGGCGGTGACTTTTTCGCCGTTGATGCCGACGTCGGCGAGGGTTGTGTCTGTGGCGGTGACGACTGTGCCGTTGCGGATTACGGTGTCAAAGCGCATGGGCTTCCTCCGTGGAAAGGAGGACGTTATCACAGAGCGGGGGAGAAATCGGAGGTCAGGATTTTGGAATTGACACGGTGACTAGGCGTGGGGCCCCTCCCCCTGTTTTTTGTAAGTGTTGCATCTAAAGGGTTTAGACTTCCAGTAAATCCTTTAGAATCAACACTTATGAAGATTTCTGGAAGTGTTCATTCTAAATAGCTTAGGGGTTTACATAATTCTGGAGGAGCGGTGGAGGGACTCGCTGCCAACGGCAGGTAGCCCGATCCGTATACGGCTTGCCTGGGGCCTGAAACGCAAAAGCGGCAGCCGGGCTGCCGCACTCCACATAAGGTTATCTGCAGGAAGAAGTATGCCAGCCGTATATAGGAGTGTCAAGTGGGAAACCGTGGGTGAGCCACGGGGAAGCGTCATTTTGCGTAGTGGGGCAGGATTTTGTGGTGATAGATGTCCAGGGTTTTTTCTTCGTCGCCGGACATCAGGTAGATGTTGAATTGGGTGACGCCGACTTTGCGGAGGCGGTCGAGTTTTTTGCGATGCTCCTCGATGGGGCCGATGAGGCAGAAGCGGTCTACGACTTCGTCGGATACGAAATCGGCGTTGTCGCTGCCGACTTCGCAATGGTGCTGATAGTCGTATTTGCCGCGGTCTTTGACGAAGGAGGTGAGCGCGGGGGGCAGCTCTTCGGGTTTGTATTTGGAGATGAGGTCCAACACGTGATTGGAAACGAGGGCGGGGAACCAGCGGACGTGTTCGCGGGCGGTTTTGAGGTCGTCGGAGGCCCAGACGGGGGCGGCGGACATGACTTCGATTTTGCTGAAGTCGCGGCCGGCTTCCTTGGCGCCTTCGCGGACGAAGCCAAGGCACCAATCGATGAGATCGGGGTCGGCGAACTGAAGGATGACACCGTCGCCGATGCGTCCGGCGGTGCGCAGGGCTTTGGGGCCGTAGCCGGCGACCCAGACGCGGGGGGTTTCGCCGTTGGTCCAGGGGAATCTGGTGGGGACGCCGTCGAGGTCGACGGTTTTGCCTGCGTTCAAGCTGCGGAAGACGCGAACGAATTCCTCGAGGTTTTCGAGGGTGGTGGGTTTTTTGCCGAGGACGCGGCGGGAGCTGTCGCCGCGGCCGATGCCGAGTTCCATGCGGCCGTGGGAGGCGAGATTCAAGGTGGCGAAGAGGCTGGCGGAGACGGTAACGTCGCGGACGGCGGGGTTGGTGACGCAGGTGCCCAGATGCATTTTTTTGGTGTTGGCGGCCATGAGGGCGAGGAGCGGGAAGGGCTCCTTCCAGATGACATGGGAGTCGAAGATCCAGCCGAAGGTGAAGCCGGAGGATTCGGCTTGGTGGGTGAGGCTCAGGATTCTGTCTATTGAGATGTCTGGTTTGATGGTGATGCCGAAGTCCATGGGTCGTCTCCGTGGTGGTTTTTAGTTCTTAGTTGTTAGTCGTTAGTTGAAAGAAGTCGAGTGTTCGTCCGAGATCGATGGGCGCTGCGAATCTGCGGTTGAGATCGTAAGAGCACAGCCAGGAGTGGCTGTGCTACAAAAACGGGAACAGCTGCGGCGCTCGCTAGGCCTGCTTTCATGTTCATGGGTAGGGCCATGCGGGATGCTCCTCCTCAGTCGGCGGGTTGCGCGACCGGCTCAATACGATTCGACAAAAGCGAATAGACCACAAAGCTGACTAAAAAGCCGACGAACCAGGCGTAGTTGTAAAGGATGCGGACGGCCGGAAGAGCCAGGCCAACGAAGGCGACGCCGGCACCGGCGGCCAGGGCGGCGATGGCAGTCCAGTTGAAACCGTGGGCGTATTCGTATTGGCCGCCGCGCTGGTAGAGATCTTCGACGACGAGGATTTTCTTGCGGACTACGAAGTAGTCGCAGATTAGAACGCCGGCAATGGGGCCGAGGAAACCGGAGTAGCCAATTAGCCAGCCGAAAATGTAGCTGCCGTAGTCGGCCATCAGTTTCCAGGGCTGCATGACGATGCCCATGGCGCAGGTGATGAGGCCGCCGGTGCGGAAACTGATGCGGCGGGGAGAGAGATTGGAGAAATCATTGGCCGGGGAGACGACGTTGGCGGCTACGTTGACGTTGAGTGTAGCCATGAGCAAAGCGATCATGGCGAGGACGACGGCGAAGGGGTTGCCAAGGCGGGCGAGGACGGCGACGGGATTCCAGAGCGCTTCGCCAAAGATGATAAGAGTGGCAGAAGTTACAGCGATGCCGATGAAGGAGTAAAAAGTCATTGTTGCGGGGAGGCCGAGAGCCTGGCCGATGATTTGATCACGCTGGCTGCGGGCGTAGCGCGTGAAGTCCGGGATGTTCAGGGAGACGGTGGCCCAGAAACCAACCACGCCAGTGAGGGACGGAACGAAGAAGCGGAAAAACTCAGGGAAGCTCTGAAATTTCGAGGGCGTCGCGAGCATGGGACCGAAGCCGCCTGCTTTTTGCCGGGCCCAAAGAAGCAAGGCAAAACCGATCAGCAGGAGGAACGGGGCGGAGATGCCCTGGAGGAAGCGGATGGTTTCGATGCCGCGCAGAATGACCAGCACATTGAGAAGCCAGAAGAAGGCGAAGCAGACAGCAGGACCCGAATGGTAATTAACCCACGATGGCGCGAGGGCCACGATCATGGCGTTGATGGCTTCGCCGCCGATCCAGGTCTGAATGCCGAACCAGCCGCAGGCAACGAGGGCGCGGAGAATGGCGGGGACGTTGGCGCCCAGGACGCCGAAGGAGGCGCGGGCGAACACTGGAAACGGGATGCCGTATTGCGCTCCGGCGTGGGCGTTCAGGAGCATGGGAATCAGGACCAGCACGTTGCCGAGAAAAACGGTGAAGAGCGCCTGCTTCCAGTTCATGCCGCCGGCGATCATGCCGCTGGCGAGCATGTAGGTGGGGATGTTCACGCTCATGGAAATCCAGAGGGCGGCGTAGCTGTAGGTGCGCCAGGTGCGGCGCTCGCGGGAGACGGGAGCGAGGTCTTTGTTGTAAAGCGCGCTGCTCTCAATCGTTTCCGCGTGGAGCGGCGTGCTGTGAATTTCAGTCATCGAGAGGACCTCCGATTGTTGCGACGGCAACAAACCGATGGAAAAGCAGATTCCTCGCTGCGCTCGGAATGACAAACGCACATGGCTCGCAGGACTAGTAGAAAATGAATCATTCAGTTTGCGGCTTCGCTCGATTCCGCGGCGCGGGTGCGGGTGATTTCGCCGTAGGACTCGGGGCGGCGGTCGCGATAGAACTGCCAGGTGTCGCGGACTTTCTGGATTTCGTCGAGGTTGAGATCGGCGACGAGGAGTTCGTCCTTGTCGCGGCTGGCCTGGGCGACGATTTTTCCGCGCGGATCGCAGAAATAACTCTTGCCGTAGAACTCGCCGATCTTCCACGGGGCTTCGGTGCCGACGCGGTTGATGGCGGCGACGAAGTATTGATTGGCGACGGCGTGGGCGGGCTGTTCGAGTTCCCAGAGATATTCGGAGAGGCCGGCGACGGTGGCGGAGGGGTTGTAGACGATTTCGGCGCCATTCAAGCCGAGGCAGCGCGCGCCTTCGGGGAAATGACGGTCGTAACAGATGTAGACACCGACGCGCGCGAAACGCGTCTGGAAAACGGGATAGCCGGCATTTCCCGGCGTGAAATAAAATTTTTCCCAAAAGCCGGGGTGGCAGTGGGGAATGTGGTGCTTGCGGTATTTGCCGAGGTATCGGCCATCGGCATCAATGACGGCGGCGGTGTTGTAATAGACGCCGGTCATTTCGACTTCGTAGATGGGAACAACGAGGACCATCTGATGTTTTTTGGCGAGCTTCTGCATGAGGGAGATGGTCGGGCCGTTGGGGATTTTTTCAGTGAGTTCGTACCAGCGGGTCTGCTGCTCGGCGCAGAAGTAGGGACCGTAGAAAAGTTCCTGGAGGCCGAGGATCTGGACTTTTTTCTTGGCGGCATCGGCAATGAGGCGCTCATGCTTGTCGATCATTTTTTTCTTGATGTCAGCGAGTGAATACTTTTCCGGGGACCACTCACATTGGGCCTGAATCAGGCCACAGCGAACCGTACGGGCCATACGACACCTCCCAGGGAATGCAGGCGAAGAGTCTACCCCGTGCGGGTCCGGCCAACAAGGCTGGTGAGAGGGGAGGCGATTGCAACGGGCAGGTAAATTTGCCGAGGAGGTAGAGCTTTTTTACTTGGAATTCATAGGGCAGTTTATTGAAAACAAAGGGGTTAAGATTGGCGGAGGGCTTGCACTCCAAAAAGCTGTGGGGGAGGCGAGCCGAGGATCCCTTTAGGGGATTGAGGGCTGGGCCGGTTCGCTACTCCCCCCTATTACTTCCGCCGTTCTACCCCAAACCACCCCGAGCAAAAACCGAACCCGGCGGAAGTGTGTGTGGTGACTGGTGACTGGCACCTAGCCAGTCCCGCTTGGTTTAATCTGAAATCCACAGCACAGAGAATTGCAGAAGATTTGTCTCCCCATTTTCCGCACAAGAGAGGAAGAGGTCAGAGGATACGTTTATGCGCGGAAGAGATGAGAGATCGCCGGAGGGGCGAGACGGGAATCGCGCGGGGTGCGGGTGTCGTAGTCGGTGAGGGTCATGGCGAGCATGATGGCTAGCCAGAAAACGGAACAGACGATGACGAGCTGGGTGCGCTTGGGGCTGTAGCGGGCGTGCATGAAGTAGAGAACGACAAGGGTGGCTTTGAAGGTGGCGATAGCAAGAGCGATGACGATATTAAACTGGCCGAAATTTTGATAGGCGGCCCAGACGGTAGCGGTGGTGCCGACCATCAGCGCCAGAAAAATGACGATGTAAACTTTCGGCGAAACGATGTGTTCAGACACGCGAACCTCTCCCCAATTCTCCTATTGATGTCGGTCGATCAGATATAACAACGGGAACAAATAAATCCAGACAATATCCACGAAGTGCCAGTACAGGCCGACGACTTCGACGGGGGTGTTGTACTGCGGCGTGAATCGTCCGGCGAAGGAGCCCTTGATGAGCCAGAGGAGCAGGCCGGCGCCGACGATCATGTGCAGGGCGTGGAGGCCGGTCATGCCGAAGTACAAGGAGAAATAGAGCTGGGCGTGGGCGTTGATGTCGGGATCCTTGGCGAAAGCCTTTTCCAGTTCTTCTTTCTCAGCCGCAATTTCTTTCGGATTATCGCTGGCGGTGGGATGTTCGCTGCGATAGCGGATGTCAAAGCCGCGGCCGGGAACGAGATGGTGGTCAAACTTCTGCTTGTATTCGACGACTTTGACGCCGAGGAACACGGTGCCGAGAACGAGGGTGGCAATGAGGAAAATGCTGACCCACCGAACTTTTCCGAAAATGCCGAACCACCCAACTTTTCCGACTTGGGCGGACCACACGGCCATGGCCATGGTCAAGCTGCTGAGGATGAGCACGACGGTGTTGCCGCCGCCGAGGGTGAGATCGAGCGTGTTGCTGCCGACGCCGAAGGCGGTGCTGAAGGCGTGGCGGTTGATGGTGTAGGTCATGAACAGGCCGCCGAAGAAGAGAACTTCGGTGACCAGGAATACCCACATGCCGAGCGTGGCGGTTTCCTTCTGTTGCTCGAGCGTTTCGAAATGGCCGTACAGTTCTCCGGTGCGGTGCACGCGGTGCTCCTCTTTCTAAAGCAATCTTTGGCCTAGGTTCGGCCACCAGCTTAACGGCTGCTGAGGGACAGGCTAAAAGTCTGTCCTACAAAATCCTAGTCGTCCCCGTGGGCGGGCGCCAGCGATGGGGCGCCTGCCGTAAGGCCTAGATCCGGGCGATTCTGGAAGTCGTACGGCTCCCAGGTGACTTCGGGCGTTACATCGAAATTTTCCGTGGGCGGCGGTGAATCCGTTTTCCACTCGAGGCCGGTGGCCGGCCAGGGATTCTGCCCGGCGACTTTGCCGTAGCGCATGGACCAGGTCAGGTACAGCATCGGGAGCAGATAGCCCAGCGCAAGAATGGAGGCACCTGCGGTGGAGAGTACGTTGAGTACCTGGAATTCCGGCGGATAGGTGTGGTAGCGGCGGGGCATGCCGAGATAGCCAAGAATGAATTGCGGGAAAAAGGTCAAGTTGAAGCCGACGAAGAGAGTGACGGCAGCGATGCGCGCGAGGGCTTCGGGATAGAGCCTACCGGTAATTTTCGGCCACCAGAAATGCAAACCGCCGACATAGCCCATGACCGCGCCGCCTACCATGATGTAGTGGAAGTGGGCGACGACGAAGTAGGTGTCGTGGATATGAATATCCAGGCCGAGGCACGCGAGGAAGAGGCCGGTCAAGCCACCGATGAGAAAGAGGCCTATGAAGCCGAAGGCGTAGATCATCGGCGTGTCCCAGGAGATGGAGCCCTTATATAAGGTGGAGGTCCAGTTAAAGACTTTCACCGCAGAGGGGATGGCCACCAGGTAGCTAAGAAACGAGAAGGTGAGAGCGGCATAGACGGATTCACCGGTGACGAACATGTGGTGGGCCCAAACCAGGAAGCCGATCACGGCGATGGCGATACTCGAGCCGGCGATGAAGGAGTAGCCGAAGATGGGCTTGCGCGCGAAGGTGGGGATGATTTCGCTGATCACGCCCATCGCCGGAAGAATCATGATGTACACGGCGGGGTGCGAATAAAACCAAAAGAGATGCTGGAAGAGGATGGGATCGCCGCCTAGGGCGGGATTGAAGAAGCCCAGATGAAACATGCGCTCGAGGCCGGCCAGGAGAAGCGTGATTGCGATGACCGGCGTTCCGAGAATCATGACCAGGCTGGTGGCGTAATGGGCCCAAACAAAAAGCGGGAGCCGGAACCAGGTCATGCCCGGCGCACGCATGGTATGGATGGTGACGATAAAATTGAGGCCGGTCAAAATGGAAGAGAAGCCGTTGATGAAGATGCCGATGACCGCAGGAGTGACGGCAGAATTCGAATAAATGCTGCTCAGCGGCGTGTAAAAGGTCCAGCCGGTGTCGAGGCCGCCGGTGGCGAAGGAATAGAGGACGAAGGAGCCGCCCACCAGATAGATGTACCAGCTCAGAAGATTGATTTTGGGGAAGGCTAGATCCTTTGCGCCGATCATTAGAGGAATCAGGAAATTTCCAAGGACGGCGGGAATGGAAGGGATCAGGAAAAAGAAAATCATGGCCACACCGTGCATGGTGAAAAGCTTGTTGTAGGTTTCCGGGGTAACCAGATAGCCGGTGGGAGTGAGGAGATGGATGCGAATCATGGTGGCGAGGAGACCGCCGATGAAGAAGAAAACAGTGACCGAGCCAAGATAGAGCAGGGCGATGCGCTTGTGGTCGGTGGTGAGCAACCAGGAGCGAATGCCGTAGGTGGCGTTCAGATAGTCTTCATGTGGCATCTGATGGCCGGGTAATGGGGGCGTCGTGCTCATACCTTACCTTTTCTCCGTTGTTGGCGCGATTCCCGCGCCGGTAGCCGGGACCGGCTGCGATTGCAGAGACTTAATGTAGGCGGTGAGGGCGAGAATCTGCTCCTCGGTCAGTTGTCCCTGGAACGTGGGCATCAACGGCTGATAGTGCGCGACAATTTTGGCGTTGGGCTGGAGGATGGATTCGCGGATGTAGGCCTCGTCGGCAACAACGATGGAACCGTCGGCCAGAAGAACGTTGGCGCCGTAGACGCCGTTCAGCGAGGGGGCGCGGCCGGTGCCGTTCGATACGTGGCAGGTGACGCAGGCCTTTTCGGCAAAAAGCTTTTCGCCGGCGACGACGGGATTGGCTTCGGCGCCGGAGGAACCGGAGAGCCAAGCGGCGTAGTCGGCGGGCTCCATGACGGTGACCCATCCGCCCATGAGGGCGTGGTTGGTGCCGCAATATTGAGAGCAAAAGAAATGATAGCGGCCGGGCTTGGTGGGACGGAACCACATGGTGTTGTAGTGGCCGGGCACGACGTCCATTTTTACGCGGAAGGCGGGAACGAAGAAATCGTGGATGACGTCTTCGCTGGCGAGAATGAGGCGGACGTCGCGGCCCGCGGGAACGTGGAGCTCGTTGATTTCCTTGATGCCGTTGGGCTGCTGGGCCTTCCACATCCACTGCTTGCCGATGACGTACACGTCGAGCGTGTCGGCGGGCGCGTGGCGATAGTCCACGTAGACGACGGCGCCCCAGCCGAACATGCCCATCGCCAAAATCAGGGGCACGATCATCCAGGCGGCCTCGAGGCGCGAGTCGCCGTGAATGGGGACACCAACTTCGTCCGGGGATTTGCGGTGATATTTGAAAAAGAAAATGATGATGGCGATGGTGACGGCAACGGCAAAAAAAAGACAGATGAGGGTGATGAAAAGCATGAGGTCGTCCACGTGGGGCGCGAAGTTGGACGCCTGGTCGGGCGAAAATGGCAATTGCGACTGCACGGCTTAGTGCGCTCCTCTTTCAGGTAAAGTGTGAAGCGGCTGACTGAGCTTCGGCTGCGCCGAAGGATGAAGATCGCGGCGGCGGAAATACAAAATTCCTCCAACGATACAAATGATGGTGAGCACGCCGGCGAGGCGAATGATTTTGAGAATGGAGGCGCTGTAGGTGGCGGCCGTGGGGTCGTAGTGATAGCAATAGAGCAAGACGTGATCGATGGGTGTGCCGATTTTTCCTGCGGAGGCTTCGACGAGGCCGAGGCGCATATCGCGGCCGGGGTATTCGACGCCATAGAAATAACGGGAGATGCGGCCGTCGGGAGTGAGAATCATGACGCCGCTGGCGTGGGCGAAGAAATTCGTTTTTGCGTCGAAGGAATAGCGGAAATTCGCGGCATGCGTGGCCGCGTCAATGGACTCTTTCGGACCGGTGAGGAAATGCCAGCCGGAGGCGGTTTCCGGTCGGCGGAAATGAGAGAGCGCAACTGTCTTTTTTTCGGCGGCCATGTCGGGGGTCTCGCGGGGATCGAAGCTGACGAAGACAACTTCGTAATCGCGGGCAGGATTGAAGGAAAGCATGCGCAGCGTGCCAACGATACCCTGCTGGACCTGAGTGCAGAGCATCGGGCAGTTGTAATAGACGAAGGCGAGGACTACGGGCTTTTGGGTGCCCGGGACGAAATAGTCTCGAAGCTGAACGCTGCGGCCGGTTTCGTCGCGGAAGGCCAGGCCGAGCGGCATTTGGCCGTTGAGAGGAGGCTCGAAGCCGACGTTTACCAAGGCTGGAGGCATGGTCGCGGCGGTCGGGCCCATGTCGCTGGGAACCGTCTGCGCGTGAAGAGCGCAAGCGGCCAGTAACAGCGACGCGATTCCGAAGATGGAGCGAACTTTGTTCATCGCGTTACTTTTTCTTTTCCGCCGGCGGCGCGGAACCCGCGGGCAAACCTTTTTCCGCAATCATTTTCATGGCGTCTTCCACGGGAATCTGCACTACGCCGGAATTCCTGTCGATCCATTCGAATTTCTCGTTGGCTTCGGTGTCGGATTTCACCTTGTCGCGCAAATCCTGCTGCGGGTCCTCAGTGTGGCCGGGAACACCCTGTAGCCGCGGCTCGGGAGGAAGATCATGGTGATTGGGCCCGAGGGCGGCGCGGGAAGGCGGCGGAGCGGTATCGGAAGAAGCGGCGAAATTCAAGGTAAAGCGCAGAATGAAGACACAAATCACGGCTGAGACCACGACTGACAGAGCCAGGGCAAACAGATAGCCGTAGATCGTGCCTACCTGGATGTCGCGCTCCTCGAAGGAGACATCCGTATTGCGCGGCGCTTCGCCAGCGCCTGGCCCCGAGTTGTGAGACTCAGTGCTCATGGTGCTCATGGTGCTCGATGGCCTCCTCAAGTTTTGGGTCGCCGATTGGTAGAAGCGGCTGCTGCTTCAAATTGAACGCGAAGAATCCCAGCCAGAGTCCGCCGAGCGCAATGGGAAGAACCAGGTCAAGCCACGTGGGCACGGCGCGGGAAGTGAATTCCGGCCGGGTCATCCAGAAGAGATCCACGAGCCGCATGAAGATCAGCCACATGGCAATCTTCGGCAACACTTTTGCATTGCGCTTCACGTCCTGCGAGAGCAGCAAGAAAAAGGGAACGAAAAAGTGAAAAATCAGGACGAGAACGGCGACGACGCCCCAGCCGCCATAGAGCCGGGTGCGATAAAAGCTGATTTCCTCCGGCTGGTTGCCGGACCAGATAATCAGGAGCTGCGAGAAATCGAAGTAAGCCCAGAGCATGACAAAAGCGAGGAGCAGCTTCCCTAAGTCGTGAAGATGGCGCTTCTGCAGGACCCCAGAGAAGGGCTCGGTGCGCGAGAGCAGGACGACGATGGCGATCATGAAGGCCATCGAGGAGATTAATTGCCCAGCCACATACAGGAAGCCGTAGATGGTGGAGGCCCAATGGGGTGAGAGCGACATGACCCAGTCAATGACGGCGAAGGTCATCGCGAACACGTAGAGGATGATGCCCGGGCCGGCAAACATTTTGAAGCGAAGGCGCAGGGCGCGGTCCTCGCGGTTGACGTCCTGCTCCTTGGACCAGCGGAGGAATAGGAACATCAACAGGAGCCAGACGGCGAAATAAATGACGGCGCGCACCTGGAACCAGCCCGTTGTCAGGTAGGCCTGCTGAAATTTCGAAAGCGGTTCCTTCTGTAGTTCCTCGGGATCAAGCCAGGCGCCGTAAAGATATTTCATGCCGAAGAAAACAATCGGAAGGAAAAAGACCACGATCAGCGGAAGCGTGCGCACGGCCGATTCCAAGGAGCGCCGGATGACGATGCCCCAGTGGCCGCCGGTCAGATGTTGCAGCATCAAGAGGCCCAGCGAACCCAGCGTCAAGCCAAGGATGAGCATGAAACTCATCAAATAGGACTGATAGAAGGGTCCAGGAGAACGCATCGCTCCGAAAATGGAAAACAGCAGAGCGATGCCGCCGATGAGGAGGGCGCGCTGTTGCAAGCGGCCGACGCTTTCCGGTGCTGGATATTCCTGCGCAGCCATTAGTTGCTGCCCCCTGTCGAATCCTTCGCGCTACCCGATTCCTGCTTTTGTTCCGCGCTGGGAGCGGCGCCAGTCGAGCCGCTCTGGTTTAATTTTTCCCTTAGTTCCGCGGGAAGATCGGCGACCTTGGCGTTGCGGCTGAGCTGCAGCGCCCGAACGTAGGCGATGATGGCCCAGCGGTCGCGCGGAGGAATCTGCGCGGAGTAACCATACATGGCGCCGAAGCCGTTGGTGACCACGTCATAGATGTAGCCGTTCGTGGCCTGGCGCAGGCGGTCCTGATGGTAACTGGGAGGATGCTTCATGCCGCGCATGGCCGCCATGCCGTTGCCGTCACCTTGCAAGCCGTGGCAGGGCGTGCAGAAAATCTTGTAGCGCTCCTGGCCGCGTTCGAGAAGCTCGGAGTTGACGGGCAACGGGAAAGCGTTTGACTCCTTGGGGACGAAAAGTTCGTCGTTGGCAATCGAGCCGTACGCCACGGTATTTTCGACCAAGGGGCGCTCCGAGCGGCCATCGGTAAAGAAATCGGAAGGGGAAAGCGGCCTGTTTTTCGGCTGGTTGGCCATGTCTTGCTTCAAATACTGGCAACCGGCGGCGGAAAACAAGCAGGCCACGGCGCACGCGATCGTCAGGAAGCGCGAGGCGCTAGTCATCGGGCACCTCGACAATGTGGTGGGCGTGCAACTGCTGCAGGAGCCGCGCGCATTCCTCGAGATGAAACTTCGGATCCTTGGCCTCGATGCAGACAAAAAAACGGTCCGAGGAAGCATGTGTGAAACGTGGCACGTTGAAAACCGGATGGTGCGGCTGGGGCAGCTTGTTCAGGGCCAGCATGCCGAAAACGGCGGAGAGGGCCGCGCCGAGAATGGTGAGCTCGAAGGTCACGGGAATAAAGGCCGGCCAGCTATTCAGCGGACGGCCGGCAATATTCTGGGGATAGGCAATGACCGCGACCCAGTATTGGAAGAAAAATCCGCCGAGGCCACCGGTGAGGCCGCCGAGAAGGCAAATGGGAGCGACCATATTGCGCTTCAGGCCGAGCGCCTCTGATAACCCTTCGACGGGAAAGGGCGAATAGGCGTTGACGCGGCGGTAGCCCGCCTCACGAACTTTCTCCGTGGCATGGATGAGTTCGTCAGGGGTGCTGAACTCCCCCATGACCCCGTAGATGTGCGAACGGTGCAGCATTACTGTTTTTCCTCAGTGGTCTCGGCGACCAGCTCACGCATTTCCGCGATGGAAATCGCGGGAAGCACGCGGACAAACAGGAAGAGCAAGGTGACGAACATGCCCATGGTGCCGAGGAACGTGGCCCAATCCCAAAAGGTGGGGCTGTAACGGCCCCAAGCGGAGGGCACAAAGTCGCGCGTGAGGCTGATAACCACGATGACGAAACGCTCCAGCCACATACCGATGTTCACGACGATGGACATGAGGAAGAGGACGGCCACGTTGTGGCGCAATTTGTAAGACCAAAGCAATTGTGGCGTGAGGATGTTGCACAAAATCAAAGCGTAGTAGTACGGCGCGTACGGCCCATGAAGGCGCTGCTGGACGAGAAAGACGTCAAACTTGTTGCCACTATACAGGGACATAAAGAATTCAAAGAAGTAGCCGTAGGCAACGATGAGGCCGGTGGCGAGCATGACCTTGGCCATGTTGTCCAGATGGCGCATGGTGATGAAATCTTCCAGGCCGTAGGCTTTTCGCAGGGGAATCGCGATGGTCAAAACCATGGCGAAGCCGGAATAGATGGCGCCGGCGACGAAGTACGGCGGGAAAATCGTGGTGTGCCAGCCGGGAACGATGGCGATGGCGAAGTCAAAGCTCACGACCGTGTGGACTGAGAGAACCAAGGGCGTTGCGAGTCCGGCGAGAAGAAGGTAGGCCGACTGGTAGCGGTGCCAGTGGCGCGCGGAGCCGCGCCATCCTAGCGCAAGCATTCCGTAAATAATCTTCGCCGGTTTCTGGATGGAACGATCACGAAGCGTAGCCAAGTCCGGGATGAGGCCCACGAACCAGAAAAGAAGAGAGACAGTTCCGTAAGTGGAGACAGCAAAAACGTCCCAGATCAACGGGCTGCGGAACTGCGGCCAGAGGCCCATGGTACTGGGATACGGCATCATGTAAAACGCCATCCAGGGGCGGCCGGTATGAATGAGCGGGAAAATGCCGGCACAGGCCACGGCAAAAAGCGTCATGGCTTCCGCAAAACGGTTGATGGAAGTGCGCCACTTCTGATTGAGCAAAAAGAGAATGGCGGAGATCAGCGTGCCGGCGTGACCGATACCGATCCACCAAACGAAATTGACGATGGCGAAGCCCCAGCCGATGGGGATGTTGATGCCCCAGATGCCGACGCCTTTGATGATGAGCCAGCCGATGGCGATGGTCATCAGGCCCATGAAGCTGAAGGCGATGGCAAAACCGATGAACCAGCCCAAGGAGGTGGGGCGCGTCAGGACGATAGAGCTGATCTTTTCCGTGACCGAGCCGTAGGTGTACCCCGGCCCGATAACGGGAGAGAGACGGCGAATCTCCGGAGAGTCGAGTGGCGGTTGCCCGGCGCTCATGCCTTCTCCAATTCGGAATTGGGATTGCGCACGGCCGCGAGGTAGGTAGTGCGCGGGCGGGCGTTCAATTCACCGAGAAGCGTGTAGTTCCGCTGCTGAGCTTTCAACTGGGCGACGCGGCTGCTCGGATCGTTGGCGTTGCCGAAAACAATGGCTTGTGTGGGGCAAGCAGCTTCGCAGGCGGTGACGATTTCGCCGTCGCGAATCGGACGATTCTGTTTCTCGGCTTCGATGCGGCCGCTGTTGATGCGCTGGACGCAATAGGTGCACTTTTCCATGACGCCGCGGCTGCGCACGGTGACTTCGGGATTGCGGAGGAGTTTGAGTTGCGGGGTCTCCCAATCCTGGAAGCGGAGGAAATTGAAGCGGCGGACTTTGTAGGGGCAGTTGTTCGAGCAGTAGCGCGTGCCGACGCAGCGATTGTAGACCATGTCGTTCAGGCCTTCGGCGCTGTGGACGGTGGCGCCGACGGGGCACACCTGCTCGCAGGGAGCGTTTTCGCACTGCTGGCAGGGAACGGGTTGGAAGAACGTTGGAGGATTGGCGAGCGACGGATCGTAACTCGATGCATCGTGCGTGGCGTTTTCGACTTTTTCGTAATAGCGGTCGATGCGGATCCAGTGCATTTCGCGGCCGCGCATAACTTGATCTTTGCCAACCACGGGGATGTTGTTTTCCGATTGGCACGCGACAACGCAGGCGTTGCAGCCGTTGCAACTGTTCAGATCGATGGCCATGCCCCAGGCGTAGCCGGGGTAGGAAAATTCCTTGTACAGCGATAGTTCCTGTTTCGTCTTATCCCTGTCTTTTTCGCCGTCGTGGGCAAAATCGGGATTCTTCTTGAATTCCTCGAGCGTGCCGGTGGCGAGGATTTGGCGGCCTTCCATGTTGAAGTGGTATTGGGTGCATGCCAGAGGATAGTCGTCGCCAGTTTTCTTGATCACAGTCGCTGGGGCGGGGACGGTCCAGAGCGCGTTGGATGTGCGCACGACGTAGGCGTTGAAACCCTTGTTGGTACCGGTGTAGCCGGCTTTTTTGCGGCCGTAGCCGAGAGGAAGGACGATGACGCCATCGGCTTGGCCCGGGAGACGCCATGCGGCGGCGGTGACTTTGCTATTCGAAAGCGAAATGTCGATGACGTTGGTGAAAATCTTTCCGTGCTCGCCGCCGCGCGCGCCGACTTCGTCCGCCAATTCCAGTTTTACCGCGGTCTTTGGACTGATTAGCGCGGCATTGTCCCAGGTGAGCTTGGTGACGGGCTTTGGCAATTCCTGGAGCCAACCGTTATTGGCGAAGCGGCCGTCGTAGACGCACGGATCGGGCCGGAAGATGAATTCGAGTTCGTCGGCCGAGGCGGGTTTCGGCGCGGGAAGGCTGGCGGGAGTGAACTTTAGCGCGGCGCTGACCGGAGCGAAAGCCGAACCGGCGACGAGACCGTCGTTCAGCGTTTTGCGCCAGAATTTTTCGAAATCGGCAGACGGATACGCGGCTTTCAAGCCATCGCGCAGTACGTCGTAATCGGAAATTCCGGGCTTGTCGGTGAACGCGGCAAGGAGTTCGCGCGCGGAATGCGTGCGATAGAGCGGGGCGATGAGCGGCTGGATGACGCTGAGGGTTCCATCGAATGCACGCGCGTCTCCCCAGGTTTCGAGATAGTGCGATTCGGCGACGTGCCAGTCGCAGAGTTCGGATGTTTCGTCGAAATGAGGACTGAGGTGGATGGTGTTTTTGACTTTCTTCTGCTTGGTTACGGGATCGTATTTGATTTTGGTGGCGAAATCGAAATCGTGAGGCGCGGTGTAGACGGGATTCACTCCAAGCATCAGGAGCGTGTCCACTTTGCCAGCGTCGATATCAGCGCAAAGATCGCGCAGGGATTCGAGGTGATTCACGGGATGGGCTTCCACGGACTGCGTGTAGTAGAGCGTTGTTCCCACATTGCCGAGCGTGGCGTTGATTTCGTGCACCAGGGCGTGGAGTGAGGCAGGCTGTTGCTCGCCCGCAACAACAAGGCACTTGCCCTGGTTCTGAAGCAGATCCTTGGCCAAGGCATCAAGCCATTTTTCGCTGCCCGCTGGCGGAGCAACGTGCTCAGCGGCCGAGTCGGGCCTGACGGTCACGTCGGTGACTCTTGCGGCGAGCGCGCGAGCGAACAGTTCGACTTCGGAGGCGCGCAGCGGCAAGCGATGATCGGCGGTGGCGCCGGTGACGCTTGGCGTGGGCTCAACGACATAGAGCCGATTCATTTTGATTTCAGGGAATACTTGATCGGCAAGCGGGTTGGGCTTGGGCAGATTGGGGAGTTTGCGGCGGCGCGAGAATTCTCTGGCGTAGTGAATGTGGCCGGGACCGCTGCCAAGGAAATCGGAATCGAGCGATAGGATTACATCTGCTTTTTCCACGCGATAAACGGTGTTGAGATAGCTGCCGAAGGCGAGCTTTGCGCCTTCGCGCGGGCCGTCGCCGACGGCAGGCTCCCACTGATGCCACTGGGCTTTCGGGTAGCGCGTCAGGATGGACTGAATTTGCGCGGCAAGCGTGGGAGATGTAATCGTGCCGGTCAGAATGCGGAAGCCCACGCCATTGGTGGCATTCGTTTCCGCAGCGATGGCTTGCGCAGCGTCCAAAAACTGGGCCCAGGTGCGAATCTCGCCGTAGTTGGTGACAGTTTGGGCGCGATCCGGATCGTAGAGGTTCAATACGGAAGCTTGGGCAAAAGCGTTTGTGGCGCCGAGACTCGAGGGGTGTTCGGGATTGCCTTCGATTTTTGTGGGGCGCCCTTCATGGCTTTCGACGAGGAGGCCGATGGCGTCGGCGCCGAAGGGCATCACCGTGGCATAGAATTGCGGCTTGCCGAGAACCATGCCGTCGGGCTGCTTCACGTAGGGAATGATGGTCTGCTCCGGGGTGCGGCCGCAGCCGGAGAGGCCGGCGAAGGCCAGCGAGGCAGCCATGAGCCGGAGGAAATCGCGGCGGTCTACACCTTCGTCCCATTCGGAGGGCGCCTGGCGCGGAAATTCGTTGTGGAGTAATTCCTCGAAGCGCGGATCTTCGGCCAGCTCTTCGAGCGAGCGCCAGTATTGCTTTCCGGTTTTCGATTGCAGTTTGGCGCGCACGTCCGCCAAATCCAAAACGCCCTCGGGTCGCGTTACCTCGTGCGGTTGCTCGGCGTGCTCGTGGCCGGGATGTTCATGATGTTCGTGTTCGTTCATACGTTTCATTAGCGATGACAGGTCGAGCAACTGGTCAGCTCGGCCGTCGTTCGAATGTGGCGTTCCGCGGCCAGGCGTTTGCCAATTTCTTCCTGATTCGCCGGCGCTTTCCAATCCATGGAATAGACGTCTTCTTTTTTCTCGCGCAAAACCGCTTCGGGATTGCGATGGCAGTCGAGGCACCATTGCATCAAGAGCGTGTTGGCCTGGAACATCAGCGGCATCTGGTTCACTTGCCCGTGACAGGTGGAGCAGCCGACGCCCTTGTTAACGTGAATGCTGTGATTGAAATACGCGAAATCCGCCAGGCGGTGGACTTTCACCCACTCGATGGATTTATCGGTGGCATAGCTGGCGCGGATGGGTTCGAGGTAGCTGGCATTGTTGTAGAGGACAGAATGACAGTTCATGCAGGTTTTTGTCGGGGGAATGCCGGCCATGGCGGAGGTTTCCACGCCGGTGTGGCAGTAGCGGCAATCGATGCCGTCATCGCCGACGTGATGCTTGTGGCTGAACTGCACAGGCTGCTCGCGCGTAACGTTCTGGCGCGTCATGTATGGGGAGCGCGCGACGCCCAAAACCGCGACGAGCCCAAGTCCCGCCAGAAAAAGTGCCGAGAAGACACTGAATCGGGAGATGAAATTCGTACTGCGATGAAAAATCTGTGCCATCTCAAGTTTGCGCTATGCCGGGGGAGAGCACCAGAAGGGCAACGATGTCAGGGCCTCCCACGCTTTTACCGGGAAGTGCGGGCCCGGGTCATTCAGGACGCGATAGTTTCCACTAAAACATTCCGGAATGCAACCTTGGCGCCCAATTGTTTTCAGACGCTTTTGAGCAACTTTCTCTCCAGACCCTGCGGCAGCGACAAAAGCTTCGAAAAAGTTGCCGCTGGTCTGCTTCAAACTGAACGATGAAGCTGATAAGTTCGAATCGGTTCCTTTCTATTTGCCGCTATCCCTGATTGCCACCTACACCGTCAGCGATTCTGATGCAGGAGAGAATCGAGAAGGTCTAAGATTTTTTCATGACATTTTTGGCCGGGGGTATTTGTAGGGGTCGTGGTATCGTATAGGCACCCTGCGCCGTTCCGATTGCGGCGGAGCCTACCTTACTGGGTAACTGTGCTGCACCCGGCCGAACCGGGGGCAAATGCAGCCTGCTGGGGCGTGGTCCAACTGGTAGGACACCTCACTGTTAATGAGGACGGTGAAGGTTCGAATCCTTCCGCCCCAGCCAAACTTTCCTTGCAAAGCCCGACTGTGACGGCTTCGGAGATGGCCGGAGCACTTCGACTTCAGGAGCGTTCTTGCTTCGCTGCGTGGATGAAGTGCCTGGCTCTTTCGGACTTGAGTGAAAATTTCGTGACGAGCTCTTCAAATTCGCGATCGGCCATAGTGAAGCGGTCGTGCTGGCGCTGGTGTTCCGCCCAGGAATCGACGATAAACGTTTCGATGTACCGACTAGGGTTTTCCGAGTCGTAGTATATGCCCCATCGCGTCGCGCCGTCGCGGCGGCGGATTCGCTGATATTTGTAAATCGCGTCCAGAAATCTTTGCGCGTTTTCCGGATCAATGGTGTATTCGACGGTGACCAGGACTGGCCCTTCATCCGGCTCTGGCTCTTCAAAGAGGGCTGGTTTCCCCCAGTGATTCCACGTACTTAGATCGAGATTCGTCTCGGGAAGGCGAAAGGGAATTCGCAGAAACAAACATGCGGCGACTGCGGCGCTGGAAAATAATAGAGCACGTTGTGCGCTGCTGTGCTCGGCGGCATATCCCCAGATGGCGCTGCCGATGGCCACGCTACCCTGGTACACGAAGAGGTAGACGGCGAGCACGCGGGCGCGGACCCACTCCGGGGCAAGATTCTGGATCAGGGTATTGAAGAGGGACATAAAAACGATCCAAGCCGCGCCGCCTAGCGCCATCAAGAGGCAGAGCACGCCTAGATTCTTAAGCGTAGCGGTTGCCAAGACGAAGGCCGCGAAAATGGCCGTCGCTATCGAGAGCAACCCTTCCATCGAGAGCCTAGCTCGCGCGCCCTGGAGCGCAACGGCACCGAGGACGGCGCCGAGTCCGAAGAATCCCAGCAATAAGCCGTAGCCGATGGAATTCTGGCTCAGGCTTCTGGCCACCGCGGGAAGCAACGCCCAAAATGCGCTGGCGCAGAAAATGAGGAAACCGCAGCGCGCCAAGACCACGCGGATACTGGGCGAATAGCGCACGTAGCGGATGGCCGCAAGCGTTGCACCTTGAATCGTTTCCGCAGGCAACCGCGTTTTCCGGGCGGGCCGTTTCCAGCGGGCGATGACGAAGATGACGCCGACGAAGGATACAGCGTTCAAAACAAAGGCGGCTCCGACGCCGACGGCAGAAATGATCAAGCCGGCAAGCCCGGGACCGACGGCGCGAGCAAGATTGAATTCGATGCCGTTGAGAGCCATGGCCGGAGCCAAATTCTCTTTGGAAACCAATTCCGGAAAGATGGCTCGCCAGGCAGGGGCTTCGATGGCATCGCCGAGCGACAAACCGAGAGTGAGGAGGAGCAGGAGCCACGGCGTCATGCCGTGGGTGATGGTGGCAATGGCCAAAAGGGTGGCGACGGCTGCCATCCAAATTTCCGTGCTGAGGATGAGCTTGCGGCGATCGAAAATGTCGCCGATCGAGCCCGCCAACAGCGCCAGGAGAAAGAATGGAAGGGCGGAGGCCGTTTGAATCAGGGCGACGTACGTCACGCTGGTAGTCAGCGAAGTCATCAGCCATGCGGCGCCAACGCTCTGCATGAACGCACCGACGTCCGAAACCAGATCGGCAATCAGGAGATTCCGGAAAATCGGAATGCGCAGCGGGCTCCATGCACCGGAAGTAGACACGGATTGCGGATTGGATTGCGACATGGGAAGACAACTCTATTATTAAAGGAGGCCTGCTGTCAGGAGGGCGTGGTGCGGTTTGTGAACCATCGCGGGCCGAGCGACGGCGCCAGTAATGTCTTCAGACCTTACAAAGAAGGGGCGAGGTCTTACATTGTGCAGAGGGGCAGCTCTGTTTCTGCTAGTCCTTCGCAGTAGGCAGGCCCGCGTCGAGCCAGCCTTTCCAGCCGCCGTCCATGGATTCGACGTTGGTGTAGCCCATTTTCTGTAGATTGTCCGCTACAAGCGCGGAACGAAATCCACCGCCGCAATAAAGAATGACCTTGGCGCTTGGCTCGGGGACGCGCTGTTCGATGTCGCGCTCGATGATGCCTTTGCCGAGGTGCACCGCGCCGGGAAGATGCCCCTTGGCCCATTCGTTGTCTTCGCGAACGTCCACGAGAAGAAATTTTTCGCCGGCGTCGAGGCGGCGCTTCACGTCGGCGACGTTGGTTTCCTTCACTTTCTTCTTCGCTTCATTGACAAGTTTCAAGAATTGCGGCGCATGAGCCATGGAATGACTCCTTCCTGGATTGAGTTGAGGGTGAGAATACCACAGGCAAAAGAGCAGCCTTGCAGTCGCTCTCCATCCGCGAAGAATTGTCGTCTTCGACGAGACGCGGGAAGGAGAACCACTGAGTCTAGGAGTTCTGGGTTCGGGTTAGTCCCCTACGCCCTTTTTTCCAAACGAGCGGACCAGGTTTACCAAATTCCAACGTACCTTTTCCGGGGTTCGATCGCCTTCGCCACCCAGCATTTTTCCTTTGCCATTGCTGACAATGAAGAAAAGCTCGCCGTCGGTCATCTTTTCAATGGAAGAGGAGTCTCGCCAGTCGTGAAGATCCAGTTTCATCTCGACGGCAAGATCGCCCTTGCCGTCGCCATTCTTGTTGTGGCACATCGCGCAGTGGTATCCGTAAAGTTTGCGTGCCTCGGCGAGACCTTCCGGCGTGGGCGCGATAGGGTTCTTTTTTGCGGCATCGTCGGGTGTCATTTGCGGTTCGCCAGAATCCGGTTTTTTCGGGGTGGAACCCTGCTGCGCGGACGCAACTCCGAAACACGCCAGCAGAATCGCACTCAGGACAAGAAGTGTCCTGCGCATATGTTCCTCCTGATAGGGTGGGCCAGCCGAAAGAGCGAGTTCGGCTAGAGCGTGAGCGGATTCTACGCCCGCGGGAGACAGATTGAAAGAATCAAAAAATCGAATGGGGCGGCGCCGGGATTCACAACCCCATCCACGAAGCTAAGGCTTTGGCGTTTCAGTAGGCGCAGCAGTTTTCGCGGTTGTCTTCGCAGTGGGTACAGAGCAGCCTCGCTTCGGGTGCGCGCCGCCGAAGTCCGCGCGGAAGCGATTTCCCTCGCGCACGCGGGTACGAAGCTTGTCAATCACCTGGGGAATCGCGCCATGCTCGGCACCGCGGGTGAGATAGATCAGGAGCGCTGCTTCTCCGGGGGAATCCACGCTGGAAGTGATACCCACTGCCTGGACGCCGGGCTGCTTGAGCAGTTCGGCCTGATGAGCGGCCTGGACCACTTTCGCGCGAGCCACTTCGGACTGGGGAATTGAGTACGTCAATTGCGGCTCTGCGGCGGATTGCTCGAGCGCGGCGCTCTCTGTGGCGGAAACAAGGCCGCGAAGGGCAAACACGTCGTTTTCAACGATGCGCGTGCGGACTCCGTCTACCTGCAGCGGCAGGTCGCTGTGCGATTGGCCGGTGGTGACAAAGAATACGATGGCGGCTTCAGATGGATTGTCGTAGCTGGCGCCGACACCGACAGCCTGGACTTCTGGATGCGCCATCAATTCCGGACCGTGCGTGTCGCGAACGCTGGATGCGGCCTGCAACGCTTCGGCGGCTACGGCTGCCGCCGACAAAGTCTGTACCGCATTGGCAGGCTTGGTTGGGAGCGTGCAGCCAATCACCGCGTGCGTGGCTCCGCCAACCATGGTTGTCGCGCTGCCGCCGTTGGCGGTGAAAAAGCCGAGTACATCGGTAATGGCATTGCCGAGCGTGTCCTGATCGTTTCCTCCGACGAGTAGGGCGACCGCTTCGGCGGTATCCTGCGTCACGATCAGCGAGCCCGAGTCGCCGGGCGCGCCAAACAGGCCGCCGGAGACGTCCACCATGTCGGTGTAGTTCACGGTGAAGGTTGTTCCCGTTCCATCGCAGTTTTGCGCGTAGGCAACGCTGGAAGCAACGTTTATCGCGACAACGCTCGCGCACGTGAGGCCGGTGGTCCGGCCAACTTTGGCGACCAGGCCATTGTGCGGAGCGCCCATCGCTTGCGCGCCTGTAATACCTGCGCCGGACGCCGGCGGACCAGGATTCGGCACACCATTCGTCTGCGTTCCGCCGAGGAGCAAAATGTTGCCCGTAACGTCGACCGAGCCGGTCACGATCTGAGCTAGTGCGGCGTCCACACTGGGCTGCGAGCCGGTTTGGAGGTTGTAGAATTCGGAGAGATTGGCGACCGTCTTCGTTCCGGTGGTTGTGCAGGTGTTCGGAGACGGTACGTCGATGATCCCTGGCTGGCTGATGGCGTCGCCGATGTTGCCGAAGTCACTTTTTGCCAGGACGTGGTTGTTGCCGAGAATGTATTGCGTTCCGTTGCGAGCCACCAAGGAACCTAGTGTTCCGCCGCAGCAGGAATTTCCTGAAATGTCGGTGACGTTTCCTCCTGAAGTCCCCAGTTCTACCGCTCCAGCCTGTGCATTCTGATTCGTTTGAGCCACAACGGTGACGACCGCGGAGCCCGTGGCGGAAGGACTGGCTTGCGAAACCGCCGTGACGGTCACGGTGGTCGGAGCGACGTTGCCTCCACTGGCCGCCACCGGCACTCCGCTTGGTGCGACGAATAGGCCAGTGCTGGAGATATAGCCGGTCGCTTGGCTCCCGCCAGTGACAGCATTCACTTGCCAGGTCACGGCCGTGTTGGTGGTGCCCGTTACCACGGCGCTGAACTGTTGCCTCCCGAAAACGTTCACGGTCGCGGTGTTCATATTAAGAACGACTGACACTTGTCCAACAACTTGTCCCGGCTTGGGACCGCTGCAAGCAGCCAGCAGTGGCAACAGAATCAGGCAAAACAAAAAGGAGTGTGCACGGCGCATAGTTCCCCCGGTCGTGGTTATCGAACCAAGCTAGCATGCGAGTAATTCGGAGGGTGGGGAAGAATTCATTGAACGTAACTTAAGAGTGCCTGTACGAAGGGACAGGTAGAGGGGGAGAAGGCGCCGGTCAATCCAGGTCGCGCCAGTTGGGGCCTACGCCGACCTCGACGACGATGGGGACGGCGAGTTTGTGGACACCTTCCATCTCTTCTTTGACCAGTTTTTCGAGTTTCGCGCGTTCTTTTGCGGGGGCTTCGAAGAGCAGTTCGTCGTGGACCTGGAGAATCATTTTCGCTTCGAATTCTTCATCCGCCAGGCGGCGGTCGATCTTGATCATCGCCAGCTTAATGAGATCGGCGGCGGTTCCCTGCAAGGGGGAGTTGAGCGCGGTGCGCTCGGCGAAATTGCGGAGCTGCATTTGCGGGGAATTGATTTCCGGGATGGGACGGATTCTGCCGAACAAAGTCTTCGCCATGCCGGTTTTACGTGTTTCGCCAAGTATGTTTTCCAGATACGCTTTCACGCCGCTGTAGCGAGTGAAGTAGGCGTTGATGAATTTCGCGGCTTCTTTTTGGTCGATGCCAAGTTGCTGCGCGAGGCCGAAAGGCGAGAGGCCGTAGATGATTCCGAAATTGATGGCTTTGGCGGCGCGGCGGTGTTCGGCGGTTTGCGCAAGCGGCCCGACCCCGAACACTTCCTGGGCGGTGCGCGCGTGAATGTCTTCGCCATTGCGGAAGGCTTCGACCAGCACCTGATCTTTCGAAAAATGGGCCATGATGCGCAGCTCGATCTGCGAGTAGTCGGCGGAGAGGAGAATTTTTCCTTTTTGGGCGACAAAGGCGGCGCGAATTTCGCGGCCCAGTTCGCTGCGAATGGGAATGTTCTGTAAATTTGGGTCGCTGGAGCTGAGCCGGCCGGTGGCTGTGCCGGTCTGCGAAAAACTGGTGTGCAGGCGGCCGGTTTCCGGATGGATGAGCTTGGGCAGCGCGTCCACATAAGTGGATTTGAGTTTGGCGATTTCGCGGTATTCGATGATTTTCGCCGGGAGCGGATGCTGCGCGGATAATTCTTCGAGAATGTCCACGGCGGTGGAGCGCGCTTTGGCTTTGCCGCGCCGAGCGTTGGGCTGGAGATTCAGTTTGTCGAACAGAATTTCCGCCAACTGCGTTGGCGAGTTCACGTTGAATTCCGAGCCGGCCAGCTCCCAGATCTCCTTTTCGAGGCGCCGGACTTCTTTTTCCATTGAGAGCGACATCTTGTCGAGTTCTTTGCGATCGACGCGGATCCCCACACGTTCGATGTCCGCTAGCACCGGCGCGAGCGGCAAGTCAATTTTTTCGTAGACGTCTGCCAGTTGCTGCTCTTCGACCTCCGCGCGAAGAGCTGGCGCGAGGCGTTGCAGGTAGTCGGCGCGCTCGCCGGGTCCCCCGCCGAGCATGACGTTGAACTGGCGCATCACGACGTCGGTGAAATTGTGGTTTGCCGTGGTCGGCCGCACGAGATAGGAATAGAGCTGCGTCGCATGCGCGATATTCGCGGTCCGGCCAGTGAGCAATTGAAAGAGTTTTGGGTCGTGGACGATCTTCGCGCGCTTGGAATCGGCGAGAAGCGGCACGAGCGCCCTGAGCGCTTCGCCCTTTTCGTCGAACCAGACCGAGCGCCCTTCGCCAGCTTTTGGTGAAACCTCAATCGAAGCGATGCGCGTGCCGAAGCCTTCCGATTCGCGTTCGCCCACTTCCAGATTCAGCCAGATGGACAAAGGCTGCTTCGCGGGAAGCTTGGCGAGGTATTCGCGAAATTCAGCAGCAGTGCCGAGTTGAGCGTAATCGGTTTTCGCCGCCGATTCTGAATTCATCGGCGCGGGGACAGCCATTGCTTGTGCGCCCAGTTCTTTCAACAGCGAGCTGAATCCCAGCTCGCGATAGAGTTCTGTGAGCAACGCATTGTCAGGCGGGCGAAGCTCCAGTTCCTGCAGCTTGACGTCAATCGGCGCGTCCGTGGCAATCTTCGCCAGTTGCTTGGACATCAGCACTTGTTCGCGCTGTCGCTGCAACGCTTCGCGGTATCGCTTGTTGGAGACCTCGTCGGCGTGATCGAGCGCGCTCTCCACGTTGCCGTACTTCCGGATCAACTCCGCGGCGCCTTTTTCCCCGATCCCCTTTGCGCCGGGAATATTGTCAATGGTGTCGCCAAGCAGGGCCATATAGTCCACGACTTGTTCCGGCGGCACTCCCAGAAGCTCCTCAACCCTTTTCTCGTCAACGATGATGTCGGCTTTGGCGCCGCCGGAGCCGGTTCGCAGCGTGCGCACCGTCTTGCCGACGAGCTGCATCATGTCTTTGTCGTTGGATACGATTAGAACTTCCAGATTTTTGTTTGCTGCTTTGACCGCCATGGTTCCGATCACGTCGTCTGCTTCGTAGCCTTTGACTTCGAGCACCGGGAGGCGCATCGCTTCGCACAAACGGCGAACGAAGGGCAGTTGCACGCGCATTTCATCGGGCATGGGCTGTCGCTGTGCTTTGTACTTTTCGAAAAGCTTGTCGCGGAACGTGGCTCCGGGAGGATCGAACACGATCCCTATGTATTCCGGCTGATAGTCCTTGATCAGCCGGCGTAGAATATTCCCGAATAGAAACGGAACGTTGGTGGGCACGCCTCCGGGACCGGTGAGACGCTGGGGCATGGGAGCGAAAAAGGCGCGGTAAACGTGCGCCATGGCGTCCACGAGAAACAGTTTTTTTGGTGAAGAAGGCATGCGGGCGAGTATAGCAGCAGCGCTCAAAGCCTTCATCCAAGGCCGGGCGCGAGTGCTTTGCGTCCCTCAAACTGGACCAAATCCGCGGGGAGTTCGCTTGCAAAATCTCTGACTAACAAACAAGAACTAAGAACTTACAACTCTCAGCTGATGATGCCGAGCGGCTTGGCAACTTCGGCAAGAATATCCGCGGCGCGGAGGAGCTGGTCGCGCTTGTGTGTTGCGCTGACGATGGCGCGAAGGCGCGCTTTGCCTTCGGCGACGGTGGGGTAACCGACCGCTGGGGCGAAGACGCCTGCTTCGAACAGCTTCTTCGAAAATTCGAACGCTTTCGCGGCGTCTCCCACGTGAATCGGAACAATGGGCGTCTCACTGGCTTTGAATTGGAAGCCGCGTCTTTTTAATTCGCGCTTGAACATTTTTGTGTTGGCCCAGAGTTTCTTGACCAGTTTTTCGCCTTCGGGCGAATTGAGAAGGGCGAAAGCAGCCTGGCAGGCCGCAGCGGTGGCAGGCGGGTGGGAAGTCGAAAAAAGAAACGGGCGCGCGCGCAGATACAGAAAATCGATGAGGTCGCGGGACCCGCACACGTAGCCGCCCATGGCGCCGATGGCTTTGCTTAGCGTTCCCACCTGGATGTGCACGCGCCCGTGGCACTGGTGATGGTCGACGGTGCCGCGCCCGCCGCGGCCGAGAACTCCCGAGGCGTGCGCGTCGTCTACCATCATGATGCAGTTGTACTTTTCGGCGAGGTCGCATAATTGCGGCAGCGGGGCGATGTCGCCATCCATTGAAAACACACCGTCTGTGATGATCAGTTTTTTGCCCGGAAAGCTCGCGTGTTCTTGCAGAATGCGTTCGCAGTCCTTTATATCCTTGTGTTTGAACACTTTGATGGTCGCGCGCGAAAGTCGCGCGCCGTCAATGATGGAGGCGTGGTTCAATTCGTCCGAAATGATCAAATCTTCCTTGCCAAGAACGGCGGAAACGGTTCCCGCGTTGGCGGTGAAACCGGACTGGAACACGACGCAGGCTTCCACGTTCTTGAACGCCGCGATTTGCTCCTCCAGTTCCATGTGGATTTTCATGGTTCCGGCGATCGTTCGAACGGCGCCCGCGCCCGCGCCATAGCGTTTCACCCCGTCCAAGGCGGCTTTGCGTAGGGCCTTGTGGGTGGTGAGTCCCAGATAATTATTCGACGCGAGGTTGATCACCTCTCGTCCATCGAAAATACAGACGGGCTTTTGTTCGCCTTCCAGAACGTGCAACTTCGGCGCCACTCCTTTTGCGCGCAAGTCGGTGAGTTGGTCGGTGACGTATTGCAGGGGATTCTGCTTCGATGCGATGGTCGCGGTATCGGACATGATGGCACTCCTGACTTGGACTCGGCTGGTGGAAGAACTATTTTGCGTCAGCTTGCGGCCGTGAGCAAACTACTTGCGGACGAACGAGCAAGGTTGCGATGTTTAGTGCGGCAAGCCGTTTGGGTAGAGCAAAATCTTTCCCGCTAAGCCACTCTGCAACAATGTGAAAGCCTTTTCAAACTTGTCCAGCGAGGTTCGCTCGCCGAAGAGCGGTTCCAGATTCAAGCGCCCGGCCTTCAGCAGCGCGGTCATCTGAACCCATGTTTCGTACATGCGGCGGCCGTAAATGCCTTGCACGGTTGCGCCTTTGAAAATTACGTCGTTCACCAGGTCGAGCGGAACATTCTCCGTCGGAATTCCCAGCAATGACGCGCGCCCGCCCGCTCGCAGGGTTTTGAAACCTTGCTGAATCGCGGTGGGATTGCCGGACATTTCCAGCAGCGCATCCACGCCGGTTCCATTTGTTTCTGCCAGAATTTTTGCCACTGCATTTTCCGCGGCAGGATTTAGCACTACGTCCGCGCCCATTTTCCTGGCCATCGCGCGGCGCTGCTCGTTCGTCTCCGTCGCAAAAACCGTGGAGCTCCCGCACGCCTTTGCCACGGCGATAGACATCAGCCCAATCGGCCCACAGCCTGTCACCAAAACTGTCTGCCCGGCAATCGGCCCGGCGAGAACGGTGTGCACCGCGTTGCCCAGGGGATCGAGAATCGCGCCGTAATGCTCGGGAATTGCGGGGTCGAGCTTCCAGATATTTGGGGCGGGAATTTTCACGAACTCCGCGAATGCGCCGTCCTGATCGATGCCGATGATGCGCAGGTTCTGGCAGATGTGCGCTTCGCCCAGCCGGCACTGGTGGCAGTGGCCGCAATTCACGTGCATTTCGGCGCTGACGAAATCGCCTTGCTTGACTGCGGTTACTTCGTCGCCGACGCGCTCGACGATGCCGCAGAATTCGTGGCCCAGGGTCAAGGGCGGCTTGATGCGCCCCTGCGACCAGCGGTCCCAGCCGTAAATGTGCAGGTCGGTTCCGCAGATCGAAGCCGTCTTCACGCGCACTAGCACGTCCGTCGGGCCAATCGCTGGCACGGCGACCGTATCCATTTGCAGTCCCTTGGCCGGCTGCATTTTCCGCAACGCTCTCATTGTCGTCGCCATCTACACGGACTCCCGCGCACTGCGCAATTCTCGATGCTAGCACACCGCTTCTTTAGCCGCGTATTCTACGGCCAGTGGCGCAGGTCTTAAACCTCCGGGATTCTTCTTATTTGGATAACTCTTCGAGAACCATGCCGTTCGTCCGCGGTCCCAGAAAACCCACGATTGCGGCCACCAGGATCATTGCCGCCGCGAGCAGGGCGAACACCATCGGCACGCCGTGTACAAGAACGGCTCCAATCAAGAGCGATGTGAATGCTGCGCTGAGGCGGCTCCAGCTATACGTGAAGCCGACGCCTGTCGCGCGCAGGCGCGTGGGAAACAATTCCGATTGATAGGCGTGGAACGCTGCGGAGAACCAGTAGTTGGCCAATGTTAACAGCGCTCCAAAAGCGATGACCGGGGCTGGAGCGATGGAATTGCCGAAGCCCAGGCCGAATCCTGCGACGAGTAGGGCGAGAATCACGATGGTCCACTTGCGTTCGAAGCGATCCGAGGTCCACGCGGCAAGTAGGGGACCGAGCGGCGAAACCATCGCGATGAGCAGCGTGTACTCCAGCGAATGGAGAAGCGAAACGCCGCGCTTTAGAAGAAACGTCGGCGCCCAGTTGGCGAAGCCGTAGAATCCGATGGTCTGGAGCGCCTGAAAAAGAACGAGCATCACGGTGCGCGAAAGATACGGTGGCCGCCAAAGCTCCGCAAAGGACGCGCGTTCCGGTTTCTGCGCCCGGATGTCCGTTTTTTCTCCCTGCTTCTCGGGATTCGGGACGACGAGCGATCCTGCTTCCAGCGCTGTGACAATCGCTTCGGCTTCGACGACGCGGCCGCGGCTTTCCAGCCAGCGCGGCGATTCCGGCAGGCGGCGCCGAAACCACCATGTCAACAACGCGCCGGATGCGCCCATGAGCATCACCCAGCGCCAGCCACTCATTAGAAAATGCGTTGGCACCAACAGGCGCGACAAGACCGCTGCGATGGGCACGGCGGTGAAGCCTGCCACCTGCGTGATTGCCACGTAGCGTCCGCGGGCGTAGCTGGGAACGACTTCCGTCACGTAGGTATCAATCACCACGATTTCCGCGCCGATGCCGATTCCCGCGCAAAAGCGCAGCGCGATGAGCCAGCCGGCCGAAGGCGAGAACGCTCCCGCAAACGTGAACGCGGAATAGATCAGCAGAAGAAGGATGAACGCGCGGCGCCGGCCCATGCGGTCGCTGCCCATGCCGAAGACCACCGTGCCAAAGAACATGCCGAGGAAACCGGCGGCGACAAAAAGGCTGAATTGCTTCAGGGAGAGAAAATCGGACTGCTGCAGCGCGGCGCCGATGTACGCGACGATGAAAATATCGTAGAGGTCGAAAAAATTGCCGAGGGAAACCAGGGTGATGAAGCGCCGGTGAAATGGGCCCAGCGGCAGCCGCTCAATACGCGCCGCGATCGATAAGTCAGCCTGATGCGGTGAGTCCGGCATCAGCAATCTCTCAACAAAGTTAGAGTGGCGCACCGTGCTGCGCCACAGTTGCCGTTCACTTCACCTCCGACACAAGTCCGATTTTTTCCAATGCTTTCAAATACTCGACCACCAATTCCAGCGGCACCGGCCCGTACTCTGCCGACACCGCATCGCGTATCTCCTGCGCATTCCGCTTCCCATCCGCAAAATTCAACACTTCATATGCGTACTCTTCCCCGCCACCCCACAACCCCTCATAACTCAGCAGCTTCGGCGTCGCCACTCCGGCTGCCTTCGCATGATCCGCAAAATAGTCGTACCCAAACACCGCCAGCGGTCCTTTAGGATTTGCTCCTCGCCGAAATACCGCAACCCCAAAACCGGCGAAGCGATCTTTATCCGCATGATCTTTATAGATGCGAAATATGGACACTTCGGCCGCGCGTTCGATCTCGTCCTTGGAAACACTTTCAGGGAGAAACCTCGAAAGTGACTGAAGTACTCCTAGACAGTAAGCCGTTCTTGCAACTCGGAAGGCGTTCTGATCCATTAGCGAAAAAGAGCGATCGCGCAACTCCTCTTTTTTCTTGTCGATTGCATTTTGGCTCTCGATTCTCCCTGCCAGTTCGCTCCCTTCCTCGATCCCGAACGTAGCCAAAAAATACCCGCTCGCCGCCCCGATAAACGCCGCTCTCTTCAGCTTCGTCGGATCGATATTCGCTGCCGTATCGAAATTCGTGTGAATGTACCTGTCCGGCCAGTCATTCAGATAAATCGCAGGAATCCCGAACGAGGAATCCTGATACACATCGTGGTCGCTCCCCATGGTGTACGCGGAATACTCGGCGCGGAGCGGCTCCTTGCCGCCCTCAGGCGCGACAAACGGATACTTCGCATCCCCCGTGGCCGCGAATTTGTAGGACTCCTCGTTTACAAATTCGGCGAACGCCCAAGCCACGTCGTGCACAAACGACGGCAAACTCATCGGCCCCCGTGTCACGTGGAACACTGCCTTCGTCTCCGGCCCACCGCCTACCATGTCCATGTGTACGACGGCCTTGATGCGCTTGGCAAACTCCGGCTTTGCATTCAACAGTGTGACCGTGCCTTCAATCTCCGGCGGCCAGATAAACCGGATCGTCCGTGCCGGCCGCGCCAGATCCCCCTGATTGATCAATTTCTGCAGAGTCCGTGCCACCTCCAGAATTGTCACGCAGCCACTGGCGTTGTCATTCGCTCCCGGCCGCTGATGATCCAGATGGCACGAAAACGCAATCTCCTCCTCCTTCAATTTCGGGTCCGCCCCCGGAATCGTCGCTGTCACCACCTCATAATTCCCCGCATGCTGCCCCGCCTTCACCACCGCGTGCAGGGTGATCTTTTCTCCCTTCGCCAGCCGCTCTTTGAATCCCCGCGCCGTCTTCAACGACACCATGAACGCAAACGTCTTGTTCGCCGAAAACGTCTCCAGATGTCCCCATCGAATCAAATTCTCGTCCTCGCCCCACCAAGCCGTCTTCTGGTTCTGCGCGTAACTGACAATCCCCACTGCGCCGAATTTTCCCACCGCCAAATCTTGCACCGCTCCAGCCTGCGCGCTGACCAGCACAATCTTCCCCTTCACCTCTTTCCCCGCGTAATCGCTCTCCTTCGTTCCCTCGCCCACATCCACCAAGTCCGCTGTCACATCCGCGCTCTCGCTGTCTTCTGCGAGCGCCACCGGCTCCCCCTCATAGCTCGCCAAAAGCTTTTCGCCAACAATTCCAGCACAGTCTTCCGTCAGCCAGGCGGCATACTTTTTGCTCAGTTCATCGTCACTCTTGGGTTTGGTCTCCGCGGCCTTGTGGCAGGTTACGTTGCTAAAATCCAGTTCCTTGAGTTCCGCAAATTCCGCGTCCCACGCCGGGCGCGACCGCTGCGTCCCATAGAAAATCTTCCCATCCGCCGGAAACTGGAGTATCGCCACATCGCTCAACCCGTACGCCCGCGCACGCTCCGCAACCAATTCCGCCGCTGCGTGAAATCCCTGGGACCCGCGCTGCCGGTGAAACCGCGCGATTCCCTCCAGATTCCGCTTCGCTGTCTCGCCGCTCAACTCGTTCGCGAGCGCCGCGACATCTTTCTCCGGCAGGAGCGGCGGCTTCTGGGCCCACGCCAGGCCTTCGACGAACCCGCTCCCAACCAACATCGCCAACACCAGCAGCCGTTTCACATGCCCCTCCGACAACTGCGCAAAGCCTTCCGCCGCGCATTCTACCTTTCTTTCCCTCTGCCGAGCGAAGACGCTCCACCTTTCGCATCCGTTTCCCCGCGTTTCGCGTACTACCTCAGGGGGATTCACCAGACCTGCAGCGCCATCCAGGGCCTTTCTGGGCTCGGTGGATTTCTTACGTCCAAATCATGGAGAAAAAAATGAGCAAGACAACAGACCGCATTGATCCAGCTCCATCAGCGTCGCAGTTGCAAGATCCGCAACGGCGCTCGTTCTTGAAGAAGGCTTCCCTCGCGGGAGCCACGGGCGCCTTCGCATTCGCCGGCCTGCTGGACATCGCCTCGGCGAAGTCCACCAACAGCAACGCCCTGCGACACGACGACGACCACGATTCCGACGATCTCCGCCACGAGGATCGCGAAATCCTGATCGCCGCGGAAATCGCCGAAGCTCTGGCCGTCACCACCTACACCAACATCATCAATGAAGCGGCCTTCTTCGGCCGCCTCCCCAGCGACGATCAGGGCTATCTGCGCGCCGCGCTTCAGGAAGAAATGTCGCATTACGCGTTGGAGCAATCGGTAACCGCTTCTCCCTCACCCTTCACTTCCTTCTTTTATCCAAAGAATATGTTCAGCGATGCACAGACGACCTTAAATGTCCTCGTCACTCTGGAGGACGCCTTCATCGCCGCGTATCTGGTCGGCGTGCGCCACTTCAGCAATTCGAATTTGCGCGTCACCGCCGCGCGCATTATGGGCATCGAGAGCGATCACCGCACGCTGGCTCGCGTCCTCGCTGCTGATGTCGCCCCGCAGGATGGCGGCCCCATCGAAACGCTCACCGGTGCACAGGGCGTTGCCGAAAGCGTCGATCCTCCGAACAACAACGGCTACGAACGCACCCTCTGCTGGAATAAAATCGAGCAAGCGGTCGCTGCCCTCACACCGTTTGCGGATATCACCGCCGCCAAAGCTGCCGGTTTTGACGTCTCGAAATCCTTTGCGTTCGAACCGTTCACCCCAAAGCTGCCTTCTAACTTGGGAGATTTCATCTCCTTTAAGGGTTGCTGACGGCGCTGCACTCTTTGCAAGAGCCTTTTGCCTAATCGCTTCAGGGCCGGCCTCCCGAGGCCGGCCCATCTTTCCGGCCATTTTCGCCCGGCGCCCAACTTCTGCAATTTTCGGGAACGTTTCTGCGTACTATTATGTGTGCCGCCCACAATGCCGCCATCCACCCCATCGAATGGCCAACCCGCTATTCGTCTCGACCATATCTCGCGCCACTACACCATGGGCGAAGCCGTGATCCGCGCCGTCGACGATGTTTCGCTCGATCTTCCGACGGGCGAATTTCTCGCGCTGCTGGGCAGCTCCGGCTCGGGAAAATCCACGCTACTCAATCTCATCGCCGGCCTGGACCGGCCCACTTCAGGCGCAGTGATTGCACACGGGCAGGACCTTTCAAAGGTTTCTTCGCTCGAGCTGGCGCGCTACCGGAGGCAGACCGTGGGCATGGTCTTCCAATCGTTCAATCTTCTGCCGCGCATGACGCTAGAGGAAAATGTCGAGCTCCCGCTGCGGCTCGCCGAAGTTGAGCGCGGCGACCGCGCCGCCCGCGTGCAGGAGGCTCTGGGGCGTGTCGGCCTCGGCAAACGCATTACCCACCGACCCAGCGAGCTTTCCGGCGGCGAGCAGCAGCGCGCCGCCATCGCCCGAGCGCTCGTCAACCGCCCCAAGATTCTCCTTGCCGACGAGCCCACGGGAAATCTCGACAGCGCTACGGGTGAATCCATCCTCACGCTGCTGAAAGAAATCCAAAAAAACCCGGGCATGACGATCGTCATGGTGACGCACGAGCGTCCGCTGGCCGAACGCTACGCCGATCGCCTAGCGGTCATGGGCGACGGCAAGCTGCTTTCAAACGGAGCTGCGCGATGAAGCCCCGCGACCTCAGCGATCTCGCACTGCGCAATCTTCGCGAAGCCATTCTTCGGAATTCGCTCACGACGCTTGGCATCGCCGTCGGCGTGGCCTCGCTCGTGGCCATGCTTTCGCTCGGCGTGGGACTGCAGCAGTTGGCCTCCAAACGTCTTTCGCAAAGCGGCTTGTTCGATTCCGTGTTCGTCACGCCGCGCATGAATCTTCGCGGCATGGGCCGCGACGCCATGCCCGCTCCAACGGATAAGCCGCCGCGCCTTCTCGACGAGAATGCACGCCAGGAAATCGCCCGCCTGCCCAACGTCGTCGAAGTCTATCCGCAGATTCGTTTTTTCACGGAAGTGCGCTACGACGGCAAGCCCTTCGCGACCATGGTTGCCGGAATGCCCGCATCCTCCAAAGCCAGCGGATCGTTCGACGGCATGCAGGGTTCCTTTTTCTCCGGCGACGGCGCGTACGAGACGATTCTGCAAAGCGAATTCGCTAAGGAGCTCAATCCGCAGACTTCCGCTCTCATCGGCAAAGAGCTCGTTCTCCGCTATGCCGAACGCCAATCGCTTCCGCAGGATTCGGCGAACTCCAGCGCGACTCCTCCTTCCTCCAATTCCGCATCGTTGCCCGGCGGCTTCTCCGTGGTTCCGAAGGAAATGCGCTTGCGCATTGTCGGCGTCGTGGATACCGAGCCCGCTTCCGGGTTCGGCGGTTACGGCAATGGACGCCTGCTCATTCCGCTGCAAGTGGCTATGACGCTGCGCGCGGCGCAGATCAACGATCTTCGCGACATCGTTCGCGGCACTGCTTCTGCACAAACGTTTGCGAGCCTGACTGTGCGCGCCAAGGGCCCCGCTTACGTCGAAGCCCTGGAAGCTTCCATCAAGAACATGGGCTTCGGTGCGTTTTCCCTTCTGGACGCCTCCAAGAGCCTAGCCACATTTTTCCGCGTGCTCGATATGCTCCTCGGAATTTTCAGCAGCCTCGCCCTTTTCGTCGCCACGCTTGGCATCGTCAACACACTGGTCATGGCCATTCTTGAGCGGCGGCGCGAAATCGGCGTCCTCAAAGCGCTCGGTGCCTCCGACCGCGACGTCAAACAGCTTTTCTTCTTCGAAGCCGGCGTAATGGGTCTCTTTGGTGGCGTTTTCGGCGCCTTCCTTGGCTGGCTTATCGGCCGCGCTCTCACCTTCGGCACCAACGTCTACCTGCATCGGCGGGATCTTCCCAGCGTGGAAATCACCTCCGTTCCCTGGTGGTTGGTCCTCGGCGCCATCGCGTTCGCCGTTTTCGTTAGCCTCGTCGCCGGACTCTATCCCGCCTCGCGCGCCGCGCGCCTCAATCCCGTCGAAGCCCTTCGATATGAGTAGAATGTTTGCGTGACTCTTCGCAGCAGCAACCAACCTCTGTCATCCCGAGCGCAGCGAGGGATCCTCTTTTTTCTCTTTCTCTTTTGCTTCCTTCCTTCTTCTCTTCTTGCAGCCGGCCGGGCCGAGTGCAACTCCGTCCCAAGCAAAATCCTTGGCCGCCCGGTTCCGTATTGTGTTCTCTTGCCGGCCAGCTTTGACGCGGACAAAACGCGCCACTTTCCAATTCTTTATTTCCTCCATGGCCTCGGCGACAACGAGCAGACGTTTCTCCACACCGGCGGCTGGAATCTCGTCGAAGACCTCCGCGAAAAAGGCCGACTCAAGGATTTTTTAATCGCCACTCCAGCGGGTGCGGCCAGTTTTTACATCAACTCCCGCGACGGCAAAGTCCGCTACGAGGATTTCCTGTTACAGGAATTTTTTCCGTTCATCGAGCGTCACTACCGCGTGCGCCCCGGCCGGGCGAATCGCGCCATCTCCGGAATTTCCATGGGGGGTTACGGCGCTCTACATCTTGCTTTCGCTCATCCGCAATTGTTCTCTTCCGTCAGCGCCCACAGCGCGGCGCTCATTGAAAAACTTCCCGTATTCCTTTCTGGAGATGGCGGTTCCCCCGGCACGGGTCGCGCGCGAGTTCTCGGCGGCGTCTTCGGCGCGCCTCCCGATCCTGAGTTCTGGGAGCGCAACAGTCCGCTTACGCTGGCCCGCACGGCTTCTCTCTCCGGCGTGAAAATCTATTTCGATTGCGGTTCCGAGGATGATTTCGGCTTCGACGCCGGCGCCGTCGCTCTCGACAAAGTTCTCAGCTCCCGCAAAGTCCCTCACGAATTTCATCTCTACCCCGGCCGCCACGACTGGTCGTATTTCGCCTCTCACCTCGAAGCATCGCTCTCGTTTCACTCCGTGCTCTTCCCCTGAGCAAAAGGCGCCCGCGACGCTTGAGCCTAAACAATCTTATAGAGCTCTATTCCGCGGACCTGGAACTAAGTGAGCACTGCAGAGGAATCTTACTTAGAGCCTTGGCGGGGATGAGTACGCCTCAAAGGAAAACACAATTCACAGATTCAGCATCCAACATTGTCGGGGCCGTGCAGAAGTTTGCGGCTGATGAGCGGCGGTGAATTTTGTTCCAGCCGCCAAGTACGGAGTCAAATGAGTATTGCGCTTGCGAATCGTAGAGTACGTTACTGGATCTATCCGAGGCGGTGCATGCGCCCAGCCTTTTTTTTCTTGCTGGCATTCCTCGCCGCAAGCGTGCGCGGGCAACAACCGCAGGCCCAGCCCCAACAACAGCCGCAGCTGCAACGGGCGCCCGAGCCGAAGATCGCCATGGAAGTGAAAGCCGTGAACGTGCTGGCAACCGTTCGCGACAAACATGGAAAGATCATTTCGAATTTGACCAAAGACGATTTTGTGCTCGAAGAAGACGGCCGTCCGCAAACCATCAATTACTTCGCGAGAGAGAATGACGTGCCGTTGCGGATGGGACTACTAGTGGACACCAGCTTGAGCCAGCGGCGGGTCTTGGATGCGGAACGCAGCGCCAGCTACAGCTTTCTCGATCACCTGCTGCGGCAAGACAAGGATCTGGCGTTCGTGATTCATTTCGACAAACAAGTGGAGCTGCTGCAAGACTTCACCCCGTCGCGTCCGAAATTGCAAGCGGCGCTGCAATCCTTGCAAACGCCGCAATACGATTCATCGAGTGGAGGCGGAAGCAGCGGAGGGGGAGGCAGCGGACGAGGTTCGCACTCCAGGGGCGGAGGAACACTTCTCTACGACGCGGTATACCTGGCCGCCGACGAGTTGATGAGCAAGCAACAAGGCCGCAAGGCGCTGATCATCCTTACTGACGGGGACGACCACGGCAGCCAAGAAACGTTGGCGACGGCGATTGAAACCGCGCAGCGCGCGGACACGGTGATCTATTCGATCCTGTTCAAGGATGAGGAAAGCCACGGCTATCCGGGCGGCATGATGGGGCAGCACGGCGGCGGGCACCACGGAGGCGGAGGACGCAACCCGCAGGAACAGCGGCCAGACGGAAAGAAGATTCTGCAGGAAATCTCCAAAGCGACGGGCGGACAGATGTTCGAGGTCTCCAAGAAAGAAACGGTGGACAAGATTTATTCCGAGATTGAGGAAGAGCTGCACGGCCAGTACAGCCTGGGTTATACGCCGGACAAGAATGCGGGGGCGGGCTATCACAAGATTCTGCTCACCACCAAGCAGAAGGAGCTAGTAGTGCAGGCGCGGGATGGGTATTACTCGGGGCAGTAGCTGCGGCATGCCGGGGCGAGTGCATCCCGCGACTTTCCCTGAGTTTCGGGGTTTGTAGATGTAGGGGCGGTTTTGTCCCTGCATGGGGATCTCTGATGGGGGCAGCTGAATGATGGTGCTTGGGGACACGCGGAACACGAATCGCCACAAAAGGTGCGGGATGCTCTCGTATGCCATTGTATTTCAATCAGTTACGAGAACTTGACTTGCGCGTCCGCTTCTGTTCAAGTATGTTCTGAGGGGTTGCCCTCGCGAGCTGCCCAGCTTGCCTAAAGTACTAATACTCCGGCCTTTACACGAGCTTCTGAACCCTCCCCAGCCCACTCCAATTTAGAAAGAGTGCCTACCTCTCAGAGGAGAATAGGATCGTTGAGGACGTTACGGCCAATCAAATCCGACCTTCCAGCGGAGGCATCGTTCCCTCGGCTGCGTTCGATGGTGAGGCGCTGGAGCCTCGCCTCGGCCATCCTATTCGGATGCCTGGCAGGCTCGACAGCTCGCGCCGACGTGGGCGTTCTTCTCAACGAGTCCCTGGACACGAGCGTTGCGCGCATCACCGGTTCCGGGCATAGCGCGGTCTATTTTTCACGCATCTGCCCCGAAACACCCGTAAAGCTTCGCCTCTGCGGACCCGGCGAACAAGGCTCCGTCATGAGCAACTATACGACGCTCGGCGAGGACCAGCCGTATGAATGGAACGTCGTTCCTCTGAACATTTATCTCTATGGAGTGGAGGATCCTCAAGATCGTCCGCTCTTTGGTTCGCACAACATTAAGTACGCACTCGAAGAGCGCTACCGCGAGAAATACCTCTCCGGCTATTGCGAAGGAAAAGTCTGCCGCACAAGCAACAATGCCGAGTGGCGCGAGATGGTCGGCGCCACGCTTTCCAGAAGCATGTACGTGTTTATTGTGGAGACCACCGTCGAGCAGGACCGCGCACTGATTGCGGAATTCAATTCCGAGCCCAACGTCAATCATTTCAACGGCATGACGCGAAATTGCGCCGACTTCACCCGCCGCGTGATCAATTTCTATTTCCCCCACGCCGCCAAGCCCGATCACCTGAACGATTTCGGCATGACTTCACCGAAGGCGATTGCACGCTCTTTTTCTCATTATGCCGCCAGGCATCCCGAAGCTCACTTCCGCGTTCTTCATTTCGCCCAGATACCTGGCACTCTCAAACGCAGCTCGGAGTGCAGAGGCGGGACGGAGCAACTGGTTCGCTCCAAGAAACTCCTGGTGCCCATGCTGGTGTTCGCAGATCACGAACTGCCTTTTGTCGCAGCTTCCTACGTGCTGACGGGCAGATTCAGTCCCGAACATGAATTGGAAACGTATCCCGACGAGGAGGCCAGCGATCTCTCGGAGGGAATTCAGGAAGCCAAGTCCGCGAAGGACAAAGCCCGGGCTGCTGCTCTTGAAATGATCGAAGCCCAAGAGCGGGCGCAAGCCGTTGGCACTTCAGAGGAATGGAAAAACTATCGCAAGGCCTATGACGCTCTCGCTAACGAAGCTGTGAATCAAGAACTCGTCTCCGGCCGCGATTACCTGAGCCATTTTTTCAAATATCTCGATCGCGTGGGCACACCTCGCCTCGGTCCCCATGGCGCACTCTGGCTGGATATTTCGGAAAACGGCGCGACTACTCGAATCGGCCTAAGCCCCAGCAACTTCCTTGCTTCAGGCTCGGACGGGAAGCTTTCCTATGCGTTGGCTCTTGTCCGCGCGGAGTATTTCTTAAGGACTCGCAAGCACAGCCGCGAAACCATGCCGGAGTTCAAGGCTGATTGGGCGCTACTGCAATCGGCCCGCTCACTGAGTTCAACTGTGGTAGCACCGGCCCGGTTGCCTTTGCCAAACACCGGCGGCACTTCGTTTTCGATCCACGGAATACAGTAAGTCCACGAACTATCAGTACTAAAACTCTCGCGCCAGTCCCGCTAGCTCTCTTTCGTTAGAACTTTCGCTTGGCACGCTGCATACAGTCCTATAGTCTCTGGCAAACAGGTACAGCAAATGCTTCGTCCACTCCAGGCCCTCTCGCTTTGTGTTTTGGTGCTACTTCTCTACGGCTCTTCCGCACCAGCTTCTCCGCAATCAGAGCATCCTGTTTCGGTGTCGCCTTCGGCGATCGTAATCGGTTTCGTAGGCGGCTACGTCCACCACGATGACCGCGTGCATAGCGAGGTGCAGCTCGCCGAGCATTTGCGGCAGGATTTTCCTTCCGGCGTGGCCGTCGAAATGTTTGAGAATCACCGGGGGAAAGAAGCGTATCAACGCATACTCGATTTGTTGGACACCGACCGAGATGGAACTCTATCAGTCAAGGAAAAGCAGTCGGCCCGCATCATTATTTACGGGCATAGCTGGGGCGCATCGGAAACGGTGAATCTGGCTCGTCAGCTCGAAAAAGACGGCATCCCCGTGGTTCTCACCATCCAGGTGGACAGCATCACCAAAGCCGGTGAAAACGACGCGCTGATCCCGGCAAATGTCGCGCAAGCCATCAATTTTTATCAGCCAAGCGGATTTCTCCACGGCACTCCCACTATTCACTCCGCCGATCCCGCGCGTACACGCATTCTCGGCAACTTCCGCACGGACTATACCGACAACCCGCTCCGCTGCGGTCAATATCCCTGGTTCAGCCGCACATTCATGAAGTCCCACATCCAGATCGAATGTGATCCAGCCATCTGGAATCAGGTGGAATCGCTGGTTCGTTCCAATTTGCTCCCCTCATCCGCAAATACGTCTGCGCAGTGGTCCAATCCCGCCGAGTCGTCCTCCGCCCGTTCCTCCCCTCGCAACCGGTAACACTCATCCCACCTTTTGCGTCCGAATAGCTGCACCGCGCTTGAACGCGCAGGGTGGGGCTGGAGTACCTTGAACACGAAGCGCTTTTTTCGTGTGGCCCCCACCACCTCTGCTATCATCCCGCCTCGCACCCGGGAGGCGTCATGAGCTTTGGCCAAAGGCTCCAGGAAATCCGCGACGGATTTGAACGCCCTTTTTGGGTCGCCAACGTTAGCGAAATCTTCGAGCGCCTCTCCTACTACGGCGCGTTCTCTTCTCTCGCCGTTTATTTGCAGGAAAAACTGAATTTTTCCACGGAGCAGACGGGCACTCTCACCGGCATCTTCGGTGGCATGGTCTGGTTCCTGGCGATCTTCGGCGGCGCGATCGCGGACAAACTCGGCTTTCGCCGCGCGCTTTCGATGGCTTACCTTATCCTGGCGGCCGCCTACTTCCTGATTGGCTCCATTGGCGCTTCCTGGCTTGCACCTGTTCGCGCGGCGGTTCCACTCAGCTTATTCGTAGGTTGCATCCTGATTTTGCCCGCACTGGGCATCGCCCTCGTAAAACCTTCCGTCGTCGGGACTACCGCACGCGCTTCCAAGGAAAATGTCCGCTCCATCGGCTATTCCATTTACTACACCATGGTGAATATCGGAGGCACGGCCGGCCCCTTCGTCGCGGATTGGGCGCACACGCACTTCGGGCTGGAGCGGGTCTTCCGCATTTCCGCGCTCAGCGTCTTCGCAATGTTTTTCTTCGTTCTATTCTTCTTCCGCGATCCGCGCAAACCGGGCGATGTGCCACCCCCAAGCCTTATACAGGTCGCTCGTAACTTTCGCGCAGTGCTATGGCCGCCCCGGTTTCTCATTTTTCTTCTCATATTCACAGGATATTGGATCGTCTTCTGGCAGCAATACACCAGTCTGCCGGGATTCATCCATAGCTACGTGAACGCCGACGCCCACGTCGAGCTCATCTTGATCACGGACGCGGCGGTCGTTGTCTGCCTGACGTTTGTGGTCAACTACCTGGCGCGCAAGATTCCCCCGTTTCACGCCGTCATTCTGGGCACTGTCATTTCTGCCGCATCCTGGCTCATCCTGTCATTCTGGCCAACGGTTCTGGGTGCGATTTTTTCCATCGCCGTGCTGGCTCTGGGCGAAATCATTCAGCAGCCGCCCTATTACGCCTACATATCGCGTCTGGCGCCTCCCGGCCAGCAAGGCACGTACATGGGGTTTGCGTTTCTGCCGATTGGAATCGGCTCGCTCATAGGCGGCTGGTTTGGTGGACTCGTGATGCACCGCTTCGGCGAAGTCGCGCGCCATCCCGAACGCGCGTGGTGGACCATCAGTGGTGTCGGTTTCGCAACAGCAATCTTGCTTTTGATTTACGATCGAATCGTCAAACCATCGGAGCAGCAGGCACCTTCGTGAATTCGATGGACCTGCAAGAAGAAGGATAATTTTTCTGAGCTGAGAACGGGTCGCTGAAAACCGACTACTCTTTTCAGTTGACCATGCGGCGCAGCGAGGCGAGCGCTTGCCGTGCGAGAGAATACCGCGGCTCGATGTTCAGCGCTTCCTGGAAGCAGCGCATGGCGTTGGCGTACATTTCCTTGCCGAGGTAGGCGCGGCCCAGGTTGTAATGCGGAAAGTGGCGCGGCTCATATCGCTGCGCTTCCGTGGCGCGTTCGAGCCAGGGAATCGCTTCATCAAAGCGGCTCTGCTCGATCAGATAGGCACCGATGTCGTTGTAGGGATTGCCGAATTCGGGATCGATCTCGATAGCCCTCTTGCACTCGGCAATGGCATCTTCCAGGCGGCCCTGGAAGTGGTAGGTCCAGCCCAGAAAGGTATGCGCTTCGGCCGTGGGGTGGAGTTCTAACGACGACTGATAGAGCTCGACGGCCCGATCGTAGTCGCCTTCCATCTGTGCCTGATATGCGTCCTGAAGCACTTCCCACGCCCGCGTGAGGGTCTCCATGCTCATGAGACATAGTTAGCACATGGTTTGGCGTCGGTCAAAAGTACGAAAGTCCGGGACGTGCACGAGAGGAACCTGTACTTTGTGCCGGGTATTAGAGTAGAAATGCAGGCGCCGAATGGGGAGAATGGAAGCGTGTGGTTTGGCGCAAGATTGGCCGCCTGGCGTTCGCGTGGAACTTAACCGTTCGGCGCACACACAAGGTGTCGGCCCGTCAAAGCCGGGTCACAATTCGCAAAGATGAGGGGGCGTCGTGAAGCGGAACTATCTGATTCTTGGGATCGCAACATTGGCTGTTGCGGGAGCTGTGCTGGCGCAGGATCCGCCGGCAAGTAAACCCGCAGCGAGCGGCGGATCGAAATCATCGGCTGCCGCCGTAGCGCGTGGCAAGGATGTGTTCGAGAAAAAATGCGCGTTGTGCCACAACGCGGACAGCGACGTTAAAAAGATTGGCCCAGGATTGAAGGGCCTCTCCAAGCGCGGCACCTTCAGCGTCAACAACAACAAAGTGACCACCGAATCCTTAAGAACCTGGATCGAAAACGGCGATTCACTGATGCCGCCTTTCAAGGAAGTGCTCGAGCCGGCGCAGATTAGCGACGTCGTCGCCTACGTCAAGACGCTCTAACGGCCTCACAAAAGAGAAAAGCCCCCGAAGACCTGATTCCTCAGGCCGCCGGGGGCTAAAACTCAATTCAATCTGGCCTACTTGAGAACGGCGTCCTTGAACGCCTTCGACGGGCGCAGGCGAACCACGGTCTTCGCCTTGATCTTGATTGCTTCGCCGGTCTGCGGGTTGCGGCCCATGCGCGCCTTGCGGTGCGCCTTCACTACGCGGCCGATTCCCGGGATGACGAACTTGCCTGCCGCGCCTTTTGCTTCTTTCACTGCGAGCTTGAAAAGCTCTTCAAAGAAGAGAGCGGCGGTTTTCTTCGGTGAGCCGACCTTCTCGGCCATATGCGATACGATCTTCGTCTTGCTCAATGGCTTGGCCATCTAGTTTGCTTATCCTCCTAATTTGTCTTTCCACTCCGATCGAGTCGAAGCAGGCCGCGAGTCCACTGCCCCATGTTTCTGCGGAATAACCCGGGCCGAAGAGGACTATAGCCAAGGACCACGCATAACGCAAGGAAAAATCGCAAAAAAGGCCGGAAAAATGCAACTTTTTTTGAGATATGTGGAAATCGCCGCTAAAAATGCGGCTCAACAGGGGCTCGGCCTGTTTTCGTGTGCGTTCCATCACTATGCTACTCTCACCAAAGGACGGGGAAAGAGGCATTTCAATGATGCACGCTGAAGAAAACTGGAGAGAACTCGAGCAAAGAATCAGTGCCAAAGTGAAACTGGGAAAGCGACCAGTCGCGGTCGCTTTTCTAGACGCCGCGCCCGCAGGCATACTGAAGTTTGAGGGCACGGAGCCGTCCGGATGCAGCTTCTGGCGGCTGGCAGCGCAAGGCCGCGTGTTCTATACCGTGCCTGAAAATCATTTCAACTGCGCCGTGGGAGCGTACACGCACAACATCGCGCTTTCGCCAGAGCGGGAAAAAGAAACCGAGCAGACTTTGAAAATGATGTTCGAATTGGGATATGTGAAGCCGGAAGAAGTGCCGCAAATTCCCCGGCTTTCGAAAGCGCCAGCCGCGATCGTTTACGCGCCGCTGAGCGATGCGCCAGTCGCGCCCGACGCCGTGCTGTTCGCATGTAAGCCGTCCGCCGCGATGCTGCTGAATGAAGCAGCCAATCGTGCGGGCGTAGCCAGCGGCGCTCCTGCACTCGGCCGGCCGACTTGCATGGCGCTGCCGGCTTCGCTACAAAATGGCGCGATACTAAGCCTTGGCTGCATGGGCAACCGCGTCTACACAGGCTTGGGAGAGGATGAAATGTATTTTGTCTTGCGCGGCAAGGATTTGTCCGCAGTCGCCGACGCGCTTGACATCGTCACAAGCGCCAACGCCGCACTGAATGAATACGCCAGCGGCCGCCGTCAACGATTGGCGACGATTTAGAGCAACTTTCGGCCCGCCAACCGCTGTTCACCCGTCCGAAACATTCGATCTAGTTGTATCTCACAGAAAAGAATTCGGCTAGAGAGCTGCCAGATCTGCATAGAAGTGAGCGATGGCCTTGATGCCGCCGAAGTAGTTTTCCAGCGCGATGTGCTCGTCAGGGGCGTGAGCGTTTTCGTCCGGCAGCCCGAAGCCGATCAGCACACACGGCACTTTGAATGTGTCATGCATCTGTGTGACAAACGGAATCGAGCCGCCCTCGCGAATAAACACAGCCTTCTTGCCGAATCCCTTTTCCAGAGCCGACTGCGCTTTCTTGAAAATCGGCGCGTGATACGGAGCCACCCAGGGTTTGCCAGTGCTCAAAACTTCGAACTTGCAATGAACTGCTTTCGGCAGCAGCTTTCGAATGTGCTTTTCGACCAGCTTGGCGATCTTGTGCGGCTCCTGATTGGGGACAAGCCGCGTCGAGAATTTGGCGAATGCCTTTGACGGAATCACGGTCTTCGCGCCTTCTCCAATGTAGCCGCCCCAAATGCCGTTCAATTCGAACGTCGGCCGGATCGCAATGCGCTCGATGGTGGTAAATCCAGCCTCCCCAAAATAAACGGGTGCGCCAACGGCTTTCTCAAACTCTTTTCTCTTCCAAGGCAGGGCGTTCAATGCTTTCCGCTCGGCTTTCGAAACCTTGGCGACCTGGTCGTAAAAGCCTGGCACAACCGCGCGGTAATTCTTGTCGTGCAGCTTAGCGAAAAGTTCCGTCAAAATCGTGAGAGGATTCGGCACCGCTCCGCCATACACGCCGGAATGCAGGTCGCGGGCCGGGCCAGTCAGCTCGATTTGGTAATAGTTCAAGCCGCGCAAGCCATAGGTGATTGACGGAACACCCTTCCCGAGCATGGCTGTATCCGAAACAACGAGCGCGTCAGCTTTCAATTTTTCCTTATTCTTTTGGACGTAGTCCCAAAGGCTGACGCTGCCGACTTCCTCTTCTCCCTCGATCAACACTTTCACGTTAATGGGAAACTTGCCGTTCACCTGTCGCAAGGATTCCAGCGCCTTCAAGTGGATATGGACCTGCCCTTTGTCGTCGGCGGTTCCGCGGCCGAAAAGATTGCCGTTTCGCACAGTCGGTTCGAACGCAGGGGAAGTCCAGAGATCGAGCGGCTCGGCAGGCTGCACGTCATAGTGCCCATAAAAAAGAATCGTGGGCTTCCCGGGAGCTTCGAGGGATTCCGCGTAGACCAGCGGGTGAAGATTGGTAGGAACGATTTCAACGGTCTTGAATCCCGCGGCACGAAGATGGTCCGCCACCCACCGTGACGCGCGCTCGATATCCGGCTTGTGCTCGCTCTTGGCGCTGACGCTGGGAATCCGCAAAAACTCGCACAGTTCCGCCAGATGCTGGTCGCGGCGACCTTCTATAAATTCAGCAAGGTTCATAGGAAGCCCTCAGGAGCTTGCAGTCCTTTCGAGTATGTATACGCAAAACTTGTAGCGAATGTTGCGGCACCGGAATGATGGTGGAGCTGCGGATGACCCGTGGCCGCTAGTCTATATTCTATGACTGCCTTGTCGCAGAGCACAAGCAAACGAGAAGGTGGTTGTTAAAATAACCAGACCGAGCACGAGAGCGATGGATTCGTTGGGAGGATGGCCTCCGCACCCTCAGTTTTCGACGAAGGACTTCAGCCTGGACAGTGCCTGATCCCACTGCTCGGAAACGAAATCGAGGTACTCTTTGATTCCCGCGATCGGCTGAGGATCGAATTCGAATCGGCTCTCGCGACCCGCGCGGGCACTGTGCACAATTCCAGCACTCTCCAGTACGCGAAGATGCTTGGTGATCGCCTGCCGGGTCAGCTTCGAACCCCGCGTCAGCTGAGAGATCGAATACGGTCGCCTGCCGCAAAGCTTCGCCACCAGCGCCAGCCGCGTGTCGTCGCCCAGCGCAGCAAACACGGGTGCGCGAGAGTGCCGATCGACGGGCCGGGCGCTACGATGTTTTTGCGACATGGCGCTCGATGTTCTTCATCTGCTCGGTCCAGCCACCGTCATTTCTGGGGAAGGCTTCAAGACGAAGTTTTTCTGGGAGGTTTTCAAAGCCCGATTCCGTGAGAGTTAACAGTGTCCCTGCATCGGTCTTCTCCAGCCGGAACTCCACAAGGGTCGTTGGTTCTTTGTAGATGTCAGCATTGGGATCAAACGAGTGGTGCCAGGTGAAGGAAAAGAGCCCTTCAGGCTCCATTTTCTGCACGATGGCCTGCCACTTGATGTGCTCGTAACCGGGGTAGGTAATCTGGCCCCGCGAGAGCTGGCCCACTACAAACGGGCCATCCAGCTTCACGCGAAACCATTCGCCAAATTCACGGTAATCCGTCAGCGCGCGCCAGACGCGCGAAACCGGCGCTTTAAGTTCGATGCGCTTCTCAATTCGGTCACTCATTTTATGCAACCTCTAGGTTGCATATTAACCGCGTGCGCCCGCGAAAGCAATCCTTTGGTTGCACTTTGCATGTTCCTTCCGGGGAAAAAGGTTGCGAATCGGGAACACCTGTCCGGAGGGACAGATTGACGCTGTCGCGGGGGCGTTCGAACATGGGCTATGAGCGAAACCACGCTAGCAACGCCGCGCCGCAGCGGCCGCGTATTCCACCGGGTCCGGGTGCAAGCGCAGGGGCGCGGGCACAACGGAAAGAAGTTCCGCGAGTTCTGCGAAACCGTGGTCGTTAATGCCCACGGCGGCCTGCTTATGCTCAAGCATGAGGTGGACAACGGCGAAATGCTGGTGCTCACCAACCCGGAGACGCAGGAAGAGCAAGAATGCCGGATTGTTTATCTGGGCGATCCAATCGAAAAAGGCCAGCGAGTGGGGATTGAATTTCTGACGCCTGCGCCGCACTTCTGGGGCCTGGAATTGGATGAGAAGCCTGCCGCGGACAACGGCGCCTCTTCCGTCAACTAAGCGAAGCGCCTCACTGCGTTCAATTTAGGTAGGATTCACGGAAACGCTCTGGCTGCCAGCTGTAACTGGCGCTTGCTTGCCTCGCTTCACCAACCAATCTCCCACCCGCCAGAGCAACAAAATTCCCACGAGCGCGCCGTAAAAGAGCGGCTTGCGAACGTCCGACTTCACTAGCCAATAGTAGTGAATCACGCCGGCCAACGCGCTAACGTAGATGGCGCGATGCAGCATTTGCCAGCGCTTGCCGCCCAACCTGCGAATCCAACCCGCCGTGGACGTAATCGCCAACGGAATCAGCAGTACAAAGCCGAGAAAGCCCACGGTGATGAACGGCCGCTTGGCGACGTCTTTCCACATCGCGGAGAGATCGAACGACTGGTCTGGGCCAAGATAGGTGAGGAAGTGCAAGCAGACGTAGAAAAAGGCGAAGAGACCAAGCATGCGGCGGAAGCGAATAAGGTCCGGGAGCTTGAACAATTTGCGGAATGGCGTGATGCAAAGAGTGAAGATCAGAAAGCGCAATGTCCAATCGCCCGTGGCGTGCTGCAAAAACTCAACGGGATTCGCCCCGAGCTCACCTTTGAGGCTGCGCCAAACGAGAATGCCGAACGGTATCAGGCAAATCAAAAAAAGCGCGACTTTGGTCCATCTGCTGATAAGAATTGCGCGCACGCCGGGATACCGTCCTAATAGTTTTTCTTCAGGTCCATACCGTTGTACATGGCGGCGACCTGATCGCTGTAGCCGTTGAACATCAACGTGGGGCGCTTGAAGATTTCGCCGAGGCGGCGTTCCTTCGCCTGGCTCCAGCGCGGATGGTCCACGTTGGGATTTACGTTGGCGTAGAAACCGTATTCATTGGACGCGAGGCGGTTCCAGGTCGTCGGCGGCATCTTGGACTGGAATTTGATTTTGACGAGCGATTTCGTGCTCTTAAATCCATACTTCCACGGCAAGATCATGCGCACGGGAGCGCCGTCCTGATTGGCTAGCGTTTCGCCGTACATCCCTACACAAAGAAGCGCGAGCGGATTCATGGCTTCGTCTAGCCGCAATCCTTCAACATAAGGAAAATCAATGCCGGCATACTTTGCTTCCGGCATTTGCGATGGATCGAAATAGCTTTCGAACGCCACGTACTGTGCTTTGGCGGTGGGCTCGACGAGCTTCGCGAGATTGCTGAACGAAAAGCCAATCCAGGGCACCACGATAGACCATGCCTCGACGCAGCGATGGCGGTAGATGCGCTCTTCGAGCGGCGCAATCTTCAAAATATCGTCCATGGTGAACTTGCGCGGAGTCTTGACTTCGCCTTCGACAGACACCTTCCAATTCGAGGTGTTGAACTTGGTGGCGTTCTTGGCAGGATCGCCCTTGTTGGTGCCGAATTCGTAGAAATTGTTGTAGTGGGTCACGTCTTCGAACGTGTTTTGCTTCTCCGTGGTGCTGAAGGGGCTCTTGACGAGCCCGGTAAATTTGGTTCCGGCGAAAGCCACTTGCGGCGTCAACGCTAAATCAAAGAGGCCTTTGCCGGCGAAAGCCGCCGCGCCCACGATGCCCATGTCGCGTAGGAATTTTCTGCGATTTAGATATACGGACTTGGGCGTGACATCGGCGTACGTCAAATCCGGAGCCTTGCGAATCAACATTCAAACCTCTCGATCTACCGGGGGCTTCCCGCTCCAACCTTATTTTACGTGCATTCCTTCTAATTGGATGCTGGAACTTCGCCACGGGCCCACTGCTTCCATGCAGGGCCAAATCGACCGTTTCTACCCCGTAATAGTGGGAGTCACATGCCGAGGAAAAGTTACGGTCAAAATGGATGCGAATGAGAGCGAGCCTTCGGCTCAGGGGCGTCCGTGCAGCTTCAGCAGCACTTTTTGAGCGGCCTCAACACCGTGATACTGGGCTTCCTCGAAGATGGAGATGCCGCTGAGGTCGGAATTCGCGAAGAGAATTCGGTCGTTGAATCGTGCCAAATGCCGGCGCTCTTCGGAAAAGATCGAACCCACGGTCGGGCGAATCATGGCGTGGCCCATGCGCATGATGTCAATCCGGGAGACGCACTGGCGAATGTCAGAGTGCACGCGCTCAAGATCGCGAAGAATTGCCTCTTTCCAGTAGACCCAGTCTTTTTCTAGAAGAAGTTGGCGGTTCTGCGCCGGAGCACCTTCCACCAAGGCCCAATAAAAGGTCCAGACCGTGCGGTCTATGTGCGTGCGCACGCTCTGATGCATGGCATCCACATAGCCGAGAGTTGGCGAGTCGAGAAAAACAGTGTCCCAGGAAGGATCTGCGCTGCGAGAATCAGGGTAGCGGTCGAGCGTCAAGTTGGCAGTAAGCCAAGGCGAGTAAACAAAATCGTGTAGTCGGGAAAAATTCTCCAAAAGGTATGGAGCCAAGAATGTCGGCGCCGCGAAGATAACAAATTCAGCCTGAAATTCCGTCTCACCTGCAAAAACGCTCACGCCGCGATGCGTCTGCGCAATGCGGTGCACCATTTGGCTGGTGCGAATATTTTCTCCCACCCGTTCAAGGAGCCGGCGAGTGATCCAGCCGTTGCCTTCCGGCCAGGTGAACGGGCCTTTTTCCTCGACCTCGCGCGAAGAAAAATAATGGATGCCGGCCCATGCGGACGTATCGCTGGAGAGCGCACCATAATCGTCCCGGCAGGCGTAATTCATGTACCAATGTAAGAGGCGCGAATCAAAGCCTTGCTGGCGGAGCCAATCGGAAAACGAGAGGCGATCGAGATCCTGGTATTTTGCGGAGATTCCCAGTTCGAGAGGTATGGTGAACGCGCCGCTCTTTCGAAACTCAGTGAAGAGATCCTCCAGACGCTGAAATTGGGCGCGATCTTTTTGTGTGAGGCCAACGGCGGGTTCGATGCCCTCCTGCCAGCGCCCGTAAAGAAATAAGCGCTCCTGCGGCGAGAACGCGAGATAGCGTTCCTCCCACTGGCTATTCTTCAAAACGCCAAGGTCTTCGAAGAGCTCGCGAACGTAGACGGCCTTTGGTCCAGGAACGGGCACGTAATGCGCCGCCCAGGGATAGGCGGTGATTTCATTCTCTCCCCAACGCGCGTTGCCCCCCGGCTGCGCGTTCATTTCCAGAAGAACGAAATCAGTAAAGCCGCGCTTGCGAAGCCGCCAGGCCGCGCTGAGACCTGCGATTCCTCCACCAACAATCACGACGGGAACTTTCTCGACGTGCTTAGCGGCCAGAAACCCTGCGCGATCGCGCAAAAGATGGCCCATCTGAGGAGAATCGTTGACGAACGATCCTTCCATCTTCTTTTCACTCTTGAGGGATAAACCGACAAGCGCCGCGCTGCCCACGCCGATGAATTTGCGGCGGCCAAGCTTCAATGACTGATGTCCTTCCAATCGTTTTCGTACGTGCGGACAAGCACCTGGCTGTTCAGCTGGTTGGGCGGCATGGCCAGCGGCGCCATGTCCGGCGGAAACTGGAAGAGCGCGGCCAGTCCTTCCACATTGACGAAACGCAATCCAGATGGGAACGAAGTCGGGTAAATGTATTCGTGCGTGCCCGCGAGAACAAAGCCCCACTCGCCGAACGACGGGACGTACACATGATAAGGATATGTTTGCAGCCCCGCCTGCTTCAGCGTCTGCGCAATGCACCAGAAAGAATCGCGCGCGAACATTGGCGAAGTGCTTTGCACCACCATAAATCCTTGCGCGCTCAGGTGCCGCGAGACGGCGCGGTAAAACGCGGTCGTGTAGAGCTTGCCCAGGGAATAGTTCGTGGGATCGGGGAAATCGATCACGATGAAATCAAAACTGTCCGTATTCGAATCCACCCAGGGAAACGCATCCGCGTTGATTACATGCACCCGCGGAGACAGCAGCGACTTGTCGTTGAGCTTGGTCAGCATGGGATGTGACGAAAAAAGCCTGGTCATCTCCGGATCGAGATCAACAAGGGTGACGCTTTCGACTTGCGGATACTTAAGGACTTCGCGCACGGCGAGGCCGTCACCGCCGCCAAGAATCAGAACGCGGCGCGGAGCTGGCGTGGCCGCGAGTCCCGGATGCACCAGTGCTTCGTGGTAACGGTACTCGTCGCGGGAACTGAATTGCAGGTGGCTATTCAGAAATAGGCGCAGGTCATCCTTGAAGCGCGTGAGCACCAGATGTTGGTAACGGGAATCGCGGGCGAAGATGATGTCATCGGCGTAGATATTGTCTTCGGCCGTGGCGGTGATGTGCCTGGCTTCGGCAATCCCGACTCCCAATCCACAGAGGACGACGAGGCACGCAACGCGTAATCCGCGAGCGCCCGGAAGCTGATTGGCGAAAAGAAACGTGCTCCAGAGAGCCACGCCAGCATTGATCAGCCCGAAGAGCATAGCCGAACGCACAAGACCTAGCCGTGGAACGAGCAAAATGGGAAATAGCAGCGAAGCACCGAGCGCGCCGAGGTAATCAAACGTCAGAACGTGCGCGATGACATCGCGGAACTGATAGCGGTCTCGAAGGATGCGCATCAGCAAGGGAATCTCAAGGCCGACCAGAACGCCCATCACGATGACCAGCGCGTACAGGATCAGTTCGAATCCCTGCGTAAACGCAAACGCGAGCATGAGCATCGCCGAAGAAAAGCCGCCGATAACTCCGAGAAGAAGCTCAATCCACACGAAGCGATACGCAAGGCCCCGATGGATGTAGCGCGACAGTGCGCTGCCAATCCCCATCGCGAAAAGATACGTGCCAATGATGGTGGAAAACTGAAAGACGCTGTCGCCGACAAGATAGCTCGCCAGCGTGCCCGCCACGAGCTCATAGATAAGCCCGCAGGCCGCCACCAGCAGCACCGAAATAAACAGCAGGACGCCCATGTGCTAGTGAATCGCGGCAGCAATGATAATGCAAATGCCGAGAGACATAGCGCCCACAAGAATGGCGAGCGCCATGTTGTGTTCCTGCACAATCTCTTTCCACAGATGGTACGGTGTGAGCTTGTCCATCACGATGAACGCGATCACAAAAATCAGTATCCCGATAAACGCGAAGACCAGCGCGCTAATAATGTTGCCGAGGGGAACGAGGTTCATCTTATTTTCCTCCGGTGTAATGGTGATATCCGCTGTAAACCGAACGGTACGAGCCCGGGTTATCGCGGACCGACTTGGGTACGTTCTTGAGTTCATTCACGCTGTCGAGGCTCCAGCCGCGGTACTGGCCGAATGCGGCGGTGCCCAGCGTAAGGAATCCAAACAGAAGATAAAGTTTTCGAAACATTAGCTGTCGTCCTCCGAACTGCCTGTCATCGCAGAAAGCTGTACGGGCGGATGGTCGCTCTCTGACCAGCGCGAGCGCTCGAATGTGTACGCGCGCAAGGAAATCAAGAGCGCAGGCACAAGCAACGCTACAAACGCAATCGCGTAGATTCCAAAGACTGGCACGTCATGAATCACGTCGACAGTGTAAGAAATGTTGGGTAGCGATGGATCGGCCTCCGGCTCAATCCGCAGATAATAGTGACCGGGAGGAACACTGGGAATCACCACCGAATCGTTCTGCTTCCCCTCGGTCCAAGAACCGTCGCTGTCATAGCCGTAGTAATAGCTGACCTCGCGCCCGAAATCCCAGGCTTGCCCGGTGTCCTGATTGATGAGCGCGTAATTGAGATAGATCCAATGGTTGCTCACAGGAGCGTACGTCTTTACCTCGACGTTCGAAGTGCGTCCGCTCAATTCGAAGACATCGGAAACAAACGATGGCTCGTTCTTGGCGTCGGCGCGATTGTAAGTATACGTCTCGTGAAGAACTGGCTCCTTCTTGGCGCGCAGATCGAATCCCGCCATCAGTGCCAGTAAAAATATGGCGAACGCCGCGAACGCCAGCCAAACGCTGGTGACATTTGTCGTGACTGGCGAAGGCTGGTTTTCGTAAACACCGATGGCTTCGGGCGGGCTGCCGGGAAGCTTGAACGAATCCCAAATCTCCCGGCCATACATGTATTCGCCGATGGACCAGGTGACTTCCTTGTCCAGCTTTTCGCTGGAGAGCACCCGAGGCGGATGTACGTAGTCGGTGACCACGGCGTGTTCGCCCACGCGAACTTGCCAAGGGAACTCCCCGAGGACGAAGTCCGTATTCGCGTCCGAAGTCTGAAAATGCCTGTAGACCTCGCCGAGATAGTTCGCGGCGCCGCCAGTGGAAAACCCGCTGTCGAGCATGGGCAGCTGCTTGCAAATGCTGATGTCATTCCAATGGCCGTTGTATTCGGTGAGGTAGCGAAAACCCTTGTATGGGTTGAACAGAAGATACTCATGCCAGGAATAAGTGATTCCCTCTACCGTAATGTGCCGGCGCTGAAAACCGATGACTTCGTAGTCCGTGCCACGCAGCTTGCCGCGCGTGCCAAGAGGAATGAACGGTTTTACATCGCTCGTTTTTATTTCGAATTGCTGAAGGATCGCCAGATTTGGATCCTTGGCGTCCAGGATGCAACGGCAACTCCCGCACACCACAGTTTCCGCCTGGCCAAAGCAGCGCAGCGTAATGGCCGCTCCACACTTCGGACAATTGAGAGCCTTCACCTGCGGCTTAGGCGGTCCAGGAAGCGGCGGAGTACCAGCGCTCATCACCAGCCCTCAAAACTACGCAGATTTTTCAGCTTCAAATCCTCGAACTCGACAAATTCGCCGAGATACAGTGCCGGTTCGGAATCGCTGTAATCAAGGGTGGCAAATTTTCCGGTCTCGGTGCGCAGGTCAACAAAAGTGACATCGTTCTTGCCCCAATACTGAAAGGGCAATTCGCCTTCGACCCCGCGGTAGTGTGCCGGGGTGATGACCGTCACCGTGTAGCGCTGATTGTCCCAGTTGAATTGCTGCCCCACCTGGACCTGAGCCGCGGCGGGTAGGCTTGCCGCTTTCGAAGACCACGACACCGCGTATTCATTCTGCGCATCGGAGAGCCACGCGCTCGCGCCGTCGTTCATCATCACGTGCCACTCGTTCCAGCCGCCCTGATCGTACTCGTAAAGGATGCGGCCCACTACCACGAACGCTTTGTTGCGATAAACGCCCTCGGTATTGATCTGAATGGGAGAACTATCCGGCGGTAGATCGGCGACCTGACCGACCTTTTGCAGATCCACATCCGTGCGCACGAGAATGCTCTTGCAAAATTCGCAGACGGTCTGAACGCTGCTGGACCAGCGAAAAACGATCTTGGCTCCGCAGTTGGGACAATTGGCAGCAGGCTGCGTCATCGCGAAGGGCTCACCGGGATCGCTGGAAAAACCTTCCCGTCAGTCACTGGCGACCTGCTTCAGTTTTAGTTCGTAAGGACGCTGCAACCGGCGGACCGTCACCGAATCCGCACCAAAGAGATCGCGCAGCACCGTTTCAAAATCCCATTCCGCGCGCGCAACGCAGCAGAACAAATTGAGGCAGAGCGAACCGTGCTCCGGAAAGGTGTGGCACGCGAGGTGCGATTCCGCGAGCAGGCAAAGTCCGGTGATCCCGCCGGTTCCGGGAAACTGATGCCACTGCGTCTCGCCCACCGGCCGAAGCTTCATCTCGCCGATCATTCTGCGGAAGAGCTTGTCCAAAACGACGGGATCTCGCAACGACTGCGGCGAGCAACCAAAGGCTTCGACAACCCACTCGATTCCGCTCATGGCGCGCGGCGGCACTACGCCTGCGGTTTCCCGCATTCCGGGCAGAATTTGGCGCTTCGCGCGATGGGCTTCCCGCATTCGCTGCAGAATTTCGTCTCAGCGGCGAGAGTGCCCGCCGCCGCAGGCGCGGCCCCGCCAGAAGGCGTGGAAGTCGATTTTTTCACTGCATCCATCATGGCCTGGCCCATGGCTACGCCAGCACCAAGCCCCGCACCGATACCCACCGCGCCTCCGCCTTCATTGGCGGCAGCGATGGGAATCGCGTGCGCCACCTGGTATTGCGTGAATTTACCCATGTCACCGAGCACGTTCATGCTGATGCGCTGATCGAGCACTTTCTGCAACTCGTCGGGAAGCGACAGGTTTTCAACGACGAAACTGTCAAGAGTGAGCCCGTAGTCCGTGAAGGCAGGCTTCACCTGATCGCTGATTTTCTCTGCGAGCGCTCCTTGGTTGGCGGCCATATCGAGGAAGGGCACCTGGCTGGCCGCAAACGTATCGGTCATTTTGGCGATGATGGTGTTGCGCAGCTGGCCTTCCAGGTCCGCGACCCGGTAAATGTCGCGCGTGCCGCTGATCTTGGTGTAAAACGTCTTCGCATCGCTCAAGTGATACGAGTAAATCCCAAACCCGCGGAGCCGCACCGCCCCGAATTCCTTATCGCGAATCGAGATCGGGTTTTGCGTGCCCCAATGCTGATCCGTCTGCGTCCGCGCCGAAAAGAAATATACGTCGGACTTGAACGGCGACTTGAACGCCTTATCCCAGTTTTTGAGGTACGTAAGGATAGGCAACGTCTGCGTGGTCAGCGTGTAGAGTCCTGGCCCGAAAGCGTCGGCCAGTTTTCCCTCATTCACAAACACCGCGAATTGCGATGCCCGGACCGTCAGCTGCCCGCCGTTCTGGATCTCGCGATCCTGCATGGGGTACTGATACGCAAGGATGCCGTCTTCCGGCTCGACCCATTCGATAACGTCAATCCACTGTTTGGCGATGAAATCACGCAGGCTCATGAGGGGCCTCTCTTCCGGCGCGCTCGATTGCGGGGTTTGCGGCCAGTGATGGCGATGCTACGGTGAGGCAGAAACCGTGTCAATGGTCCCCATAAAAACACAATCGCTCGAATATTGCTATACGCGATACGAATACAGCGCTTTGCTCTATCTTGCTGGAAAACAAAGGGGTATTCTCTTTTGACTGATTGCAGCAATATTAATAAAAATGCGCTGCAGCTCGCCGAACGACAAATTCTTGCGATCGGCGGACATGTCTTTCCTGTGGATGTTCTGAACTCGCATCAAGTTTTGTATTCGGGCCGTTTGTGGCATTATCCTGCGCGGCCCGACTGGGCATTTGCGGAATCTTGATGAATGCGGAGTTGTAGAATCTCAATAAAGAATGGACGTGCTCTTCGATGGTAAATGTACCCGTTAAGAGTTCTACGGTAACGAGTGAAAGCTCAGGCAGCTATGCCGGCCCGCTGATGATTGTGACCAGCTTGTTCTTTATGTGGGGCTTTCTGACCTGCCTGAACGATATTCTCGTCCCCCACCTCAAATCCATTTTCGACCTGAGCTACGCGCGCGTGATGCTGATTCAGTTCGCCTTCTTTGGAGCGTATTTCATTTTCTCCATACCTTCCGCCAAGATTATCGTCTGGATTGGTTATCAGCGCTCCATGGTGCTCGGCTTGCTCATGATGGGCTTGGGCGCCTTCCTGTTCGTTCCGGCGGCAAGCGTCCCGTCGTACCCGCTGTTCCTCGGCGCGCTGATTGTCTTAGCCGCTGGCATCACCTGCTTGCAAGTAGCTGCGAATCCTTACGTGACGGTGCTGGGCAAGCCCGAAACCGCTTCCAGCCGCCTGAATCTGACGCAGGCGTTCAACTCTCTGGGCACTTTTCTAGCTCCGTTCTTCGGCGGAGTGCTGATTCTGAGCGCAGCACCCAAAGCCATGGACGAGATCCGCGCCATGGCGCCGGACGCCTTGCAAGCCTATCGCTTGCACGAAGCGGCTACCGTCAAGACTCCGTACGTCGGCCTCGGCATTGCCTTGGTCGTACTCGCCATTGCCATCGCCAGTTTCAAATTGCCTACAATCGAACATGCCCAGCACAAAGTCGGCGAAAAAGTGGACGACTCCATCTGGAACCATCCGAACCTCGTCTTTGGGGCCATCGCCATCTTCGTCTATGTAGGAGCCGAAGTCTCCATCGGAAGCTTCCTGGTGAACTATTTCACCCAGCCCGAGATTGGCGGATTGACAGAACGGGTTGCGGCAAGTTTTGTCGCCTTCTACTGGGGTGGCGCGATGGTCGGGCGTTTCATCGGTTCCGGTCTGCTGCAAAAAGTCAAAACCGGGCAGTTGCTCGGGATTTGCGCCATTTGCGCCGCGGCCCTGGTTGCAATTTCGATGCTGGCCACAGGACACTTCGCCATGTGGAGCATCATCTTCGTTGGTTTCTTCAACTCCATCATGTTCCCGAGTATTTTCACCCTGGGTGTGGCCGAGCTCGGCCCTCTCACTGGCGAGGGCTCCGGACTCTTGATCATGGCCATCGTCGGCGGAGCCATTATTCCGCTGGCACAAGGCTGGATCGCAGACAAGATCGGAATTCATCACGCCTTCTTTTTGCCCGTGATTTGCTACCTCTACATCCTGTTTTTCGCGCTGAGCGGATCCAAACCAAACAGCGAGCGCCTGGCCAAAACATAGATACTCGAGGCCTCAAGCAACGCCGTGGTTTCCGGCCCAGGGTTGCGGCCACGCCTTTGGGATTGAATCGCTCGACGCTCCACCCTCGCATGAAAAAGCTGGCAATACTCCCAAGCCATTACCCGAGACTTGATTGGAATGGCAACGAAGCGGTACTTTCTCCCTTTGCACCAGTAGCAAAGGATCCTCTATGCGCAGAAGAGTTTCGAGCGTGATTGTACTCGCCCTGCTTCTCCTTCCTCTTAGTCAAGCGGAAATCTACACGACGGACAATTCCGCCGAGCCAGACAAGTTCTTTCGCGACTTCGTTGGCTTGCATGATGATCAGATCAGGGAAATCCGCGAAGGAAAAGCTCTCGCCAAGGTCCTGGATTCCCCGACCGCGGATCAGGTCTTTGTTTTCGGCTCCGTGCGCATAAACTCCACTCCCGAGCGTTACCTCAAGTTCGCATCGGACCTCGACGCTCTGCGCAAGCTTCCCAGCTATCTCGCGGTTCGCAAGTTCAGCGATCCGCCCCAACTCGCAGATCTTGAGGGTTTCACTCTCGACGAGGAAGATTTCAAGCAGTTAAGAAATTGCAAGGCTGGCCACTGCGAAGTGCAATTGCCGAGCGAGGCGATGGAAGAATTCCAGCGCTCTGTAAATTGGTCTGCGCCCGACGCAGCCGATCAAGCAAACCATCTGGCGCAGAAGATGGCTCTGCAGGCCCTTCTGAACTACCAGCAAGGTGGCAGCGCTGCCCTGGGGACCTATCGAGACAAGAATCATCCCGCGGCGGTAGCCGAGACCTTTGTGTCCTTGCTAAGCCGCTCCAAGGCTCTTCCCGTCTACTTGCCGGAATTGCACCAATACTTGCTCAATTATCCCCAAGCGGACTCCACCTCCATCCGATCCCAGTTTTATTGGGAAAAAGTCAATTTTGGACTCAAGCCCACGCTTCGCATGGTTCAAGCGATCGTCTATCAAGGCAAGTCTCCTGCGGAACCAGCGTATGCAGTTGCTGTGAAGCAGCTTTATGCCAGCCACTACTTCGAAACGGCGCTGGACCTGAGCATCTGCGTCAAAGACACGCAGCGCTCCGATCATGACGCCTTCTACCTCATTACCTTGAAGGGTTCGCAACAAGCCGGACTCACCGGATTGAAAGGCGGCATTGTACGCAAAGTCGCGGTAGATAAGACTCGTTCCTCCTTGGAAAAAGCCCTTGCTTCCATTAAGCAGAAGCTGGAATCCCCAGACGAATAACGTTTATCGCCCTGTGACCAGTATGGATTTCCCCGATCGCCGCACCGTCAACGTCCTCCTGACCGCCCTGTTATTCGCAGTGATGCTGGCCATTATCTATATCGCTCGCACAGTCATCATCATCTTTGCTTTTTCGATCCTGTTCGCCTACTTGATTGATCCCATCGTGAGATTTCTCCAGCGCCACTCCCTCTTTCTTAGAAACCTCCGGGGGCCGCACGTCGCGGAGGCCTACTTGGCGCTCCTGATCCTCATCGTCCTTACTGTTCATGGTCTCGCTCCGCAATTCATTCCTCGGCTTGGACGGCTCATAAGGGAATCCCCGGCGGTGATGGAAGACATCTATTCGGGCGATATCGCAGTCACTATGGGTCACAGGAACGGCTGGGATGAAGCTCAATCGCTTCGTGCAAAATCGCTTCTCCAGCAACGCAGGGAAAATATCCGAACTCTAGTCGAGTCCGTAAGGCAATTCCTTTCGGTGGCGTTTGGCGGAATCTTGTTGATTCCCATCCTTAGCCTGTTTTTCCTGAGCGACGGCGAAAGACTCGCGAACGATGTTATCCACATGGTTTCCACTAGGGAGACGCACGACACCGTGCGCGCTTTGGCCGCGGATTTAAACGATATGCTGCGCCATTACATTCGCGCCAAGGTCATCCTGGCCGTGCTTTCTCTTCTCTTTTGTTCGGTTGCGATGCTCTTCCTGGGCTACCCGCGGGTGCTGGCTCTGGGCCTCATGGCCGGAGTCCTGGAATTTATTCCTGTGGCAGGCTGGATCACTGCGCTAATTACCATCATTACCGTTGGGCTGGTGGCACACTCCCACTGGATTTGGATGGCTGCGCTGCTCGGCCTGTGGCGCATGGTTATGGATTATTTGATTGCCCCGCGCGTTATGGGCCACGAATTGGAGATTCATCCGCTGCTGGCCATCTTCACCGTTATGGTTGGAGGAGCGGTCGGCGGAATCGTGGGAATTTATCTTTCCGTGCCGCTTGTCGCCGCGTTGCGTGTTGTCTGGCACAGATTCTCCCAACCGCACCCGCAGAACTCGGCCGGGCTTCCAGCGATAGCAGATTCAAGTGTTGCCCCTGGCAAATAGCTTTGCTCCGCGCTTGAACGTCGCGGACGGAACACAGGCAAGCCACAAAGCCAGCACCGTATACCGCCAGTTCCGGCTCTAATCGCTCGCTACCCTCATCTGTGGGATAGCGCAGCGTTGGCCGGGCTTCTCTTTCCCCCTGCAGCGCAACCGCAAAGGCTGTTGCCAACATTCGCGCCCTGCTAGCCGCTAACTCACAGAATACGTTAGAATTAAAAATGGAGGAGTGGGTGAGTGGTTGAAACCGGCGGTCTTGAAAAATTAAATCGCTGATTCGCTATCTAGTTGAAAATTCAACTAAACCCCTTTGCCAGCTGCAAGATAGCGACAGTTTCTGTTTTCTGGATTTGCTCCGTTTTAGCCCATTTTGCGCCAGTTTTAGTGACAATTTGGTGACAGTCGAGGGTTTCAACCTCTCGCGCACATGAGTGTCACAAGCTCAACTTGTATCTTGATCAGCGGCCAGACTTTAGGTTCTTTTTTGCTGTTCTCACAGTGTCACGCTCGCACTGATGATTGCAAACCACCAACTAGCCTGACGACACTAAGACGTTTCGTAGCCGGAACCCACGGCTAAAGCCAAGGGCGGCGGTTCACTGAAAAGTATCAATGAACTCGCATCACGAGAGGTTCCTTGGCGGTCCGTCTAAGACTGTCCGCCGAGCTAAGAGTTGGCTAAGAGTTGTTTCTTCGAAACTAAGCAATCGGTTCCACGCGGTTACTGGATTCATGTAGTTAAGCCAGAACCTAGGCTGGGGATTGGCAAGACCACGATCTACCGCAAGCTTGGACAATACGGTCAGAACCCTATTTAGCCACTGCGATTCGTGCGGTTCCGGAGGAGCCAGCCAGACCGGCAAGACCTTCGCAGCTTGAGCCATTTCCGACACATGGGTTCTATCATTTGACCTCACCTCACCTGAGGCCACGCTCTCAACTAAATTCGACACGATAGAGGCTGCCATGCGTCTTTCCGGACGAGAACGTCTAGGCTTTTATCCTCTTCCGCTACGAGAGGCGGAGCGGATCCGGCGGTTTTTGGTATTCCCGGACAAACAATGCTGCGCGTTCGATCCTTGCGTCGGGGATGGTGCTGCGTTCGCTGAAATCGCCTCTGACAAAAACGTTCAGCGGTGCGGCGTTGAACTGGACACTGGGCGGGCCGAACTGGCGCGCATTAGTGGAATCGAGGTGATCCACGGGGACTGCTTTGACGTGCAGTGCCCCGTGGAATCGTTCTCCTTGATCTACTTGAACCCGCCGTACGACTTCGTGGGCCCCATGGTTTATGCGCGAACTGAACCAACGAAAGGCGATTACGCCGTTGCTAGGGCTCGGATGCTCACCAGTTCTGGTCAGGGGCAACAAGCAAACGTTTCTCAGATGGATTGGTCGGGCCCTACGAGAGCGGCTCATTCGAATACCGGCAGAGAACGGATCAATCTTATGGGCGTTGCCAAGGACTTCTTGGAGGAGTCGAATTTGCAGCCGACGTCAGAGGAGAGACCTCAAAACGCGGGCGTAGTTGCCGATTGGCCGACCACCCAGAACGTGGCCATCTGAGATCACGCGAAAAGGTACGACGTGTGGATGAATGCTTTGACAGAGATGCGCCTAAATGGGCCAGTAGAAAACGAGCGATTGAGCAATCACATCCGCATCGCCCTTCACGTTACGCCGACCTCTGGTTGTTTATTCCTGGGGCGGCGTGTTCGAGCAAGGACAACGCACGGCATGGGCGCGTACGGTGAATCGCATAACGGGTATCGCGTACGTATATTGTGGTATTGACAATATTCTACAATCTGCTTTGATGTACTGTCCTAGATTAGACACAAGATGTTATTAGCTGCAATCGTAGCTGGGGCTGTCGCATGAAAAGAATATCCACGTTTTTTGAGACGATCTTATCTGCGGCTCTTGTGGTTGTCGGACTTTACATGTTGTACGAAGGAACCTCAAACAAGTCCGCGAGCGCGCCTGCAATCCTGATCGGTGGTGCCGTCTGCTTTACGATGGGAGTGATGACGCTATTCTCCGCCGTCCGGTCCATCCTTTGGCACCGGCACATGCTACGACACTCGATGCCTAAACACTAGCTAGACACTCCTGCTCCTGGACGCAACCCCGGCTGATGAGAAGTTGCGGATCGGCACAGTATGAGGGGATTGTGGCGGATGTCAACTTGCAGGAGGTGATCCCTGTGCTTGGCATCCGTTCTCGACAGATTACGGAGAACTTAGAAACAATTCGCTTGCCCGATTAAGCGGAACTCGGCCTGCAACCGCTCCGTTTTGACAACCGCCGCTTCTTAGATTTGTTCGTGCCCCCCGCTACTCTGTACCTCCTCGCTTCGAGTAAACAAATCGTGAGGAAAAATGTATGCCACTACCGAAAGACATCAACGAATACTTGCGCGCGTGGGCCCCCCAGCTGGGCGAGAGGATTCTCCAGACCTATCCACCGCTGCAGGGCTTTGACGATGCAGCCTCACCGCTTACCGGGCAACTCCTCCGAAAGCCGTTTCCTGCCCAGACGCTCGCGATGATGGGCGTGGTAAAGCGCTGGACCGAGGCACGGGGCGCGGCCGTGATCGCAGAGTGTGGGACTGGAAAGACTTTGATTTCGCTCGGTGCTGTCCACATTCATAGTGACCGCCAGCCATTCACGGCCCTCGCCATGGTTCCGCCCCAGTTGGTAGAGAAATGGGCGCGAGAAGCATTTCAGACTCTGCCGCGCGTGCGCGTTTTCTTCATCGACGGTCTCCGAACATCCGCGAGTTCCGTTGGTCACGTGGGGATAAGCGAGGTTAGGTTGCGCAGTGGCCGCATCATCCGGGAAGGGCTACGCACGACGCTCACGGAGTTGCGACAACGGAAGACGGCTCGCACTGCTCGTCAGCGTTGGGATTCCATCTGCGGGTTCCCGGCTCTGTTCATCGTGGGTCGCGATCGCGGGAAGCTCAGTTACTTCTGGCGACATGCATACACGTTTGCCGCATGCGGGCGCTACCAAGGGAGCGTTGTAAACCCGGACACGGGCTGCCCGGTCTACATCGGAGAGGATGGGCAGCGACTTCTCTCCGTGGATTTCAAGAAGGCAAAGCTGAGCGAAATTCTCGGCCGACCGAACGGTGACGGGGCCGCCAAATCTCGGCGCGAGTTGTATAGCGCAATGTGGCAGGCGGACGGAAAGAAAATCCGGCGTTTCGCTCCAGTGGATTTCATCGGCCGATACATGCCGGATTTCTTCGACTACGTCATCGCGGATGAGGTGCACGAGTTGAAAGGAGATACTGCCCAGGGAAACGCGCTCGGGACACTGGCTGGATGTGCGCAACATACGGTCATCCTTACCGGGACGCTCCTCGGAGGCTACGCCGATGAAGTATTCAACATCCTCTTCCGCATGCATCCAGCCAGGATGGTGCAAGAGGGGTTTGAATATGGAGAAGCCGGGGTGCGGATGTTCACGGAAACCTACGGGCTGCTCGAAAAGATCACCGTAATTGAGCCAGCGGATAACGCTTGCTCCGAAGCGCGTGTCACGAAACGTGTTCGTCGTCGCCCGGGAGCGTCACCGCTGCTCTTTGGCCGTTTTCTGATGAGCCTGGGAGCGTTCATTTCGCTCGAAGACATTTCAGAGGCACTGCCGCCCTACTGCGAAGAGGTCGTCAGCGTGGAGATGGACCCTTCCTTGAAAGAAGCCTACAAGAAACTTGAAGAGGACGTGAAGACCGCACTGAAGGAGCATCGCGGGAATCAGTCGGTGATGAGCGTAGCCCTGAACGCCTTGCTGCTTTATCCCGACCGGCCATTTCACCTCGGCAATCTGTATGGATGGGAATTTGACGCTGAAACTCAACGGCGGGAGAAGTTCCTCATATCGGCAACGCCAGATTTGAGCGAGGACCAAGTCTACGCGAAGGAGCGCCGCCTGGTGGAAGAGGTGAAAACCGAGCTGACGCGTGGACGCCGGTGCCAGATCTATGCGGTATACACACAAAAGCGAGATGTGACTCGAAGACTGGCAAATATCCTGACAAATGAGGGAATCCGGGTCGCCGTGCTGACCACCGATGTGCCTCCTGAGTCCCGAGAGGGCTGGTATGAGCGGCAACTTCGCAGCGGGGTGCAGGCGGTAATTTGCCACCCAAAGCTGGTGCAAACGGGCCTCGACCTCATCGACTTTCCAACAATCCTGTTTTACGAGACTGGATATTCAATCTACGTCCTGCGGCAAGCTAGCCGGAGAAGCTGGAGGATCGGGCAGCGTCTTCCGGTGAAAGTGAAATACCTGCACTACGCTGAGACGATGCAGGAGGGCTGCTTGCGCCTGATGGGGAAGAAGCTCCTGGTCTCTTTGGCAATGGAAGGCAAGTTCTCTTCGGAAGGCCTGCAAGCGATCAACGATGAAGATGACATCCTGATGGCCCTGGCGCGTGAGCTAGTCACTGAGAAAGGGATCGGCGAGAAAGCGGATGAGGTCTGGGCTTCGTTGCAGAGGAGACAACAGGAAGTCTTCTGCATTAGATCGTCAGAGATCGAAGGGCTCGCAAAGAAACCTGCTCAAGAAGCGCAATTCGTCGCTGCAGAGACGGTCATCACACCATCCGGTGAGTTGCTAGCACTCACACCGCAGAAAGGAATTCGCCGCAAGACTTTGCGGCATGAAGGCACTTCCGAAAACCAACTCAGGCTATTCTGACATCGCAATCTTCGAGTGCGCTCCCCAAACGTGGTCTTCTCGGTCTGGCCTCCCTCCTGCCGAGCCACCCGAAAAAAACGGTGTCGGTATGATATACAAAGAGGTGCGTACTACTCTGTTCAGAATGGTCTTCTGTCAGGGGTGGTGGAGAAGGTATGGCCAATATTCAGCGAGATTGGAAGACCCGAGTTGTTCGGGGCGGGTTTCCTGATCGGGGATTTGACATCGAGTTTTGGCAGCTACAGGGTGACGAGGCAATCTTCCGCGCAGCGTGGGAAATGGTGGTAATGGTCGAGGAGTTCAAGCATAGCAGACAGCCCCGATTTGAAAGACTGTTACGCGCGTTCAACGAAAAGAAAGCTGAATATCTGATCGTGGGCGGCTACGCTGTGATGAAGTACACCGAGCCTCGCTTCACAAAAGATCTTGATGTGTGGATTCGGAATTCGCCCGAAAATGCTGCGAAGGTGTACGAGGCTCTTGCCGAATTTGGCGCGCCGTTGCAGAAAGACGCGCTGCTTCCCGAAGACTTCACAAGCGAAGACATGACGTACCAGATGGGCGTGGCCCCCGTGCGAATCGATATTCTGACGCGGATTAGCGGGATTCAATTCCCCAAAGCTTGGCAAAACCGGGTGGCAGGCACATTCTTCGGCCTTCCCGTCTATTTCATTTCTCTGAGTGACCTGATCACCAACAAAAAGGCAGCTGGGCGCAGTAGTGACCTTGAACAGTTGGAACTCTTTCAGAACAAGTTGAACAAGAAGAGCCAGAACTGATAGCCCGCCTGTTACAGCAACGCCTGAGTTGCGAGTCGTTGGGCACGCGAAGACCTGAGCCCTGTCCGCGACGAAGAGAGATAGGTGAGTCGAGGCGGCTCAACTAGGGCAGCCGCGTCTCCGAGCTCTCCGCCAAGCACCCGAACAGTTCATCATTGAAAATTCTGTTGCGACGCTCGTCTGTGGTCATCGTTCGCAGCGGTTCCAGAACCGTTTCGTCGCAAGGAGTAGACCCTCAACGGTGTCCCAAAGAGCTGACTTGTTCTGCGTCTAATCTTCGCTCCTACTCGGAAAGCGCGGTTTTGTCTCGAAGACACGTAAACGGACAAGGAGATGTTCAATGGGCATTCTTGGATTAACCCATGATGAGAATGGCGCGGCCCTCGAGAAACTCCCGGTGACGATCAAAGTCGCTATCGGGGAAGGGCCGACGCCCGATGACGAGAATAGTAGTCCCCGAGCGCTATTTCATTTCGTTTTCAAGCGGAGAACTGTGCGAGAGCAAATGGTGTACTGGGAACCCGCACCAGATATCGCAGAAGTCTTCGGAGACAAACCCACGGAATTGGCGGTGATCTTCCTTCATGATGATCCAAGAGAGGTATGTCCATCGGAGTACGCGCTGTGGACGAGGAAGGGCCGCCTATGTCACGGAGAGCTGGTGCAGATCGCCGAGGGCAATGCGCCCCGCTACGAAATGCAGGCTATTCGGAGGACAACAGAGCACCCGGAGGGAGAGCCCTGGCCGGCCAATCACAGGTATGCGGATGGACCGATGGAAGGGCAGCCAATCGAAGGTTGTGGAGAAGGCTGCCCCGAATTGGCGAGTGGCAAGTGCGGACCCTCCGCCGATCTCTACTTCATCCTGGAAAAATTCCCAAGCTTGGGCGCCATCTGCCGATTGCATACAGGTAGCAAGACCTCCGTCCCGAATTTGTCGAACGCCGTGGCTCAACTGCACAGTTGGAATGGGGGCCGATTGAGATGGGTCAAAGCCATTCTCAAGGTTACGCCGGAGCTGCGCTGGCATCCCGGGCAATTCGGAGAGTGGGAAAGCTCTGTCGTCCCCATTCTGAGTCTTGAGATTGGAGGGACAACGCTGAAAAGTCTGGGCGACAAGATGAACGAGCCGGCAAAGCTCCTTATCGAAGCCCAGCCAGCTTGCGCCGGTGAACAACGAGGGCCATTTGTGGTACGGGAAAGCGAAGTGGAACGCGCCCCAGAAATTGCAGATGAGTTCTATCCACAGAACAAAAACCTTGTGGAGGAACAAACGGGCGCAATCATTCAATCCCCTGGGAATGCAGAATTGTGCGTGAGGATCTGCGAAATAGCGCGGATGCTCGGTTACCACCCCGTCAAAACAAGGATACTGGTAGGGCAGTGGCGCCAAGACCTTGTGGGACTCGAGAGGAAGCTGCAAAACGAACTCGATGAGGGACCGCAGACCCCATCTCCCGAGTACGGCCGCCGGCACTCCCGGCACCACCATGGTGTGAACGGCCGGCGATTCAAGAAAAATGTTGACGGCGAAACTCCTCCTGTTTCTTCGAACGAGGTGTGAAATGCTGGTGCAACGTTCGTGCTTGGGGTAGCAGATCGGATCCAGGGGGCAGCTGCAACCCTTCGGTTAACAGTTGCGGCGTTCAACTCTACCACCGAGTGCGATGACCTGCTACGTATTGAATCTCAACCCTAGGACGGGCGATTTTCTTCCAATCCGATTGCTACCATGTGCGACGGTTTTTGATCTAGGGCGGGGGAACCATTTCCGTCAGTCTTGTCTCATAATCCTCTAGCAGATTGGTAACAGCGACATGATGCAGACAAACTTTGTGTTTTTTGGCATGTGGGGAGCCTTCTCCTGCCAACGCAATCAGATTGAGGTTTGCTGGTATGGCCGTGTAGTAGTCGATGTCGCCTGTTGTACGAGGAAGACCGTAGAAGTAACAAATAACGAAGCCTCCGATACAGTGCAACTCCAACGGCTCGGTGAGCATTGAATCGAGTTCCAGAAGAAATTCCTTCCACGGTGGCGGGAGCGAATCATCTGCCTTTGGCTTGGAATCAGTTGGCATATTGGAGATGTTCCGACCGCAAGTCTGACAGCAGATTCCAATGCACTGCTTCTTCCGATCGATTTTGGGCAAGCCATTGCCTCTCGCCATCGGTCCGTGGGGGTCGGTAAAAAACGTCTTCTTTTACCAATCGGCTCTCATCGAGTTTAGACCGGAGTTCACGAAGCGACTGTACCCTTGTGTTGTTGTCGTGGTCAGAAACTCTTTCAGCAACTTGAAGTGCAAGACTAACGACGAATCCCAAACGATTTTGAAGGTTGAATTTCCTCGCCTGCTCGACCAGCCAATTCGATTTACCGTGGCCGTATTGCATCACGACCCACGGGAGAGCTTCTGCTACTCGCCCTTCTAGTCTGTCCTGCCCTAGTGCCGTCAGAAGAACCTCGTCGGGATTTTTATTCGGTACGTGAGATCGCATATAGGCAAAACCCGGATACCCGAGTTTCGCTAGAGACTCCGCCAGACGCTGGTCGTTTGTGTGTGCTGGCACAAATTCTTCTGAGACGGGTAGAGATTCGGGAGAAAGATCGTACAGCGAGACGAATTTGTGGGCGAGCCTGGGAGCCAGTCGTCTTTCCCCGTTTTCAAGCAAGTTGACGTACGACTGCGATACGCCCAAAGACTCCGCAACTTGGGCCTGAACCAATCCCTTCTTCAGACGAGCAGCCTTCAATTCATGTGGTGTCATAGCACATTTATGACAGATTTGTCATACGTTGCATGGTTCTCCAAACGAAATCCATTTTGCGCAGGATTATCAAGCCTACGTTCGCGATGCTATAGCACCGAGCGCCGTCCTCGTATGAGTTCTTTGCATCTCCGCAATGCAGGACCTTATTGCGCGGCCAGAATAGATACTGCCCTCCGAACTTGACTAGACATCTGACTAGCCATATGATGGCACCCTTAGGAGTGTTTCATGACCAAATGGCAACTCCAGGAAGCGAAGGCGCGTTTCAGTGAACTGATCGATGACACGCTCGAGAAAGGTCCCCAAGTCGTGACCCGTCGGGGAATCGATACCGCGGTTGTCGTTTCCGTCGACGAATGGCATAAGTTAAAAGACGAAAATCGTTTGACCTGGAAGGATGTACTTTTGGGGGAAGGTCCGCGATTCGAAATCCCGCTCCCCAAACGTGGCACGGTCAAATCCCGCAAGCCTACGGTGTTCGATTGATCCGCTACCTGATCGACACCAATGTGGTGTCCGAATTGCGCAAGCCCAAGCCCCACGGTGCGGCAGTCGCTTGGCTGCAGGGTCTTCAAGTGAGCCAGGGATTCTTCTCGGCGGTAACGTTCGGGGAAATTCAAAAGGGTGTGGAACTCACGCGTCGACAGGATCCAGTAAAGGCGAGCGAAATCGAAGCTTGGGCAGCACAGCTGGAACGCGCCTCACGAGTCTTGTCCATGGATGCAGCGTGTTTTCGCGAATATGCCCGTCTAATGCATCGCCGTTCCGATACCCTAGGTGAAGACGCCATGATGGCCGCCACGGCTCGCGTTCATGGCCTCACCGTGGCCACTCGGAATGAACGTGATTTCGCGCACTTCGACGTGGCCGTCTTGAATCCCTTCAAGCAGAGAGTACCGTAGTGTTTTCGCCGAAGCATCCTCGGATTGGTTAGGTTGGTAGACCTGCCTGGGGTCGATTTCATTGCTCGCAACTATTCGTCATCGTCGAAGAAGTCTTCGTCTGTGGCGGTCGCAGCCTTTTCGTCCGCCGGCCACGCCTCGAAGTAGTTGTTCAGACAATAGAGCTTGTCAACGAGCGCGGCCAACTCGCCTTTTGCATTTTCGAGTTCGCGCGCGGCGAGGAGGCCGACATCTACGCTCTTGCGCTCGCTTTTAGTTGGTTCGCGGCCGTTCTCGGTCCACCGCTTCATTGCGTCCAGTTTCGTATGGATGCGTTGCATAACCGCGTAGTTTGGCTGCTTCGCCAGAATGCGTTGCGTGGTGTCCAAGGCTTCGCTCAGGACTCGATGATAGTCCGCCCGGGAGTTGATCTCGCCATACACGCCAGCCATAGCCATCACCTCGGTTGCCTGCCGCGACCGACGGCTCATGCTACTCGAAAGTATCGCACGGATCTTTATGCCAACCCGCCCAACTCCTGAGAAACGCGGTCACTGGAGAAGCGGAATCTCGTGGGAAAGCAAAGTGAGCAGTATGCCGCCCTATCAATAGAATCTGACCACCGAACAAATCGGAGGTGATGATATCCACCCCGATAGAATCAGCTATTTGCGACGCACAGGGAAATTCGTCACCTCCCGTAAACCAATACGTGAAATGTTCCTTGAATCGCCGAGCGCTGAGGATGCGCCCGATCTGCCGTGGGGGCCGAAGCCGGAGCATAGGACGGAAGTTCGTAGATGACTGAAACTTTTGTTCACTTCTGTTTAGCAAGATACTCTGCTGCGCTCGGCGCAGAGATGATCCCGTGGCGCATAGCGTAGAAAATAAGCTCGGCCAGAGAATGAAGGCCAAGCTTGAGCATGATCTTGGCTCGGTGCGTCTCCACTGTCCTGACACTGATTCCCAGTAGCGCAGCTACTTCCTTGTTCACCTTACCCTCGGCAAGAAGGCGGATGATTTCGAGCTCACGAGGGGTTGTTCGGGGAACTGCCCTCCCCTCTTTCTGGTGCCCGCTTCTGGTCTTGAGAAGTCCTTCCAGCATGATTTCGGATACTTTGGGGGTTGGGAAACGCTTGCCCTCTGCAACAGCTTCCACGGCTTTCTCAAGGCACTCCGTGAGATCGGATTTCAAGAGGTACCCGCGAGCCCCCGCTTCCAGGGCGCGGCGCACCATCTGGTCTGACTCGTGCATCGTAAGAACCAGAACTTTCGTGTCCGGTACAGTCTCTCGAATTTGGCGTGTTACCTCGACGCCATCCAGTTCGGGCACGCCGATATCAACAACGGCCACATCCGGTTTCAGCTCTTTGGCCTTTTGTACCGCCTCGCGGCCATTCGCTGCCTCGCCGACGACTCTCCAGCCGCGCCGGGAGCGGAGGACAGCCCGAGCGCCGCGTCGCACCAGCCCATGGTCGTCAGCGATCAGAATGCGCAGTTGTTTCATGTTCGTTTTCCTCCGAGAGGCATCGACACGCGCACTGTGGTGCCATGTCTGGTCGAATCAATCTCAAGCCGACCGCCGATCAGTTTCACTCGCTCCTTCATGCTGGGGATACCGACGCCAACCTCAAACAGGGGATCCTCTTTCCTTGCCGGTGCACTGGCAGAGAGCCCTAAGCCAAAATCGCTGATTTCCAGCGCGAGTCCGAGTTGCTATGAATTCGTATGTTGGCCAGCTGACTTCCCGAATGGCGCTGGATATTGGTAAGGCTCTCTTGTACCACCCGGAATAAAGCCATCTCGACGTCTCGTTCCATCCGTGCCACATGCGTCGACACCTCTAGCTGCACCTCGATGCCACTTCGCTTGGTGAAGCCGTCCGCATAGTCACGAAGCGCATCAACAGCCTCGTCCAACAGTGGAGGGTGCAACACGCAGGAAAGGGTGCGGACATCGCGAATGCACTTGTGCGCCAACGTCTTGCACTCGGAAAGAAGCCTAGCTGATTTTCGATCGACCGAAGGAATTGAACCCCGGAGCTGACACCGCGATGAGGACATGGAGACGATTCCAGCAACCACCAGAACAACCGAAATCAGCAATCGTTATTATACGCAGATTTACGTACGTAGCTATACATTTAATAAAACCCAAGTCCCGAAACGGTTTCCTAATGATTCGAACTGGCCGTTCTGCGGCATTGAAACGATATCTTTGCCCGGTGACTATCGGGCTGGGCCTTCCTTGCTCTAAACGAAAGTTGGGAAAAAATGCTAGACCTCGCGAACCCTCGCGCGCGGCGTTGTCCAGCCACACTGGTTTTGGCGGGCTAATCGGTGATTCCTCACCGATGCATCGTCTCTACAAGTTCATCGGACAAATCAGCCCATTGATTCGCACTCTGGTGAACTCTGAGCTGTTCGGATAAACCAAGAATCTTCAGAGCCAATGCTATTGCGCGACAAAACTCATTTGCTGCCAAGTCACGCACCTCGGATCGATCCCGCTTATTGTCGACAAGCGAACTTCCCAATCACTATCCAACTTACTGCCCGCAAATTGAATCTCAAGACTACTCGCGAGTAGCCAACCAATCGAGCACTGGAGTGCAAGTGGCTGCAACGGGGATGGAGGCGAACAGCGTCAGATTAGTTTTTTCTAATAGATACCTGATTCGTGTCTTTATCCAACAGAGTATCCTTGCTTTTTACGGAACGCGGGTTCACAGTCAAGTCCCCTTCGTTCCTCGTCTCTTTCTTCTTAGGGCCCCTCTCAAGTTAGGAGCAGCACATGAAAGTAGCGGCATCAGACCGCCGACTGACGGTCCGCCACAATTTCAGGATTCCAATTCGCGTTCGGTTCTGGAAATCCGCGATCTCGGAAGAGCGAGGCGAATCAGAGAATTTGTCCGAGAAAGGGATCCTGTTTGCAACAGACGCATCGATAGCAGTCGGCGCGGTATTGGATATCTTTCTGAAAATGCCGGAGATGATCACCGGCGAGCCAACGACCGAGTGGTCCTGTTTAGGTCACGTCGTACGTGTCGCTCCAAGTGATTCCCCCCAGGGAAAGCTCAGCGTAGGCGTGCAGTTCGACTGCTACCAGGTATCCCGTGCAATCCCGGCGTAGGCGATTTGAAGCTATTCGCCTCGGCAAAGGAGGCGAGGGCCACATAGCGGATGTGCCGGGCCTCTGGACAACTGGAGCGCGTACCGCGCGATTGCATAGTCCGGGAGCTTATTGAGCGGCACCAGCTAGTAGACGATGTAATCGGAGGGACGCCATGCAAAAGCGGTGTTTAATCGTGGATGATGAGGCTGCGGTTTGCCAAATGGTTGAAAAGGTTCTGACTTCCGCTGGCATGGGGTCGGTGGCACTGACAAAAAGCTCGGAGGCGCCCGGCCTTCTCGACGAAGGGAAATTCGAGATGGCCTTCTTGGACTTACATATGGCCGCTCCTGATGGAATCGAGCTTGCGCGACAGATGCGCCATTCTCGATGGAACCGGACGACGCCCATTGTCCTGATCAGCGACGATCAGCGTCCAAGCGCAATGTCCGTAGGATTTGAGGCTGGCGCAAGCTTTTTCCTTTACAAACCAATCGACAGTGAGCGTCTTTTGAAGCTTATCCGAGCCACACAAGGGGCGATGGAATATGGGAGGCGCCGGACTCGTCGTGTTGCACTTCAATCCAAGGTGAGACTCAAGTTCGGAGCGGAAGTATTGGAAGCCGAAACTGTGGACCTCAGCCTGAGCGGCATCCTTGTTAAAGCGGGCCATACGCTACCGCTGGGCTCACCGGTGCACGTCAGCCTGGACCTCTCCCCGCGATTGAAGCCGGTTGTCGGCGCGGGGTCCGTCGTGCGCGTTTTCGGCGAGAATCAAATGGGGATCCAACTGCAGCGCCTCGCCATTGCAGAGAGCGAGAAACTGCAGGAGTTTCTCTTGCCCCTGATTCCCAGCGAGTAGCGTGCGGACGTTCAGGCAGCTGCGAGTTCACCCGGAGGACATCATGGAAATTCAAGCGTTTCAACTTGCAGCTCGCCAGTGCGGCTTTATCGAGTTGCATGAATGCGGGGACGGAACCACAATGTGGTTGAGGAAAGCGGCTGCGGATGCGGTTACAGGGACACATCAGCGAATGTGCATCGACAGGCTGACAAACAGCGCATCCGTTTATTGGACGGACGTTCAAGGCCAATTCGACTCGAAGACGTTTCGTAACGTGAGGGCTTTGCTGGAATGGATTGGCGGCATCACCCTAGTCCAACCGTCGAATACTGTTGCATTGGAATCTTCGTCTCCAGGCGATCTTCAATCTGTGCCGCTGCTCTCGATTGGGGTTGGCAAGGGCTCTTCCTGAGCAACGAGCAACCGGTTCTCCGAAGCAGATCTCAAAGTCCAACGGTATAAGCCGCGGCTTTTCATCTACAGCCTAAAACCGGACAAGTGCCGATCCTCAATTCCACTTGATTGCATAACAATGTCGGCTCCTTGGCCCGAGTAAGCTGTGGTTTATCGACGACCATAGGCTCGGGAGAAAGGAGCCGAACATGATGATTATAGGCGTAGATTACCACCCGAGCTT
>JABCZG010000007.1 GCA_013289835.1 Acidobacteriota bacterium | reverse complement strand
CGCGCTGTCCGTTGATGGCAAACTGCTGGGTAAAATTCGTCTGCCCGTTCACGTCGGTCATAGTGCCCGCTGCTAACAACAACAGCGTGCTGAAGTCGCGTCCATTCAACGGCAACTCATTTACCTTCTGGCTGGAGAGTTTCTCCCCGCTTGTTCCGCTGGCTGCGTTCGAAATTGTGCTCGGGTTCCCATTCGAGACTCCCGCAGAAGTTTGCGGATTGACTGCAATCGACAGCACATTTTGATCGGATACCGTCAGCACGAATGTTACGCCAGTAACATTCACTGCCACTTGCCCTGTCGGACCTCGCCCGGGCAGTTGCACGCTCACGCGATTTGGCCCGAGTCGAAGGTCCGCAATCGCGAACCTTCCGTCGGTTCCTGTAACTGCGGTTAGATTCTTTTTGGCGCCGGCTGTGAATACCGTTACCTTCGCCCCTGCGACAGGTTCGCCGGCAGCCGTGCGTACGACACCGGTCCACGCTGGCGCAGACGGAGAACTCTGTTGTGCTTCAAGCGAGACCGCGACCATCAGTCCCAGCAGCAAACACAAACACCTCTCTACCAGTCGGAAGGCCTTATGAAAGGTTCGAGCTATTGCGTGTTCCTTTGCGTAGCGCAATTCATACATGACAAATTTCCTCGAGTGAAGAGGCAATGCAATCGAGTGCGTGAAGCCATTGATCGGGCAGCATAGACCCTTGTCCCTGTCGCGCAAACGACGGCTATGGTTTGGATTTGTGTTGTTCGAACCAGCCGGCGATGTAGAGCATTTTGGCGACGTGGTGGCTGGGGCGGCGGCCGATGCCGTGGGGCTCCTCGGGGACGCGGACGAGGACAGTGTCAATGTTCAGGAGTTTGAGGGCTTCGTAGAATTGTTCGGCTTCGGAGATGGGAGTGCGGTAATCGGCTTCGCCGGTCATCACCAAGGTTGGGGTCTTCACTTTCGAAACGAGATTGGTGAGGGAGCGCTGCATGTAATTGTCGGTGTTGTCCCAGGGGAGGCCGGGGAACCAGTATTTGGTGATGAAGGGGATGTCGGAAGTCAGAGCGAAGCTGTACCAATTAATGACCGGATAAAGGGCAGCTGCGGCGCGGAAACGATCGGTGTGTTCGATGGTCCAGCAGGTGAGGACGCCGCCGCCGCTGCCGCCGGTGACAAAGAGATTGTTTGTGTCTATGTAGCCTTTGGCGATGACGGCGTCCACGCCGCTATTGAGATCGGAAAAATCGTCGCCGGGATACGCGTGGTGAATCAGATTGGCGAATTCTTCGCCATAACTGGTGCTGCCGCGCGGGTTGGTGTAGAGAACGACGTAGCCGCGGGAGGCGAGCACCTGTTTTTCGAAATCAAAACGATCGCCGTAGTCGGAGAAAGGGCCGCCGTGAATCTCGAGGACGAGCGGATATTTTTTTGTGGGATCGAAATCGGGTGGGTGGACGATCCAGCCCTGGATTTTGCGATTGTCCTTTGAGGATTGGTAGGTGATTTCTTCGACGTGGCCGGGTTTCTTCTGTGCGAACAGTTCCTCGTTGATGGCGGTGAGCACTTTCATCGCGCCGTTGTTGAGGATGGCGATGTCGCCGGGATTGTCTGGGCGGCCGTAGGTGAGAGCCATCATGCTTGTATGAGAGAGGGAGAAGGTGCCGCTGCCGCCTGCGCCTAACGTGGAGGCGAGATGATCGGCAATTTTCTTGCAGGTGCCGTCGGTCAGGCAGAAGCCAATCTTGGAATCGCCTTGATCGTCGTAGCGAAAGTAGACGCCGGTGCTGTCGGGAGCCCATTGCGGATCCTGGATGTCGCGATCGAGTTTGTCCCAGAGGGAGTGCGAGCCGGTGCCATCGCGATTCATTAGGTAGAGCTTTGTGGTTTGGTGGCCCTGATAGCGGTCGTCGTAGCCGGTATAGGCGATCAACTTTCCGCTGGGAGAAACGACGGGGGAATTGTCCGGGCCCTTGCGATTGGTGAGCGCGCGAAGGGAACCATCGGCAACGCTGAATTCGTAGACTTCGTCGTCGAGATACTCGTGATCGGATTCGGGATGACGGTTGACGGAGGCGATCAGGAATTTGCCATCGGGCGTCCAAGAGGCGCGATTGGGGCCAAACTCGTTGCCTCCATTGGGAAAATTGCCGTTGGTGATTTGCCGCGGCGCGCCGCCCTCGCTGCTGACCACAAAGATTTGCATGTAGCCGGGCTTTAGATAGCCCATTCCATTGAAGCGGTAGACCAAGCGATCGTAGGCCGTGGGTGGATCGGCCCATTTTGCGCCGGCGGGGGGAGCCGGCAAATCGGCGATGTGCGGGCCTTTTCCGGGAACGAGAGCGGAGAAGGAGAGCATTTTGCCATCCGGCGACCAGGTGATGGCGTCGGGGGTCTGCTCGAGATTGGTGATGCGCGCGGTTTGACCGCTGTCCATCCAGCGAATGTAAATCTGCTGCTTGCCGTCGGCATCGGAAAGGTAGGCGATGCGTGTACCATCCGGAGACCAGCGCGGAGAAGCGTCGCCGCGGTTGCCGGTGGTGAGTGGGCGATGGTCGGTGCCGTCCGCGTCTATGATCCAAAGATTCGAATAGCGCTTGTCGGTCATGGGATCGGCAAAGCGGCGCACGTAGACGATTTTCTTTCCGTCCGGCGAAATCTGCGGGTCGGTGGCGGTTTGCAGTTGAAACTCATCCATGGCGGTGAGTCTTGTGGACGCGTCCTGCGCTCGAAGTGCGAAGCCAGAACCTAGTGTGAGAGCGACAGCCATGGCGGCCGTGACGAAGCGCGGCTTGAGAGTCATGCGGCGGGACCTCCTCGCGGGGCGAGTAAACAACGCGAACGCCGATATGTCAAGACGATGAAAAAGACGCAGGAAAAAGACGCTGAGTGCGAGAGGGCGCTTCGTTGACACTTCTGAGTGCGCTTCGCTAGACTAACTTGAGTCGTTGCTGCGAGCGGTCCCGCTTACACAGTTCCCCGGTAGCTCAACGGTAGAGCATTCGGCTGTTAACCGAAGGGTTGCTAGTTCGAATCTAGCCCGGGGAGCCACTTTTTCACATTTTTCCTATTTGAAATACGCCCATAAAGCAAAAAGACCGAGGAGCCTTCCCGGAAGCGTTGTTGGTTATAAAAGTAGTGCGGGAAGGTTTATGGGGGTTGCGTTAGCGGCCATCCTGCTTCGCCAGCTGCTCCGCTATCCTGTCGGCGTTGCCTATCAATATTTTGTACGCAAAGTTGTTGTCCTCTCTCATGCAGACGAAATCGTCCATTGAGTGAAGGCTTAAGCCCCGTGTCCTGGCTTTCAGATGGAGCATGACCTCGCGCTCCGGCCAGTACAGATGCTCGACCATATTTGAGAACCTCCTTCCTTTCGTTTGCGCCACATCAACCCGTTTTTTACTTTGGACCTCAAACTCCTTCGAGGCACGTTCCCATTTGGGTTCGAGATCAATAGCAATGTCTATATCGCTGAGGAAGGCTTCGCCGCGGACATAGCTTCCGTACACGATCACGGTTGGAATACGAAACAAATAGTGCGGCGTCGCGTTCACTTCCGCGACCCTTCTGAGCAAGCCAGCTAGGATCGGCTCTGCCCTTCCGGGGGGCATTTTGCTGAAGGCGGACGCTTGGGCCAGTTTCTCTCCCTTGGCCGTCAACTTGTAATAGGGAACATGGCGGTATCGCGGTTTCTCTTTGCCGGGCACGTAGAGACTCGCCAGTTCTTTGTACCGCTTGTCAAATTCCAGGTATCCCTCGGAGACCAGCGTCTTAACGATTTGTTTTGCCCGCCGCAGTGGGACTTTGCACCGCTGGGCCACGTATTCCGCGCACACCAGTTCGTTTACTCCACGAAGCATATTGCGAATCGCGAGGGCAGAGATTCTGGCAATCTGTACGCCTTTGATCTGTACCGTCATCTCTAACCCCCCACTCTTTACCAAAGTCGTGGTTATTGATAAACAGCTGAGTGCCGAATCCCCATCGAAGCAAAGCTTGAAGTAAGCCTGGGAAGGGCGAATCGATCTCAACTTGATCTTGGTTCTGCGACTCAAACAGCAACTTTCGTATCCGACCTTGATGCAGTGATGCGGTTGGTGTATGATACTGCATCATGCGCACCACGGTTACGCTCGATGATCGTCTTCTAGAGCGTCTGAAGAAACGTGCTGCCGAAACGGGCACGAGCGTCAGTAGGGTGATCGAACGTGCAGTGCGCCTCCTTTTGCAGGCGCCCGCACCGCAGCAGCCAGAGCATTTCGATTTGGTGACGTTTGGAGAGGGTGGCCGTTTTACACCGCTGAATATCGATAAGACCGCCGCAATAATGGAGGCGGACGATATCGATCGTTTTGGGCGGCTGCCTTAACTGCCATGCAACTGCCGGATGTCAACGTCCTCATCTACGCGCATCGGCAGGACGCGCCAGAGCACCATCGATACGCTTCTTGGCTTCGAGGGCTGGTTGAGGCCCCCGAACCCTTCGCGGTCGCGGAGATTGTGCTCGCCGGCTTCCTGCGAATCATAACCAATCCAAAGATCTTTCGGCCAGCAACACCGATGCCAACGGCCTTGGCATTTTGCCGCGGGTTGGTTGAATGGCCCAGGGCCGTACTCGTAATGCCAAGTCGCACACACTGGGATCTTTTTCTGAAACTGTGCAATGGGATTGAGGGGCCTCTGGTAACTGATGCTTACCTGGCCGCGCTGGCGATCGAACATGGCTGTGAACTCATCACAACGGACAGCGATTTCGCGCGTTTCCAGGGATTGCGCTGGCGGCATCCACTGGGTGCGTAAACGCCGACACCATGGTGGGTCATGCAGGTGTCATGCAAATTGCGATAAGTCGCGCCAAATGGCGAACAAAAACTGATAAGGGACGGCGAATCCGACTTGTCCCGTTTTGTCATAACTTATTACTTCCCCTCGATTTGTCTCGGCTCCGGCAACTTGTGATTAATTTGGTTTCAAGGCTGTTAACCGAAGGGTTGCTGGTTCGAATCTAGCCCGGGGAGCCAAATCCTATTACCTTGTGTAGTTACGGACCGCTCCGATATGTTTACGCCCTTCTTTGAACTCTTCCAGCCTCAAGTTGCAAATCGTACTGCGGCCCGGGCCTTGGCCTTTGCGGCTTCTTCTTCGCGGCTTTTCGGCGGCGCCGTCGTTTCCAGGGAATGAATCAGACGCGCTGATACTCTCGCGATTTCCTCGATCGCCGCTTGAAATGCCTCTTCGTTAGCCTTCGACGGCTTGTGGAACCCGGTGATCTTTCGCACGAACTGGAGAGAGGCCGCGCGCACCTCTTCGCGGGTGACGGGTGGATCAAAATTGAAAAGCGGTTTGATATTTCTGCACATGTGATTCAGCCTCAGAGTGATTTTAGCGGTGGCGGACTAGATAGTGCCAGCGGTTCTTGCTTTGGCGCCCGCGAGCCGCTGGCGCGCGTATCCGCACCAAGGGCTTGCGGGATCGAGCGTTATGTAGGCTTGCCAATGCCGCTGTGCTTCGTTGCGAGCGCCGAGCTTTTCGCAAACAAACGCGAGGTTGTAATGCGCGTCGGGATAGTTTGGATCGAGACGCACGGCGTTGCGAAGATGCAGTCGCGCCGCTTCGAGTCTGCCGACTTCTTCGAGAACGCTGCCTAAATTGAAATGAGCCAAAGCATTCTCGGGATCGGCTTGCAAGGCGCGCATGAAATATTCGGCTGCCTTTTTCAGGTTCCCTTCTTCGTAGCAAAGCGTTCCGCAATTGAGCAAGGCATCGACTTTCTGCGGATCAATGCTCAAAGCATGATCGTACGCTTGGATCGCTTGCGCCCTGGTATTTTCCTCCGCGTCATATTCGAGGGCGGTGGCCAGCCAGTCGTCGGCATTGGGCCCGGCCATGACGCGCACTTTTTCGCCGAGCTCGCGTGTCTCGAAATTCAAGACGAACTGACCCGATAGCGGTTCCAGCCGCGCTTCGCCACGCTCCACGACGATATCTTTTCCATCGGAAAGAATCCGCAGCTCCGCCAGCGGTGCGTGGACTTGGGCAAGTTTCTCGTGAAGAGCCGCAAGAGCACGGCGCAAGCGGTTAGCCGGCACTCCTTTTTCGACCAGTTGCTTGACGGTGCGCAGGCCAATCAGGTCGCGAAAATCGTAAAAGCGGTTTCCCTGTCCTTTTCGAGGAGAGACGAGTCGCAAGCGATCCCAATACTCCAGCTGCTTCGCGGTCAGACCCACAATGCGCTGGACATCTTCTGTGCTGAATGTGTCCGTCGCGCCCATGTCGAAATTAACCGGTGGCCTTCTTTCCCGCCCTCTTCGGCACAGAGATCGGTTGCACGGCGCGAGCGGGAGGTTTCTTGCCCACTGGCGCAGCCACTTCGGATGCGGGCGCGGAGGCCGCGGCCGGCGCCTGCTTTTCCGCGAGACTCTTTTTAAGGGCCTCCATCAAATCAATCACCGGCGCCATATGGGGCTGCGCCACTTCGGTCACTTCCTGGCCTTTGAGCTTGGCGGCGATCATCGCGCGCACATTTTCCTGGTATTCGTCGCGATATTTCTGCGGGTCGAAAGGAGCGGCAAGGCTTTCAATCAATTGTTGCGCGAGCTTTTTTTCCTGATCCTTCACTTCGACTTTGCCGGTGGGAACAGACTCCGCCGCGCGAATCTCGTTCGAATAGAACATGGTGTGCAGCGTCATTCCTCTTGTGCCGGGCCGCACGATCACGATGTGCTCGCGCTGGTGCATGGTGAGCTTCGCGATAGCTCCGTAACCCGACTCTTCCATGGCTTTCATGAGCAACTGGTAGGCCTTTACGCCCGCGTCTTCAGGGCTGAGGTAGTATGACGAGTCGAAGTAGAGTGGATCCATCTCCTGTAGCTTCACGAACTCCAGAATTTCCATAACACGGGCGGACGAAGGCTCAATTTTGTCGAGCTCTTCCTCGCTGAAGAGCACGTATTGATCCTTTTCATACTCATAGCCCTTCACGATCTCGGACCGTTCCACGTTCCGATTGCAGACCGGGCAAAACAGCGGCTGCTTGAGCCGTGAATGACATTCTTTATGGAGCTGGTTGAAACTGATGCGCTCGCCGCGGGCTGCTGCGAACATGCGCACTGGCATGGAGATCAAGCCAAATGTGAGATGGCCTTTCCAGACAGTCGTGGCCATGTGAGCTCTCCTTTGCAACGACCAGAGATTTGTGCCTGAACCTTTTTAGGTTAGACGCGGGCCGGGTTAGAAGCAAGGCGAAATCTCGGCTAGGACCCTAAAAAGCAAGCCCACAAGCCTGAGAACGGTCTGGGATAGAATGCGTGCATGGCCAAGCTGGAAGAATACCGGCGGAAGCGGCGCTTCGACCGGACGCCCGAGCCTTCGGGAGAGCCACAACCCGTCGCAGGTAAGGTCCAGGACCAGCCTTCCCCGGCCGCCAAACCCGCCACGGCGGGCAAGCGCACGCGCCTGCCAATGCCGAAATTGCCACAAGTGGAGGTCCGCCGCGGTCAGGAGCATGGCGACACGTTCGTGGTTCAGAAGCACCGAGCAACGCGGCTGCACTACGATTTTCGGCTGGCGATCGATGGGACGCTGAAGTCGTGGGCCGTGCCCAAGGGACCTTCGCAGAGCCACGCTGACAAGCGGCTCGCGGTGATGACCGAGGACCATCCGCTGGACTACGCCAACTTCGAAGGGAAAATTCCAGAAGGCAATTATGGCGCGGGAACGGTGATGGTATGGGACCGCGGGACGTTTCATGTCGAGGGCACTCCCGACGCGCTGAAGCAATTGGAAAAGGGCGAAATCAAGTTTAGTTTGAACGGGGAGAAACTGCGGGGCAGCTTTGTTCTGGTGAAACTGAAACAAAGTGAAAAAGGCAACGAATGGCTAATGATCAAGCATAAGGACGCCGCCGAAGATTCCTCCTGGAACATCGACGAGCATGACGGCTCCGCGCTTACGGGACGCACCTTGGATGAGATTAAGGAGGAGCTGCCGCCCAAGCGGAGGCCAACCCTAATTCAGGCATCTGAGTTGCAAGGCGCGCGCAAGGGTGCGATGCCGTCTCGCGTGGAACCCATGCTCGCGACGCTTGCCGACCGGCCCTTTTCCGATCCCAACTGGCTCTTTGAGATCAAATGGGACGGCGTCCGCGCGCTCGCACGAATCGAGAATGGCGCCCTAGAGCTGCGTTCTCGGAACAACATTGACATTACTAAACGCTATCCAGAACTAACCGGTCTTCCCGATGCTTTGGCTGCGCGCCAGGCCATTCTTGACGGAGAGATTGTGGCGCTGGATGACCAAGGTCACAGCAGCTTCGAACTCTTGCAGGAACGCATGCATGTGCGCGCGCCCAGCGAAAGCCTTGTCGCGCAAGTTCGCGTTGTTTACTTCGCCTTCGATCTTCTCTACTGCGACGGATACGACCTTCGCGAGGCTCCGCTACTCGAGCGCAAGCAGCTCCTGCAACGCCTGCTTTACGCGTCGGAGCGATTTCGCTTCGCGGATCATCAATTGGAGCACGGGAAAGAGTTGTTCGCGCTGGCGGAGCAAAATGGTTTGGAAGGGATCGTCGCGAAGCGCGCCGACAGCCCGTACTTTTCCGATCGAAGCCCTTACTGGTTAAAACTGAAGATTTCCAGGACAGTAGACGCGGTCGTCGGCGGCTGGACCGAAGCTCGCACCCCCGCTCTTCCCTTTGGCTCACTGCTTTTGGGCTTGTATCAAGGTAAAAACCTTCGATTCATTGGACACGTCGGCAGCGGATTTGACGGGAAAAAACTGAGCGACTTGAGCAGCAGGTTGAAGGAACTGGCAGCTCCCGCTTGCCCCTTCGACACTGCGCCCGAAACCAATGAAAAGCCATCCTGGGTTTCTCCCGCTCTTGTGGCGCGCGTCAAATTCACCGGATGGACGCAGGAGCACGCCCTGCGCCACCCTGTTTTTCTTGGGCTTCGTGAGGATGCGCGTCCCACGGATTGCCAATGGGAGAACGAAGTTGCCGCTGCCGCGCCTGCAGCCGCCCCGGCGGTAGTTCACGCGCCGGAGATTGTCGGCCGCGTGCTGAACACGAAAACCGAAATCGAAGCCGAGTTGTTCAAGGGGCGCTCGGAAAACGTCACCATCGAACTGGGCGGTAAGCGGCTGCGCTTTAGCAACCTGAACAAGGTTTATTTCCCGGAGTCCGGCTACACGAAGCGGAATCTGCTTGCTTACTACTACCGCATGGCGGATTTCATCCTGCCCTTTCTACGCGATCGGGCTTTGGTTTTGCGACGCTACCCCGACGGAATCAAGGGACAGGCTTTCTTCCAAAAAGATTTGCGCGAAGGAGTGCCGGAGTGGTTCAAGACCGTTCCGATCGATTCGGAAAAAAAAGGAGAAGACATCCACTACGCGACCGCCGATGACCGCGCTTCGCTCTTGTTTTTGACCGGGCTTGGCTGCATCGACCACAATCCGTGGTCCAATCGTTATGACGATTTCGATCATCCCGACTACTTCTTTTTTGATTTGGATCCTTCGGACGGCACGGAGTTTTCTGTGGTCGTCACGATCGCCAAAGCACTTCATGACAAGCTGGAAGAATTGCGGTTGGTAAGCTTTCTGAAAACTTCGGGCGCTACGGGAATCCACATCTACATACCCGTCGAGCCCGTCTACACGTACGAGCAGCTGCGTACCTTCGGCGAGATTATCGCGCGGATGGTGACTGCAGAGCACACCAATTTGGTCACCAGCGAACGCATCGTCGCGAAGAGGCCGGCGGGGCGCGTGTTGATCGACGTCCAGCAAAACGCTCATGGGCGTCCGCTGGCTGCCGCGTACTCCGTAAGGGCTTTCCCGCAAGCGCCGGTTTCCACTCCCCTGTTGCCGCGCGAATTGCGGCCCACTCTGCGCCCCGAAACGTTAAACATAAAGACGGTCTTTGCCCGCCTGAAAGAGAAGGGTGACCTCTGGGGCGATTTCTGGAAGCGGCGCCAGAGATTGGAGGGAGCCATCGAAGCTTTGAGCAACCGCATACCGCCGCGAACGAAAAAGATGCCGTGATCCCGCGCTGCGGGTGCCGCCCTTTTCTTTTCCTGGTATCGCAGCTGTGGTTAAATGCCAAAATGGGGAGGTTCCGATTTCTCGCAAAGGCCAACTTAGTGTGGGCACTTCTGGATACTCCTACAAAGAGTGGAAGGGAAGTTTTTACCCGGAAAAGCTCCCGGACCGCGAAATGTTGAGTTTCTACGCCGGACAGTTCAAGACAGTGGAGATCAATCATTCTTTTTACCGCATGCCAACGGAGAATCTGCTTTTGCAGTGGGCAAAAACCGTTCCCGAAGGCTTCAGGTTTGCTCTGAAGGCCAACCAGCAGATTACCCACATCAAGAGGCTGCGCGGCTGTCAGGATGTTTTGAAGCGATTCCTGGAAGTGGCCAGCGTGCTGAACGATGGAGACCACCTCGGCCCCATCCTCGTGCAGCTACCGCCCAATTTCAAATTTGACCAGTCGCTGCTGGAAGACTTTCTCGCCCTTCGGCCGCCGGCGTTTGCGTTCGCTTTCGAAGTGCGTCACCCATCGTGGTACACCGAGGAGACGTACGCCGTCCTTCGCCGGCACGGAGTGGCGCTTTGTCTGGCGGAGACGGAAAAGGAAACGCCTCTGGAAGTCCTCACAGCCGATTTTACGTATGTGCGCCTGCGACGTGAAAACTACACCGCAAAACAATTGGCGGCCTGGAGCAAGCGTTTTGGAGAATGGCTCGGCAAGGGAGTGAACGTGTACGCCTACTGCAAACACGAAGATGCCGGCAAAGCGCCGGCCTACGCGCATGCGCTGCTCGGGGGATAACTGAGCATCCCAATTTCCGGCCGTCGCTAGAATGAATGCAAAAGGAGATTGCCACAAACTCAGATTTGGACCCAGGAATTTGTATCAAACGTCCACAACAAAGAATCTAACAGTTCGCTGGGGCGTGTGCGGCAGAGAATTTCGTCCGCGAGAATAACCCCGGGCCGTTAATTCTTAGTGCGCTGGGGGGAAGGGAGAAACATCATGGAAAACAGTAAATCGAGAACGCATCAGGGACAGGGGTTGGCCGCGCGGGCTGGGGAATTCCTGATCGGGAATGACCTGCGTGTTACGCGGCTGGGATTCGGAGCCATGCGTATCACGGGAAAGGGAATTTGGGGACCGCCGTCAGATCGAGCGGAAGCCATCCGCGTGTTGCGGCGCGCGGTTGAACTGGGAGTCAATTTCATAGACACGGCGGATTCCTATGGCCCGCACGTCAGCGAAGAAATCATCGCCGAGGCGCTGTATCCGTATCCGGCAAACCTGGTGATTGCAACGAAGGGCGGTTTCGAACGGCCGGGTCCCGACCGCTGGGTGGAAAACGGAACGCCGGAGCACCTGAGATCGGCGTGCGAAGGAAGCCTGCGCCGGTTGCGGCTGGAGCGCATTGATCTGTATCAATTGCATCGCATCGACCCGAAAGTTCCAGCCCAAGACCAACTCGGAACTCTGAAGGATCTGCAAGCGGAAGGAAAAATCAAGCACATCGGTTTGTCGGAAGTAACCGTGAAGCAGATTCGGCACGCGCAAACCATCGTTCCCATCGTCAGCGTGCAGAATCGCTACAGCCTGGCCGACCGCGGAGCGGAAGATGTTTTGCAATATTGCCAGGAAGAGAAGATGGGTTTCATTCCGTGGTTTCCGCTAGCGGCCGGCCAATTGTCAAAGGAAAACAGTCCCATTCGCCGCGTGGCCGAGCATTTGAAGGCTACGCCCTCACAAGTCGCGCTGGCATGGCTGCTCTCGCGGTCCCCGGTTATGTTGCCCATCCCCGGAACGTCCAGCGTCAAACATCTCGAAGAAAACGTCGCGGCCGCCGCCCTGAAAATGGACGAAAGCAAGATGCATGAATTGGCTCACGCCGCGCATGGAGGATAGAGTCCGAAACCCGCGAATTCTATCCTCTTGACAATAGTCGTTATAACGAATAATGTCGGCCCCATGAGACGAATGCGGCCCGTTGCCAAACCGCTTCACAGCCCGCAAGCTTGGCTTGCAGCGCGCGTGCCACGGATGCCGCTTTCGCAGCAAATCGATACACGCAAGGAGAAATCAATATGAGCACAGCAGCAAACGCAGCAACACAAAGCACCAAACCAACCCAGTGGCAGATCGACCCCGCTCATTCGGCGGCACATTTCAGCGTACGGCACCTCATGATTTCGAATGTCCGGGGAGAGTTCACCAAGCTCAGCGGCAGCGCCGTCCTGAACCCGGCCGATCCGTCGAAGTCCACAGTCGAAGTGATCATCCAAGCCGCATCCATCAATACCCGTGAACCCCAGCGCGATGAGCATCTTCGTAGCGCGGACTTCCTCGACGTGGCGAACTATCCGACCATCACTTTTAAGTCCAAGCGCAACGAGGCTGTCGAGCTGGAGTATTTCAAACTGACCGGCGATCTGACCATCCGTGGCGTCACCAAGGAAGTTACTCTCGACGTCGAAGGCCCGACTCCTCCGGTGAAGGATCCCTGGGGCAATGTGCGCGCCGGAGCCACCGCGTCCACGAAAATCAACCGCAAAGACTTCGGATTGGTGTGGAACGCACTGGTCGAAGGCGGCGGGGTGATGGTCGGCGATGAAGTGAAAATCACCATCGAAGCGGAGCTGATCCAGCAAGCGCCCTCGGCCTAAAGAGGCCAAGGGCCGATCTCTCCTCCATCGTCGGAGGCACGCGGATCTTTGACGAAAAATGAAACGCTCTTGCGGGGCGGCGCGAATTATCGGTACGATGCAGGTCTGCAGGGCTGACCGTTCCGTTCGCCCCAGCCAAGGCTTTTTCGATGGGGGCGTAAAATCGATCCGGTTCGTGACGCGTAGGAGGTTGAGACCGCCTTGAAAGCCACCACACGCCTTTTTCTTGGTTCGCTCGCAACATACGCTGTGCTGTCTATTCTCCTGACACAGATAACTCCGGCGCAAAATCCGAATTTTCACAATGCCCCGGCATCTGTAAAGGGAGAGAAAAATCCCTACGAGGGCCAGCACCCCGCCTCCGCCAAGGAGGCGTACCATCTCCGTTGCGCGCAATGCCATGGAGAAAATGGCGAAGGCACGGGAAACATTCCTGCATTGGCGAGTGGCAAAGCGCAAGGTGCCAGCGACGGTGAGCTTTTTTGGTATATCACCAAGGGAGATCTGAACAACGGCATGCCCGCCTGGGACAGTCTCCCGGCGCAGCAACGGTGGGAGATCATCAACTATATCCGCGTCCTTGGCAGCCGCAAGCCCGGCTCTCCTCGCGTGCAGCTCTCCGCCGACGAAGCCATTGAGACGGGCAAGAGTTCTCCTCCGCCAAAAGCTCCGTTTACCGATTACCGCTTTGAGAAGCCTGGAACAACTCGCAAGATCACCCTCGAAGACTTGCCTTCTCCGCTTGCCACCGCATCGGCTGGGAACGGACCGAAGCTGGTCCCTCGCCCAAAGGATGCGTGGCCGCAGGTTTTGCCAGGATTCAAAGTGGAGCTGTACGCGTCGGGGCTTCATAACCCACGGCTGATCCGCACCGCGCCCAATGGGGATGTCTTTGTCGCCGAGACGGGGGCCGGCGAGATACGCGTTTTTCGAGGCATCACCGCCGACGGCAAGCCAGAGAAGACCGAGACATTCGCGACAGGGCTGAAACAGCCCTTCGGCATCAACTTTTATCCCCCGGGACCAGACCCTCAATGGATTTATATCGGTAACACGGAGTCGGTGGTGCGTTTTCCGTATCACAACGGCGATTTGAAGGCTGCCGGCCCCGCGGAGCACATCGCCGATTTGCCCGGGCCAGAGGGCCACTCGACGCGCGACATTCAGTTCAGCCCCGATGGCAAGAAAATGTTTGTCTCCGTGGGTTCCGGCTCCAATATCGACGACCCTGACACTACACCAGCAGAAAAAGATCGCGCGGACATCCTTGAGTTCAACCCGGACGGTTCGGGGATGCACGTGTACGCGTATGGCATCCGCAATTGTGTCGGCTTGGCCGTCAACCCGAAGACGAGCGAATTGTGGTGTTCCGTCAACGAACGCGACGCGCTTGGCGACAATTTGGTCCCCGACTACATCACGCATGTTCAGGAAGGCGGGTTCTACGGCTGGCCCTGGTGGTATATGGGCGGCCATCAAGACCCGCGGCACGAAGGTAAACACCCCGAGCTGAAAGACAAAGTGATCACTCCGGATGTGATCCTCAATCCGCACAATGCTTCGCTGGAATTGACGTTTTACGACGGCAAGCAATTCCCAGCGGAATATCAGGGCGACATTTTCGCTTCCGAACACGGATCGTGGAATCGCTCCGTGCGCGTCGGGTACGAACTCATTCGCGTGCCTTTGCACCAGAGCGGACACGCGAGCGGCGAATACGAGGATTTCATGACGGGGTTCGTCGTGGACAACGGACACGTTTGGGGACGGCCGGTGGGCGTCACCGTCGCGCCCGATGGCTCGCTGCTGGTCACCGACGACGGTTCGAAATCCATCTGGCGCATCAGCTACGTAGGAAACTGAACGATGCGGAGAGGCTTGCGAGTTCAACAAGACGAGTTCGCTCGAATTTCGCCCTGCGAACCAGCTTCAGTTGCTGTTCCACTGCGGGACAGAGCCAGCTTCTCAACTTTTCCGTCAATAGTCGCGCTTCCTGAGAGGTGTTACTCCTCGGACGATCCCGCGCCCAAGGATCGCCACACGTTGAATTCAGTGCTTTAAATGAGGGGTAATTGACCACTTTGGCTCATTTGAAAAAGTACTATTGACCTCAGCAATTCGCGGGATTAATTTGTAGTTTCTACCTCCCGGGCCCGGTAAGTCTTCCACAGCGAGGCCAGACATGAACACCATCACGCTTAACAATCCCGCAGCAAGAGCCGCACAAGAGCGTTGGGAAAGATTACGAGGCCACAAGCGCATTATTTCACGAGTGAAATTACTCGTGGAATGGGAAGAGGCAGGCTCCAAGGAACAAGTTAACGCCGTCACCGTGGACGTCAGTCATTCCGGGTGCATGGCGGTGGTGGGAGCGGACCTGCCGCTTCACAAACGCGTTCGCCTCGTGCATCCAGAAACGGGACGCAAGGCGGACGCCGAAGTCGTCTGGCGCAGCCATGAAGCGTGGGACGCCGGATTCGAATTGGTGAAGCCGGACGCCACGTTCTGGGGCTTGAAGTAGGAATAGGCTGCGCTGCGCGGGATCCAAACTTACTTCGGCCACTTTTCTTTCGGCAAACTCTTCTGAATCGTTTCGAGGTTTTGGAATCCGTCCTGAATGACGGTCTGCTTCACGTTGTCCTTGTTCACCACCACTAAATTCATCAAGATCGCCGGCACGTCTTTGCTGCCATTCGGAATGGAAGACGTGGTCTTGACCGGCTCACCCTTCGCCAGCGCCACCGCCGCTTCCGCAGCCAACCTTGCCTGCGAACCCAATGGCTTATAAACCGTCATGGTCTGCGTGCCGTCGAGGATTCGAATGATCGCCGCCAGATCGGCGTCTTGACCCGAAACAAGAACTTTTCCCGCGAGTTTGTGATCCTCCAGAGCTTGTATCGCACCGCCCGCCGTTCCGTCATTGGAAGCCACCACGGCGGTGATGTCGCCCTTCGTGGATTCGATGACTTCCGACATGTGCGCGTAGGCTTCCGAGGGATTCCAATCCTTGGCCCAGAAGTCTCCCACAATTCTGATGTCTCCGTGGTCGACGTAAGGCTTCAATACTTTCACCTGCGCATCGTGGATAATCTTCGCGTTGATATCGCTGGGAGAGCCCGCGATCAAAACGTAGTTTCCCTTGGGAGCGAGGCGTGTGAGAAACGAAGCCTGCAGCAGACCGACCGTTGCAGCATCCACTCCAATAAAAAAACCGACATCACTGTTTCGAACGAGGCGCTCGTAGCACAGCACCGGGACCTGCCTGGCTTTCGCCGCGTTGACGATGCGCTCGGCTTTGTCCACATCGTGGGAAACCAGGACCAGGACCTTGACGCCGGAATCCAGCAACTTCTGTGCCTGCCGCAACTGCAGTTCATCATCTCCCTCGGCCGTCTCCACCAGAACCACTGCGCCCAACTCTTTTGCGCGTTTCTGGAAGTTATCGAGGTCCGTTTGCCAGCGCTCGATCTTCAGGGAATCCATCAAGAAACCGATCTTCAGATGTTCGGGGGACGGCTGATTTCCTTGCGCGTGAAGAGCAGGCAGCCCAACAAAAAGCGCGACCAGCAAGAGCACGAACGCCAGACTCCGCCAGGGAGAAACGCGCATCAACCGGCCTCCATGTAGGCGCTTACAAACGTAGCATCAGCCGCCGAGGCGCACAACGACGGCGGCACGGCACTGCATGCAATGCATTACGAGTGGAACGCTGAATCCATGGCGGACTGGACTGCTCCGCTTGTCATTCGAGGAAATCCAAACACCCCGAGCGCATCACCTTAACTGGCGCCCGAGCTGGCCTCTCTAATTGTCTGAATTCTTATCAGGAGCAGTTGCCGCCGCCGCTTTTTCCTTGGGAGGCTCGCCGATCTTTTGTTTGTCCTCGACGGAAAACAGAATGTAATTCGTAAACGTGTGCCGGCGGTGGAATCGTTTGCCGCGGCGGACAGCATAATATTCCGCGCTGGCCGGCAGCCAGAGTTGCTCGTTGCGGCTTTTGAATCGCACGGGGCCGTATTCCATGATCAGGTGCTCGGCATTCAGTTTGAGTTCCGGATGCGCCTCGCGCAAATCCGTCTCCAGACGCACGATTTGAAACGTGTTGGCATCAATCCAGGCGCGCCCTTTGAGCGCAATCGGATATACATGTCCGGCGATGCGGTAGCGGCGGATGCGGCTTTCCTTGTCCCCACGCTGGCGGAAAGAGACTTGCCAGGCAAAGCCGCCTTGCAAGCGGCGCAAGCCTTCGCACTTCATCTCAAAATCGCTGATCAGCAAGGGGTGAAAAATGAGCACGATGGAAGGCAATCCAACGCTTCCTTCGTGATTCGGAAACATCTCCGTGCCGGTACTGCCGTTGCGGTATTCCTGAACGTCCAGTGCTTCGCCGTACTTTTCATTCTTGATGTCCCGTACGGAGGCCAGGTAGTTGAAGGAAATATCCGTAATCCCCTCGGCAACCCCGGCGTTGTTCACATCTTCATGGTGCAAAACTTCAGTGGCGGTATAGCGGTCCACGACCGCGGGCAATTCCTGCACCCGCGCCGAAGCTTTTTTCAAGACGTCGTCCAACGAACAGGTAACCCCCGGCTCGACTGGCGGAATCGCCGAATCCACATCGGGTGGAAGCCAGCGCAACGCCGCCTCGGTCAAAGGAATATCGGCGTTGTCACCCGCCGCCGCAGACTTGCCGCCCGATAGGTCGACGATCGCGGCCCCTGTGTCCGTCGCCGACGCCGCGGAGTTCTGTAACCGCGTGATCATGTTCCGCGCAGCATCCGCCAGGGTCGGCGAAGGGTTTCCGGCAACGTAGGCCTCCAGCACGGTAATGGCCTGCGCGTTTTGATTCTGGAATGCCAGCGCCTGGCCCAGCGTGAGCCGCGCGGAGTTGGCGTCCGCTTTGCCGAGATCAATCGCCTTCTCCGCATGTGACACCGCTTCCGCATAGGATTTCTGCTGCATCAGGACGGCAGCGAGCAGAGCGTGGGCGCGCCAGGATGTCGGGCCAGCTTCAACCGCCATGTCCAGGTACTTCCGAGCTCCCACCAGATTTTTCTCGCGAAGCAAGGAATCAGCATAGGGGAGCAAGGCGGAGAGGCGTTTCGGGTCCAGCTGAATCGACTGTTCCCAGTATTTCCGCGCCGTCGGGAGTTCGCCCTTCTTCTCATAAACCATTCCCAGCATCGAAGGAATCTCCGCCTCTTTGGGAACCATGTGCTGGGCGCTTTCCAGGTGCTTAACGGCCTCGTCAAACTTGCCGGAGCGAAATGCATCCAAGCCCTTGGTTACTTCTTTCTGCGGCTTGGGCGCGAGTTCCACGTTACTGGTCAACTCGTACGATACGCCGCTCCCTGTATCCGGACGCAAGGTGATGATTAGCAGCTGCTCGCCGTCTTCCGTCGTGACTTTTGCGTCCATCCTGCTCTTGCCGAATCCTGGCGCATCCACGTCCACAATGTAGGAGCCATTGTTCAGCGGAACGAAGGATGCCAGGGAGTCCTTGGTCGTCTTGGACGTCAGCGTCTGGCCCGAAGCATCGTAGAGCGTAACCACCGCCAGGGTGTCTACGTTCGTTCCATTCGAGGCGCGCACCAGAATCGAGAGGCCTGCCTTGGCCGCTGCGGCCACCACTGGATTAGAAGGCGAAATTGGGGCCGCGGCTGGAGCGGAAGGGGATGTTGCAGGGGAAGGCGGGGCTGAAGGGGGAGGGGTCGGTGCAGGCGAGGGTCCGCCACCCGGAACTTGGGCCAAACTGCACGCAGAAAAGGCCACCAGAAGCACACACACGCGGGCGCTAAATCGCACGACTGGGCAAAACCCGTACATCTATCCTCCCCATGCCAGAGTCCCAGAGAATTGAGCGGTTGGAAGACCCTGACGACCCCGGAATCGCGGGGACCACCACTGTGCGGATGCTTGCAAGTCTCCCGCATCTTGCGTTGCCCGTCAATACGCTTATCGACCGGAAACGATCGTTTCTATGGGGAGGCCAGACCAACCCGAAGGTTTAGAAAAAGAAGGGCTTACGAGGGCCTTGAAAGCAGACGATCGAGGCGAGGCGAGATCTGTTCGCTAAGACGCGCGACCCACAGCGCCGCGACGATTCCCGTGAATATATCCATCGTGTAGTGCGCGCGAAGCACGATAACCGTGGCGACCTCAAAAACGACAATGAGGACGGCGAGGATCGTGAGCCAATTGCGCCGCAACCGCGAGAGTTCGACCGCCCCGAAAACCGCAATCGCGGTATGCCCCGAGAAGAAAAAATCGTTCGCCACATGATAGGTAACCAGGAGCGAGGGAAAGCCAGGATCGTGCCAGATCATGTTGGGCGGCGGCGTGAGCGCGCAGATGGCTTGCATGCACTGGCGCAAAGCCATCAGCACCACCAATCCGAGAAACGGGCGAACGCTTCCGCCAAAGAGCCAGCTGCCGAGCAGAAATAGGCCCAGAGCGTCGATCAGCGCGGAACTTGCGATGAGCAGCGCGTTTGCCACGGAAGTGTGCTGCGATAGGTAGGTGTTGACCCCGGCAGTCAGATTCAGGACTGCATCGTTAACTCCCGAAGCAGGAGGCGTTCGCGCACCGATGAGCGATTGCGTCCAGAACCACAGCGTGAGAACGATGGCCGTCACTGCCAGCCTTAGAAATAATCCGCGCCACGGTCCTGAGCTTTCCGTTTGCGTCATGAATCGCTTTCTGTCTACCGGCAACGCTTGAAGCCGCTTAGGAAACGCGCTGTTTCAGCTCCAGCGCCAACTCGCGCGCTTTCCGCAGATCGAGTTTTCCGGTGCCGAGATACGGGAGTTTCTCGATGCGTAGGAATTGATCCGGCCGCGGACGCCACAGCGCGGGCAAGTCGCTCTTCCCCAATTTTTCCAGGCACTCCTCCAGTTGCGGCTCACCGAGGATATGCAGGACCACCAGACGTTCGCCCTTTTTCTCATCGGGGACGGCGGTGACGACAAACGTCTGCTCCGTGACGCCGGCCAGTTCCTGCAGCAGATCCTCGACCTTGATGTGCGGCACCATCTCTCCGCCGATTTTGCTGAAGCGGCTCAAGCGGTCGGTGATCTTCAAGAAGCCGTCTTCGTCCAATCGCGCGATGTCGCCGGTGTTGTACCAGCCGTCGCGCAAGACGTCGGCGGTTTTTTCAGGCTTGTTGAGATATCCGCGCATGACGTTGGGGCCGCGGACGAGCAACAGGCCCGGCTCATCTGCCGCAACGGGCTGCAAGGTTTCCGGATCCACGATCTTCACGGTCATTCCCGGCAACGGATGGCCAATGGTGCCGCGCTTTGCGCCGACCTGACGGAAGGAAGCTGCGCGGAAATCGATCGTATTCACGGTGACGGCTGGCGAGCATTCCGTGCAGCCGTAGCCTTCGTGCGGCCGGATGCCAAAGTGATCCTCGAAGGCTTGCGAAATTCGGTCCGGCAATTTTTCCGCGCCGGCCATCACGAAGCGCAGGCTGCCGAACTCTTCCGGTGTGCACCGGCGCGTGTAGGCATTCAGAAACGTCGGCGTCGCGAGCAGCATGGTAACTGCATATTTGTTGACGAGGGCGCCGATGACACGCGAATCGAGCGGGTTCGGATGAAAGACCACGCCGATGCCCGTCGCCGCGGGCAGGCAGAGCGTCCCTGTAAACCCGAACGAATGAAAAAACGGCAGGATGCCCATGACGCGGTCGTTGGCATGCAGCATGAAAACCTGGCTGAGCTGCTCGACGTTGGAGGCGATGTTGTAATGCGTGAGGACTACTCCCTTGGGATCGCCGGTCGAGCCGCTGGAAAAAATAATCGTGGCAATGTCGTCGAGAGTCGCCGGACGCTCGGCGCCTGCAAATTTGGCGACGCTCTTCTTGGTGAAGAGGCACGCAACCAGGGCAGCGGCGGCTCGCTCTCCGAAACCTACGTCCTTGGCCACGTCCTCAATGAAGATAATTTCACCAGGAGGCTGTATTTTGACTTTTTCAAGAAAGACCCGCGCCGTAACAATCGTTTTCAACTTACATTGCTCCGCGCAGGACGCCAGCGTCTCGTTTGAAACGGTGTAATTCAAATTGACGGGAACCTTGCCCATCAGCATCGCCGCGAAATTCACCAGCGCGCCCGGCACCGAAGGCGGCAGCAGCATTCCCACCATTTCCTGCCCCTGCCACTTATTTCGCAAACGTCGCGCAAGCACGAGCGCTCCCACCAGCGCCGAAAAATAGTTCAGCTTCGGCCTCTGCCCGTCCGCCATCGCGAAGCGAAAAGGATGCCGCCGCGCTGTGTAAATAAACGATTCGGGCAGCGTGTGCATGCGCTTCTTGCGCCGCGCGAACGCCTCCGCGCCGAGATCCTGCACCACGTGGCGGACTTCCTGCGAAGTGGCCGTCGGCCGCAGTGGCTTGCCAAACGTCACGCGCACCGGATACGGAATGTGCCGCGGAAACTTCCAAAGAAAACGCCCTCCCGCAAAACTGAAAATCGACCCCCACACGCCGTCCAGATTCACGGGGATGATCGGCACGTCCACACCCTTGATGATGCGTTCCATCCCGCGGCGAAACGGCAGCATCTGCCCGATGCGCGTCATCTGCCCTTCCGGGAAGATGCACACGACCTCGCCGCTCTTCAACGCATCCGTGGCCATGCGCAAGGAATGAATCATTTCGCGCGGACCCTGATCCGACGCAATGGGAATCACGCCCATAATCTTCGCGAACGGTTTTACCAGCGGATGCTCGTACGAGCCTTTGAACATGATGAAGCGAATCGGGCGGTCCAGCGACGCAATCAGAAACACCGCATCGGCCATGGAAACGTGATTCGGCGTCAGCAGCGCCCCGCCGCGCGCCGGCACGTTTTCGCGTCCCTCCACATCCAGCCGGTACAGTGTATTCGTCGCAATCCACAGCAGTAGTCGCAACAGCGAATCGGGAAGCAGATAAATTACGTACGCTGTGGCTGCGAGTGACGTGAACGCGGTCCATATAAAGAAGGACGCCAGCCCGACATGCAGATAGTGCGTAAATCCCGAATAGATGGCGGACGCCAGAATTACGCCAACGAAGGATAGAAAATTGGCGAAGGCGATGACGCTGCCTTTGTGGGCTTCCTCCGGGCGATGTTGGATCAGTGCGTTGATGGGAACGACAAAAAATCCACCCGTAAAGCCGAGAGCCCCGAGAAGAATCAGCACTTGAAGAAAACTCAATCCCTGGATCGAGATGGCAAAAGCAAACACCGACATGCCGATGGCGCCAAGAGGAATAAGCCCGTATTCGATCTTTCCAGCGGAGAGTAATCCGGCGGCGTAGCTCCCCACGCCGATACCTATTGCCAACGCCGCCTGTAAATAACCGCCACGCGTCTCATCAAGATGCAAGACTTCGCGCCCATAGAAAACAATCACGAACTGCAAAAGCGCGCCGAGAAACCAGAAGTATGTATTCCCCACAATAGCGAGGTGCAAGACGCGGTCCGGCCGGACAAGCTGAACCTGTTTTCTTAGGTCACCAAAAATATTGAAACGGAATTTTCTGGAGGGGTCCGCCGGTGGCACGCCCGAAATCGTGAAGCTCGCCGCCAGACCAAACAGGGAGCATGTGCCGAAGAGTAAGCCAGCGATCGCTTCGCGCCCATGAAACCTTTGCGCCAGCAGCGGGCCGACAACTGCGCCCGCAATAATGGCCAGGAACGTTGTAAGTTCGAGAATGCCGTTGCCCCATGAAAGTAATCGGTCCGGCAGGAGCTCTGGCAACAAGCCGTATTTCGCGGGTCCAAAGAAAGCGGCCTGCGTGCTGGCAAGGAAGATGACAGCGAAGGCCATTCGCGAATTACCGCGCGCAAAGGCGTACATGGCGAAGAGCATCGCGCAAACTTCAAAAATCTTTGTCGCGATCGTGACGCTGCGTTTACTGAACCGATCGGCCAGATACCCGCCCGCCATCGAAAACAAGAGAAACGGGAGGGCAAATAGATTTCCAATCACAAAAACCAGGAGATCTTTTTGCGATTCCGTAGGGTTGGTGCCCAGTATGAGGAAAATGACGAAGAACTTCAGGCCGTTGTCGTTGAACGCGCCCTGGAACTGTGTGGCGATCAAACTCCAAAAGCCAAGCCTCCACTTTCGAACAGGCTCAGCGGCAGAGAGGTTTTCGTCCATCGGCATCCGGGCTCACCGAAACCACTCAATCAAATCGTAGGAGATGCCACTAGTCTAGCAAGCTTGTTCCGTTCGAACCGCGCCGCCTCCGCGGGCTGTGCCGAAAACGAGACGCCGAACCAACCGGCGCGGCCCGCTCCATTCCGCGATAGGATACCCATCGTCATGAGGGGGGAACGAATGGGCGCGGACCGCGGAACGCAAACCGTTTTAATCACCGGTGCGACGGATGGGTTGGGCAAGGCCGCGGCTCTGCTGCTCGCCGAGCACGGCTATCGCCTATTTGCTGCGGGCCGTTCGTTGGAAAAGCGCGCGCAACTCGACTCCTTGGCAAAGGAAAAGAAGCTGCCGCTCAAATCTCTGGAAATGGACGTTTGCGACGACGCTTCCGTGCAGAACGCCGTCTCCGCCGTCTATCAAGAGACCGGCCAAATCGATGTGCTGATCAACAATGCCGGCCTTGTCTACCCCGGCGCCGTCGAAGACCTGCGCATGGAAGACTGGCGCCGCCAATTCGAAACAAACTTTTTCGGCGTGATCCGCGTGACCCAGGCCGTCCTGCCAAAGATGCGCGAACGCCGCAAAGGCCGCATCCTGATGATGAGCTCCGTCTCAGGCTTCGTGACGCCGCCGACGCAAGGCGCCTACAGCGCCTCAAAACACGCCATCGAAGCCCTAGCCAACGCGTTGCGCCACGAACTGTATCCCTTCGGCATCCACACGATCCTGATTCAGCCCGGCTACATCGTCACCAACATTCAACCTACCGCCATGAACCTGGCGCAACCCTACCAGGATAAAATCAAGACCGGACCCTACGCCAAGATTTACGCCACCTACATGGGCAACGCCAGCAGCACTCGCGCCCAATCCAAAACCACTCCCGAAGATTGCGCGCGCGTCATGCTGCAAGCCATCGAGGCACCGCAGCCGAAGGCACGTTACACCGTAACTTCGCTGGCGAAATTTGCAAAGTGGGCCAAGCGCTTGCTCACCGATAGAGCCGCGGACCGCATGTTCCGCAAGCGTTATGGGATCACGCGCGAAAACTGACCTGCCAATTGTCTACGGGTTCGAAACCTGGAAGGACAAACTGTTCTCCCGCTGTTCCTGCCACGTTTTGGACCACGCCTCATGAATCGGGCTCTCGGAATAATCCGCGGCCGCCTCCGCGCTGGTAAATTCAATCGCGTAAACTCCACTGAATTCCTTGATCTGGTTCCGTTCCGTTTTCAGCCAGACGTTTTTGATGCCGGGAATTTTTCCCGCCATGTCCTTGATGCCATTAATGGCTTTTTCCCGGTCGTAATTCGAAACATTGTCCTTAAATTTGTAAACCACGAAGTGCAGCACGGTCTTCGGCTGCCCAAAGCGGTTTACCACCGCCGCCCCGCGCGCGTGCAACGACCCCGCCGCGGCTCCCGCAAGGAACAATGCCGCCCCCAGCGCAATTTGCATGCTGCGTTTCATGCCCGATGTCATCTCTTCCTCCGCTTTAAGAACTCCGCCAGTGTATGCAAGTCGCGCGCGGCGAAGCAACTCGCCGCAACCGCGCCGCTCAGCCGCGTCCGCAAATGGTTTGACGCACCAGTAGCCGGGCCGTTACGCTGCCAAGGCACTTTCCTCGAGGGTGGAATGGACTGGTCCGGCGGAAAATCGCAAGAGCAGCAAGCGCAACCTGGCGCGTTACCGCCATTTCCGCGCATCTGGATCGGCTACGTACTCGGCGTCGCGACGCTTATTGCGGAAATGGTTGCCATCACGCTGCACCCGGAACTCGCCAAGGAACCCCTGATCATTCCTCCGCTCTACCTGTTTCTCGCGAATTTCATCAGCCTTGTCTATTGGCTCGTTTGTGTTTACGAATATCACATCATCCTCGCGCAGGCGACCGCGGGCGGCTACCCCATTAAGCCGGTGCGTGCGGCATGGTTTCATCTGATCCCCATCTATGGCTTGTACTGGGTTTACAAATGGCCGCGCGAGCTGGCGCGCTTTGTGAACGAACGCTTGCAATTGCCGCTGATGCGGCCCGATCGAACCGGCTTGGCCGTTTTCATCGCGTTTGTCGTGTTTCTCGTGCTGGACCGTGGCTTCGGTATGATTTTACTGTTCTGGTCCGCCTCGCACCTGTCGCGCTGTCTTCGCCTCGCGCTCGCATCGCGAACGGCACCGCCGCCGGAACAACTGCCTTTTTCATGAGCCTGAATTCGAAGGAGACCGAATGCAAAGTAGGACACGCTCCATCTTGTCATTCTGCTTGATTGCCGCGATTTCGCCCGCTGCCCGGGCGCAAAGCCAGGACCAATCCAAGCAAACGGCGCGCGCCATTTTCAAACAGCTCATTGAAATCAACACCACCGATTCCGTCGGCAACGTCACCACCGCCGCGGAAGCCATGGCCAAGCGTCTGCGCGAAGGTGGTTTCGCCGAAGAGGACATCAAAGTCACTGGACCAAACGACCGCAAAAAGAATCTCGTCGCCCGTTTTCGCGGGACCGGTAAGCGCAAGCCCATCCTGTTCATCGGCCACCTCGACGTCGTCGAAGCGCATCGCGAGGACTGGACCACCGACCCCTTCGAATTCCTCGAAAAAGACGGCTACTTCTACGGTCGCGGCACCGAAGACATGAAGTCCGGCGACGCCCTCCTCGTCACCAATTTCCTGCGCCTCAGAAAAGAAAATTATCTTCCCGACCGCGACCTGATTCTCGCGCTCACCGCCGACGAAGAAGGCGGCAACTTCAATGGCGTGGACTGGCTGATCAAGGAGCATCGCGATTGGGTGGACGCCGAATACTGCATTAATCTCGATGCCGGCGAATTCGAAAAGGACAAAGGCAATCGCCTGCTCGCGGGCATTCAAGCCAGCGAAAAAGTGTACGTGGACTATCAATTCGAATCGCTGAATCCCGGCGGCCACAGCTCCGTCCCCAGCCCCGATAACGCCATCTATCACTTGGCCGGCGCGCTGGCCCGCTTACAATCATATTCGTTTCCCGTGGACATCAACGAAATCACCCGGAATTTCTTCGCGAAGACCGCGGCGATAACCACCGGCCCGGTTTCGGCGGACATGAAAGTCGTCGCCATGTATCCGCCGCCTGCCGATGCGGCCCAGCTCAATGCCGCAGTGCAACGCCTCTCCGCTTCGCCCTATTACAATTCGCTCCTGCACACCACCTGTGTCGCCACCATGCTCTCCGGCGGCCACGCACCCAACGCTCTTCCGCAAACCGCCCGCGCTAACGTCAATTGCCGCATTTTCCCCGGCGAAGATCCCGAAGAAGTCCGCAAAGCCCTCGAACGGGTCGCCAACGATCCGAAAGTAACCGTCACAGTCGTCGCGCAGCGTTCCGCCGATGGAAAAGTCGTACCCGTGGTCGGCGTGCCTCCCTCTCCGCTCCTCCCGGAAGTCATGCACGCTCTCGAGAAAACGCTCAGCGCCTCCTGGCCCGGCGTCCCGCTCATCGCCACCATGTCTACCGGCGCCACTGACGGCAGAATCACACGCATTGCCGGCATCCCCACCTACGGGATCTCCTGCATGTTTTTTGACCGCAACGACATCCGCGCCCACGGCAAAGACGAACGTCTAGGAGTCCAGGATTTCTACGACGGTGTGGACTTCAACTACAAGCTGATCCGCGAACTCTCTTCGCCTCGCTAAGCAATCCGCTGCCTAATAAAAATGTGTCGCGCAAAAGAAAACGGCCCGGCGAGAATTCACCGGGCCGCGAAGCTTGTAATTTGAAAAATGCCGATTACGGCTTGCTTGCCGACGCACCACCCGGTTTCGAATCGGATGGCGTAGCCGCACTCGCCGCAATGGGCTTCGAAGCGTCCGCTCCGTAGCGCGTCAAGTACGGCATGAACGGTGTCACTTCAAACGGCATCTTCTCCCGCTCGGCCACCGTCCCTACCGGCTTGCTCTTGATCAGGTCCAAGTGGTCGTTCCAGGGATCGAGCTTGACACGTCCGCCAATCGGCAGCGCCGCAATCATCTGCGGATTCTGCTTTTGATCGACCGGCATCGAGGATCGCAGGTCGCCTATGGTCGGCACGCGGTCGCCCAGGTGCGGGCTGATCAGGTTGGGAATTTCCTTCTGGCGCGTGGTGAGCGCCGTCAGGAAAAGTCCCGCGTTGCCCAGCTGATTCTTGTAAGGCGAATTGTTCAGTAGCTGGATCGCTTTGACATTGGCCGCTTTCTCCTCATCGGGAGTGCGCGCAAATCCAAAGTGGCGGAAAGTATCCTTATCTTCAATCAGCAATTGATCGAAGAACGCGTAGCTGGAGTCCAGGCGGTGTCCCAGCACGATGTGGCTCAGTTCGTGCGCGATCATCGTCGCCAGGCTGGCTTCATCCGGCAATACGTCCACCAACCCGCGGCTCAGCACGATGGTGTGTCCCACGGTGTAGGATTCGAGCGTCGAAGTCATCATCACGCGGCAGCGCACATCCGGCTCGACATCGATGTTATTGGTGACTTCCAGGTTGTTGACCACCGTTTCGAGAATCTTGTCCACGTCACCCTTCGGCGCGATCAATCCAATGCGCTCGAGGCGATCAATCACGTTATCTTCCGCTTGGCGGTCCCACGAGCGCTGCGCCTGAATCGGCGACAGGTCGTTGGACGTCTTGGTGTCGTCCTGCACCGCGCTCTCCACCAGAATCTTGCTCAGCTCCTGTTCCTGGCTGGCGTGACCCAGGTTGTATCCCCACAAGCGCGTCTGCGCCTTGAAATCCAGCTTCTTCGTCAGGTTGTAGTGCATGTCCTTTTCTTCGCTGTACACGAAGGAAGGCACCCACATTCCGGGCTGCACGTTCGCGCGCCAGCTGTCAAAGTGGAACCACCAGCTGGAGTGCCCGTTGCCGCTGTACGCGCCGTTGAAGCGCACGATGTTGAAATCCTGGTCTTCCACCCAGATGCGCCCCAGGAACCGGCCCTTGCCGCTCTTGTCCTGCGGCGTGACGTCAAACACCAGGCAGCGCACTTCGCCCAGGAATTCGCGGCGCACATAATCAAACTTGTAGTGCTGCTTGTCGAATCCGTTCGTATCGATAAAAATCATCTGCAGGAATCCGTCCGGCACAAACTGCAGCGCGAACGAAAAGAAATTCCCGATCGACCCGAAGATCTTCTTCCCTTTGCCGCTGGTGTCCGTCAGCGAAACCAGCGAGACGCCCTTCGTAAAGTCGGCGCGCCCCAGAAAATATTTGTCGCCCGCCGGAACGTAGCCAAGATCCTTGTCCGGCTTCAGGTTCTGGATGTACGTCTCCACCAGCGGTGAATACTGGCGAATCTGCTGGCTGGCGCGGTTTTCGTTCGTGATAACCCGGTCGACGACCTCTTCCATGGTCCGCGGCTGATCGGCTGGCTTGGGCGCCGCCGCGGCAGCGATGGCTCCCAGCCCGCTCAGGACCAGAACGAGGATGGTTGTTCCTAGCTTACGCATTTTCTCTCTCCCCTTAATTCTCAATACGCCAGACGGAATTCAATCCGCACGCGTGCCGGAAAATCCACCGGCTGGCCGTCGCGTTTTGCTGGCTTGAACTTGATTTGTTGTGCTGCCCGGGTTGCTGCTTCGTCGAGACCGTGTCCCAAACCGCTGACGACGCGATTCACTTGGACGCTGCCATTCGCCAGGAACACCATCTCAATGACTACGTCACCTTCTATTTTCAGACTACGCCCTTCCGCGGTGTATTCGGGACGTGGCTTTTCCAAGATGTCAACAGGAGTTGTGGCCCCCTCGCCCGAAGCGGCCTTCTTCTTGGGAGCGTCGGTGGACACCGTCTGGTCCGCGAACCCTGTGGACTGAATCGTCCCGCGCTTGCCCCCGCTCGGAGGAGGATTGGCCGTACCGTTTCCGAAACCGGTACTTGCGACCGTTCCGCGAATTCCTTTGTCACCGCCGGTACCGTTTCCGTACCCAGGTCCCCCCGGCAACGCTGGCGACCCCAACCGATTCACGTTCGTCGTCTTGTTCGGGTCACCCTTTCCAGGAATTCCATTGGGATCGCCGAACCCGCCCGTCTGTACTTTGTTCACCGGAGCGACCACCGTAGCCGGTGCCGCGCTGCCCGAGCCCAGGTTTCCGACCTTCACGTCTTCCTTCGGGCGCTTCGGCTGATTCGTAGGTATATCAACTTTCACCGCATCGAATGCCGGATTCAGTTCGACCGGTTTGGCGTCCACCGTGCGCACCTTCGGCGGCTCGACCTTTGCCGCCAGGAACACATGTGGCTGCCTTGGATTCAACTTGACGGGCTCAGGCACTTCCGGCTTCGGGGTCGGCGGCGGAGCTTTTGCCTTAATCTTTGGCGGGGGCGGCGGCTCGGGAGCGACCGGAATTAAGGTGACCGGCTGCATCAACTCCGTCGGCCGTAGGTTCAAAGCGGTTCTCATCTGCTGCGGAAACACCAGAGGGATGAGCAAGAAAAATGTCAGGATCGCCAGCTGGCCAACGGCGCTAACGCCGATGCGATCCCAGCGGGGCTTGGATTCTGGCAGTAGTGCGAGCCGTGCCGCGATCGGTTTCGTTCCGATGGCCTGCTTCCAGGCCTGCGGATTGGCTGTGCGGCTGCGGTTGGCCTCGAAACCAACGCCCATCGTCGTCTTACGTGGTGGATCTGCAATCATGGTTGTCATCCGCGTGCCGCCTCGTGAGCACTCCGTCGTTCGAAGATGGGTACTCCAGGAATTCCTAAAGGTCCCAAATTCGCTAGCAGATAGGAAAAGCGCTCTAGCAGTACCAGAGTACCGACGAGGCTGAGGGAGTCCGAATAGGACTTTCGTACTAGCGTCGCGAAGTCGCTAATGCTCCCGCGAGCGCACGCAGCGCACCCATTCCTAACCCGGCGAGGCCGATTCAGTTGCGAGTCTGGGGGCGCAACACCCGATAGGATACCCCAAATCCAGGCTTAGGTGCCCTGAATTTGCGCACCGTTTTCCGTCCCTCGGGCTTATGCTCTAGGATGCAGGGGGGTATCCCGGCGTTGGTTTGCGTTCGCAGCTTTACATGGTCTTGACACCAAACGGAAGATGACCGCAGACGCCCCAGATCGACGTTCCAAGGCCGCATCGAAGGACTCCGTCCTCTTTCTGCACGGCTCCGCCTCCGTTCTCGAAGCCTTGTATCTCCAGGCGCAGGCAGGCCGCTGGGGACTCTCGGCAGAGCGCTGGGCCGCTACCCTGGAACGCAGCGCCAAAAAGCGCCTCACCCCCGGCACTTCCACTCCTCGGCAACTCGAAGAATATCTCCGTGCCCTTCATCTGCAGGACCTGGCGCTGGCCAGCGCTTGTGCCGAAGGCTGCGAAGCCGCCTGGGAACAGTTTTTTGCCAGCTATCGCGTCTACCTCCATGCGGCAGCCGCTGCGATTCTTCATTGCGGAGCCAGCGCCCCGGAAGCCACCGAACTTGCCGACTCTCTCTTCGCCGATCTTTACGGCCTCGATGGCGGCAAGGGCGCCCAGCGCTCGCTCTTCCGGTATTTTCACGGTCGCAGCTCGCTGAAGACCTGGCTTCGCGCCGTCCTGGCCCAGCGCCACATCGATTCCATCCGCGCCGGCCGCCGCTTCGAGGAACTCGGCGACGATGACGAGCAAGCGGCGAATTCTCACGCCCGAACCGCGCCGCACGCTTCTCTCGGCGATCCTCATCGCCAGCGGTACGTCGCGCTCTTCACTCGCGCTCTTCAAGCCGCACTCCAAAAACTACCGCCCGAGGAACGAGAGCGCCTCCGCTATTACTACGCCGAAGAAAAAACCCTCGCCGAAATCGGCCGCTTGTTCGAAGAACATGAGTCCAGCGTTTCTCGTCATCTGGACCGCTCGCGCGCCGAATTGCGCCAGGAAGTCGAAAATATTCTGCGTCGTGGTTTTACTGCTGCCAATGGCGCCGCCGCGGAGCCCGGACTCAGCGATGCCGAAATCGCTCTCTGCATCGAATACAGCGCGGAAAATACCCCGCTCGATTTGGACAAACTGCTGCCGCGCTCCAAGCCACAAGGCCCTGCGGCCGGAAAGCGGTCATTATGATGATTGCCTCACGCAAGAAAGCGGCCGCGCACCGTTCTATAGATGGAGAAGCTCATGGCGCCTGACCCGCGCGATCGAAATTTTGACAAGGCGCTTGCCCGCCATTTTCGCCCCGGCGTGCCTTCCGAAGAATCCGCGAATTTGCCCGCGGAGCTCGGTCTCCAGGCCGACAACTGTCCCGACGCGGAAACCCTCGCCGCCTATCACGAACGTTCGCTTGTTCCCGCCGAAATGAATTCCTGGAAGGAGCACCTCGTCGGCTGCGCGCATTGCCAGATGGTTCTCGCCGAGCTGGAAGCCACCGAGAACATTCCTCTGCATCACGCCGAAAAAGAAGAAGACTTGCCCGTCAGCGAACCCAAACCTGCCGCCGTCGTCCAGTCTTGGCCTGTCGCCACCGCTGCTCCTCCGCGCAAAACGCGGATGGTGCCGCTCTCCACCCCGCCGATTTGGCGCTGGCTCGCTCCTGCCGGCGCTCTCGCCGCCATCCTGCTCGTCTGGATTTCTCTGCACGAAAATCAGCAGCCTCGTTTCCCAAGCCTCAACGAAAACAAAATCGCAAAGAAGCAGGAACCTTCCTCGCTGCCCGGTTCCGTCGTCTCTCGCGCGCCCACGGCTCGGATCGCTCAACCAAAGCCGCCGGCTGCTGCGGATGAGATCTCTGCGTCCAACGGCGCGATGGGGTCGGAATCCTTGAAGCAGCGTGAAAGAGCTCAAGCCTCTGCGCAGCTCACCTCACCATTGCCTTCTCAAGACAAGGAAAGCGAGGCCAGAAAAGATGAGTTCGGCGATTCTTCCGGCGCGCTCACTCGCAGCGCAGATCACGCTGACCTCGATGCCAAGAAATCGGTCGATAAAGCTACTCAGAATGTCGAAGTCCAATCGCAATCCGCACCCGTCTCCAATTACCAGCTCAATGGCAAAGTCCCAGGCCCAGCCCCGTTGTCGCAGGCCCAGCCGCCGGCAAGGGCTGTGGCCAAACAAAAGTCCGAGGCCAACGCGCCCGCGCCTGCCGCAGCTCCCGCACCAAGCGGCGTTGCCGGTGGTGTAACCGCCGAAACCACTAGCAATCGCATCGGCGCCGCATCCCAAATGGTAATGGTAGTCTCCGACCCTCACTTGATTTACGCCCCCGGCGCCGCCTCCCAGTGGCGCACAGGCCCCTCCGGCCTCATCGAGTTTTCTTCCAATGGCGGCTCCTCCTGGTCGCGCCAGCGCAGCGGCGTACTTGTCGAACTACAGACCGGCTCCGCCCCATCGGACCGAGTCTGCTGGATCGTCGGCCGCGTCGGCGCCATCCTTCTGACCACCGACGCCGGCTCGAATTGGAAGTTGATTTCCTCGCCGCTCAAGGAAGATCTCGGCGGCGTGCAAGCTACGGACGCCTTGCACGCCACCATCTGGAACGCGCGCCACACAAAAAGTTTCGAAACCAGCGATGGCGGCCTGACCTGGAAACTCACCGGCAATCCCTGATTCCGCGCCGCCCGCCTCGCCCCGCGACGCGTGCAAGAAATTCCGCTCTCCCCGTTCTAACGGAGAAGGCAAAATTCGATTGAGGTGAAACGTATGAACATCCCACGAAAAAAGCGCAAGACCCGTTTGTTCTGGATGACCGCCACGGCCGCGCTCCTCGCAAGTGGCGCAGCGCTCCTGCATTCCGCCGCCCCCGACAACACTGTCTACGCCGCACAAGAAAAAGAGTCAGCCCGCGCCGCCGGCGATCAGTCCACCAGTCTCACCGATCAGACCGATCTCAACGTCACCGTCTACAATTCCAATATCGCGCTGATCCGCGACGTCCGTAATCTCACCCTTCCCTCCGGCGTCTTCCGCCTGAAATTCATGGACATCGCGGCCACCGTGAATCCCGCTACCGTCCACTTCCGCTCGCTCACCGATCCCGATAAGCTCGGCGTCATCGAACAAAACTACGAATACGATCTCCTCGAGCCCGCCAAGCTCCTGCACAAATACGTTGGTAAGGAAGTCACCCTGGTCCGCACCTATCAGGACAGCGGCACCACCAAGCACGAGGAAATCAAAGCCACGCTTCTCTCCGACAACAACGGCCAAGTCTGGAAAATCGGCAACGACATCGTCACTGGTGGATACGCCGAAAGCTACCGCTTCCCGGACATCCCCGCCAATCTCTACGACCGCCCTACGCTCCTAATGTCCCTCGAAAACTCCGGCCCGAAAAAGCAGCAAATCGAAGCCTCCTACCTCGCGAACAATCTTTCCTGGAACGCCGACTACGTCCTCACCGTCGCCCGCGACGACAAAGCTGCCGACCTCGACGGCTGGGTCACGGTGGTCAACAATAGCGGCACTGCTTTCCACAATGCCCGTCTGCAGCTAGTCGCCGGCGAGCTGAACCGCGTCGCCAATTTTGCTATCAACGGCAGAATGGACATGAACGCTGCTGTGCCTATGGCAAAAGCCGCCCCGCAATTCCAGCAGGAAGCTTTCAGCGAATACCATCTCTACTCCCTCGGCCGCAAAACCTCCGTCGAGGACAAGGAAACCAAGCAGATCAGCCTGCTCCAGGGTTCCGGCGTTCCCGTCGAAAAAATCTTCATGGTCAACGGCCAGAGCTACTACTATCGCAATCAACAGGCTCCGGGCGCGCCCCTGAAAGATCCCGTCATGGTCTACTACAAATTCAAGAATGAAGAAAAAGCAGGCCTCGGCATCCCGCTCCCCGCCGGCAACGTCCGGGTCTATCAGAAGGATTCCAAAGGCGGCATCCTCTTCGCCGGCGAAGACCGCATCGATCACACTCCGAAAGATGAATTCGTGAACATCCACATCGGCAACGCCTTCGACGTCGTCGCTGAGCATAAGCAGACCGACTACAAACGCATTGACACCCACACCTGGGAAATGGAATTCGAGGTCACACTGCGCAACCACAAAGACGGTCCCGTCACCGTCCTGGTCAACGAGCCCATCGGCGGCTCCTGGGAAATGCTTTCTTCCACCTACAAATACACCAAGACCGCGGCCTTCGCCGCCCAGTTCACTGTCCCCGTCGAAAAGAACGGCACCTCCGTACTCAAATACCGCATCCGCGCCACCTGGTAGTCTGTTTATTGCAAGCCGCTTCGCTCATTCCTTTGTTTCATTTGAAGGGCACGATACATCGTGCCCTTCTTGCCTTTTTCTATGCTCCTAGCCGGGTAGCGAGCGTCCTGCCTTCGAAGTCACCATAGGGGCTGTGGTATAATGTCTTCAGGTCAGATTCTGACTTGGCACAAAAAGCGGTAGCTTCGGCTGCCGCTTTCATTTTGGATCTGCCGATTCGTGCAGCGGCCTTCTGCCGTTTCCAGGCCTTTCACTAAGAGCTCCGTGCCTGCGGAAGTTCAGGCTCCCTGCGTAGATGGGTCGCAGCACTCGATGGATTATGTAAGCTTCTAAGTTCTTTAGATGCAATACTTCTGGAGTTCCCTGCAAGTGTTGAGAAATAAAAGACTTACGCAAATCTTAAGTCCTTTAGAAGCAACACTTACAAAAAAGTTGGGGGAGGGTGGCTCTGGTAGCTACCGGCTCTCTGCCACAAAAATCATTTCCGGAGACTCATCTCGAATAGCTGTCCGATCGAAATCCCCATACAGCGCCGCAACCCGGAACCCGCACCGCGCCAAAAGGTGCTCGACCTCGTAGCGAAAGAAGTAGCGCAGCGTCCACGCAAACACCAGCCGCTCCTTGCGCCCATCGGGGTGTTCGACCGAAAAGATCATCTCCACATCATTTCGCTGCTCCGCACGGTGGAACGCCGCCACGCGTTCGCTGATCCGCACCTGCCGCCCGTCGCGCGTACTATATTCCGAGATCACCTCCTCCCGATGGTGCACGGGATCGTGCATCCGCTCCGCGTCCGTCTGGAACACATCCAGGATCAGCCGTCCGCCCGGCGCCAGATGCTTCCGTACGCATTCGAGGCAGTGGACTTGGTGCTGCACTTCCAGCAAATGCTGAAAAGGCCGGAAAGGAATAATGATCAACCGGAATGTGTCGCCAAGCTCGAAACGCGTCATGTCGCCCTGCACCAGGTGCACGCGTTCACGTGCTTCCACGCGCAGAGCCGCGCGCTTCTGCACCGCGCGCTCCAGCATGCGCTCGGAAACGTCAAGACCCGTTACGCGCTTGCCAGCCTCCGCCAGCGCCATGGTAATGCGCCCCGTGCCGCACCCCAGCTCCAGCACCGGATCGCCAAACTCCCGCGCGGCATCGCGATAGAACGCCACGTCCTGCAGCCGCCCCTGCACCACCGGCGACTCATCGTAATAATCCGCGATAAACGAATCGTAAAGCTCCGAACTCATTTAGGCCCGCGTTTCTATAAATGTTTTAATCAATTGCACCAATGTTTCAAGGCCGTTCACCAGTCACGAGTCACCAGTCACAAGTCACCGATTATGGCGTCCGCCTCAATCTCCACAAGCATCTCCGGCGAAATCAACTTGCTCACTTCCACCATGCTCGTCGCTGGACGAATCTCTCCAAAAAATTCTCCGTGCGCCCGGCCAACCTTTTCCCACTCGGCAATGTTCGTCACAAAAATGCGCGTCCGCACCACATCCTTCAAACTCGCTCCGGCCTTCGCGAGCGCTGCCTCAATGTTCTTGATCGTCTGTATCGTCTGCGCCCGCAAATCCCCCACGCCCACAATCTTTCCGTCCGGCCCCGTCGCCGTCGTTCCCGAAACGGTAATCGAGTTTCCAATCTTCACCGCCCGCGAATACCCCACAATCGGCTCCCACGCCGTCCCGCTCGAAATATTCTCACGCATTATTTTGGTCTCCTCTTCTTCGAATCCATGCACAGAATAATCTACTCCCATCCTGTTTGGACGTACGAAATTGACCGCTATCGCGGAATAGGGGAACGCATTCAGATAATGCTAAACTGATGCAATTGCGGCGGAGAATTCGAGACCACTGATGAAGTGCAATAACATCCTGGACGCGGTCGGGCACACGCCGTTGATTCGGCTGAACCGCATCAATCGCGATCTGAAGCCGCAGATTTACGTCAAGGCTGAATTCACCAACCCTGGCGGCTCGGTGAAGGACCGCATCGGCATCACCATGATTGATGAGGCCGAAAAAAAAGGCCTTCTCAAACCCGGCGGCACAATTATCGAAGGCACTTCCGGAAATACCGGCATGGGACTAGCGCTGGTCGCGGCCGTGCGCGGTTACAAATGCGTTTTCACTACCACCGATAAACAGTCCAAGGAAAAAGTCGATCTGCTGAAGGCGCTCGGCGCGGAAGTGATCGTGTGCCCCACGGCTGTCGAGCCGGAAGATTCGCGCAGCTATTATTCCGTTGCGAAGAAACTCGCGCGCGAAATTCCCAATTCCTACTATCCGAACCAGTACGACAATCCCATGAATCCGGAAGCGCACTACCTCACCACCGGCCCCGAGATCTGGGAAGACAGCGAAGGCAAAGTTACGCATTTCGTTTGCGGCATCGGCACAGGCGGCACGGTCAGCGGCGTCGGAAAATATCTGAAAGAGAAAAACCCCAGCGTCAAGATCGTCGGCGTCGATCCCTACGGCTCGCTGTACTACGATTTCGTCAAGACCGGACAAACCGTCAAGGCCAGAACCTACGTCGTCGAAGGCATCGGCGAGGATTTTTTTCCGACGACCATGAATCTGAAAATTCTCGACGACATCATTCAGGTCAACGACGAAGAATGTTTTGTCGTCGCGCGCCGCCTCGCCAAAATGGAAGGCCTGTTTACCGGCGGTTCCGGCGGCGGCTGCATCTCCGGCGCGTTGCGCCTAGCGAAAGATCTGGGACCAAACGATTTCGTGGTCGCCTTGCTCCCGGATACCGGCATGCGCTACCTCAGCAAGGTCTACAACGACTTGTGGATGCAGGAGCGCGGCTACGTGGACACCGCTACGGCCATCACCGCCGCCGAAGTCGTCAACGCCAAGCACCAAGCCGGAAAGGTCCGCGAGCTGGTCATCGCGCGTCCGTATCAAACTGTTTTCCACGCGCTGAAAACCATGCAGGAGCAGGACATTTCGCAGATTCCGGTCTTCGAGGAAAATCTTCCCATTGGCACGATCTACGAAGACCAGATCCTGACTCTCGCGCTGCAGGGCAAGGACCTGCGCAAGCTGGTGGTCCGCGAAGTGATGAGCAAACCGCTCCCGCAGATTCCCCGGACCGCGCCCGTCGAGCGCGTCACGCACATGCTCAGCCATGAGAATCCTGCCGTGTTCGTCGAAATGGGCAACGGCCACTTCGAAATCCTCACGAAATACGATCTCATGAGCACCGTCGCCAGCCTCATGGAACAAAAGCGCTGAGCGCATGTCCCGCACCGAATTCTTAGCAGACAGGAAAAGCGAAACGTGAAGATTCTCGATTTTAATGAGCGGCTGAAAGACTCGATTCTCATCGCGGATGGCGCGATGGGCTCGATGCTGCACGAATCCGTGGGGTCGCAGCGCTGCTTCGATGAGCTGAATTCCACCGAGCCCGAAGCGGTCTTCCGCGTGCACCAGGCGTATATCGAAGCTGGCGCGCAAATCATCGAAACAAATACCTTTGGCGCAAACCGGTTCAAGCTCGCTCCGCTCGGACTTGCCGACGAAGTGCAGAAGCTCAACAGCCGTGGCGTGAAAATCGCTCGCGAAGCCCGCGAATCTGCCGCGCGTGAAGTGCTCATTGCCGGCTCCATCGGTCCTCTCGGCCTCGGCGTGCAGTCGCGCCATCCGGAGCCCGGAGAGATCCAGGACATATTTTACGAACAGGCGCTCGCGCTAGAAGAGCGTGGCGTGGATTTCTATATCCTCGAAACGTTTTCCTACATTGAAGAAGTGCTCCTGGCTGTGGACGCGATTCGCTCGTTTTCCGGATTGCCCATCGTTGCGCAGCTCACGTATTCCGAAGAAGGCACGACCTACGGCGACGTCCGCCCCGCCGACGCCGCCGCGCAATTGAAAAATAAGAATGTGCAAGTGATTGGCGCGAACTGCACGCTCGGCCCACAAGCGCTGCTGCGAATTCTTCAGGAACTCACCGCCGTTGACGATCTTCGCGTCAGCGGCATGCCCAACGCCGGTCTCCCCAAGCGCGAAGGCGACCGCATCGTTTATCCAAAATCGTCACCAGAATATTTCGCGCTCTTCGCGCGCGAAGCCGCCGCGCTCGGCGTGCGCATTCTTGGCGGCTGCTGCGGCACCACGCCCGCGCACATTCGCGCCATGGCCGAAGCCGTCAAACCGCTGCGGCCGGCGAAGTCCCACGCCGCTGCGCATTCTGTCGAAGTGGTGGCCAAGGCCGTACCGGTCGCGCAGCGCGATCCGGAAAGCAAATTCTGGAAAAAGCTGCAGAAAAAAGAATTTGTGGTGTGCGTGGAAATCGATCCGCCCAAGGGTCTCTCGCTCGACCGCATCTACGAGCAGGTGGACAAAGTCATGGCTTCAAAAAAAGTGGACGCCATTGACATCAACAGCGGCGCGATGGCCCGCGTAGGCATGGACGCGCTGATCGTCGCCGGCGCCCTCGAAGCGCGCGGCGTCGAAACCGTTCCGCACCTCACCACGCGCGATCAAAATATTATTGGCCTGCAAGCCGCGCTTCTCGGCGCGTGGACTGTCGGCGGCGTCCGCAACGTCCTGGCCATCACCGGCGATCCGCCTTCGGTCGGCGATTACCCCGAAACCAGCGGCGTCTACGAAGTGGATTCCGTCGGGCTAGTGAAAGTTCTCAACCGCTTGAATCAGGGCACGGATTGGGCAGGAAAAACTCTAGGTGGCGCCACGAATTTCGCCATTGGCGTGGCCCTCAATCCCGTCGCCGACGATCTCGACAACGAAATCGAGCGCTTCCACGCCAAGGTCGAAGCCGGCGCGCACTACGCCATGACCCAGCCGCTCTTCGACCCCGAACACTGGCACGCCTTCCTGAAAAAACTTGGCGGCAAGCCCGCGATTCCCGTGCTCATCGGCATCTGGCCGCTGAACAGCTACAAGCAAGCGCTGCGCCTGAACAATGAAGTACCCGGCATCGTCATCCCACAATCGTTGTTGAAGTCCATGGAGTCCGCCGGAGCCTCCGCCCGCGACTGCGGCTTCGCCGTCGCCCGCGACATGCTGGCCTGGGCCCGTACCGAACTCGCCGGCGCCTATTTGATTCCGCCCTTCAAGCGCTACGAAGAAATTCTTGAGATCCTTTAGCGCACGACGCGTGCTCACGATTTTGTAGTGGCCGATCTTCAGACTGGTGCGTTTGACTCTTCTGTTTGCCGCCGCAACACCCGCCACAAAATCGGTACGAGAACCAAATAAACCACGGCCACAAAAACCGGCGCAAGCAAACTCCACGCCACGATCGCATGCCACGCCGTGGTCCACAGCAGCTTGACCGCGTTCCACATGCTCGCTTGAAACAGCGCATAAATCTGAGGAACAGAAACCCGAAAGCGCGGCGCGCGAAACAATTTTTCGCCCAACCGGAAAAACGGCACTAGCATCGCAATCTGCGCCGGATACATAAAATAATTTACGACTTGAATGGCCGGCAAATTCAGCCGTAGAACAATTGCCGCAATCGCGCACAACACGGTCGTCGAGCCAATCACCGGAAATACTCCTAGTGCCGCGCCTAGCGCGATGCTTAACGCGATCTTTTCCGGTGTTACGCCCTGCTTCAGCAGTTCGAGGATGGGACGGACCAGCCGCCGCTCGAAGAATCCTTCCGTCACGATGTTTTTGCGACCGAGCCTTCCAAGAGAATTTCTATTTTCAATTTTCCAATTTCGGCCATACTTCACTTCTGTTCCGCAACCGCGCTCGTGTGGTCATGGATGATTTTCCAACCGTCCGGAAAACGTTGCCACACCAGCGTGAACACTCCTCCAACGTCACCTTTCTCCCGCTTCAAATGCCAATGTCCCAGAACCAGCGCCGCGTCCGGCCCCAAAAACCGAATCTCCAAATTCGAAAAATCGAGTTGCCCCATCGCCGCGCGGTCCGGATAATTCCTCTTATACCGCGCCAGCACCCCATCCCAGCCGCGCGCCACCCCGCTGCTTCCGGAAAATGTCAGTTCCGGCGAACGCCAATACCCCGTCAAAAAAGCATCCACGTCCCCCCGGTTCCAAGCCGATTGCTGGGCAGTAATCACCGAGGTGATCGCCTCGCGGTCCGCGCTCCGCTCCTCCGTGGCCCTGGCTGTTGCCTGGCCGTGAAAGAGCACAAAAATACCAAGGACAAACACACCTGCGAGAAATGGCCAGAGACGATCCGTCCGCATAGCGAATCTCCTTTGTAAGTCATTGTATTGTAAGAGGATAGGTTAAGTATGACGCCTGCGCAAGTGGACCTCTCGGGGACCGTTTCACCGATCGTAGTTTGATGTTTCGAACACGTCACTCCTGCTGGTTCCAGCACGCTGGTACTTCGGGACTATTGGACTATATTTTCCCGGCTGGCAGAATCCCTTTAGAGGCTGAGGGATGTTTAACGACATGCTATTTGCGATCTCCATCGTGGCCCTGTCTCAGTTCGCCATTTATTACTGGCGAGCAGTTCTGGCTGGGGTTGCAGCGCAACCGGTCTCCGACCGGGTGCTTACAGCTGCGCATGTCGAAAACGGCCGCCTCACCTCCGCGCATTTCGAAACGCTTGCCGGACTCCATGATCTGACTCCGGACCTTTTTCCCAATCGCAGCGGGTTGGGACTTGTGCGCCTCTACTTTCGAACGATCGAGGGTTTGAATTCGCTCGTTGGCAATCGCATGCCTGCTGTGGCCGTGTGGAGCGAGCGCGAGCGCGTCATCTGCGCGCGCTATGCCGCTGTGCAGGTGGGCCGCCGGCTGCAAGCGAACCTCGAACTCGCAGCTTCGCTTCGTTCTTGCTGATTCTGTCAAAACCTCATTAGCATCAGTGTCAAGAATAGCCCGGCCTTTCACAACGCCGGGCTTACACTTTTGTCCGCCATTCGAATGCGATTTCGCACTCGGCGTGAATTCCAGTAAACGTTTCCGAAGGCTGCCCTCCCTCACCTTGCTCCAAAATGGGAGGATTCTTGTTTCCGTATGGCGTACATCTAAAGTCTCCATATCTTTGGGAAATTTAGCCGCACGTTTTGTTTCGATCGAATTCGAAGCATCGCGATAACTTCTTTAGACGTAGTTCGTTACCGTCTTTAGAAAACTCTCCGAGCAAAGTTTTCCGGTTGGTATCCCTCGTGCACTTTTCCGTCTCATTGAGTCGCCTTCCGTCTTGAGAGGCTCGAAGCGTCTTCCTTTTGGGCAAGGCGCTTTGCAGCAAAGGGCGCGATGTGGCGGCCGAAATTGGATGGGGGAAATCTTCATGAATCTTCGCACCGTGTGGACCTACGTGTTTGCGCTGGTTGTGGGAGCCGCGTTGATTTTTACCGGTAGCGCGGCGGCGCAAACCAGCAATGGCACGATTACGGGAACAGTCACAGACAAAACCGGCGGCGCAGTCGCCAACGCTAGCATCAAGGTAGTCAGCATTGATCGCGGGGGGGAAACACACAACGTAACAACAGACGCCGTGGGGACTTATCGTCTTTCGTCCCTCTTCCCTGGAAGGTACAAAGTCACCATCGAAGCGGGCGGTTTTGCGCCAACAGTGATCAACGACCTGGAGGTACGCGCTTCGCTGGAAACGAACGCGAGCGCGGTGCTCGAAGTCAGTGGCACGGCGTCGACGATCACGGTGGAAGCCAACGTGGGACAGGAGTTGCAGACGCAGTCGGGTGAAATCAGCGGCAACCTCGCCACGGCTGAGATGGAGAGCCTTCCGTATTTTTCAGGCAATCCTCTGGAGTTGCTGCTTACGGAGCCGGGTATTCAGGCTTCGAGCCCGCGCGACGCTTTCACCAGCAACGGAATCGGGTTTTCGGCTAACGGCGCGCGCCCGCGCGGCAACAATTTCCTTCTCGACGGCCAGGACAATAACGACGCGCAAATCACCGGTCAAGCGGTGCAGACGGTCAACCACGAAGCCATCGGCGAAGTAACGGTGATCCTGAATTCCTCGAGTGCGGAATTCGGCCGCGGCGGCGGCGCGATTGCGAACGAAGTGTATAAGGGCGGGACGAACGACTGGCACGGCTCCGGGTGGGACATTATTCAGCCGTCCGCGCTTTCCGCGATTGATGCGGGTTTCGCCTTCTTTAATTCCACCAATCCGGGGTTCAAACAGCCGGTGCAAATCACGAATACGTTTGGCTTTTCGGTGGGCGGGCCCATCAAGAAAAACAAATTGTTTTTCTTCGCGACACCGCAGTGGAGCCGTTTCCGCGCGAATGCTGGGGTGCAAACCAGCCCAATTCTCATTCCCACCGCGGCCGGCGTGGCAACCCTGCAGCAAATTGAATCGAACGAAGGGCCGAATCCGAATATCGATTACCTGATTGCAGCGCTTGGCGGCCTGCGGGGCACGACGAACGGAGTGACGATGGAGTCAGCGGGCTTTGATGCCGCGGGAAATCCGCGGCCGGCGGTGCAGTTCGGGACACTTTCCCGCGGGGACGGCAGCATCGTCTCGAACAGTCTGCAATGGAGCGTCCGGTTGGATTATGTGGCTTCGGACCACGACCAGCTGACGCTGCGAGCCTTGCGCGGCAGCTCGAATCTCACGCCTGATTTCTTCAACAACCCGCAGGAATTGCCGACGTTCGAAACGCAGCAGGGGGGGCCATTTTCGAACTATCACGCCAGCTGGGTCCACACGATCTCGTCCAAAATGGTGAATGAGCTTCGATTCTCCTACGGGAATATTCAATTCGAATTCGGCCTCACTCCCGCGACACTTGCTAGTTCGATCGGGACGCACTTCACAGTGGTGCTGTCCGACCTCCCGAACCCGAATGGCACGGCCATGAATTTTGGGCTTCCAGCCGGTACACCCAGTTCGCGCAACCACCAAACGTATCAGTTCCAGGATGCCTTCAGCTGGTCGTTCGGCAAGCATACGTTGAAATTCGGCGGGGACATGGCGTTGGTGTTCGTAAAAGACGGCATCCCGGTGGATCCGCGAGGCGCCATCACGTTCACACCGACCACCGGAGGGACCTGCGGAACGAATCCCAGCACCAACACAAAATTCGATTGCAGCAGTTTGGCCAATTATATTGACAACTTCAGCGGTCCGAGCGGGGCGATCACGAAGTTCTTCGGGAATACGCTGATTCATCCATTTCTTCCCAACTACGCGCCGTATATTCAGGATACCTGGCGAATCAAGCAGAACTTTACGCTGGACCTGGGGCTCCGCTACGAATACTGGGGGACTCCGGGGAATGATCTTCAGTTCCCCGCGCTGCAACCGGCTGTTCCGCAGGGATTGCCCAATGCGACATTCCCCAATGTTTTCTCGGCTCAACAGCAGGGAGACAAGAATAATTTTGCGCCGCGCGTCGGCCTGGCGTACACCCCGCACTTCTGGCAACGTTTCCTTGGCGCGGACAAGACGGTCATTCGAGCGGGCTACGGAATATTCTACGACGGCCTGTTCACGAACATCATTGACAATACGGCGTCTGGTTCGCCGAACGGGATTTTGCAGAACGTCATTGGGCCAACGGCGCCTGCAGGCGGATTCAGCCGGGGAACTGCCAATGCGACGGGGGTTCTTGGCGGCCTGCAACCAGTTTTGACGTCCCAGAGCGGTGTGGATACGATGAGCGCCCACCTGCTGAATCCCATCACGCATCAGTGGAATTTAAACATCGAACGGCAGCTCCCAGGCGGATTCCTGCTGACTACCGCCTATGTCGGTACCCGCGGTGAACACCTGTTCGTGAACACCGACATGAACCCGTTCTTTGAAAATCCGAATTTTGGGACGGTGCTTGCGCGCACGAACGGCGGAGATTCGATTTATCACGCTGGCGAGCTCAAGTTGGAGCGTTCGTTCTCGCACGGGCTGCTGCTGCGCGCCGGTTATACGTATTCCAAATTCATTGACGACATGTCGGACGTGTTCGTAACCAGCGGATCGAGTTCGTTTCCGCAGAACGTGTTCGACCAACACGGCGATCGCGGTCTATCCTCTTACGATCACCGGAACAATTTCGTGCTTGCCTACCTCTACCAACTGCCGAACGTGCACGGCGGCGAGAACGCGGCCATGCAGGTGGTACGCGCGATTACCAATGGATGGCAGACCGCGGGGACGATCACGTTCTCGTCGGGCGCGCCTCAGACCTTCTACGATGGATTCGATAACAACGGCGATACGCACGGCAATGACCGGCCCTTCCTTGGGAACCCAAAGGTTCCCATCAACTACAGCCCGGCCTGCGTGGCGGTTACCAGCACCTGCGATTCAGGCGTTGGCTTCACTAACGATGGAGTTACGTTTACGGACTTCAATTCGTCGTTTGGAACAAATCCCGTGACGGGAGCGTTCACGGCCACCAAGAACGATTTTCATTATTACGTGTGGGCGGGACACAATGGCGATATCGGGCGCAACACCTTCATTTCTCCGGGATTCGAGAACTGGAACCTTTCCGTGCAACGCCAGGTGAAATTCAAGGAACACTACGCGTTCATGATTCGCGGGGAGTTCTACAACGCCTTCAACCATCCCAATCTGGGGATTCCCAGCCTGACGCTGACCAGCAGTTTCTTCGACAACACAGCGGCGACAATCAACGGGGCGCGCACGGTTGTGGTGTGGGGGAAGTTCAGCTTCTGAGGTTTCCGGCCGTTAGAAATGAGGAGCCGCTCCGGGTGAAACCGGGGCGGCTTTTTATTTGGGTGGTGTTGGTGTCGAAGGCTGAGGCTGTCAGTAGGCCCAGCGAAGGAGAATGCCGCCAGTGGTGTAGCCGGCACCGACGGTGACGATTAGTACGAGGTCGCCTTTGTGGAGGCGGCCCTGCTCGACGGCGTCGCGGAGGCCGAGGGGAATGGTTCCGGCGGTGGTATTGCCGTAGCGGTCGATATTGACCATGACTTTGGAATCGTCGATGCCGAGGCGCTCTTGCGTGGCGCGAATGATGCGCAGGTTTGCTTGATGAGGAACCAATAGCTTCAGGTCGTCCTTAGTAAAGCCATTCTTTTCAAGAAGATGCGCGGCCATCTCGGCCATTCGCCGGACGGCGTATTTGAAAACCTGGGAGCCTTCCTGGTGGACGTAATGCATGCGCTTCTCGACGGTTTCCTGGCTTGAGGGATTGAGCGAACCGCCGCCGGGCATATAGAGGAATGCTCCGCCCGCGCCATCCACGTCGTGCTCAAAGTCTAGGACGCCTTCATTCGGACCGGCAGGCTCGAGGAGGACTGCGCCAGCGCCGTCGCCAAAGAGCACGCAGGTGGCGCGGTCCGTGTAGTCGAGAATCGACGTCATGACATCGCTGCCGATGACCAACACTTTCTTGTGGGTGCCTGCGCCGATAAATTGCGCGCCGACGGTGACAGCGTAGGCGAATCCGGAACATGCGGCGGAGAGGTCAAAGCCCCAGGCTTTTTTTGCGCCAATGCGCTCCTGCACCAGGCAGGCGGTGGCGGGGAAAAACATGTCCGGGGTGACGCTGGCGAGGACAATCATCTCAATGTCCGCGGGATCGGTCTTGGTTTGCGCCAGAAGGGCCTTTGCGGCTTCGGTGGCCAAGTGGGAGGAGGCCACTCCCTTTTCGACGACGTGGCGCTCGCGAATGCCGGTGCGCGTGCGGATCCATTCGTCGTTGGTTTCGACGAGCTTCTCGAGGTCCGCGTTGGTCATCACCTTTGGGGGAACGTAGCCGGCTACACCCGTAATTTTTGCCGCGATGCGGTGAGACATGAAACTCCTTGCCAATGGCTTCCCGGAACAAAAGAGACTGAATTTTATGCGATAGCGCCTTGGCGATACAAGACGCGGCCTGGCCCTTCTCAGTATCGCAGCAGAGAAGATGTTTTGTGGAAGAAAAAAGGGCGAGAAAGGAATTCGACGGTTTCAGTGAGAAGAGGCTGTTCTGACCCGTGGAGAAGCGGGCACGTTCGCATCAGAATTGCGCGGGAAGAATTTCGTAGCGCCAGGTGATGGTGGCGGTCTTCTTGAGCATGGCGGAGACGGAGCAATATTTCTCTTCGCTGAGCTGGATGGCCTGCTTTACAGCGGCATCGTCGAGCTGGCCACGAAGACGATAGACGAGTTCGAGTTTGGTCCAGACTTGAGGCGGCGCGGCGGCGCGTTCGCCGCTGCAAAGAACTTCGAGCGTTTCGAGCTTCTGCCGTTTTTTCTTGAGGATGATGAGAATGTCGGTGGCGGTGCAGGCGCCGAGCGCCAGCAGAAGCAACTCCATCGGGCCGGGCGCGGTGTTGGACTTGCGGTCGGAATCGATCGCCAGGGCGTGGCCCGAGGGGCTGATGGCGACGAATTTTTCCTCCCCAATCCATTTTACGGTTCCAGTTTGCATACGGCCTCCTTGGGAAGAGAAAGAATAGCAGGCGACGGCAAGCGCTTGCCACGCGGCGCAACGAGAGGCGGTACGCCAGATTCCGGTTTGAGCAGTAAGGGGCGCCCGGCGCGCGACGGGACTATTTATTTGTACCTGCAGTAACCTCGAGTCGCATCTATGTTTATAGCTGGTCGAGCCACCCAAGTCGGCGGAGTGCTCGACAATATCCCCGCTAGCACTAGTTTGAAAGAAGTGAGCTCATGTTCATAAACGCACGTCTCGGCCTTTTTCTTCTCCTGATTCTGGTATGCAGCGTTGCAGCTCCCGCGCAACAGGACAAGCCGGTCGTCCAGCCTGCGAACGGTGAGATTTACCTGGATGTCGTCGTAACTGCGAAGTCCGGGCCACCGGTCGCGGGGCTTCAACAGCAAGATTTCACCCTCCTGGATAACAAGGCCCCGCAAGCCATTACCTCGTTCCAGGCGCTGGGCGGCAGCCGAGCTCCGATTGAGGTACTTCTGGTCATCGATGCTGTTAACACGAACTATGAGAACCTTGGTTATGAACGCGAGCAGATCGGAAAATTTCTCCGCGCCGACGGGGGACGCCTGGCGTTCCCCACGACGCTTGTCGTGTTTACCGATACCGGCACGCAGATCCAGGAGGAGTTCACCAGCGATGGGAACGCGCTGAGTTCGACATTGGAGACGTATATGGTGGGCCTGCGCAACATTCGCGGCTCCAGCGGAATCTACGGCGCGGAAGAGCGCTTCCAGCTGTCCATCGCGGCCTTGGAGAAGCTTGCGGCGCGCGAGGCGGGGCGGCCGGGGCGCAAGATTATTTTGTGGGTCTCTCCCGGGTGGCCGTTTCTCTCCGGCCCTCGCGTAGAACTGGATTCGAAACAGCAGAAGCAACTCTTCACCAATATAGTAGTTCTCTCGACGCAGCTACGGCAGGCGCGCGCTACGCTCTACAGCATCGATCCGCTGGGGGTCGCCGACATCGGCGGCCGGACGTTCTACTACGAGGAGTTCCTGAAAGGCGTCAGCAAGGCTAGCCAGGTGCAAGCGGGGGATCTAGCGCTGGAGGTGCTTGCCATGCAGAGTGGCGGCCAAGTTCTCAAGTCCGGCAACGACATTGCGGTCCAGCTGCAGAAATGCGTTGCGGACACGGAGGCGTACTACGAAATTTCCTTTGTGCCGCCACTGGCCGACCAGCGGGACAACTACCACAAGCTGGAGATCCGCGTGGCCAAGCCTGGACTGATGGCCCGGACGCGTCAGGGGTATTACACACAGACTTCGCCTCATGAGTAACGCTGCCGCGCCCGCGGCACTATCGAAGTAGAGAATCGCAAAATTCCACGCTATCCCCTGGCAACCGGAAACAGATGACCTCCTGCTCAAGGAAAGATAGGATGTTCGGCGAGACTTCTCGGGTCGACGGAGGGAATTCATGATCTTTGAATATCAGAAACACTTTGCGCGGGCGTTGGCGATTGCGACAGTGAGCGTCATTCTGTTAGCAGGAGCGCCACAGGGCGGTGGAGCGCGAAGCGCGGCCATGCAAGGGATGGAAGGGAGTGCGCAGCCGTTTGCGATCGAATACTACTACAAGGCGAAGTGGGGGCATGCGGAGGAGTTTCTTGCGCTATTTAAGAAAAACCACTATCCGGTGTTGAAGAAGGAGATGGAGCTGGGGCGGATGCTGAAAGTGACGATGGCCGTTCCGCGGTATCACACGACGGAAGATGGGCGCTGGGACTATCGCGTGACGATTGTTTTCAAGAACGCTGCGATTGCCAACGATAATTTCGACAGCTCGGCGATGATCAAGCAGCTTTATCCGGATCAGGAGACGTACAAAAAGGAAGAGCAGCGGCGATTTGAGATTTTAGAAGCGCACTGGGATTTGCCGATTAAAGATTTGGAGCTCGACGCGCGCTGAAGACTTCCCGTTGGGCTCTGTAAGGGTCGGACGCCCTCTGTAATCCATTGTGTCAGTGGAATCGTGCAGTCTCCTGCAAAGTTGCTTATTTTTTGCGCGTGAGGTGGAAGACCATGGGCATGTCTTTGCCGTCCTGACGCCACGTCCAGGTTTCGGTGATGTGATCGTCGTCCTCAAAGCGGATAACCAGATGATGTTGATGTCCGGTTGAGGGAGATTTTAGATTTCCGGCGCCTTGGAAATCGAAGCTGAGCTCCTTGACGTCGTCGGATTGCGGCACCACGCGCATGCGCGGCTGATTGTTGGTGGGGCAGTAGTGCACCAGCGCGATTCCGTCTTCATCCATGCTGTAGAGCGTGATCATTTCTTCCATTCCAGAAGGCGAAAGCGTTTCCATAACGGCGGTTTTGGACGCCAGCACCTGGAAATTCGTCTTCACCAGCATGCCGTGCTCGTCTTTTCCTTCCCAGTCCCCCGCGAGGGACCGAAGCTTTTTGAAGGCGGCTTCAGAGTGAGTGCCAGCCGGGAGTGGTGCCGCCGCGAGCATTACGAAGACGCAGAGCAGTGCTGTCTTATGAAGGTTCATAAAACCTCCTAAACGAGACGCAATTCAGATTCGATAAAGGAAACGCAGGCCTGCCCCGGGACAATCTTGTTTGACGGAGGAGCGGGGAGAAACGGTAGCAGGAAGCGAGCGCGAAAAGACTAGGAATTGCGCGGGCCGCCAGTGGCAACGACTTCGATGACGGGGTTGGGGAGGGCGCGCATGGTGCGGACGAAAAGCTCGACGATGGTGCCGTCGAATTGCGCGTTGGAGCAGCGCTCGAGTTCGGCGAGAGCGTCGCCGGAATTACGGGCTTTCTTGTAGGTGCGGTCGCTGGTGATGGTGTCGTAGGCGTCGGCAATGGCGATGATGCGCGCGCCAAGCGGGATTCTGTCCGCGGTGAGGGCGTCGGGATAGCCGGAGCCATCAAAGAATTCGTGGTGGTGCAAGACCATTTCGCGAATGCGCGCGAGCGGAGTGAGCGGATCGAGAATCTTGGCGCCAAATTTTACATGCGACTTCATCGTTTCCCATTCGTCGGGATTCAGCGGGCCGTTCTTGTTCAGAATATTTTCCGGGATTCCGACTTTGCCGATGTCGTGAAGAACGCCTCCCAGGCGAATCTCCTCGACTTCCACGTCCTTCATGCCCATGGCTTCGGCGATGAGGGCGGCGTAGGCGGAGACTTTTTGCGAATGGCCCTGCGTGTAGTGATCCTTGGCGTCGATGGCGAACGCGAGTGAGGTGACGGTATCGAGCACGGCTTGCGGCAGCGCTTGCGGGCCTTGCGAGCCGGTCGCGACAGGCTTGCCGGTGGCGCCTTCGGCGGCGGCGAGGGATTCCGTGAATTGCGTGAGGCGCTGATAGATTTCTTCAAAGGCTTCCGGGCCAGTGGCGAAAAGGCGCTTGAGGGTGACGCCGAGATAGGCTTCGAGGACGTCGCGCTTCCATTTTTTAGCTTCGTTGGGGTCGAAGTGATCGGCGGTGGAGACAGCGTTGCCGCCCTGATGTTTCGAAAGATACATGGAAGCGTCGGCGACCTGGATCAATTCCTGTGGCGACGAACCGTGCAGCGGATAGCAAGCGATGCCGAAGCTGGCGCTGATGTTTTTCTCGCGGAGAAGCGGGTCGGCGGAAACCCAGCCGCGGAGCTTGTTGGCGAGCTGGCGGGCGTGCTCCATGTTGGTTTCCGGCATGAGGATGACGAATTCGTCTCCGCCGTAACGCGCGACAACATCGGAGCGGCGGCAATTGGTTTCAAGGATGTGTCCGACGCGCTGGAGAACGAGGTCACCTTCGAGGTGGCCGTAGAAATCGTTGACGAATTTGAAGCGGTCGAGGTCCATCAGCACGAGTGCAAAGGCGCGGCCAGCGCGAGTGGAGCGCTTCCATTCGGCGGAGAGCGCTTCCATGAAGAAGCGATGCGTTTTGACGCCAGTGAGGCCGTCGGTGATGGCTTGCTCCTGGGCTTTCTGGAACGAGAGAGCGTTGTGCAGCGCACCGGCGATGAGGTCGGCCAGAGTGCGGAGGAGCAAAACTTCTTCTTCGGAAAATTCCAGGGGCGAGGAGGATTCCACGTACAGGATGCCGTGTAGTTGCTCAGCGTAGAAAACGGGTAGCGCGACTGCCGCGATGGAGTCGGGCAGAAGAGGCTTCAGAGCGTTATCCGCGAGAGATGCGGCGCGGTAGACCGCCATGTGGCCGTTGCGGGCGACGTGACCGATGAGGCCGGCGCCAAGCGGGATGCGCTGGCCGAGGGTGCCGCGGCGTTTGCCGGCTTCGGCTTGGACAACGATTTCGCGCGTCGCGTAATCCAGCACGCCGATGCCAATGTGATCGTAGGTTAGGCCGGCTTCGAGTTGCTCGGTGATCTTGGCGAGCATCTCATCGGGATTGAGGGTTGCGATGGCGTTGCGCGAAATGGTGTTGAGAAGCGTGAGGTGGCGCGCCTTGGTGCGCTCCTCGCTGAAGAGGCGGGCATTCTCGATGGCGATGCTGGCTTCGCTGGCGAGCACGCGGAGAAGTTCGAGGTGGCCTTCGTCGAAGATGCGCTCGTGGTCGGAGAAGACGGCCATGGCGCCGATGGCGTGGTCGTAGGCGACGAGAGGAACACCGCAGAAACAGCCTTTGCTGCGGATGGGCTCAACGCCGAGTTTTTTGATTTCCGCGGTGAAATTGTCGCGAATCAAAACGGGCTGGCGCGTTCGAATGATGTATTCCGTCAGGTGATTGCCGGCGGGGCGGGTGCGCTTGGGCATGCGAACGCCGTCGATCATTTCGAGATCGAAATGCATCTCGTCGCGAAGTGGGTCGAGTTCGGCGATATAGAAATTTTCGACGTCGAACAGGCGGCGGAGTTCTTCCCAAACTTTGCGCGTCAGGTCTTCCTTGTTCAGCGTGGAGCTGAGCGCACGGCCGATTTCGTTGAGGACGTGAAGTTCTTCGGAGCGGCGCGAAGTCTGCTGAATCAGATAGCTGTTTTCGACGGCCATTCCGATTTGATGGCCGAGCGCGAGGAGCAGGCGGAGCTCCGCGGGAGTGAAGCGGCGGCTGTCAGGTGTTCCAAGAAGGAGAACACCGAAGGCGTGTTCTTTCGCTTGCAAGCTGATGGCTACGACGCTGCGAAGTCCCTGGCCAAGAGCTAGTTCGCGGAAACGGCGGATGGCTTGCTCTTTTTCGAGGGCGGAGAGGGAATCGTCGCGAAGATCGCGGAAGCCGAGCAGGCCGCCAAGGCGCGCGACCAGGCCGACCAAATAATCGTCGAGGCCTTCCTCTTGCGCGGCGCGGCAGAAGTCATCGCTCAAGCCGACGGCAACGACCGAGGTTGGTCCTTGCGTGTCGCCGTGATGCAGGAAGAGCGCGCCAGCCGGGAGCCGCACGACGCCGAGGACGCGGTCCAGGGCTTGCGACAACATGCGCTGAATTTCGCCGCCGACGAAGCTGGAAGTGGCCAAGTTGAGATTGGAAAGCGCGAGCATGTTGCGCTCGATGCGGCGCTTTTCTTCCTCGTACGTCGCCATCACCATCAGCATGGCAACGAAGGCACACGGCGCGGCGGCGACGACGTTCATTCCCGGGCCCTGAAGTTCCGGAGTGGCATTCAGGATATGCAGCGCGATCCAGAGAACACCCCACGACGCGAAGGAAACGCCGAGCAGGCGGTCGGCGAGGGTTTCCTGGCGACGGCTTTCCTGCCAGAAGACCACGGCCACGCCGATGTAAATCAGCGATGCGGGAAGGACGACGGAAACAGAAAGCGCGTTGACGACATTGGCGGCGGCCCACAGTCCGAGGAAAACGCCCACGGCCAGCGCTGGAATTTTCCACGGTTTGCGCTGCGAGTAGATTTGCGCGCCGAGGAAAAAAAGCAAACCGGAAATTGCAAACAGCCAGTGATTCAAGGCGCTTTGGAGCGGACTGTTCAAAGCCCAGTCGGCAAGCGCGGGGCCTGCGTAGTGCAGGCCGAAAATCATCCAGCCGGCGGTCCACAGGAAGAGGTAGGCCTGGCGCTTGATGCTGTAAATATACGCAAAGAAACCGGCCACCAGAGTGGTAGCCATGAGCAGCGCCAGCGAAATGAAACTGTGATGTATCAAGCCCACATTCAATTCTCCGCCCGCGTCACGGACGGCGCCTTTTCCGAACAAAAAGGCCACGAAAACACACGTGCTTCGGCGTGTATCCACAAGTCTGCGGCGCGCACCCGAGTACAAGGGTGCAACGGCGCGGGAGAGTTAGGGAAATACACGAGCCAAAGTACTAGTGATTATGGATTACCAGATTTTCTGGAAGCAAGCGTACCGGGGTACTGGTAGCCAAAGAGACAGCAGGGCAGGGGTAACCGATTCAGTACAAAGGGAGATAGGGAGTTTTTGCCATTTTTGGCGTGAAATCCGCAAGTTGGACGGAAAGAGGCCCTTTTCGCTACACTGAGAGTTAGCGCTGCACCAGAAAGGTGCACTAAACAATGACGGACTCGACGAATAAGACGGGAGCGGTGAGGGTACGGTTTGCACCTTCGCCGACCGGCTATCTGCACGTGGGAGGGGCGCGGACCGCGCTGTTCAACTGGCTTTTTGCGCGGCGACAGGCAGGCAGCATGATCCTCCGCGTGGAGGATACGGACGCGGAACGCAATAAACCTGAACTGGTGCAGGGGATTCTGGATGGATTGAAGTGGCTGGGCGTGGTGTGGGATGAGGGGCCGTTTTACCAGTCGCAACGAACAGAGTTGTATCGTGCGGCGGCAAAGAAGTGTTTGGCGAATGGCAGCGCGTTCTTGTGCTACTGCCCGGCGGAGAAATATGTGGGCGGGGACTATGCGGAACCCGCTCAGGACGAAGAGCCAAAGGGCGGGGGAATGCGGCGGGTGACGCGATGCAGTTGCCGCGACGCGAAGCCTTCGACACCGGGCACAAAGCCGGCAGTGCGTTTCAAAGTGCCGGTCGGTGGAACGACGAAATTTTTCGACGCGGTTTTTGGCGAGCGGGAATTCTCGAATGACGAGATCGAGGATTTCGTGCTGCTGCGTTCGGGAAAAGGCGAGGAAGAGTTCGGTCAGTCCATGTACCAGTTGGGCGTGGTGGTGGATGACATCGATATGCGCATCACGCACGTGATTCGCGGTGCGGATCACATTTCCAATACGCCGAAGCAGGTGCTGCTGTACCGCGCGCTGGGGGCGGAGCCGCCGGTGTTTGCGCATGTGCCGCTGATTCTTGGGGCAGACAAGTCGCGGCTTTCGAAGCGGCATGGCGCGACGGACGTGAACATGTACCGTACGGAGGGCTTTCTGCCAGAAGCGTTTCGGAATTTCCTGGCGTTGCTCGGCTGGTCGCCGGGCGGCGATGAGGAGTTTCTGCGCACGCCAGAATTGATTCAGAAGTTTTCCTTGGAGGGTGTGAGCCGCACCAATGCGGTGTTCGACCGGCCGAAACTCGAGTGGTTCAACACGCAGTATCTGCAGAAGCTACCGATCGAAGAGTTGCTGCCGGAAGTTGAGAATGAATTGGAGCGCAGCGGGTTGTGGAAACCGGAGTGGGCCGCGGGCGCGGCTCCGGGCACGGATGGAAGAGACCATGCGTGGTTTTCGAAGACTGTAGATCTGCTGAGGCCGCGGATACGATTGCTTCCGGATTTTTCGAGTTGGTCGCGGGCTTTTTTCAGCGATGAATTCGAACGCGATTCCGCGGCCAAGGAAAAGTTCTGGAAAGATCCGAAAGTGCCGGAGCTGCTTGGCAAACTCGCGGCCGCGCTTGCGGCGCTGCCGGAGTGGAATCATGACGCGTGCGATCATGCGTCGCGGGCTGTTGCTGAAGCAGGCGGGGTAAAAGCTGGTTTATTGATCAACGCCACGCGCGTGGCGATTGTCGGGCAGGCCGTGGCTCCGCCGCTGTTCGATACTATGGTTGTGCTTGGGCAGCAGCGCGTGGTCAGGCGTTTGCGCGACGCGGTTGCTGGTTTCGCTAAAGCCTAGTTACAACTTTCCATCCATGAAAACTAGGGTTTGGCTGCGGCGATACGGAACCACTCCGCGTGCGCAGCTTTGGAGGCGGCGGGGGAAGCGGCGACGTTGATGGTGGCGTCGAGGGTGAGCGTGACCGGAGGCAGGCAGATCTCAGCGCTACAGGCTTGATAGCGGAGCTTCAGGGAAATGTGCTGTTCGCCGAGCGGCGCGTTTGGGAGCGCGGTGACGGGCAGGCGAAGAACCACGGTGTCCTGGTAGACGTTGAGCGGCTTTTTGGAGAACGTGAAATTTTCGAGTTTGCCTTTGGGATAGCTGACTTCGCCGCTGCTAAAGCCGGCGGGGAGTTCAGCCTTTAGATCGGTGGCGATGAGGTATTCTTCGGATTTTTCGCGGGCGTTGACGTGGAAGCCGGGGCGAATTTTCATGATCACGGCGATCTGGAAGGAAGTGTCGCGGGCGGCGGGCTCGAGCGAGGGGTAGATTTCGGGTTTTACGACGTCGCGGCCGGAGGGAACCTGCGATGTTGCCGTAGGCGCGAGGGCGACCAACAAAACGAGAACCGCAAAGAAAGATAACTTTGGAGCGAGCTTCACAGGGTCACCTGGGCGCCGAGTTGCTGGGAGATCACGCGGGTCATCACGGCGCGGAGATCCTCGCCGCTTTTTTCGTGGACGAAGGCGTTGCGTGAATCGTTCCAGCCAAGTTTGAAGCTGGTGGAGAGCGCGGAGATCCAGATTTCGCGGACAGGGGTATTGGGCGAGATGACGAATTTCACTTCCTCGGGCTCCTCGAAGATGACTTCGAGTTTTCCGCTTTCGCCTTCGACGTCGAAGCCGTGTTCATCGCCGGCGGTGAGCAGGCGCTTTTTGAGATCGTCGAACGCGGCGTCGGCTTTGCGCTGAAAGTCTTTTTCATCAAGCATGCCGTTAGAGTACCTGAGCGATTTTGGGGCGGCAAGGGAAGCAAGGCCGTCATCGCGTCCTATGACCCCAGCCAATCCCGCGGCGCGCGGCCTTGAAGGTCCACCGGCTGAAGCGCAGAGGATTGGCAGTGCTGCAAGATTTCGAAGCGAGGATCAGAAAAAAACAGACTAGCGTAGTGGCGGAGAAAATTCGGTCATGGCGAGAAAGGTGGAGTCGATCTTTTCGACGAGTTTGCCGCTGGCTTCGGATTTGTCGCGGACGCTTTGCCATTCGGGATCATCGCGGAAGGCCTGCCAGTTGGCGGTGGCGGCGTCGCGGCTGGGGTGCGCAAGCATGTAGACAAGCGTTTTGCCCTTAAGGGGCTCGTCGGTGGGCGTCCAGTAGGCGACGTTCTTGATGCCGTGCTTTTCGAAGAGCTGAATGGTGTGATCGCGGAAACGCCGCAGCAGGTCGTCGAGCTTGCCTTCGTAGACGTGATAGATGCGGAGTTCGTAGACGGCCGTTGAGGCTGGCGCGGGACTATCTTTCATTGGCGACATTTTTTCCTCCGAAAAAGGGGCGGCCCACGTGGATGCCGGCAAGAGCGTCGCGGTGGTGAGTGTTTGAAGTAATGTGCGTCTGTTCATGCGCGCGATTGTAGCAAAGGTTTTGTGCGAGCGGCAGAGGAACCTAGCTCAGAAATGGGCCCAGATCTGCGCCTAGAGCTGAGCTTCGATGGCTTTGGCGATTTCGTCGTAACTGACGAGGCCCTGGACTTTTTTGATGATTTTGCCGTCGCGGGAGATCAAGAAACTTGTTGGAAAACCGAGAAGGCCGCCGAATTTGTCGGCGACCGCGTCGTTTCCGAGCAGGATGGGATAGTTCATCGGGAGTTTCTGGCCGTTCACGTTGAAGCGTTCCTTGGCGACGAACGGCGCTACGGCGGCTTTGCCTTCGTCGTCCACATCCACGCCCAGGATAGTGAAACCCTTGTCGGAATATTTTTGCTGCATCTCGATGAGCCAGGGGATTTCGATCTGGCAGGGTTCGCACCAGGTGGCCCAGAAATTGACGAGGACGACTTTGCCTTTGTATTGGCTGAGAGGGACTTCCTTATCGTCGAGATCCTTGAAAGTGACATCGGGAGCGGGAGTGCCGACGGAGGCGTCGGCCTTAACGGTGCCACCGGACACTTTGGTTTTGACGCGCGTGGCTTTGTCCGCGAAGTAGGTGGCGATGACGAGCACGAGCACGGTAGAGACAATCAAGAGAACTTTTTTCATTTTTCCTTGGCCGAAGTGTTCAGGCGCACTCCTCTAGAGTGAAAAGCGATTTAAGAACGTTAGTTTAGCGGAGAGCCAGGTCAGTTTGTTGACGAAAACGAGGCCACCGACGAACAAAAGCAAAGCGCCGCTGAAGAGTTCGACAGCGTGGAGATACTTTCGAAAGTTTTTGTAGAAAGCCATGAACTGGCCGATGCCGAGAGCGGTGAGCAGGAATGGGATGGCCAGGCCGGCGGAATAAACGGCGAGAAGCAGGACGCCGCGGGCGATGGTGTCGCTGCGAGCGGCAAGAATCAGCACGGCGCTCAGGATCGGGCCAATGCAAGGAGTCCAGCCAAAGGCGAAGGCGAAGCCGAGGAAGAAGCCGCTCCAGGGGCCAGGCTGCGCCACGCTGCTGCGGAGGTGGACGTCGCGATTGAGCCAGCGAGCCAGGGCGGGGCCGAAGAAGCCGATCAGCGAGAGCGAGAAAAAATGAGTGGCGCCGAGCCCGGCGAAAAGTGGTGCGTGGCGCAGCAAGGCGGCGATGCCGAGCGCGACAAGGATGACGCCGAGGATGATGCCGATGCGAAGATTGATTTTGATGAGCGCGCCGACTAGGTGAAGGCCGAAGAGAAGGATCAACGCGCCGGCTATGGGAGCGAGAAGCGCGCGGTTTTGGAGGAGAAAATGTCCGACGGCGCTGGCGGATGCGCCGAAAGAAATGAAGACGACGGAAAAGCCGGCTACGAACGCGAGAGCCGAGGAGAAAAGCCCCGAGGTGGGGACGTCACCTTTGCGGAGTTGCTCCATGCCGATGCCGGAAAGCATGGAAATATAGCCGGGAACGAGCGGGAGAACGCAGGGCGAAAGAAACGAAACCAGGCCGGCGAGAAAGGCCCCTGCTAGAGAGACATCGGTCATAGTCGAATCATACCTTCAATAGGGATTATCCCGAAACTCTAGGAAATATTCCCGAAGCTGGCTAGTGCTTCCCTCTTAGACGCGGATCAAAGGCAAAAAGAGACAGACCCGGAGGCTCAGGCGAATGGGCGACAGTTGAAGGAAATGGCTGGCGCGAGGCGGAGGAGTATGCGCGGGGCGCGTCTGTAAGTGATTCATTGTAAGTGGTTTGCCGGAGTGGAGGATGGCAGGGCAGTTGCCAATTGGAAGATGGCGCCGTCGAGGCGCACGGCAGGTGCGTATGCGATGGACGCCGAACAAAGTGACGCTTTTGCGGGTGGCGGTGGGATTCGCGGCGGTGTGCCTGTTCGGGCGCGCGGCGTGGGCGAATCTGGCGGCGGTGGGGCTGACGGTGGCGTCGATCGCGCTGGATGCGCTGGACGGGCACCTCGCGCGGAAGCAAAAAATGGCGACGCCAGTGGGCGCGCAGTTGGACATTTTGGGCGACCGCATGATCGAAAACTTGTACTTCACGTATTTCGCGGTGGTGGGGATGGTGTCGCTGTGGCTGCCGGTTTTGTTTTTTGCGCGCGGGGCGGCGACGGATTTTCTGCGCGGGCTGGCGATGAAGGCGGGGCATTCCGGTTGGAGCGCGAACGCGATGCTCAAGACGTGGTGGGGGCGGGCGCTGGTTGCTTCGCGCTGGAGCCGTGGGTTGTACGCGGCGATGAAATGCCTGTGCTTTTGCTATTTGGGATTGGAGCTGGCGTTAACGCGAGGGCCGGTGGCGCTGGTGGGTGAGCTCGCGGCGGATGTGCACGCGATGATTCGCGTGGGCGCACATGTGTTGACGTGGATGACGGCGGCGTTTTGCCTGGTGCGCGGATTGCCGGTGCTGGCGGAGGGATGGAAGTTCATTGCGGGAAATGTAGGGCAGGGGCGCGTGGCGAAGAGGGCTGCGCAGGAGGCGATGTGAGCGCGTGGCGTGAGGTTAAGGAGGTTCAGGAAGTAAAACAGGTTGAGGAGAAAAGTGGCGGAGTTGCGGCGTTTCTTGATTTGGATGGGACGCTGGTGGCGGGGCCTTCGCTGGAGCGGAGACTTTTCTGGCGGTTGCGATACCGAGGAGCGATTCCGTTGAAGAACTATTTTTTTTGGTTGTGGGAGGCGGCGCGGCTGGCACCGCGGGGAATTGGCGAGATATTGCGGGCGAACAAGATGTACTTGAGAGGATTGGCGGCGGACCGAATAGAAGCGCGTGGACTAATGCCAGGGACGAGTTTCCTCGGCGATGGGGTCAGCCGAGTGGTGTGGCATGCGGGGCAGGGGCACGTAATCGTGTTGGTGAGCGGGACGCTGGAGCCGCTAGCGGGGGAAGTCGCGCGAAGTCTGGAAGCGGAGCTTGCGGCGCGTGGGTTGTTTGTTGCAATTCGCGTGTGTGCGACGCGGTTGGAAGAAACGGAAGGACGATGGACGGGGCGAATCGTGGGCAACGCGATGAGTGGTGAGGCGAAGGCGCGTGCGGTGAAGAAGGTCGCGCTAGAAATGAAACTGGATTTGGAGAGCTGTTACGCGTACGGCGACAGTGCTGGCGACCGGTGGATGTTGGAGGCGGTGGGCAGGCCGGTTGCAGTGAATCCACGGGAAGAGCTGGCGCGGCTTGCGGGGATGCGTGGGTGGGCGACGCTGCATTGGCGGGAGCCGGAGAACGGAACGCAGGGGCACAGAGGACGCGGAGTAAGTGCCGGAAAGGGTGAGGCAGGGTTTCAAACACACGCGGCAGAACAATCACGAGGGAGCGCGGGGAATTCGAGATGAATGCCAGGGAAAGACAGAGTTTTCGAGGGAATGAAACGGCGATTGCTTGGCGCGAGGAGATTGCCGCGAGAGACCAGTCGCGCTCGGCGGGCTTCGATGCGGCGGGGCTGGGAATCGCACAATGGATCAGCAGGGAAGCGGCTGCTGCTTGGGCGGCGTGTGGGGCGTTCGAATGGGTGGCGCTGGGGTACTTGGCTTCGTCGAGCGCGTTGATTCTGCTGTTCGCAGAGAATCTCTCGCATCCCGCTAGGTTGGTTGGAGTGCAGGCGTTTGTGGGCGCAGTGATTATGGTTTTGTGCTGGAGTGAAGCGCGATCGGCCGTGGGCGCGATAGGGAACGGCAAGATGCGAAGTGGGACAGACAGGAATGTCTGTCCTACAAACTCACAAAAATTCTGGCATTTTTGGCGGCACTGGTATCCGCATTTGTTTTTTCTGTTTTGTTTTGAGGAATTGGGAAAACTCGTGCACTTGGTTACGCCGGGTTGGCAGGACGCGAAATTGATTGCGGCGGACTACTGGCTGACGGGCGTGCATCCAGCGGTTTGGCTGGAGCAGTTTGCGACGCCGGGGCGAAATGATTTCATGCAGTTCGCGTATCTCACGTACTTCACATACCTGCTGGTGGTATGCGGCGTTTTGTATTACCGGCGGGACTGGCGCGGATACTGGTCGGTGATGACGTATTCGGTAGTGGGCTACGCGGTCGGATACTTGATTGCGATTTTCTTTCCGATTGAGAGCCCTTGGTTCTCAATGCCGGGAGCGTGGCACGCGCCTTTGCAGGGTGGGCCGTTCACGGCGACGATCAATTTCATCGAACACTATGGCCGCGTGCGTGGCGCGGCGTTTCCGTCGGAGCATGTGGCGGGATCGATTGCGGCATTGTGGGGAGCGTGGCGGCATCGGCGGTGGCTTTTCTGGGTGATGACGCCGCTGGTGATGTGCATGTGCGTTTCGACGGTGTGGGGGCGGTATCACTATGTGGTGGATGTGTTTGGAGGAATGGTGACGGGGACGCTGGGGTATTTGATCGGCCGGTGGGTGATGAAGACGCGAGGCGCGGTGGCTACAGAGGTGTGAACTGCTTGTTTGCAGTGCGGGCGAAGAAGGGCTGGAGGGGCTAAAGCCCCTCGCCTACAAAGGCGGACGAAGGGTTTGTGGATATGCGCGCTCGAATACGTTGGCGATACGAAGAAGGAGATGTTCGTCGGTCACGGCGCCGATGAATTGGAGGCCGATGGGCAGACCGGCGGGCGTGAAACCGCAAGGGATGGAGATCGCGGGGACGCCGGCGAGATTGGCGGGACGGTTGTTACGAAGCAGAAGCGCGCGAGTGGAATGATCCTTTTCGTTGATCCGCGTGGTTTCTTCGTTGATGAGAGGCGCGGTGATTGGGGTGGTGGGAACGACGAGGGCATCCACGCCAGCGTCGGCGATGGACAGGTGGAACTGCTGGATGAACTTGTCGCGCAGTTCGAGCGCTTCCAGATAAACGGTGGCTGAAACCTTGGTGCCCATTTCGAGTCGCGTTCGAACGTCTTCGCCGTACTCCTCGGCATGGGCGGGAAACCATCCGGCTTGCTGGTGGTAGCGAGTTGCTTCCGGCCAGGCGATCTGGTTTCCAGCGTTTTCCGTTTCCTGCAATAGTGGGATAGAGATTTCTTTGATCACTGCTCCCCGTTTGCGAAGAGAGTGAAGCGCTTGGTCAAAGACCTTTGCAACATCTTCGGAAATTACATCAAAAAAGAATTCACGCGGCAGACCGAGCTTGAACTTTTGTTTTTGTGAAGAGGATTTTCCCGCGGAACTCAGACGCGGTTCGCGTTTTGCGCGCACCAGGATCGGATCAAGAAGAAGCGCCGCATCTTGGGCCGAACGCGCCAAGGGCCCGACGCAATCGAGCCGAGGTGAGAGCGGAATCGTGCCGGCTGTATTCACGCGACCGATTGTGGGTTTAAGGCCGACAATGCCGCAGAGCCCAGCAGGAATGCGGATGGAACCTCCGGTGTCTGTGCCAATGCTGCCATAGCAAAGGCCGGCGGCTACCGCGACGGCAGAGCCTCCACTGGAGCCGCCGGGAATGCGTTTGAGGTCCCAGGGGTTGTAAACGGGGCCGTAGTGAGGGTTGTTGGAGGTAACGCCGTAGGCGAACTCGTGCATGTTGGTCTTGCCGAGTAGAACGGCGCCCGCTTCAAGAAGCTGGGTGACCAGTGGAGCGTCATGCAATTGGATGAAGTCTTTCAGGATTTTCGAGCCCGCCGTCGTTCGAATTCCCGCAGTGCAAATGTTGTCTTTCAGCGAAATCGGAATTCCATGAAGCGGGCCGCGATCGCGATGGCCCTTGCGGTTGCGCGTCGAGCAGAGTTCGGCCTCGGCTTTCTTTGCTTGGGCCAGGGCTAGCTCAGGTGTGACGGTAATGTAGGCATTGAGCTTGGGATTGAGCAACTCGATGCGCGCGAGCGTGAGTTTGGTCAGCTCGACAGGGGATAGCTTGCGCTTGCGGAAAAGTTTTCCGATGTCTTCGATGGACGCGAAAGCCAGGTCCGTGTCGTTCATGCTCAGAAGATCTTTTCCTGGTGCCGTAGATTCCCGAACGTGCCGATATTAGCGATCATGAAGGCGATGCGGAACTGATTCTCCGTGCGCACTTCTCCCAGGTTGATGCGGCGGTACTCCACGGCCAGGCCGCAGCAGCCACCGTTGTAGCTGACTTGCACAATCTGATTTTGCAGCGTCTTGTTGGTGAAGTCGTAGCCCACACCGGTGGTGACATTGAGCCCTTTGCGCGTTTCGCTGCCATAGCCGATGAGCGCGCGAATCTGGTTGGAAAGGGGCTGCTGAAATAGAGGGAGCACTGGAGGGGGCTGAAGCGGAAGTTCGCTGAGAACGGGATTGTCATCCAAGCGGAAAAAGGCCAGCGTGGTGAAAAATTCACGGTAGGGCTTCACTTTCAAAAGCGTGCCGATAGTTACGAGCCTCTGGATCTGCGTATCGTATTGGAGGATTTGTTCCACATCATAAGGGCCGCCCGGAGTGATCTTTATGTCGCTGACGATGGGAGACCAGTTGCGGGGACCGAAAGCGAAGGCAAACGGCGAGATGGAATCGAAGGCCTCGAACACGTTGCGCTGGCCGTTGACGATGGCGCCACCGAAGGTCGGGTCGAAGTAGTGTTTCTGGAAAATGCTCCAGGAGACAAGCTCCACGGGCTGGTCGTCGTCTTCCTTCCGGAATAACCGCTGCGTGAAGCCATACTCGATTTCATTGGTGTCCGTGAGCGTGGCGTCGGAATCAAAGCGGATGAAGTCGGCGAAATTGTTCACGCCGGTGACGTAGTGGTAGGTGACAGACGGCTCGATGGTGTGCTTGTAGCGCCGGCGGGATTTGTCCTTCTTGAGAGAGGTGCGGTCGAAGAAACGTTCAAACGTGGGCGGCCGGAGGTCCACCGTGAATTCGCCGGTATTGCGCACGATCGCATTCGAAATGACGGCGCCGGCGGCATCGAGAGAATCGCCATAGCGCGTGGTGCGAAAGGCCGCCGAAGTAGTCACCCCGAGCCACGGGCCAAAGTGCACGGGTACGGTGACGCTTGGCGCGAATTCGTAGCGATCGACGAAGTCGGGAGTTTGAATCGTCGAATCGTCGCGGTTCACGACACCCGCAAAGGCGTCAAAGCTGAAATAGACCGGAGCTCTGCTCCACGGAGCTTGCTCAACGGAACCGAAGCGCACTTCCGGCGCGTTGCGGAGCGCCACGCTGGTGGCCGGAACCGCCGCCGCGGTCAAACTCGCGGCGACGGGCAGAGTCAGAAAACTTTTGTCATCGAGAGTTGCAAAGTTGAGGCTGAAGCCTTTGAAATTGTTGGTTAGAAAAATGGCGCTGCGGACTTCGGAGTTGACGGCCTCGCCAAAGGTGTCGGCAAACGCGAGCCGGAAGGTGAGAGAAGAGAGCTGATTGTAATCCGTGACGAAACGCCACCCATGGGGAAGCAAAGACTGAATCTCCAGGCGTTGCTGTTCGCCGCCCTGCGGAGAGCGCGTGCCGTCCGGATTTAGCAGGCCGCGGTCTTCCACACCGAGATAGGTGTACTGGATGGACGTATTTTCGAACGGCTTGGCACGAAAACTGCCGCGCTCGAGGACGCCGCGCCGGCTCATGAACTGCGCACCAAGAGTCGCGTCCATCCACGGATTCGGCGCGAAATAAAAGGCGTCGCCAAAGATGAAGCCCTTGAGGGAGGTCTGGCCGATATCGGGCATGAGGAATCCGGTCGCGCGGATTTTGCTGCCCGCGGGCACGGTGGCGTACGGAAGCCAGACCAGCGGCACGCGGAAGAGCCGAAAGTTGGCGTTGACGAGCGCGGCGGTCTTGTTGAGCCGGATACGCGCGTGAGGAGCGTAAAACTGCCACTTCGGCCGCGAAGGATCGCAAATGGTGATCCACGCGCGGTGCACGAGATAGACGTCGCCGGGAAAGCGCTCGACTTCGCGGGCTTCGAAATAGAGCGGGTTTTGCGTGACAAGCACGGCAGGGTTGGGCTGGCGTTCAACTTTTATGGTCCCGCGAACATTGTGAAACAGGCCGTGGCTGGTGCTGACGTTGTAGTGCGCTTCGTCGGCTTCGAGATGTTCATTGTTGTAGTCCAGAATGACATGGCCGGTGGCGACGGTTTCGTTGGTCGCACCATTGTATTCGACATGATCGGCGCGGAGGCGCGTGTCTCTATAGTGGATGTCCACGTCTCCGTCGGCGGTGGTGACGTCACCTTTGCGCGTCTGTGTTTTCGCCTCGAGGTTGGCGATGCCGCCTTTCCCGGAGCGCGGACGAGTTTGCTGAGCAGAGGCGGGATACGGTGCGAATCCGGTTCGCGCAACCAAAAGCGCCGCCAGGCACAGAAAAGCGCGAAGCGCGGAGCGAATCCGTGCCCAAGAATGAAGATTCACGCGGAGCATGCCGTCAATGGAAACAGTGGAATAGCCTAGCATGGGGTCGCAGGGATTTGAAGGCAGGGAGTGGAGATGAGTTGCATGGCGGAGCGGCGAATGTGACGGAAAGAGTTTCCGAGGTTGAAACGCAAAGAAAGCGGTTCACGTCAGTGTATGCAACGGGTCGGTTGGCCCTTGCAGAGATGCGCGTCCAGAAACAATTGATGCGTTTTGGAGGCGAGCAGGAGTAACATGCCCGGCCTTGCACATAGGGGGATGGAAATGAATCATGCTTGGAAAGCTCTGAGGACGATTCTTGCCGCGGTGGTCATGTTTGGCGGACTCGCGATGAACACAGTGGCGACGCCCGGGGATCAGCCGAATCCCGCTGAAAAATTCAAGCACCTGGATTTTCGAGAGATCGGCCCCGCGGTGATGGGCGGGCGCATTGACGATTTCGCGGTAGTGGAGAGCAATCCAAACATTGTGTATGTGGGCACGGCCGCGGGCGGCGTGTGGAAGACGACGAATAACGGCACGACTTGGGAGCCGATCTTCGACAAAGAAGGTGTTTCGACCATTGGTGATATCGCCATTGCGGCGTCGGATCCGGCGATCGTGTGGGTCGGGACGGGCGAACCGAACAACCGGCAGAGCTCTTCGTGGGGCGACGGGGCGTACAAGTCGCTGGACGGAGGCAAGACTTGGAAGAAGATGGGCCTCGATGCGACGCGGCACATCGGGCGGATTGTGATTCATCCGAAGAACCCGGACGTGGTGTATGTGGCGGCGCTCGGCCACCTCTGGGGACCGAATCCCGAGCGCGGCGTTTACAAAACAACGGATGGTGGGAAAACGTGGGCGCAGATGCTGAAGATCAATGACGACACAGGTGTCAGCGACATAGCGATGGACCCGGAAAGTCCGGACACGCTTTATGCAGCCGCCTACCAACGGCGCCGAACGCCTTTTGGCTTCAACGGCGGCGGGCCGGACAGCGCCATTTACAAGACGATCGACGGCGGCGTGACGTGGAAGAAATTGACAAAGGGATTGCCGTATGAAAACGGAGGAGAGACCGGGCGCATTGGGCTGGACATTTACCGCAGAGATTCGACCATCGTTTACGCGCTGGTGCAACACGAGAAAGGCGGAATCTACCGCAGCGAGGACAAAGGCGAAACGTGGAAGAAGATGAGCGATACGGATCCGCGGCCGTCCTACTACAGCCAGGTGCGGATTGATCCCAACAATGATTTGCGGATCTGGTCGCTGGGTGCGCAGATGTTTTATTCCGAGGATGGCGGAAAGACGTTTTCGACGCAGCGCGTTACTGGAATTCATGGCGATTTTCACGCCATGTGGATCGATCCCGCAGACTCCAGCCACATGCTCGCGGGGTCCGACGGCGGCATTCACTGGAGCTATGACACGGGAAAGACTTGGGATTTCATCAATACCATCGCGATCGGACAGTTTTACGAAGTCGCTCTCGACAACGAGAAGCCTTATCGCATTTGCGGGGGCTTGCAGGACAACGCCAGTTGGTGCGGGCCAAGCATGTCGCTGGCGCGGGAAGGAATCAAGAACGAAGACTGGACGCTGATGCCCGGTGGCGATGGATTTTACGCGGCCATCGACAACACGGAGCCGTGGATCGTTTATACGGAGTCGCAGGATGGCGACTTGAGCCGGCTGGACATGCGGACTTCGCAGATGCGCCTGATTAAGCCGGAGGCCAAGGCCGGGGAGCCGCACTACCGTTTCCAGTGGAACTCGCCGGTGGCGGTTTCCGCGCATGAACACACTACGATCTATTATGGCGGAAACTATTTGTTCAAGTCGACAGACCGCGGGGATTCGTGGACGCGACTGGGCGGAGACCTGACGAGCGGAGCGGACCGCAACAAGTTGCAGATTTTTGGTAAGACGCCAGATAAGAATACGTTGTCGCGGCACGACGGAGTGCAAGAGTATCCGACGATTACAACGCTCAGCGAATCGCCGCTGACGGCCAATGTACTGTGGGTGGGCACGGACGACGGTAATGTCCAGGTGACACGAGACGGAGGCAAGACGTGGAAGAACGTTGCGACGAAGGTGCCGGGAGTCCCAAAGGGAACCTACGTGAGCCGCGTGGTGGCGTCGAAGACCAGTGAAGGCGCGGCGCTATTGGCGTTTGACGGGCACCGAGGAGACGACTACAACGTTTATCTTTTTGGGACGAATGACTACGGCGAGACATGGAAGGCGATTCGCAACGGCATTCCGGATTCAGCGGGAAGCGTTCACGTGGTGCGTGAGCATCCGCGGAACACCAGCCTATTATTTGCGGGGACGGAGTTCGGACTGTGGGCGTCGTGGGATCGCGGCGCGAACTGGACGGCGCTGAAAAATAATTTTCCGACGGTGCCGGTGGATGACATCGAAATCCAGGCGCGGGAAAACGACCTGGTGCTGGCGACGCACGGGCGCTCGATCTGGATTCTTGACGATTTGACCCCTATCGAAAAAATGGATGGGAACGTGACGGCGTCTCCTTTGACGCTGTTCCCCCCGCGCACGGCAACGACCTGGCATCTGCGGCACAGACAGTGGTTCGCGGGCCAGAAACTTTTTATCGCCAAGAATCCTTTGTACGGCGCGATTCTGAATTACTACCTGAAGGACGCTGTGCCTGCGGAGGCGCCGAAGAAAGACAAGGACGAGAAGGACAAGAAGGACGCGGAAGAAGATAAAACGAAGACCGATGCCGGCGAGAAAAAGGAAGGCAAAGTCAAAATTACCGTGCTCGACAAAGACGGAAAAGTGCTCCGGGAGTTTGACGGCCCGGGATTGGCGGGCGTCAACCGCACAAACTGGGATTTGCGCTCGAACTCGCCGGCCGAGGCCACGCCGCAACAACTGGAAGCTGCCGCGGCGGGATTTGGATTTGGGCCGCGCGGACCGCTCGTCGAGCCGGGCGAATACACCATCAAGATCAAGGCGGGTGATAAGGAAGCGACGCAAAAAGTCACGGTCGAAGAAGATCCGCGGATCGCAATTTCCGCCGCCGATCGAGCGGCGCGGCGCGAGACGATCGATCAGCTCTATGCGATGGCCAAAACCTCGGACAAGGACCGCAGAACCATTGAAGGCATCCAGACCGCTTTAAAAACCGCGAGAGAGCAGTGGAAGAAAGACGCGGGCAAACCAAACACGACGAAGATCCCCGAGGAAATCGTCAAATCCGCCGATGAGCTGCAGAAGAAAGTGGATGCAGTTGCGGAAAAATTTATCCGCGAGCGGCAGGGCCTGGGGAATGCGGGACCGCCATTCGAATGGAAACCCGATCCGCTGCCGAACCAAGTGCAGGGACTGCTCGGCGACCTGGATGAGTTTGCGGCTGTGCCCGGCGGGCAACAAAAGGAAAAGCTGACGGAGCTGATCCCGCTGGTGAGTGACGCGTCGGCACAGGTCAAGAAGATTGCCGACGAAGACCTTCCCGCGCTGAATAAAAAGATGAATGACGCCGGGATTCCGCACATCGTTCCCGCCCCGCTGCAACCACGCGGCGGGCGCGGCGGAGAAGACGAAGCAGAGTAATCCGCAGGCAGGAAAACGCCGCACGCCGAAACACTTTGGAGCGGTGCGCGTCTAAGAAGCAGAAAAAGTGTGCAGTTTGGCGGGCTGCTTATCCGCAGCCAATCCAGAAATTCTAGTTTCATATGTCTTCAAAACTTTTACGGAGGAACAGGCATGAACGTAAAGCAGCTCAGTCTGCGCGGTAGTGTGTGGGCGGCGGTCCTGGCGATGTTGGTGGGGTCCATTTTTGGAGGCCCCTTTTCGCTCCGCGCCGCCACGAGGCTTCAGGAGATCACGGACCAGGACAAGGAAGAAGAAAAGAAGGACGAGAATAAAGGCGAAAAGAAAGACGAGAAAAAGGGCCTGCCGCTCAAGCCGGAGCGGAAAATCGAGTTCACCACGGACGAAGGCACATGGATTTCGCTGGATGTTTCGCCGGATGGCAAGACGATCGTATTCGAACTGCTGGGTGATATCTACACTCTCCCCATCGAAGGCGGGCAAGCCAAACTGATCTCCGGCGGGATGGCCTTTGACAGCCAACCAAGATTTTCTCCCGATGGACAATGGATTACGTTTCTTTCCGACCGCGAAGGCAGCGAAAACGTATGGATCATGCACGCGGACGGAACAGGTGCGAAGCAGGTTTCGAAAGATCCGAAAAACGAATTCACCTCGCCGAACTGGTCACCCGATGGCAAGTACATTTTCGTTTCGAAAGCGCCATTTGGAATCGGAGCAAATGAAATCTGGATGTATCACGTGGATGGCGGCTCGGGCGTGCAGATTACGAAGTCGAAGCCGACGCCCACAACGCGGCGCGCCGACCGGCAGAACGCAGTGGGAGTGGTGGCCTCGGCAGACGGAAAATATCTGTACTACGCCGTGCGCCTGGGCCCATTCTCCTACAACGCACAGTTCCCGCTCTGGCGCATCGTTCGGCGCGACCGCAAGACCGGCGATGAAGACGAGATTATTAGGCAGATCGAAAGCGCGTTCCGCCCTTGGCTCTCTCCCGATGGCAAGCAAATTGTCTATGCGACGCGCTACGAAACGGAAACGGGACTGCGTCTGCGCAACCTGGAGACGGGAGAAGATCACTGGGTGAGATATCCGGTCACGCGCGACGACCAGGAATCCCGATTTACGCGCGACGTTTTCCCCGGCTATGCCTTCCTGCCGGGCGGAAAGGAAATCGTCTACAACCAGGATGGAAAAATCAAACGTCTGGACCTGGCCACCGGATCGGAAAAGGTGATTCCGTTCAAGGCGCAGGTTTCGCAGGACTTGGGGCCCAAGCTGGATTTTCCGCAAAAGGTGGAACAAGGCCCGGTGAAGGTGCGTTTGATCATGGACCCCGTGGAATCGCCTGATGGGAAGAAAATGGTGTTTTCCGCCATGACCCACCTCTACACGATGGATATTCCGGGCGGGAAGCCGCAGCGGTTAACCAGCGGAAACGCGCACGAATTTCAGCCCGCATGGTCGCCTGACGGTACGTCCGTTGTTTATGTGACCTGGTCCAGTTCGGGCGGAGAACTTTGGAGGATTCCATCAGCGGGCGGAACTCCGGCGCGATTGTCGAAGTCGTTGGCGGTGTACAGCAATCCGGCGTGGTCGCCGGATGGATCGAAGATCGTGCTGCTCCGCGGCAACGCCTATGACCGCGAGAACAGCACGTTCGACGGCGGACAAACCGCCAATGCCGACCTCGTCTGGATTCCCGCGGACGGTGGCGACGCCAATTTGATTCTACCGGCACGCGGCGCAGGCGGTCCGCACTTCACGCAGGAAAAAGATCGCATTTATGTCTACACCCCGCAGGGTCTCGTTTCACTGCGGTATGACGGTACGGATCGCCGCGTGCACCTGCAAGTCAAGGGATTGGGCGTTTTTGCGGAAGAACCGGTGCCTGCCGATGACATCCAGCCAAGCCCCGACGGACAGTGGGTGCTGGCGCATGTGATGAACCAGCTCTATCTGATTGCCATGCCCATCGTCGGCGGAGAAGCGCCGATGGTAAACGTCACGACGCCTTCGTTGCCCGTGAAACGCTTGACGGACATCGGCGCGGATTACTTTGCCTGGGCCGATGGCGGCAAAACAATTACGTGGGCGGTTGGCTCAAGCCTGTTCCGCGAGCCACTGAGCGCTATTTCTTTCGAGCCACCGAAAGATGAAAAGAAAGACGGCGACAAGAAAGACGGCGACAAGAAAGACGACGACAAGAAAGACGACGACGCGAAGGACGCTAGTAAAGACAAGAAGGATACCGGGGCGCAGACAGCGGACGCAAAGAAGGATGACAAGAAGGACGAAAAGAAGGACGAGAAAAAAGTCGAAAAGAAACTGAAGGAGCAGGAAAAGGACGTCCAGGAGATTGCGGTGGACCTGGAAGTTCCACGGAAAACGCCGAAGGGCACGATTGTCCTGCGCGGCGCCACGGTCGTAACGATGAAGGGCGATGAGGTCCTTAAGAACGCCGACATCATCATCGAAAACAACCGGATCAAGAGCGTGAGCGCGAAGGGCAGCGTTCCAGCGGGCGCGAAAGTATTCGACATGTCTGGAAAGACCATTGTTCCGGGCTTCGTTGACACCCACGCGCACTGGACGGAAATCCGGCGCGGCATTCTGGACACCCAGAATTGGTCGTTCCTCTCGAATTTGGCCTATGGCGTCACTTCCGGCCTGGATGTGCAGACCGGCACCAACGATATGTTTGCCTATCAGGACCTGGTGGACAGCGGCGACGTCATTGGACTGCGCGCGTTTTCGACGGGGCCCGGCGTCTTCCATGACAACGACTTCAAGTCGGTCGAGGAAGTGAAAGGCGTGCTGACGAAGTATAGAAAATATTATGGCACGCACAACATCAAGAGTTACGTCGTGGGCGATCGCAAGCAGCGGCAGTTCATGGTGCAAGCGTCCAAAGAGCTGGAGATGATGCCAACGACGGAAGGCGCGCTGGACCTGAAGCTCAACCTGACGCATGTGATTGACGGCTTTCATGGCAACGAGCACACCCTGCCCATCACGCCGCTTTTTAACGACGTGCTGCAAATGTTCGCGAAGTCCGGCATCGCGGAAACGCCGACATTGATCGTGAATTACGGTGGTCCGTTCGGAGAAGACTATTGGTTCGAGAACAGCGAAGTGCACGATAACGCGAAGCTTAATCACTTCGTTCCGCACCGCATCCTGGACCAGCGGACCAAGCGCCGCCCTGACTGGTTCCGCAAGGATGAGTACGCCTTTCCAAAGTTGGCCGCGCAAATGACAAAGCTGGTCCACGCGGGCGGCCTCGTGGGTGTCGGCAGTCACGGGGAAATGCAAGGGATCGGCTATCACTGGGAGATGTGGATGCTGGCCAGCGGGGGGATGACGCCTCTCGAGGTTTTGCGCTGCGCCACACTCAACGGTTCAAAAATTATCGGGAGGCCGGAGGAATTGGGCTCGATAGAACCAGGCAAGCTGGCGGATCTAGTGATCATGGACAAGAGTCCGCTCGACGATATTCACAACACCAACACCATTCATTGGGTGATGAAAAACGGGGAATTGTTTGAAGGCGACACGCTGGATCAGGTCTGGCCCGAGCAGAAAAAACTGGAACCGCTGTGGTTCTGGAACAATTACGACCGGCCCAAACCCGGCGAGCCGCTGAGCTACGGAAAGACGGTTCAACCCTGACACGGTAACGAGCGTGCGCGGCGAGCCTCAGAGTTGAGGCTCCTCGCGGCTTCCCGCCCACTACTTTTCGGATTTTGCCTGCGCTTGCACTTTCGCCTGGGTGGATTGATACCACTCAAACGTGCGGCTCAATCCATCTTCGAAGGTAATCCGCGGATCATAGCCAAGAAATTCCTTGGCTTGCGAGATGTCAGCCTGAGAGTCGCGGATGTCACCGTCACGCGGAGGCTCGTACTTGGCTTCGAGCGTCTTGCCGGTTATTTTCCCGAGCGTGAGCAGGACGTCATTGAGCGAGATGCGTCCGCTCGTGCCCACGTTGAACACCTTCCCGGAGACATTGGGCGCCTCGCAGGCCAGAAGATTCGCCTGTACCGCGTTTTCGACAAACGTAAAGTCGCGCGTCTGCTCGCCGTCTCCAAAGACCACCGGCTGCGTATCCTCGAGAAACGCCGTGCAGAATTTTGCGAGCACGCCCGAATAGGGCGAACTGGGATCCTGGCGCGGCCCAAAAATATTGAAGTAACGCAAAGAGACGTTCTCGAGCCCGTAACAGCGCCCAAATGCCTGGCCGTAAAGCTCGCCGACGTATTTGGTTACGCCGTACGGTGAAATCGGCTGCGGCTGCATGGATTCGACCTTGGGAAGCGTCGGCGTCTCCCCGTACGCGGAAGAGGAAGCCGCGAAAACGACGCGCTTGACCTTCACGTCTTTCGCCGCGATCAGCACGTTGAGCGTGCCGTCTATGTTGACCCGGTTGGTTTCGATGGGATCTTTCACCGAGCGCGGCACGGACGTTCGCGCGGCCAGATGAATGACGTAGTCCGCTTCATGCATCGCTTTGCGGACGACTTCGATGTCGGTGATGCTGCCCTTGATGAGAGTAATCTTGCTGCGAATCTCGGCGAGATTTTCTTCTTTGCCGCCGGAAAGATCGTCGAGGACCACGACGCTGTGGCCGCGGCGGACGAGTTCGTCCACGGTATTCGAGCCGATAAATCCGGCGCCCCCTGTAACGAGGTAGCGCATGTGGGGAATCCTCCTAGCTCTGGCGGCCGCTTCGCGGCCGGTGATGCGGTTTGACGGCGGCTCTTGGCCGCCGGTGCCCTTGACGCAAGCCCGGCTAAGACGACCGGCCCGCGTTTTGATACGCTGATAGCTCGCTGCGGTCCGGCGAAGGGTGCCGGATGAAACCCGCGTACGAAGAAATATTGTACGACGGATGCGCCGCGCGCCAAGGTTTGTTTCAAGGGAGCGTCACACAAAAAGCATGAGCCGCCGGATGACAGTTGGAATTGCCGCGTTTGCAGCATTAGGGTGTGCCGCGGGAGCATTTTACTGGTTGCACGCAAAGGGGGCGGAGCCCATTCCGGAAGTCGCCGTGCCGGAGCCGCCAGGTTTTCGCGAAGCGCCTCCAGCGGAGAAGCCGGCAACCGCTGCTACTCCTGTTTCCGTATTCAACACCGATCCGAAAAAGGCTGCTCTACCAGCGGACACTGGGTTGCCGCTAAGAGCCGGAGAAGTTCTAGAATACACGGCCAACGTCTCCAAGCTGGACAATGTCGCGACTCTGCGGCTGCAGGTAGCCGGGCGCGGCAATTTTGTTGGAAGAAGCGCGTGGCATTTGCAAGCCTTCGCGCACACGGAAAATCCGCTGCGCATGGTCTTCGAGCTGGACGATCAATTTGATTCCTACAGCGATGCGGCGACGATGGCGAGTTTGCAATACGAAATGCACCTGAGCGAGCGCGGACAGAAGGTGGAATCCGTGCAGCGCATGACCACCACCGGAAAAGAGCCAGCGCCCGCGGATGCGACCGCCGCGCGCGTGCTGCCCGGCACCCGCGACCCGCTCGGCATGATGCAATACCTGCGCAACGTCGATTGGACGAAGACGCCTGAAGTAAGCAGTCCAGTCTACGACGGACACAAACTCTACGACGCGCGCGCAAGACTAAGAGCGTCGTCCGCGGACGTCGTCGTGCCAGCCGGAAATTACAAAGCCTCCAAAATCGAAATTCGCGTGTTCGAAAACGGCGTGGAAATGAAGGATGCAAATTTCACGCTCTACCTTGCCAACAACGCCGCGCATACGCCTGTGCTTCTGGAAGCCGTCATGCCGTTCGCGACCGCCCGCGTAGAACTGTCAAAAGCACAATAGATCCCTTATCCCCTAAAGCCTTCTTCCTCGATGCACCTCAACCTTGGAGCCTTCCGCGAGAAATGCCGAAACCGGGGCGCCTCTGAGAGCGGCGGCCAAGTCACGACCATAAAGTTCAGTCACGTCGCCTTCGAGTTTCGCGTCGCGAACCTTCCAAACCTTCCAGGGAGGATGGACGACGCGATATTCGATGCAACCTCCATTTCGCAGTGAAGCGTAACCCCAATAGTGTTCCGTGATAAATTTTGCTTCCGAATTATTTTCCGGCAGGAATGCATCACCCGTTGTGGCGAGGCTAATCCTGTTCCACCCCGTATGAGTTTGCCAGGCGTATTCCGCAGCAAGTCCCGCCGAGTTCGAATCGATTTTGTGCGACATGGGCAGCGCTACGTAATTCTCGTTGTAAACACGGCGGGCGATGGTGGCAATCATCCAGCGGGGAACAATTTCCTTGATGAATGCCACACCTCTCCTGACTTCGTTCTCTGTGTGGCGTTGCAAATAGAAGCGAAGGTTCACCTCGTCGAAATTGCGGTGAAAAGGAAAAGAGATTCCGAATATTTTTGTTTTCAGAAAACGGAATCCCACCAGACTGATTAAGACCTTTCCATTCCATCGGTCAAGCTCCGTTCCTGATGGCACAAACTTCTGAAGAAGTGCGGAGTCCACCTCGTAGTTCAACATGGCGAGAAAGCGCCATTCTGCTTCGAGAAAAAGGTCGCCAGATTTCATTCCTCAAGGATAGTCGCAACCGCAGCTTTGATGCGACTCCCCAAATGGAAGTCAAAACAGCTCGTAAACCATTGTCAGGATTAACCGATCGCCAGTTGTTCGATGAGGGCGCAGGCGATGTGGCCAATGGTGATATGGCATTCCTGGATGCGCTGCGCATCGAGTGAGGGAACATTCAAGAGCAGATCAACTTTACCCGCGAGCTTGCCACCAGTCTCCCCTGTGAGTGCGACCAGGTAGGCGCCGCGAGCGCGCCCAGCTTCAACGCCGCGCAAGATGTTGGCACTGTCACCGCTGGTGGAAAGCGCCACGAGGACGTCCTGCGGAGCCACGAGTGATTCGATCTGGCGCGAAAAAATCCATTCGAATCCGTAGTCATTGCCCGCAGCCGTCAGCACGGAGGGGTTTGTCGTCAGCGCCAACGCCGCAAGTCCTTGGCGGTCGTTGCGCAGCCGAACCGTCAGCTCAGCGGAAAGATGCAACGCGTCGGCAGCGCTGCCGCCATTCCCAAAGAAAACAATCTTCCCGCCCGCGCGTAGTGCCGCCGCGGATTTCTCCGCGAACTGCGCGATCCGCTCCACCAGCCCCTTGGAAAAACTCTGCTTAACGCGAGCGCTTTCCTCGAGTTGGCGGCGAATCTCTTCGACGGAAGAGGCCATCGTCGGCTAGCAGAGAACGATTTTTTCGCGGTGGCGCATGACGCGGCGCGTGGCGTTGCGCGTATCCACGACAAGCTTCGCGGCATCCACGATGCCCACGTAGTCGTAGGTCGAATGGTCGGTGGCGATGATCACGGCGTCGTAGCTTCCCAGCGTCTGCGGATTCAGCGGCACGGACTTCATGTTCTCGTAATTGTAGTGCCGCATCTTGTGAAGCTGCGGAAAATACGGATCGTTGTAATCCAGTTGCGCGCCGCGCTGTTGAAGCAGCTGCATGATTTTCAGCGTCGGTGATTCGCGCAGGTCATCCACGTCTTTCTTGTAAGCCACGCCAAGCACCAGGATCTTCGAGCCTTTCATACTTTTCTTGTGATCGTTCAGCGAATTGGCCACGGCATCCACGACGTGATACGGCATGGCGGTATTGACCTCGCCGGCCAGCTCGATAAAGCGCGTCGCGAAATCATATTCGCGAGCCTTCCACGAAAGGTAGTACGGGTCCACCGGAATGCAATGTCCGCCGAGGCCCGGCCCCGGATAAAACGGCATGTACCCGAACGGCTTGGTAGCCGCGGCGTCGATCACTTCCCAAATATCAATGTTCATGCGTAGGCTAAGCATCTTCAGCTCATTCACCAGCGCAATGTTCACGCAACGGAAGATGTTCTCAAGCAGCTTGGCCATTTCCGCCGCGCGCGTGGAGCTGACTGGAACGACGCGGGCCACCACTTGCGTATAGAGCGACACGGCCGCGCGGCCGCTTGGCGGATTCAAGCCGCCGACAACCTTGGGAATCTGCGCCAGGCCATACTGTTTATTTCCCGGATCTTCACGCTCCGGCGAAAACGCCAGGTAGAAATCGCACGCGACATTTTCATTTTCCGGCCCGGAAGCAATCGGGCACCGCAGGCCGCTCTTCTCCAGAATGGGCAGCACCAGTTCCTCAGTCGTGCCGGGGTATGTGGTCGATTCCAATACCACAAGCTGGCCCTTCTGCAAATGGGGATAAATCGAAACCGCAGTCTGTTCCACGTAACTCAGGTCCGGCTCGCGGCGCTCATCGAGTGGCGTGGGCACGCAAATGAGGATGGCGTCCGCTTCCTTCAGCTTTGCGAAGTCCGTCGTCGCGCTGAAGTGCCGGCTGTTGACAAACTGCTGGATCTTATTCTGAGGAATGTGCTCAATATAAGATTTGCCCGCATTGAGCATGCTCACCTTGTGCGGGTCGACGTCAAAGCCCGTGACTTTGTGCCCGGCTTCCGCAAATCGCAACGCCAGCGGCAGGCCGACGTACCCGCAGCCGATGATGCCCACCTTGAGCTGCGCGCCTTTGAAAAATTCAGGTTTCCGTTCGATTGGCATGAGTTCCGATGCACTCCTCGTAGTCGTAGACCTTCGCGCGTCCAACGTATTCGTGTTTTCGGGGATCCAGCTTCATCCGTGACCGCGAAACGCACAGCGAGCCACAGGCCCGACGGGGCAAAGACATGTAAATATAGCAGGTTCCGCGCCCACAAAAAAATGCACTCCTTGTTTGTGTGTTACCGCTTGTTTAACGGAGGTTGCCCCGTCAGGCGGGACAGTGGAAGATAGAGGGCCGCGGACGCGTGCTCGCCGCGATGGACGCCACAGCGTCCAAACAAAATGATACTCGTCATACTTCTCCTTGGACTCGGTGTCGGTGTGCTGGTGGGCCTGCTGGGCATCGGAGGCGGCGTTGCGCTGGTCCCGGCGATGGTCTACCTGCTGCACATGGATCAGCACATGGCGCAGGGCACCTCGCTTTTCATTTTGTTGCCGCCCATCGGACTCGGTGCTTTACGGGAATATTGGAAGCAAGGCCAAGTGGATTTGCACGCCGGGATTTTGTGTGCCATCGGAATGTTGGTTGGGGCGTACGCAGGCAGCCTGGTCGCTCTTCCCATGGACTCGCAAAATCTGAAAGGACTATTCGGCTGCTTCCTGATGCTGGCGGCGCTTCTGCTTTGGCGAAAAACGCGGCTTGAAAGCAATGCAGCCGCGAAATTGCAGGAGGCCGCCCGTGGTTGATGGCATTGGGCGCGGCGCGGGAATCCTTGCCGCAGCGACTGTTTGCGGAGTGGCCTCGGGTATGTTTGGCATCGGCGGCGGCGTTCTTCTGGTGCCGCTACTGGGGCTGTTGTTTGCCTTCAGCCAGCATCGCGCGCAGGGAACCAGCCTGATCGCGCTGATTCCACCGACCGGCGTCCTGGCGCTCTTGGCCTATGCGAAGGGCGGATACGTTTCGTGGAAGACGGGTTTGCTGCTGATTCCCGGCGTTTTCCTAGGCGGTATCCTCGGAGGAATGCTGGCGAAGCGCATCAAACCGCGCAGCATGCGCGAGGTTTTTGCCGGAATTTTGTTCGCACTGGGAGCCTGGCATGTCTTCAGCGCATGGTGGCACTAAGGAGCGGATACCCCAGATGGTGGATTTGCATTGTCACATTCTGCCGGGTTTGGATGACGGCCCAAAGACGATCGAAGAATCCATGGCCATGGCGGAATCCGCGATCGCCGATGGCATCACCCATGTTGTTGCCACGCCACACTCCAACAACAGATTTCACTTTGATTTTGCGCGCGTGCGCCAGCTTCGCGACGAATTGCAGTCGGCCATTGGCGACAAGCTCAAACTGGCCACCGGCTGCGACTTTCATCTCAATCCCGAAAACCTGGAGTCCCTGCGTAAAGACGCCTCGCATTACTGCATCAATCAGCAAGACTACCTGCTCGTGGAGTTCAACGAGTTTTCGATTCCGCCCTCGATGGACCAGACACTCCACGAGATTCAGCTTGCCGGTGTGCGCCCGATCGTCACCCACCCCGAACGCAACGGGATTTTGCGCGCGCATCCGGAGCGGCTGAAAAAGTGGGTCCGCGTGGGCTGTTTCGTCCAGGTGACAGGAGGTTCGCTCACAGGAAGCTTTGGCCCGCGCTCGCAGAAAGACGCGCTGCAATGGATTGGCGATGGGCTCGTCCATTTTGTGGCCAGCGACGCCCACAACACGCGTACGCGCGTGCTGCAACTCCAGCCCGCTTACGCCGCAGTTTTGGCCCAGTTCGGCGAGGAGAAAGCAAAGGCCCTATTTCAAGAAAATCCCCTCGCCGCATTCGAAGGCCGCGAACTCCCGCATGTGCCCGAACTAGAAGACGAATCGCCTCCGCCACGCCGCAAGCGCTTCTTCTTTTTCTAAACTCTCCTGTGGAGTGGGGAAGTCTACCTCGATCCTATCGGGGCCCAGCTCCGAAGGCAATCACCGCTAAACCGCCGCACTTCAAACTCACTGCGCCGGCCGGAGCGGCAATCCCGCCCAGGCATTCATCAGGCCCAGCACCTCGCGAACGACATCCAACGCATCTCCAGTCGTACGCCACCAATGTTCTGGTTCGAACGCATCCCCCGAAGCAGCGCGTACGATCCCGCGGCCCCGCCCGGCCGCCAGCCTTCCCCAGAGTAACCGCGTGCGCCGGGTATGCGCTTTGGTCGTTACGATGATCACGCTCCGCTCTTGCTCCCCCGAGAGGGCCGAGGCGATCACCTTGATTTCGTCCGCCGTATTCACGATCGGCGGCTCAAGAATGCGGATTGCTCCCTGCGGCACTCCTTCGTGAATCAAGATCCGAGCGTTGTAGTAGTCCTCCCCGGCAAACGGAATTCCCATTGCTTCCAGAGTCGCGCCGGGCTCCGCGGAGTGCGTCAGCCAGACTTCCGGCGCGTACCCTTGGCGGTAAAGTTTTGCCGCTTCAATGGCGCGCAGGGGCATGCTCCCGCTCAGCACCGCGATCGCCCTGCATTGCGAGAGGGGGTCCTCTACAACCAGCCATTTGCCCACTTCGAGGAAGGCAATCGCGCCAAAAAGAATTATCCCGCAAACAAGCAGCCACAGGATTTTGCGCATCCAGGAGCGCCCGGGAACTTCCAGCGGAGGATCTTGCGGGTTTGCCATTAGGGAACGGGCGAATGCTATCCCGCGCCGCGAATGTGGTCAATCCGCGCGGCCCACGCTACACTGACGAATTGGTTTTTTGAGGAGGATGCATGCGCGCAGTGGTCACAGGCGGAGCGGGATTTCTCGGATCGCATCTCTGCGACCGCCTTCTCGCCGAAGGCTGGGAAGTGCTGGTGCTGGACAATTTCATCACCGGAGCCAAGATCAACCTGAGCCATCTGGCGAAGAACAAGAAGTTCAAGCTGCAGAAGGCCGACGTGAGCAAGCCGCTGAAGGTGGCAGGAAAGGTCGGTTACGTGCTCCATCTGGCCTCGCCCGCCAGCCCGCCCGACTACTTGAAGCATCCCGTTGCCACCATGATGGTAGGCTCCGTCGGCACGCGCAATGCGTTGGAACTGGCGCTGGCCAAAAAAGCCAAATTCCTTCTGACCTCTACGAGCGAATGCTACGGCGATCCCGAAGTCTCTCCGCAACCTGAAGAATACTGGGGACACGTGAATCCCATCGGCCCGCGCGGCGTCTATGACGAAGCCAAGCGTTTCTCCGAAGCGCTAACCATGGCCTACTACCGCTATCACGGCGTGGACACGCACATCGTGCGCATTTTCAATACCTACGGCCCGCGCATGAGGCTGAACGACGGCCGCGCGCTGCCGAACTTCGTCTTTCAAGCCCTCAGTGGCATTCCTATGACGATTTATGGAGACGGCAAGCAGACACGCAGCTTCTGCTACGTGGATGATCTCGTCGAGGGCATCTACCGCCTGATGAAATCGGATGAGCATCTACCCGTGAACATCGGCAACCCCCAGGAGATCACCATTCTGGAATTCGTCGATCGCATCCGCAAACATTTCACCAACCCCCCGCCGCTCGTCTACAAGCCTCTGCCCGAGGACGATCCCAAGCGCCGCTGCCCGGACATCACCAAAGCAAAGCGCCTGCTCAAGTGGGAGCCAAAGGTGAGCCTGGAAGAGGGCCTGAAAGTGACAATGGCCTATTTCAAGCAGGTCTTTGCGAATCGATGAGTGTATTTTGAGGGATGATCACCGAGCGGAAAAAACCGTGTCACTGCTTCACGGACGGCTGGGACCCTAACGCAAAACTAAAAACTACTCTCTTCCAAAAGAATAATACTCGAACCCCATCTCCCGCATTCCCTGCGGCGTATACAGATTTCGCCCGTCAATCACCAATTTGCGTGCCATAAGCTTTCCCGCGCGATCCCAATCGAGCTTGCGGAACGAATCCCACTCCGTGCACACCAGTGCGGCATCGGCGTCGCGCAGCGCTTCGTAAGGATCTTCGTGATACTGGACCTTCGGGAAAAGTGCCTTAGTGCGAGTCATTGCTTCTGGATCCGTTGCGTGAATAACCGCGCCTTCCTCGAGCAAGCGCTTCACCACTTCCAACGCCGGCGCAAAGCGAATGTCGTCCGTGTTGGCCTTGAACGCCAATCCCAGCACCGCCACGCGCTTGCCCTTCACCACCCACAACGCCTGGCGAATTTTGTCGAAGAAACGCTCGATGCGCTGCTTGTTCACGCGTTCCGTGGCTTTCAGGATGTCAAAGTCCACGCCCACTGAAGCCGAAAGATGGATGAACGCCTGCACATCCTTCGGAAAGCAAAACCCGCCGTAGCCGAGCCCCGCCTTCAGGAACTGCCCGCCAATGCGGGCGTCCAGCCCCATGGCATGCGTAACTTCCTCGACATTTGCGCCGATTTTTTCGCACAGATCGGCAATAACGTTGGCGTAGCTGATTTTCAGTGCAAGGAACGAGTTCGAGGCGTGCTTAATCAGTTCGGCGCTGTTAATGGTCGTAACGAGAAACTCGGCTTTATGCCCCGGCGGACACGTGCCATTGTGTACCGGGCACCGGAAACTCCGTTCGATGATCGGCCGGTAGATTTCCCTCAACTCCGCCGCTGCCGACGGATCCTCGACTCCTACCACGATGCGATCCGGGTGGAAAAAGTCCCCGACCGCCGTCCCCTCCCGCAGGAATTCTGGATTGGACGCCACGCGAAATTTCACATTGCTGTTCTTCGAATACGCCGTAAGCGCGCGGCTCAGCTCCAGCCCGGTGCGCGCCGGAACCGTGCTTTTTTCAATCACCAGTTTTGGGCTGCGGGCCTCCGCGGCGATTTGCCGCGCCACATGGTCAATCGCGGACAGGTCTGCCTCGCCCGATTCCTTGGGCGGAGTCCCCACGCAGATGAAAATCGCATCCCCCGCCCGGATCGCGTCTCCCGCATTCGAGGTATAGGAGATCCGTCCAGCCTTGCGAGCCGACGCGAGAATCTCGTCCAGATGACTTTCGTAGATGGGCACACCGCCCGCATTGAGCTTGGCGATGCGCTCCTCATCAATGTCCGTGCAGACTACCTCATGCCCGGCCTCCGCGAGACATGCTCCGGTGACGAGACCCACGTATCCACATCCGATTACAGAAAGACGCAAGACAAACGCTCCTCTGGATTCGCTCTGGAGATTCTGACCCTGTCCGTGGCGGAATGCCGACTTCCTATTGTGACCTAATCACCGAGTGGAACAAAGTCTCCATGCGGGCACCCGCGCCAGAAAGGCACCTTTCCCTCCCCCTGGTCCGGCCACGACGCAAGGTCGTCACTCTTGTTTCTTAGGAACTCTAATCGTTAGGTCTATAGACAGCCCCCCTTGGTACCCCTAGCCTAAAATCAGGGTCATCCTCTCGATTTCCCTCGAGCAGTAATCGTCTGCGGAGGCGGAGATGCGTCGTCTTGGGCTTGTCGGTTTGATGTTTGGTCTCTTTTTGCTGTTTTTGAGCGCTCCTCAAGAACTTGCCGCCCAGTCGCGTCCGATCCTGATTCCATCCAATCCGGACAACGGTGGTTCTCCTACGGGCGGCCCCCTGCCCGTAAGGCTCCCTCAGCCCAAAGCCAACGGGCCTGAGATTTTCTACTGCATAACGCCCGACACTTCCTGCCGGACCACGCAAGAGACCTTTTCGCTCGCGGAACTTCGTGATCTCTTTGTTTTTGTCGCTTGGCCCAACGTCAGCGGCCAGCATGTACAGACCGTCCAGTTCTTTCAGCCGGATGGCAATCTGTACATGGCAATGAAGACGAGCTTTTCGGTCGGCGGCGGTGCCGCCGCCGCAGTGAGGCCTGCGGTGGTCGCCCCAGTGGCTCCAGCCGGCGGCAACGTCGTTGCTCCTTTGCCTCCCGCACCCCACCTGATGCTCAACGCCAATGTGGTCTACAAAGAAGGAATTCCCACGTTGCTGATGCATAGCCGGGGCGATACCGCGGTTCTGACTGTCCTGCCCGTCGCGGGAACTTACATTACCCAGCGAAACTTCAGCGGAAACTGGCAGGTCCGTGTGCTCCTCGACGGCAAACTTGTCATCGAATCCGCGTTCACCCTGACTCCCGCGCCACCCCCCGCCAAAGCGGAAGAGGAAACCGAACGATGAAAAAGATTTCTCCGATTCTTAGAAGACACGCCGCCATTTTGCTGCGCTGGTTTGTAGCGCTGCTGCTCGCCTGCCCCGCCACGCCAGTCCTCTCCGATGAGCAGAAACCGCTCACTCCTTCGCAGCAAGATGCAACCATCAATCAGGCCGCTCCTACAACTAACAGTGGCACCACCACGACTCTTTCCACTCACACCGCGACCGGCGCCAACCAGCGTTCCGTAGTTCAATTTAACGTCGCCTCCGCTGGCTTGAACTCCAATACGGCTGTAAAAACCTCGACCCTAAGTCTCATTCCGACTTCACCGCTTTTCACCTCCCGCAATCAAGAGGTGCATCGCATCACCGGCGCGACGGACTGGACGGAAACTGGCGTTACTTGGAACACGCGCAACGGCGCTCTCGCATGGGCCACACCCGGCGGCGATTTCGATCCCACCGCCACTGACACCCAGCCTTCCGGAGCCACCGCGGGAACTGCCGTTACCTTCAACGTCCTGGCCGACTCGACCTCAACGAATATTCCTCAAGGGTGGGTAAACGGCACGCTCGCCAATGAAGGCCTCCTCGTGAAGGACCAGACCGAGGATGGCACCAGCTTTCAGTACACCGTTCCTCTTTCCGTGACCGTTGGGGCAACCGCGCCATTCAACGGCTATGCCGGATATAGCGTGGTAATCACCGGTTTCAATACCGCTGCACTGGTTACCGCAGGCAAGATGCGTTCAGACTGCAACGATCTTCGCATCGCGCAATTCTCGGGCAGCACGTGGACGCCGCTCGATCGCCAGGTTCTGAATTGCAACACGACCAGCACCATCGTCTGGTTCCGTCTCCAGGCCAATATCGTGGCAAGCGGCACGGACACAAGCTATTCCATGTTCTATGGCGATCCCTCTGCCGGAGCGCCGCCGGCAAATCTCAACAATGTCTTTCTCTGGTACGACACCTTCGATTCCGACACGGTTGGCCAGCCACCTACGGGCTGGACCGTGCAGTCCGAAGGCCCGTGGAACGTCGTGGCGGACGTCGGCGCGAACCGCGTTCTTCGCGAATCGGATGCCACCACCGGCAATCGCAACGTCATCAAAGTCACCTCCATCACTAACGAACGCGACGTTTGGGTTCAGGCCGACGTCCGCATGACCACCGCTGCCGGCCTCGAAAGCACCGGCTGCCCCCTTGGCCGTGTCGCCGGCGCCAATAATACGGGCTCCGATCTCACGGCTTATCGTTCTTGTCTGCAATACATCACCGTCGGCGCAAATCCAAACCAGAGAGTTTCCCAGCTCGCGTATTGGAATGCCGGAACCTTCAACAGTCTTCAGCAGCTTGCCTATACGTGGACAAACGCCACTTTTTACACAGTGGCCGGCGCTTTTTTCGGCAGCCCCGCGACCATGAGGAACTACGTCGCTCTGCAATCCCAGCCGCTGGTCCTCCAGCAGTCCATCACTGGTGACACGAACGTCACCACCGCCGGTTCCGTGGGGCTCTTCGTTTACGACGGCGACACCACGAATTACGACTTTGACAACTTCATGGCTCGCCGCTATACCGAACCGGAACCCACCGTCACTCTCGGTGCCGAATCGAATCCGCCCACGCCTCTCTATGGCTCGCGCGAAAATACCGCTGCCAATCAGCCGACTCTTACTTTCCACTATTTGCGGGATGTGACTCTAGGCGCCGCAACCCCGGGAATCTCCGAGACCACGGTCAACTGGACCTTCCCGAGCGGTTCCACCAGCGCGAACTACGATGGCGTGTTGTTTGCGAAAGAGCAGGGTACCACCGCGCCGTCGTTCGCTCCCACTGACGGCACGACTTACGTCACCGGCGCGCAGCCCGTCGCAGGACAATTCATCGCCGCAAACACCGCTGCTTTCGCGATCATCACCGCCTTCGACGAAAACGGCGACACCAGCATCGTTCTTCCCGGCACGACTTATACCTATAAAGGCTACACGCACGACGCCACCACCATCACCGGCGCAGCTTCCCCTGTTCCGCCTCACTATTCCTTTGGCAACACCGCGACGCAGACCCTCACCACTTCAGCCGGTGGCGGTGCGAACAAGGATTGGAGCTACAAGACCGGCGCGACCACGCTCGCGGCCCCAGCTTTAAATCCCGGCATCAGCGTCGTCACCGGCGGTAACGACGACGCCGTCCACTCCATGTCCGCGGTCAACGGTCAGCGCTTCTATCAGCCCGGTGGAACATCTGGCGTAACCGCAGGTGCAATTCCGTCCAGGCTTTCCATCATCGCCGCCGGAGACACCTCCAATCCCACCTGCAAAAACGTCTGCGACGTCACCTATGCCGCTGCTGGCGATGGCACCGTCTACTCATTTCGCACGGACACGGGTGCGCTTCTTTGGCAAACGGGCGTCTTGACGACCGGTGCAGGAAGCGTCTTCACCGCCGCCGCCGCAGTTCAGGTCAAGTCCTACGCAGGCGCCAGCTACACGAACGCGTTCGACCTCGTCATCGTCGCCACGCGAAACGCCGGCAGCACCACCAACAATAAAGTCTATGGATTGAACGGCAATACCGGCGCAACCGTGTGGACCTTCAGCCCCGGCAACATGGACATCGTCACGGCCACACCCTACATCGACTACGTCCACAACATGGTGTGGGTCACCAGCCACGCCAATGCTGGAGTAGGGCAGCCCAGCGTTTGGGAGCTCAATACACTGAGTGCTGGAACCTTTGCTGCGCCGACGGCTTCCTTCAATGTCAACGACATCGATCAGGCGCCGACGCAAAACTTCGACGGCAACGTCATCTATGTGACTACCAACAATGGCCGGCTATACGCGTTTCGCACGAATATCGCTGGGTGCCTTGCTGCCAACATCAATAGCGGAGCCCTTGGCGTTGTTCCCCGAGGCTTTCCCATCCCAATTGAAACCGCGGCTTTGAATGATGACGTCTTTTTCTCGACTGGGACGGGCGTCTCCAAGGTGCACGTTGTTTATTCGAAAACTCTGTGCAACGCCGGCGCCACGACCTTTACCGTTCCCGCGGCTTGGACCAGCCCAGCAATCGCAAACCCCTCTTCGCTCATGTTCACGTCCGCACCGCAAACGGAATTCATATACGTGGGTTCTTCGGACGGCCATCTTTACAAAATCAATCCCACATCCGGCGCCAACGTTAGCAATCTCCTCATCAACACTGGAGCCACCATCGGCGACCCGAGCTTCGACACCGTCCTCCAAAAATTCTACATGGGGGATTCGACCGGGCACATTTTCTCGTTCGATCTATTTTAGGCGAGTTGAAAAGACCGTGAAGAATACAGTCACATCAAGATGTCTTGCGTCTGACGAACAACTTAAAATTTACAACTTATAACTCTTCTCCGTCTTCCCCATCAGCAGACCGCGCAATCCAAGCAGCACCAGCCGTGGCTGCCGCCGAACCACATTCCACAAAAGACGCGTGGCTTCATCCCGATTAATCTCGCCCAGAGACTGCCGCGTCGAAGCGTCCAGCAGATCCACCAGCTGCGAATAATCCTTCTGCTGAAAACGGTGTAACGCCCGCCGGATCAGCCAGTGCGTTCCCAGTTCGCGCCGCAGCGCCGTCAACTCCCGACTCTTGCCATTCTGCAGGAGCGCTTCAGCCACGCCCAGCGCGCCGCGAAAACCGGTGACAATTCCGCCCACGGTTGAGACCTTTACTTGCGCTGCCGCGTCACCCACCAGATAAACTTCGCCATTTCCAATCTGCCGCCGCACCGGCACCCACCCGCGGTAGACCGGAATCCGCGCCCCCTGCCATTCCAGCGGCTCCAGCTGTTTCTTCTCCAGGAAGCGCTCGAAACAACGCTTCGTGTCGCTGCCCTGCTCGCCGATGACCCCGATCGCCGCGCGCTCCGCCGATTCTGGAATCAGCCAGTAAAAATACGGCGTGTCGTCCGGTACAAACCACACGCGCGTCGTATCCGGCGGACAATCTTTCGGCAAGCGCACGATAGCTTGCACCAGCGGAACGGTCTCAATCGGCGGCCACCCGGAGGCGCGTGCCACGCGGCTAGCCGCGCCATCAGCCCCAACGACGCTGTCCGCGTGTAACTCCTCGCGCTTGCCGCCGGATTCCACTTCCAGCCGCAGTCCGCGCGCATTTGGACCAATCCCCAGAAAGCGCGTGTCGAAGGAAAGTTTCGCTCCCGCTTGTTCCGCTTCCCGCGCCAAGGCAGGGATCAGCCTCGAGCGTTCGATGATGAGATCGGGTTTTGCGAGCGCGACCTGTGCCGAACGCCCATCCGTGAACAATTCGAATCGCCGAATTTCGTTGATGATGCTCTCACGCGCCGCCGCGCCCATCTGATTTCGAAAATGGTCCGTGACGATCAGCGTCCGCGCCGCCGGCTCAAACTGCGGCTTTGATTCCAGCACGCGCACGCGCCGCCCGCCTCGAGCGACACTCGCGGCCGTGAAAAATCCAGCTGCGGAGCCGCCCACAACGATGACTTCCCGGTCGCTCCGGCCAGACCTGTCCTGTTCTTCTAACTTTTCCACCGATGCCGCTTTCCCAAGGGTGCGCGTTCCCTGGAAATTCGATCCGTCAGGGATCCCACACCTAAAAATTTACTTGCTTCCCGCTCTTCCCCTGTGGGGTTTCGTAAGAAATGGGCGCACGGGCGCCCGGTAAGTATAGCGAATCCATTCGAGAGGGCAAACACATGGACCGATTCAGGCGCAGGAAAGGACGATCAGTGTTCGTCACGTCTCAAGGAGTGTTTTCAGGAAGCCGCGGAAGGCTTAGGCGCCTGCCGCTCATAAGGCGCGCGCTCAAGAAAGGCAACCCCGGCAAGTACGATCGCCAGCGCCAGCACACCAACGATTGCAGCGCTTACCGTAGACAAGTGGCTGACCAGCACCGCTGCGCCGCCGCCAATCGCTCCAAGACTATAGAGCAGCAGAACCGCGCCTCGATGACCGAACCCCAGATTGGCCAGGCGGTGCGCCGCGTGATCTTTCCCCGGCGTCGCAAACGGAAGAAGTCCGCGTCGCGACCGCGAAATCGTCACCAGCGTCGTATCGAAAATAGTTACGCCCAGTATGAGAAGGGGGGCAAGCCAGGAAGACAGGTGATTGGCCTGTTCCAGCCGCAGTTTCAGTCCCAAGGTGGCCATCAGGTAACCCAGAAACATGGCCCCGCCATCGCCCATAAAAATCTTCGCCGGTTTGAAATTCCAGCGCAAAAACCCAGCTGCCGCGCCCAGAACTGCGGCTGCCAGCGTTGTGACCAGCGTCTGGCCATTCAAATACGCCAGCACCGCAAAAAACACCGACGCCATCGCCGCCACTCCGGCGCAGAGTCCGTCCATGTGGTCAAGAATGCTGAACGCCGCCGTAATTCCCACCACCCACACGACCGTAAGCAGGACATCCAGAACATCGCCGCTACGCCCGCCGAGAATCACGCTAAATACCTGCGCGCGGATTCCGCTGACCATCAGGATTGCCGCCGCCATCGGCATGCCCACGAATAGCTTCACTTGATGATGCAGCAGGCCCCGGTCATCAAGAATCCCGACACCCGCCACAAGCGTCGCGCCAATCAGGATGCCAACGATCTGCGCGCGTGCCGGCCCGGTAAACGCGAATAACACCGCGAGCACCACGGCCGCGTACATCGCCAGCCCGCCAAGAAGTGGTATCGGTTTGAGGTGCACCTTGCGCGGTCCAGGCAGGTCCACCATGCCAACGCGCAGGGCCAGCGCTCGGACGGGAACAACAAGCATCACCGATGCAAACAGAGCAATAAAAAAAGCTAGCAGGCCTGCGGCCATGCAACCTCGTTCATTTGAAGCCTCAAGGCCCGCCATCTAGAGCGACGGCACGCCTCGTGTGGCTTTCGCCGGGACGGGGACCCGGCTCCCAAGTAACAGCTAGATAGGCTGCCCCACGCAGCCTTAACACCATACTGCGGATTTTGTTTCGCTACAATCGGGATAATCCGGTATGCGCCTAGATTATTCACGTTCGACGGATTGGGATTCTCGTATTCGAAAAGCGTTCGCCAGCGAGTTTGCGATCAGCGTTCCGTTAGCATACGAGCGAAGATGCGCTTCACTTCTTGTTTGTCGCGGGTCGCATAATACCAGTCAATGGTCCGCTTTAGGCCCTCGCGGAAGAGAACCTTCGGCTCCCAGCCCAACAGTTTCTTCGCTAGCGAATTATCGGCCACGCGGTTGAGCGGCCCCGTGGGCATGTCCCGCAGGAATTTGAGCTCCGCCTTGTGTCCCGTGAATTCGCAAACCATTTTCGCGGCATCCACCACGCGAATGCGCTCCATCGTCCCCAGGTTGATGGCCGTCCCATCGTTCATTTTCTCGCCTGCCAGGATGGTGCCTTCGACGATGTCGTCAATGTATGTCCAATTCCGGATTTGCGTCCCGTCGCCCCACACCTCAAACGGATTCTGCTGCAAAAACGCTCGCGCAATCATGGCGATCACCGCATGGTTCTCCACGCCACGCGGCCCATAGACCGTAAAGTAGCGGCACGACGCCGCTCCCATCCCGTGCTCTTTCGCGTAGGCTTGCAGCGTGAATTCGCCCATCAACTTGGCCCACCCATACGTGTTGTCCGCGTCGTTCGGTCCCTTCGTCAAATCCTCAGTGAGATACAGCTCCTTATTCGTATCGGACTGCATAAAATTCGGATACACGCAGCCCGAAGAAGCAAACACCACTTTTTTTACTTTGGCTTTCAGCGCTTCGGCAAACACCAGTCCATCCAGGAAAAAATTCGAGGCTGGCCCAGCCTGATGCAGGTCCACGTACCCGCGGCCTCCATGATCCGCCGCCAGATGGAATACCGTGTCAATTCCCTGCATCGCGGCACGCGTCACCCCCGGCTCGCGCAAGTCCGCTTGCAGAAAATCCACTTTGCCGCTGCCGAGGTGCTGCCGGATATTGTCGAGGTGCCCGCTCGTCAGGTCATCCACGATGCGTACTTTGGCCGCGCCGCGTGCGATCAGGTGATCGGTGAGCGTCGAGCCGATGAACGACGCCCCTCCCGTCACGAATACTTTCTTTCCCGCCCAAAATCCATCTGCTGTCGTCACGCCGGTCTTGCCTCCTAAGTCGGTTCATCGGCCCCGAGGCCTTCGATGATTTCCACGAATTTTTGCAATTCTATGACCCTATCATATTCGGGCGCCGCCGCTCGCGCCGCTTCTCCCATCGTTTGCACCTTGTGCATGTCCGCGAGAAGTATCCGAATGACTTCCACGAGCTCCGCCGGCTTGTCCGGATCGGCGGCCACGGCGAAGCCCTGCCGCAATCCAAGCGATACAACATCTGTTTCTTCCGGCGCCACCGCGATGATCGGTTTTCCCGCGGCCAGAATCCCATACATCTTGCTGGGCACCACTACACCCTCTAGCCCGCGCTTCACAGTGATGACGTGCACGTCCGCCGCCGCAAGCACCGACGGAATTTTGCTCGCCGGGAAAAAATCAAGAAACTTTACATTGTCCGAACCCGATGCCGCCGCCTCAATCTGGGCTCGCTGCGCGCCGTCACCCACAAACACCAGCCCAACCCCGTCCTTCGCAAGCCGCCGCGCTCCCGTGATCAGCGTATTCCAGGCGCCGTAAAAGCCCAAATTGCCGGCGTGCAAAAGCACAAACGAAAAATTGCCGCGAATCGCGCGAACTACCTCCGCTTCCGGCGGAGGCTGCAGTATATTTGGCGGCGCAATCTCTGCCCCATCACGAACCACCATGATCCGCGAAGCATCCACGCCCTTGGCAATAATGCGCGACCGCATGTCTTCCCCGAGCACAATCACGCGCGTAGTTTGGCGCAGCGCCCAGCGGTGCAATCTTTCCCACACGCGCGACAATAGGCCGGGCTCGACGATTGACCCGCCAACCGCCATGTCCGGATACATGTCCCGAATGTTGTAAACGTAGGGCTTGTTCTTCAATATCGCTACGAACGCCCCAACAATCCCTTGGAACGGCGGATCGGTCATCGCCAGAATCACATCGCAGCGCGTGATTAGCGCGCGTGGCACGGCCAGCGCTACGTAGCTGAGATAGTTCAATACGCGTTTTCTCATCTCTCGTCGCGAATAATCGGTCGAACCGGTTCGGACGATTCTCACCGGTCCTCGATCTTCCGTCTGAAAGAATCTCCACGGCCGCCGCTCCGTGGGATCGTACGACGGCCGGCCGCATAACACCGTCACGGTGTGTTTTATTGCGAGTGCATCCACAACCAACTGCGCCATCTTCGCCGTCGCGGAAGTGTCCGGCGGATAGTATAAATTGAGGAGCAGGACTCTCATCGGTGCGGCGCTCGCGTCAGCACTCTCACGCTCTCGCAATCAGGAAGTCGCCCAGCACCAGCGCGTCCATCTGCGTCCGCAGAAAACAATCCAGCGCTTCTTCCGGACGGCACACGATCGGCTCATTGTCATTGAACGAAGTGTTCAGCACGACGGGCACGCCCGTCAGCTTGTGGAATGCCGTGATGAGCGCGTGGTAGCGAGGATTCGCTTCGCGCGTCACCGTTTGCAGCCGCCCCGTCCCGTCCACGTGCGTCGGCGCCGGAATCTTCTCGCGCTTCTCCGGCCGCACGGAATACGCAAGCGTCATGAACGGTGACGGATGCGACTTCTCAAAATATTCGCCCGTAGCTTCCGCGAGAATGGAAGGCGCGAACGGCCGAAAGATCTCACGATGCTTAATTCTCCGGTTCAGAATTTCCTTCATCTCCGGCCGCCGCGGATCGGCCACGATGCTGCGGTTGCCCAGCGCTCGTGGACCCCATTCCGCACGCCCCTGAAACCATCCGAGGATCTTTCCATCGGCGATAATCGCCGCCGTTTGCCGCATCAATTCTTCTTCCGGCAGTTCCGCGATGGAAAACCCCTTTTGTGCTACGCCGCTCGCATCCACCGCCCGCCGCATTTCTTCCCGCGAGTAGCCCGGACCCCAATACGCATGCTCCATCACAAACGATCGCCGCTTCTGCAGTTTCTGATGCCACACAAAATAAGCCGCTCCTACTGCCAGCCCACCGTCACCCGCGGCCGGGTGAACGTACACTTGTTCGAACGGTGTGGCGTCGAAAATCTTTCCGTTCGCCACACAATTGAAAGCCACCCCGCCCGCCAGGCACACCGCCTTTAGCCCGGTTCGTTCCGCGAGCTTCTTCAACATGCCCAAGTACACTTCTTCGAGCCGCGCCTGCAACGCAGCCGCCAGATTGCGATGCCGTTGTTCCAGCGGCTCTTCGGGCGTTCGAACCGGTCCAAGTCGGCTCGCCATTTTTTCCGAAAACAATATGCCCTGCGTGGGAGTCTTGTCAGCCTCCGCCCAGGACATCTCCGGCCCGGTACGGTGATGCGTGAAATACTCCAGTCCCAGCCGGAACCCGTTTCCGTTCGTCCGCTCATCGAATCGTACAATATCCTGGAAAGCCTCAAGCTGTTCCGCCTGGCCATACGCCGCCAGGCCCATAACCTTGTATTCATCCCCAAATTTTAGAAAGCCCAAATACTGCGTGACGGCGCTGTAGAAAAGTCCCAGCGAATGCGGAAACGCTACCGCCCCGGCAATCTCCATCTGATTGCCCGTTCCCGTGCCCCACATCGTGCTCGCAAAATCCCCCAGGCCATCCGCCGAAAGCAACGCCGCACGTTCGAATGGCGAAACAAAAAAACTGCTCGCCAGATGCGCCTGGTGGTGCTCGACGCGGTGGAATTTCGCTTTTATTTTTTTTGGATCAGTTTCGAACGCCGCCGCTAGTGCTTCCGGAATCCCCGTAAATCTCGCCAGCACCTTCGCGCGTTCCTTCGCGAAAGACGGCATGCGCAGCGCATAAAAAATCTTCGTGCCCAGCCGCGCGTAAGGATTCCGCGGCACCGCCACATGATCGATTTCCGCGAGCGTCAGCCCCGCTTCCTTCAGGCAATATCGAATCGCCTGCGCCGGAAACCCCGCCGCGTACTTTACCCGGTTGAAGCGCTCCTCCTCGACAGCCGCAATCAGCCGCCCATCGCAGACAATCGCCGCGGAAGCATTTCCATGGTAAGCATTGATTCCAAGAATGTTCATGGCGCAATTCGCCAGTGTACCTCAGCGCAGCGCATTATGCGGCGAGGCAGCGGCGGCACCATTCGTTCAATACATAAAGCGACCACGGGCGGGACCACGTCGTTTTTCCAGCAAGAAAATCCGTCCACACCGTTCGAACGCCGCCCGGCCGAAGATACGCCGCGAGTATTGGAGACGGATCAGCAAAGTTTGCTTCCAGCCGCGCTCGCAACGGCCCTCGCAGCCATTCTTCCCACGGCAGCGTAAACGTCCGTTTCCGCTGCGCCAAAATCTCCGGCGGCAGCAAATCACCCAGTGCCTCCACCAACAATGCTTTTTGCACGCCTTCCCGCCGCCGTGCCGCGTCCGGCAGCGCGCCCACAAATTCCACCAGCGGCGTATCCAGCAGCGGCACTCGCACTTCCAGCGATTGCGCCATGCTCACCGAATCCGTGTCCCGCAATAGCGTGCTCGCCATATAAGTGCGCATTTCCATCCAGGATATTCCGGCCGCTGGCTCCATCTTCCGCGCTTCGTCCGCTGTTCGCCCCAGCCAGCCCAGCCACGTCGGCTCGAGAGTCACACCGTCTGCGTTGATCGTGCTCGGTCGAAAACGCGGCTCGATGATCCGCTCCAGTTGCCCCGGCGGAAACAGCGTCCGCGCAAAATAGTAAGCATGCGGCAGCGTATCCGGCTGCATCCACGCCGCCGCCGTCTTTCGCGGAGCATCCGGCGAACTCCGTCCTGCGCTGAGCCCAGCCACCAGCGGCGCGACCACCCGCCGCAGCACTGAGGGCATGAACCACGCCAGCCGTATCAGTTTTGCAAGCCGCGGCGTGTCCGCAAACGTCTGGTATCCCGCGAAAAGTTCATCCCCCCCGATTCCCGACAGCGCCACCTTCAATCCCACTTCCTTCGCCGCCCACGAAACAAAATAAGTATTGATACCGTCCATCGTCGGCTGATCCAGCGCCGCCAGCGCTTCATCCAATCGCGCCAGAATCGCGCTGCCGTCCAGCGGAACTTCGGTGTGGGTAGTCTTGCAGCGTTTGGCAACGGCGCGCGCCAGCTCCCCTTCATCAAACGCCGTTCCAGGAAACGTCAGCGTAAAGCTCTTGATCCCCGCCTGCGCCCGCGATGCCAGCGCCGCAATCGCGCCCGAATCCAATCCGCTCGAAAGAAATAATCCCACCGGCACGTCCGCAATCAGATGCGCCCGCACCGCATCTTCCAGCAAAGGCCGCAGGCCCTTCGCCGCGGAAGCTAGATCGCGTGGCTTGCGCGTGTCCCGCGCCGCCGGTGACTGCGACGGATCCCACCACGGCCGCGCCCGCGGCGTGCGCCTCCGGTCCGGCACGTAGAGCAGCATCCGGTGCCCCGGCGGCAGCGAAAACACTCCCTCCAGCAGCGTCACCGGCTCCGAAACGCCGCCAAACAAAAGATACGCCGTGAGCGCATCCTGCGACAGCCGCTTCGCCGCCAACCCCGACGCGAGAAGTACCCGCACCTCCGACGCAAACGCAAAGCCATCCGGCGTTTGCGTGTAATACAACGGCTTGATCCCCAGCGGGTCCCGCGCCAAAAAAAGAATCGGCGCCGTCGCATAGCGCTCGCGAAGATCCAGCAGCGCGAACGCAAACATCCCGCGCAACTCGTTCAACGCATCCTCGCCCCACTCTTCCCACGCATGAACGAGAATCTCCGTATCCGATTGCGTTGCGAACCGGTGCCCGCAAAGCGAGAGCTGCTCCCGCAATTCCCGGTAGTTATACAGTTCGCCGTTGAAAATCACCGCGACGTCGCGCGTCTCATTCCAGATCGGCTGGTGCCCCCCGGGAAGATCAATAATGCTCAGTCGCCGAATTCCCAGCGCCAGTCCCGGCGCTCGCGCCTCTCCAACAAGAAATCCTTCCTCGTCCGGTCCGCGGTGCCGCATCGCCGCCGCCATCGCGCGCACACGCGACTCCGCCTCGGCGTTTCGCGAGGCAAAGGCGACGCCGCATATCCCGCACACGCTATTGTTTGATCTCCGGAGTGGAAAAGAAGGCGGTACCCGCGCGCACCGCGTGCTCGCGCAAATGGAACCGAGGAATTCTCAGCCGGCTGTCCGCATACCAGGCCAGCATCGCGCGCATCAACAAGAAGAACATAGCCGCTATCGCGGAAATCACCAGGTAAAAGAACGACTCGCGCTCCAGCAGCAGGCTCCAATCAACGCTCTCATCCCACCCAGGATAGACGGTGTCCAGTACTTTGCGAAGATGCAATCCATCTAGCGGCAGCCGCGCCACCCGTACATGGGCAAAATGTTCGTAGGTATACTCGTGCGGATAGTTTGGAATGGCCGCAGCCGCTTCCGCAAAGACCGCCGGATTTTGCAGCTCTTTGCGCGTCAGATAGTGTCCTTTTGCATCGTGCATGATGACGCGGTACGTGGGATCCACGATCACCCACCGGTCGCTCATCAAAACCTCCGCCACCACATGTTTCGTATTGCGGTCGGGAGACAACAGCAGCAAACGCCGCACCTGCAGGTCCGAGCTTCGCGCCAGATTCAGGAACGCATTCGTCGCCGTTCCACACACGTTCAGCAACTGCTGATAGTTCAGCGTCATCTGCGGATCGCGATGCGCCAGTGCATCCGGGTCCGCTGCTATGCCGCGCGAAGGCTCCACGCGCATCCAGTTCAAAATGGCTGTGACCTTTTCTTCCGCCGGGAGGAAATTCGGCACAATCGCGTCCGAAAACCCGTCCAGATACCGCCGCACGGAGTACTCCCATCCGCCGGTATACGCCAGCGAAATGACCGCCGCGGCCAGGAGCAAATTTACGCTCCACCACGTGGCCCGAAATATCCGATGTCGGCGCGTCGGCAAAATGCTACTCCACTCGATGAGACTCTACGTTCTTCGCCTGCTGCGAAGCAAGCCTTGTGTAAAGTGTTTCCATCTCGCGCACGGGCTCATCCCATCCCAGCCGCAGCGTTACCGTAGCGCATCCCGCCGAAAGCCGCTCGCGAACCTCTGCTTCACTCAAAATGCGCCGCAGGGCATCCCGAATCGCTGCTGCATCATGCGGCACCACCAATCCGGCCTCATCCGCCAGCAAGGGAGCGATTCCGCAGTGCTCCGTCACAATCACGGGAGTTCCCGCCGCCACTGCTTCCGCCGCCGTATTTCCAAAATTTTCGTTCTGCGACGGCAGCACGAACACGTCCGCATCCCGGTACGCCGCCCATTTGGCCTGCTCGAAAATCGGCCCGGTGAACCGAACCTTCGAACCAACGCCGAGCTCCTCCGCCATTTGCTCCAACTGCGATTTCATCCCGCTCTCATCCGGCCCCGCGAAGACAAGCGTCAACGATATTCCCTCGGAAGCGTGCGAAAGTTCCGCGCACGCACGCAACAACAAATCGGGACTCTTCTTCGACGACAGCCGTCCCAGAAATAGCACGACCTTCTCGTCCGGCGAAATTCTCTGCGCCTTGCGGAATGCTCCACGTTCCGGCCACCGCGAGGGCACTTCCACACCATTCCGCCGCAGTACGATTCTCTCGCGAGAAATTCCGCCTGCTGCCAGCTCCTCGACTTCCTGATCGGAAGTGCCGATCACGGCGCCTGCTCCCTGGAGCAGCCGCTGCCCACAAGCCAAATGATACATCCGTTTCAGCCACAGGTTTCGCACGATTGGCACAAACATCCCGATGGGCTCAATCGCGTGCGGCAGCCCCCGGTTGCGGCAAGCAGCTCCCACCGCCGGACCCAGCAGATCGTACATGCCAAAAATATGCACCACGTCGAAATCCTTCAGCCGGACTCGGCAATATCGTTTGACCGCCGGATTCCAGCTGATCGCCCGGTATCGCAGCCACGTCGGAAGATAAATCGCCTGCACGCCATTCTCTTCCCGCCGCCATCCAAACGGAGACCGCTCTCCCGTCACTTTCCCCTCTTGCGCTTGCAGCCGTTTCTCAAGGCCCCAGTCCGCCGTCAGCACCGTCACCGTATGCCCGCGCCGCGCCAGGCCCTCCGACAGCGCGCGCACCTTCACCGGCGGCCCGCCGTACTCCAGAAAAGGTGCGTACGTTTCCGTGACGTTCAGGATTCGCATTGGTCGCGAAGGATTTTTTTCAAGGATTTTGCGAACACGTTGAAGCGAAATTCGTTTTCCGCCCGCTGCTTCCCACGCATGCCCATCTCTCTTGCATGCACAGGGTCCGCCAGCAGCGTCTCAATACACGTCGCCAGGTGCACCGCGTCTCCATGCGGCACCACGTAGCCCGTCACGCCGTCCTCAATAATTTCCGGCGCGCCTCCATGCGCCCCGCCGATCACCGGTTTTCCGCGCGCCATCGCTTCCAGATAGACCAGCCCGAATCCTTCCCCGCTGCTGGGCAACGCGAAAATCTCGCAAGCCGCATAGCAGGCCGCAAGTTCCGTCGAACTAAGATTACTCAGAAAATGCACGTGCCGGTTGACGCCGCTCTGCTCCGCGAGTTCTTCAAGCCACGCGCGGTCGTCTCCAGATCCCGCCAGCGCGAGCTGCACTTCAGGCCACTTCGTCAGCAGCCGCGGCAGCGCTGTGATCAGCGTGTCCATTCCTTTATAGCGTTCCATGGCCCGCCAGCGCCCCACCGTCAGAATGACGCGCCCTGCGGGAAAATCCCGCGGCGGCGTCAGTTGCGAACCCGCCGCCAGCAGCGCCTCGAATTGCGGATCCAGCGCCCACGGCAGCACGCGAATATGCTCCCGCGCCACCTGCTGTTCCGAAGCCACGTGATCTGCCGTATCCCGGCTAGGCGCCAGCACCAGATTGGCATGGCGCAGTGCACGCCGCCGCAAGCCGGACATCGGCTCCCACACCTCGATTCCGTGCGTGCAAATGATGCTCTTCAACCGCGGCGCCGCCAGCCGCATTGCTTGCACCACCGGCCCCAGATTCGGGTGTCCCGCCAGCACCAACTTCGCTTTTCGCCGCGCCGCCCGCAGCGCCGTCGCCGTAAATCGTCCCTTCCCGCTGTCGCACCCGGTGAACACAAACTCACGCCCCCCCACGCTCATCCGGTGCAATTCCTGCGAATCATTTAGGCTAATCAAGCGGCAATCCATGCCTCGGCTCGCCGCAAATTCCGTCAGTACCGCAGCTAGGTGCCGCCCAGCGCGCTGCACCCCGCCCGGCGCATCCAGCTCAGGAAACAATCCAATGATCACGCGCCGAGTCTGCCAAGTACCGCGACCGATGGCAAGCCCGGATGCAGGCCATTTAACTCGCGCTTTAACCCGAATTCCATGCCAGCACCGACCCCTCTTGACAAATATAGATATCGAATGATATAGATATTCACATGACTGAGACCAATCCTCAGAAGTTCCTTCCACTTAAATCCCAGTGGTTCCAAGTCCTCCTCTCACTTGCAGGTGGAGAGCAGCACGGCTACGGAATCATGCAGGAAGTCCTGAATCGCACCACCGGAAAGGTGCGCTTGTGGCCGGCAACTTTATATGGCTCGATCAAGCGCCTCATCGAAGCAGAACTGATCGAGGAATCCGACGAACGCCCCGCGCCGGAATTCGACGACGCGCGACGCCGCTACTACCGGCTGACGCCTCTCGGCAGGCGCGTACTCGGCGCCGAATGTGATCGCCTCCAGGAATTGGTTCGCACGATTCGTATGAAACAAGGAATGGTGACCGAATGAACTTCGCATGGCGGATCTACCGGCGGCTGGCGCAAGCGTTTCCCCACGAATTCAAAGTGGCCTATGGCACAGACGTCATGCAACTCGGGGAGGACGTCGTGGACGACATCGCCAAACGGCACGGAGCCGCCGGGCTGATCCGCCTCATCGCGGACATCGCCATTCGCGTGCCCATCGAATACCTCAGCGAAATGCGCGGCGATATGCGCTACGCGCTTCGAGCTCTCATCAAGTCGCCCGGCTTCGCCCTGGTCGGCATCCTCTCGATGGGTCTCAGTATCGGGCTGACCACCAACATCTACAGCTCAAAATGGGAGATGCTGTTTCGGGAGCTGCCGGGCGCGGCGAATGCCAAGAATTTGGTGATGCTGCAACAGTCGGAGGAGGAAGAAGAGCTCTCCCCTGTCTCGTACTACTACGTCGAACAGTTTCGCGAGCAGAAGAGTTTGTTCACCGGCGTGGCTGCCTTCGAGACCGGCATACCGTTCAATGTCACTTTTCAAGGCGCTTTGAATGCCAAACCAGAGCGCGTCTTTGGCCAGCTTGTCTCGGCCGATTATTTTTCCGTGCTCGGCATTCAAGCCCAGCGCGGTCGCGTGTTCAGCGAGGCGGTTGACAAGCCCGGTGACACGCCAGTTGTGGTGATCAGCGATCGTTTCTGGCGCAATCGCCTCAACTCCTCTCCCGACGCCCTCGGGCAAGTACTCCACCTGAATGGCCAAATCGCTACTATCGTCGGAATCTTGCCGAAGGATTTCAACGGCGCCCTTGCCGTCCAGCCCTCTGAATTGTTTGTGCCGATCACATCCCCGGCTGCGCTTGCGCCGGAGCTTGCCAATGACGTTCTTCATCAACGCAATGCCAAGGAGTTCCTGGCACTGATGTGTCTGGCGCCGGGCGTCACGATAGACTCTGCGGAAGCGGGTCTCGACGCCATCACACGCCGCCTCGACGAGCAGGATCCTACTGTGGCATCTCGCGTTGACAAGGGCAAACGCATCATCTTGCTCTCTGCCGGCACCAACATTCCGATTCCGCGCAAATTGAAGCCTGCATTGATCGGATTTTTCGTCGCGCTGATGGGTCTGGTGACCACCCTTGCGTGCATGAACCTGGCAAACATGCTCATGGCCCGCGGAGCGAATCGCCGGAAAGAGCTGGCCATTCGCCTGGCAGTGGGAGCCGGTCGTTTCCGGCTGGTCCGGCAGATGATGAGCGAAGGCATCTTGCTTTCACTGCTGGGCGGCATTGCAGGTTTCGTTCTCGCCTATGGTCTCGGCGTGCTGAACTCTCACTTCACACCGCCCATGACCGTGCCGATTGAATCCAATTTCTATCTCGATTGGCACGCGGGCGTCTTCGCGTTTGGCCTCGCGATTGTGTGCGGCATCGGATTCACTCTCTTGCCCGCCCTGCAAACAACGAAAGCCGACCTGACCCCCGCGCTCAAAGAAGGCTCGATGCTGCGATTGCCGGGTTACCGGCGATTTGGTCTGCGCAACTTGCTGATGGTAGCCCAGGTTGCGGCGTCCCTCATGCTCCTGCTGATGACAGGATTCCTGGTCATAGGAATCAGCAAGTCAAGCAGCATCGAAACCAAGCTTGATCCAAACGCGATGTATCTGTTGTCGCTCGATCCCGTGCGTGACGGCTACGCGCCAGAAAAAACCGAAGCTCTGTTCGAAAAGATTTCCGAAAGGCTCAGAAGCGCCGGTCCGGTGCGCAGCGTCACCCTGGCCGCCCAACCGCCATTTACAGGCGAAGTGGAACCCACCCAACTGTCTGCGGAAGACGCGCCGGGATCTTCACGAAAACAGCAGCCTGTGCTCAAGGAAACTGTAGGCGCCGGCTATTTTGCCGCGCTCAGCGAGCCGATGATGGTTGGCCGGGAGTTCGTCGAGCCCGATCAACGAAGCCACGCGGACGGCTCGAAAATCTTGCCTGCCGTACTGAATGAGAGTGCCGCACGCGGATTTTTTGGAAAGGGCGATGTCATCGGTAAACACATCAGCGGCGACACGCAATCTTATCAAGTGGTCGGCGTCGTGCGCGACACGAAGGATGTACAGGGATTCAGCCAATCCATACTTTATCTGCCGTTAACCTCGCGTGATTTCGCGCGCCCCCCGGCCGGCGGGATTACCATCATGGTGCGGTCGGATGCAGGCCGGGATGCGCTGACCGCGATTCGGAACGAGATTGCTCTTATCGATCCTACCTTGAACATCTTCAACATGCAGACGCTCGGCGAATATCTGGATCGCAGCCGGTCCCACTTGCGTTTCTCCATCCAAACGTATGGCGGAATTGGCGTGTTCGGCTTGGTCCTGGCGGCTATCGGGCTCGCCGGAGTTACCGCCTACGCGGTCGCGCAAAGGCGCAAAGAAATCGCCATCCGCACCGCGCTCGGCGCAAGCCAGGCGCAGGTGCTGGGCCTGGTGCTGCGCGAAGGCGCGGCCCTGGTTGGCGTCGGAACGGTGCTGGGATTCCTGGGCGCGATCGGGCTGGCAAAAATGGTTTCGGCGCTTGCCAGCGTGTTTGTGGACGCGCTGCGCGTCGGTACCGGCGATCCGCGCTTGCTCGTCGGCGCTCCCTTGCTGCTTGCAGCCGTGGCCATGCTCGCGTGTTACATCCCCGCGAGGAGATCGGTTCGAATCGATCCGCTGAAGGCCCTGCGCGAAGAGTAGAGTGCATTCTAGTCCGTCCCCGGCGACGCACTTGCTGAATCACCCGTCTCGATCCAGTGCTCGGTAAACGCCCAACTCGTGGAAATGTTGCACTTGTCGTCTAGCTTCGAATTAACCTTCCACCGATATCCGCCTTCGTTTGGCCCATCCGCTTCTTGATGCTAGACTCGCCACCTCAATTCATCAGGAATTGTCCATGTGGCGTTTGCCAATCTCCCGTTCGCGCCTCTCTGCCGTTTCAATCGTTTGCCTCGCCCTCCCGCTGGTCTTTTCATGCGTCGAACTTTTCCTGAAAGCCTCGCCGCAATCCGACCGGCCCCGTCAGAATGTTCACTCCCTTCTTTCTCAAAATCCGCTTGCCCCCGCTCTCCGCAGTACCGACGCGTCCTTGCGATTCAGTCCCGATGGCAACTTCCTCCTGTTCCAGGATCCTTCCGGCGTCATTGTCATGACGAAGGATCCCCTGAACATCGTTCTGCGCATTTCGGCTGAGGATATCTATCCAGCGCAATTCTCCCAGGATTCCCGGTCGGTCACGATCATCTCGCGAGCACTGAATTTTGGAAAATGGCGATTGCCCGCCGGGCAGAAAACGGCAAGCGGCAGTCTCTCGATTGACCAGGACTGTCTGGACGGGCAGCTTTCACCAGGCGGCGAAATGTTTGCCTGCATCCGCTCTGACTTCAAGCTTGTGTTGTACCAGCTGTCGAGTCAGAAAATCATTTTCGAGGATTTTATCGCTGGCTTGCGCCCTTCCGTCGAAGGACACGTTGGCGAACCCAGATCGAGACTTGTCGTAAACTTTCTTTGGCTCGATCTGCAATCCGCATTCGCCAGGCCTTTTGGTCTCCTTCGCACAAGTGTTCCCACTCCCAGCCCCAGTCACTCTCTCGCTCATTCCGCCATCCATTTTTCGCCCGACGGGAAAGTTCTCATTGCAAAGTCGCTCCACGGTTCGATTGGTCTGGATGTGGATTCGAAGAAAAGATTTGAGCTGCCCGATGTCTTGCTGGACGTGCCCAACGAAGCCATCGACCTGCAGTCCACCGAGCACGCAATCGCTGTTGAAAAAGAATCCAAAAAAGAATCCAGCAGGGAATTTGCCATCCTTGCTTTGAAAAATGGAAAAGCGCTCAGCCGCTTTTCTTTCACGGCTGACAGCGTCCGCATCGCCACCAATTCTCGCTACGCCATCCTCCAGAATTCGAATGCCAGTGGCAGCACCGCTGCTGCCTTCGATCTCGAACAAAATCACACCGTCGAATCTCCGCCTAGCGCCAGCCTGGACATTTACGCCGAACAACTAGCCGTCTACAACATAAGCGGTGCCGTCGCCCTCTATCGACTTGGAGAGCACCGGCTACTCGCGAATTTGCCGTTGCCTCTTGCCCGCCTCTCGGAGCTGCACGCTGCGTCCGTCACTCCGGATCTGGAGAAGCTCGCGCTTTCCGTGGACGGTGCAGCCGCCATCTTCGACGTTGCCAGCGGGCGCCGCCTCGCGAGCCTTGCGGAGTTTTCTTCCGCCAATTCCCTTGATCAGCCCTCGGTGTTTCTTTTCGTTCGCGAGCTCCATCAGGATCCCGCGCACATGCTGCGATTCGAATCGTCCACCGGCGCCTCATCGACCGCTTGGACAGTTGAAAAAGACCACCAGCTATACCCGGCAGGAACCGTTTTGCTGGACCATTTTGTGCTGAAGGGCGCGATGGGAGATCCTTTCAATTTTCCGCTGCCGCAAATGCAAATTCCGTTTCGCCTTCGCGGCGTCGATCCCGCCACCGGCAAAGAACTCTGGAAACGCGTGTTCGACGGCGATCCGCCCACTCCTTTCGCCGACCCGCAAGGCGATCGTTTCGTCCTCGGCTGGCGAGTGAAAACCTACGGAGCAAAAGAAGCTGCATCGCACAATCCCGCGGCGCAAGCTCTTTACAAGAGCGCAAAACTCATGGATCGCGATTCATTCTTCGAAGTGCTCGATGCCCGCACCGGAAAATCTCTCGGCGGCGAGCTGGTGCAGATTGGCAATGGCCCCACGTCCTTCGATTCGGCATTTTCCGTTGGCGATGCGCTAATCCTGATCAAGGATGGCGTGCGCGTGACCATTTATTCGTTGCGCGATGAAACCATGAAAGCACATTTGGTTGGCGCGCGGGCGAGTGCGAACTCGCAAAATAATTTACTGGCGATGGATTTGGGCGGCGGCCATTTGGGAATTTATGATTTGAATAGCGGAACAAAACTTGACGATCAAACATTTCCGGACGAAATTGCCTACACGCATTTCTCCGGAGATGGAAAGCGCCTCCTTGTTTTGACGGAACACCAACTTGCCCTTGTCCTGGACGTGAGCAGCGTGCGAGAAAGCCACGGCGACACGCAAGCGACCGGCGAGAAAAAGTGATGCCGCTTCATATCGTTTCCTTGCCGAGCAGCGGAACCAGGTCGGTAAGCCGGTCAAGGTAAACGTCCGCGCAGCACGCAATGCGGTCGTGCGTGCCGAAGCCGTAGTTGACGGCGGCAGCAAACATGCCGGCGTTGCGCGCGGTTTGCACATCTACATCGGAATCGCCGATTAGCATGGCCTCATTTGGAGCGGCGCCGAATTCGCGCAATATAATTTGCGCGCCTAACGGGTCGGGTTTTTTTGTTTCAAAACTGTTGCCGCCATAGACAGCGCGAAAATATTTCGCCAAGCCAAGTCCTTCCAGAATGCGTTTGCTGACGCGAACTGGTTTATTCGTCAGGATGGCCCTGGGGAACGCGGCGAGTTGCGCGAGCGCTTCGGGGACACCGGGATAGGCGCAGGTTGAATCCAATTTGTGTTCCTCGTAGTGAGCCAGAAAAAAGTTCAGCGCGCGCTCGCGTTCATTTTCGTTTGCGCTGTCGCCGAGCGCGCGGCCGACTAACTGCGGAGCGCCGTGGCCGATGTATCCGGAAATCGTGTCTTCGTGCAATTCTTCACGGCCCATTTCCACTAGCATGGCGTTGACGGAGCGGATCAAGTCGCGCTGGGAATCGATCAGCGTGCCGTCGAGATCGAAGATCAGCGCGCGCACGGAAGAGAAAGGAGAGGCACCCATGAACCGACCATTGTAATATGGCCGCGCCTTCCGAACATTCATGCAACTTTCTTCGAACATCCACCGAGAATTAATGTTGGTCTTTTTTCGATATTCACCCCGGTTCGCGTAAAATAGAACGTTCAGCTCGCATCACAATTCAAGTCCGGAGAATTCATGGCCAAGGTTTACCCGTTTCGCGCGTTTCGCTACAACCCGGAGCGCGCGCCATTCGAGCACGTGCTAACCCAGCCCTACGACAAGATTTCTCCGGCCATGCAGGAAAACTATTACGCCGCGGACCCCCACAACTTGATTGCCGTAGAAAAGGGCCGTACGTATCCAAGCGATACGCCGCAGAACAACGTCTACACACGCGCGGCGGCGGCGTTCGAAGATTGGATTCGCGAAAGCATCGTTGTTCAGGACGCGGCGCCGGCTTTCTACGCCTACACGCAGGAATACACGGTGCCCGGAACGGAAGAACGCCGCACGCGGCGCGGATTCATTGGCGCGGGACAGCTCGAGGAATATTCCGCGGGCGTGGTTTTCCGGCACGAGCACACGCTTTCCGGGCCGAAGGCCGACCGCATGGAACTTCTGCGCCACACGAAGATGCTGACCGGCCAGCTCTTCATGCTGTATTCCGATCCGCAGCGGCGCATTGACGAGCTTCTCATGGAAGCTGAATCCGCTGCCGCGCCGGCCACCGAGCTGCACGATGAGTACGGCGTTACGCACAGGCTGTGGCCGATCAGCGATCCGCAGCGCATTGACTTCATCCAGAGCGCCATGGCCGAGCAGAAGCTGGTGATTGCCGACGGGCATCACCGCTACGAAACGTCGCTGGCCTACCGGCGCGAGCAGCCCACGCACGGCGGAAAGATCGATCCCAATGCGCCGTTCGAGCGGGCGATGATGACGTTCATCAATACGCGGAGCGAAGGGCTGACGATTTTGCCGGGGCACCGCGTGGTGGCGCACGTGCACGATTTTTCCTGGAGCGGGGTGCGGCGCTACCTCGAACCGTGGTTTGCGGCGGAAGCCTTTCCGTTTTCCGACGATGGGAAAAAGGCGGCGGCCCGCGAGAAATTTCTTGTGCGGCTGGCCGACGCGCGCGCGAAGCGGGCCATCGGCGCTTATCCCGCCGGGGAAGGGCAGAAGAAAGCGTTCTACGTACTGACGGTGCGCGAAGGCGTCAGCCTGGCGCAGTTGCTGCCGAACGTTTCGCCGCTGCAGCGGGAACTTGACGTGGTGCTGCTCCACGAAGGAATCCTGGAGCCCGCGCTGGGCATCACGCCGCAAGCGGTCACCGCGGAAGCGAACCTGACGTACGAGCGCGAGGCCAGCGCCGCGTTCGACGCGGTGGACAGCGGCCGGGCGCAAATCTCGTTCCTGCTGAATGCCTGCGACGTCGAGCAAGTCATGAAAATCGCGACCGCGGGCGAGGTGATGCCGCAGAAGTCCACGGACTTCTATCCCAAGCTGCTGAGCGGGATCACGATGTACAAAGTCGACAGCTGACAGTTCGCAGTTGACAGTAGGCGGTAGATGGTGACTGGTGAGTCGTGACTGGTGACTGGTAGACCGCATCGCTGACCGGGCTTGGGCTGGCTAGCGACTCCCGAAAGAAAACCCCGTCTTCCGTGATGTCCCCTCCTCAATGTACGTTGCACAATGTCTAAGGACAAACTTCAAGTAAGGCTTAACTGGGAGGGGGGTACACCCCCCCATTACATGGATGAATGTCAAAACAAAGGGGATAGAAAATGGGCAATTTGTAAGTGAATGAAAACAAAGGTGCGCGGGAAGTTTGGTGGCAGGAGCGGAAAATGGGCCGCACTCCTCCCCCCTACTGTTTTTGTAAGGATTTGATTCGATGGGGGTTAGCGGGTGGGGGGCTGCTAAGGATGTGTGGGGAAAGGAGTTACACGTTTGAATGTTTGAAGGTTGGAAGGTTAAGAACACATGGCCCCCATACACCCCGGGCATTTGTAAGGATGTCAAAGGAAAGGGGTTGTGAGAGGGGGCATTCGTAAGGTGAAGATTCTGCGAGAGTTGGAGTTGCGGGATTTTCGTCGTCGTGACGAGACGGGGAGGCCCGACGCGAATGCCGGCTGATGATCACAATTTATGTTACCAGAAGGTACTATGGCTGTCAAGGAAAAGTTATTAAGTGGATGAGGGGAAAGGAGATAGGCGCGAGGAACGAGAGAAAAGCGAAGTCAAAACCCGCACCCTTTCCCAAAACCGGAAAGGGATGCGGCACCCAGACTCGTCTCCCCATTTTAAGGGTGCTCCACCCGCCAGAGTCCAGGAGAGATCCGAGAATTTACAATTCTTGAGTAGTAGTGGGATGATCCTCCGGTTGTAGCGATTGTCATTGAGCGCAAACAGGAGTTCTCGTTTAACCCGATCGGATTTGACGGCATCCGGGGTCAACACGACCAAGCCAAAAGGAAAAGGAGAAGTTTCATGTCAAAAGCATGGTTGGTAACGGGCAGCGCAAGCGGTTTAGGCCGGAACATCGCTGAGGCCGTCCTCGCATCAGGCGATCGACTCGTTGCAACCGCCCGGGATCCCCGGCGCCTCGAAGACCTGGTAAAGAAATACGGAGATCAGGTTCGGACCGCGGCTCTCGACGTGGCCGATGAAAACGCCGCCCAGGCGGCCGTGCAGATGGCGGTGGCCGCGTTCGGGCGTCTCGATGTCGTCGTCAATAACGCAGGCTACGGCGATATTGCACCATTCGAGCAGTTGAGTTCGGAGCGGTTCAAGGCGGTGGTTGACACTAATTTTTATGGAGTCGTCAACGTGAGCCGCGCGGCGATACCGATCATGCGAAAGCAAAAGAGCGGGTGCATTCTTCAGATATCCTCGGTCGGCGGCCGGTTGGCGCGGCCTGGCAGTTCGCCGTATCACGCGGCGAAGTGGGCCGTGGGAGGATTTACGGAATCCCTGGCCCAGGAAGTGGCTCCGTTTGGCGTGAAAGTGTGCGCGCTCGAACCGGGCGGGATGCGAACGAACTGGGGCGTTCGCGCGAACCAAGACACGCCTGACCTGCTTCCGGACTATGAACCGTCCGTGGGCGCAGTTGCCAAGGCGCTGAAGTCTTATTGGGGGCACGAGATCAGCGATCCGGTCAAGGTAGCTCAGGTTGTCCTTCACCTTGCTGCCAGCGATCGCCTCCCTGCACATCTTCTGATCGGGAGCGACGCCGTTCGCTTCGCCGGCGAAGCCGAGGCGACGCGCGCAGCCGACGCGGCCCAGTGGCGCGAAATCAGCTTGTCGACAGATTTTGACGCGCCCACGGCATTGCCTTCTATGCGCTTCTAAACAATCGACGGGTGGCCACCCGCCACCCAGACTTGCCTGCTTACTCTAAGGGTGTTCCTACGCCTAGCGAGATTGTCTTTTTTTCTCTTGTTTCTTGTGCCGCCGGATCTTCGGGGCGGGCTTAAACGGAATTCCCCATAGCCCGAACAGTTTGCGGTAGCCGACTTCGATGTCCTTGCTAAAATCGGCGAATTGAAATGAAGGCAGGGTCCACGAAAGATCCGAAGAATTACATTTCTTGAGCAGTAGCGGGATGATTCTCTGGTTGTATCGATTGTCGCTAAGCACAAACAGGAGTTCCCGTTTGACCCAATCGGATTTGACAGCATCCGGGGTCAACACGACCAAGAACCAATCGCATCGCCGGAGAGCTTTGCCAATTTCGTCGTGCCACTGCCTGGCAATAGCGATGTGAGTGGCGCTATACCAGTATGGAATGCCGTGACGCTTTAGAGTGCGTGCGAGGAGCAAAACGAACTTGCGGTCTTTGCTGGAGTGGGAAAGGAAAACCTGTTTTCTCGGTTTCAACGAGCGAGGCATGTGGCTGCGCTCAGGCGACTTGGCTCAGGGCGTTGGCGATGGACTCGCTAATTTTTGCAGCACTCTGTTTGGCGTCAAAGGTCTTAAATCGACGGAGCACCCAAGGAACGTCATTTGTCGGACGAACCTGCACGGGAAACACACGGCCTTCGTAATTGGGTTGGCCCAAGGCGTATTCGATTTCGCGGCGAACGTTCTCCGAGCGCATGGATTCCGGGGAGAGTAGAACGATCATCGCTCTGGAATCCTTCAGCGCCTCTCCAACGCGGAGCCACACGTTGTCACCGGGCAGAACTTCTTCAGCGGGGCTCCAGACCGAGAGTCCACGGCGAGTCAATTGCGATGAGAGCGCCTTTGCAAATGATTCGTCGGATGAGGCGTAGCTTAAAAAGATTTGCATGGGCGGCACGTTCACAGGCTAGTTTAGCATTTTCCTACGAAGAGGCTAGCGAAAGACAGCCCCGTCCTTGCGGGGGCGGTTAGCGCGATCCGGTCGGGGCGAGGGTGGCAGTGCTCTGCGCGTGCTGCGAACCTTGGCCTAGATAGTCGGCGACGATCCAGGCTGCTCCGGCTATGGCCAGGTTCTCGGCGTTGCCGGCCCAGCTTGTGAGGTTATGAGGATCGGCAAAGGTGGCCGGGAGCCATACCAGCAATCCGAAACCTACGATCATGGCGGTGAGCAATCGAGAGGCTAGCAAGGCCAAGCGCCCGGAGAGCAAAGCGATGGCTGCTAGGGCGAAGGCAATGGTGGTGGTTATGGCCCAGAATTTCTGGCCCGGAGGAATCCATTTTGGAACGAACGCTGCAGTTCCGGAAAGATAGAAGAGTTGTTCGAGGGTGAAGGAGACAACGCAAATTCCGAAAAAGTAGTAGCCCATGCGAGCCAGTTTCGGCGCTCGCTGCGAATTGCTCAGAGCAGAGGACGCATAAACGATCAGCGCGCCGGAGACCAGAGAAAATTGCTCGAAGAAGTTGCCCCAGCGATCAAAAACCTGCGGCTGCTTAATGACGAGGGGCACCCAGAGCAACGCAAAAATAAGATAGATGGCGCCCAGTGCGATGGCGCCGGCTCGTGCTGTTCTGGGCCATTGAATCGCCAGGCCTCCGAGGATCTCGATGGCGGCGACGATGTACACCAGAATCTCGCGGTGAGGAACGTTGCCGAGCGGCCCGATCTGCTGCCAAATGTTGAAGTCATGCCAGGCCAAGGCGAAGACGCCGAAAGCGATGGCCGCCAATCCGAACACGTGACGTCCCAGATGGAATTTCATCTCAGCCCCTACCCTTTGCGGGGAGCTAGTTTACGCCGTTCTTGGGGTCCCAGGAGCCTTGCTCTTTGCGGACGAAAATAATCTGGCCGATGTGGTAGGCGTTGTGGGTGCTGATGTGGGTGAAGACCTGGGCGGATTCTTTCAGTTTGGATTCGTCGGCGGTTTCCACCCATTTTTCGAGTTCGGTCATGACGTCGTCGAGCTGCTTTACGGTTTCGTTCCAGGTCTTGCTGTCAAATTTGGTGAAGGTCTCGTCATTGTTGCCGCTGAATTTTTCCTGTTTTTCTCCTTTGAGGTTGGCGAGATTTCGCCGATTCCAGAACACCAGATGGTAGGTGAGCTGGCCGACGGAGTGATTGCCTTTGCCGTCGGTCCAATTGGCTTGGTCGGCGGTCAAGCCTTTCACGGCGGTATTGGCGGGGACGAACCATTCGGCGTTGGTGTGGGTGGAGCGGAGTTCGGCCAGCAGGACTTCTCGCAGGGTGGTGGGTTTCTTGTCTTGTGCTTGAAGGGGCGCGAGAACGGGAGCGGCGAAAAGCAACAGCAGAAAAATCGGGATTCGCTTGAGCATTCGAGGATTCCTCCGAGCCGTTAGACGCGCGTGGTTTCTGGGGGGCTTGTGGAAACGGCGTCGTCTCGTGGCGCGATGCGGAATTGAGTCTTGCCGGGCTCAAGCCCGGCCTCTACAGGAGCTGCGGACGGTTGGGCATTGCGGGTCGTTTTGGCGTTAGACTTTCTGGCGGGAGGAACTATCGTGGCCAGCAGGAACATACCGGTAACGCAATGCAGCAAGCCGACGGGGTGGCTGGGGCGGTACACGTTGTGGCGCATGAACGCGAGCCATTCCAAGCTGACGGATTGGGGCTTGCAGCACGTTTCGATTGAAAAACAGTACACGATCCTTGACGTGGGTTGCGGCGGCGGCAGGACTGTCAGTAAGTTGGCGGCGATGGCTACGCAGGGGAAGGTTTATGGCGTGGATTATTCGGAGGAGAGCGTTGCGACGACAAAGAAAATGAATGCGCAAGGAATCGAGCTTGGCCGTGTGGAGGTGCGGCACGGATCGGTGTCGCAGTTGCCTTTTGCGGATGGGATGTTCGATCTCGTCACGGGGGTGGAAACACATTTCTGGTGGCCTAACTTGACTGGAGATATGCGCGAAGTTTTTCGGGTCGTGAAGCCCGGTGGGACGCTTATCGTCATCGCGGAAGTCTATAAAGGAGCGAACACACTTGCTTCGCGGCTTGCAGAAAAATACGCCGCGCAAACTGGCATGACGATGCTGAGCGTAGAGGAGCATCGCGAACTTTTCAGCAGCGCCGGTTTTTCGGATGTGCAGCTAACTGAGGAACGCGGTAAAGGATGGATTTGTGGCCTGGGCAAAAAACCGATGGCCAACTCCTAACTAGCAGTAGCGGGAGTGCGGAGAAGAGGGATGGGCCAGCCGCGATTGAGCTAACGCCTGATTCTAAGCGTATGGTCAGGCTGAATGGAAAAGAGGGCGCACGGGATCGTGCCCGTTGGCAAATGGCGCGCGCGGAGAAGCAGCGTTCGCGGCACTCGGAGGCTGGCTCGGAGGATTACGCTCCGGCGCTTTTGGAGAAGCTGGCGACGGCTTCGGCTTCGGTGTTGTAGACGTCGAAGACTGTGAGCAGCTTGGTGATTTGCAGGACTTCCTGGAACTTGCTGCCGAGGTGGCAGAGGCGTAGCGAGGCGCCCTGGGACTTCACGCTGTGATGCGCGGCGACGAGCGTGCCGAGGCCGGCGCTGTCAATGAACGTGACGTTGTCCATGTTCAGGACGATTTTCTTTTTGCCTTCGGCAATCAGGGATTTCACTTTTTCGCGCAGCGCGTTGCTTTCTTCACCGAGCACAATGCGGCCGTCGAGCGCCACCACGGAGACGCCATCCACTTCGCGATTCGTCATCTTCAAAGCCACGTTAGTTTCCTCCTCATCGGAAAGGGGTTCCGGCGGCAACCTGGGCCGGAGCCGTCAAGGATATCAATAATAGTCCGCACAGGACATGTAATAACCGCAGACCGAACAGATCAACTTGCAGCGCCGAGACTCGAGGCGTTGCGAGCAGACGGGACAATACCGCGAAGCATCTTCAGTCCCAGCGGAGGAACTCTGGGTACCCTGCGAAGGCGCAGCGGAATGAACTGCGGCCTGAGCTGTCTCACCGAGGACCTGAGCTTGAGCCTGCTTCGGGGCGCGTTCCACGGCTCGACGGTTATAGCACATCCCCCGGCGGGGGAAAAGCGCGGTAAGAGGAAGAAGGGGTGGGCCAAGGCGGGGCGAGTGATTTAGAGGGATTAGAGAAAGGGGTGTGGTTTGCGACGTTTGGAACTGCAGTACTTGAAACCTATGAGCGGCCGGGCGCATCCTTCTATGTGTAGGCGTTAGTGAAAGGCCCGGCAGGCAGGGTCTTCAGGTGGCTCCCATGGTCCGCCCCATTGTATTGGCAGGTCTTGTAGCGATTCTTCCCACAGTGATGCAGGCGCAAGGGCGCGGAATGGCGTCCGGTGGCGGACACGCGATGAGTGCGGCGCCGCGAGCGATGGCGCATGTGTCGGCGCCGATGAGCGCGGCGGTTCGGACGGGGCCTGCGGTGCGGGGCCCGGTCAGGAGTGGCACGATGCGTCCGCGGACGTCGGTTCCCGGTACGCGAATCGCGCGGACGATTGACGAACGGCGTTTCGGGAACAGCGCACTTCGGTCGCGCTGCAGGAGCGGTGCGCCAGGACTGGGATTTGATGAGGTTCATCTGGCGGCGGTGTGCGGGCCGGGTGGGATTGGCGGACGCGGATTTGGGAATCAGTTCCCGTTCTTCCCATTTTTCAATGGCGGATTTTTCCTTCCGGATTCTTCCACGTCTAGTGAAACGGCCGCAAACGAAGATTCGTCCGACGAACAGGCGTACGATCAGGGATATCAAGCGGGTGCCGCTGACGCTTCGGATAGAAGCCGGCGGGTGAGAGCTCCGCAACCGGCGGCGGAAGAGGCAAGCGCTGCGCCGAGCGAAAACGAGGGATATGTTTTTGTGCGCAGGGACGGCACAGTGTTTTTTGCGGTGGCGTACACGTGGGAAAATGGAACTTTGCGTTACATCACCAGCGAAGGATTGCGGCGCAGCGTTGCGCGCGAGGCGCTGGACCTAAATGCGACGCAGCAATTCAACGAACAGCGTGGATTGAGTTTCCGCGCGCCTGCGTAAAGCTTATTTTTTTGCTGCTTCCGGCATGACGTAGCCTGATTTTGCCGGCAACCCCGCCCTCTCCAACTGCACGGTGGTGTGTTCAATCCCAAATTCACGGGAAGCGACTTCCTTGATGGAAGCGAGGAGACGCTCGCATTCGTCGAGGTGCATGTCCGGCACGCGGGCGTGGAGGCTGAGGGCGTTGTGGTCGCCGCCGAGGCACCAGATGTGGACGTCGTGAACTTCCTGGACACCTTCGATGGCGAGGATGGTACGGGCGACAACTTCGATACTGAGACCTCGCGGGCGGCCTTCGAGAAGGATGTGCGAGGATTCGCGCAGGATGCCGATGCTGGACCAGAGGACGAGCAGACCGATGGCCAGGCCGAGGAGCGGGTCGATCCAGAGGGCGCCGGTGGCGTGGATTAGGAAGGCGCCGGCGATGATGGCGATGTTCGAAAGGGCGTCGCCGAAATTGTGAACGAGGATGCTGCGCAAGTTGAGATCGCCGCGGCCGCGGACTAAGGCCAGGGTGATTCCGCCATTGACGGCGAGAGCGGCAAGGGAGGTCCAGATCATCCAGCTTTCGACTACGACGACCGGGGAGCGGAAGCGCTCGATGGCTTCGTACCCGAGCCAGGCGGAAAGCAGAACGAGAACGAAAGCGTTGGTGAAGGCGGCGAGGGTGCCTGCGCGGTGATAGCCGTAGGTTTTTTCGCTGTCGGCGGGGCGCTCGGCCCAGAGCATGGCCAGGTAAGAGATGCCGAGGGCGGGGACGTCGGAGAGATTGTGGACGGCGTCGTTCAATAGGGCGACGCTGCGGCCGAGGATGCCGCCGAAAACTTCGGCGACGACCAAGCCAAGCGTGGCGGCCATGGCCCAACCGAGGACCGAGGGGCGCAGGGTGGGATGAACGTGGCCGGCATGACCATGATCGTGCGAGTGAGAATGCCCCTCATGAGAATGATGGTGGTGGTGGCTAAGGCCTTGGTCGTGAGAATGGTCGCCCATCGAGACCATTCTACCCGCTCGGGGGGCGGTTCGCAGCCCTGTCTCGGGCTTAGTGGGAAGTTTGACACGCGCTTGCGGGGAATGGATTGACGGTCCTCCCGGCGACTGCGAGTATGAAACAGGCTTCCCGTTCCGCGAAAGTTGGCCCGGAAGCCTTGTTCGCACAGGGGAATTGCACACGAGGACATGACGGCTCCCATCGCTAAGTTGAGTTTTTGGGGTGTGCGCGGATCCACGCCGACGGTGGATCCGGCGACGTGGCGCTATGGCGGGAACACACCTTGCCTGGAACTGATCGCTCCGGACGGGACGCAGTTTATTTTGGATTGCGGGACTGGGCTGCGCATGCTGGGGAGCCGGTGGGCTGCGCCGAGCGGCGGGAAAACACCGGAGACGCACATTTTTGTGACGCACTATCATTGGGATCACATTCAGGGGATTCCGTTTTTTGCGCCGCTGTATGTGGAGAATAACGAATTTCATTTTTACAGCTTTCGTTCGAAATATCTGGGGCGCGACAGCCTGAAGCAGGTGTTCGAGGCGCAGATGGCGCTGCCGTATTTTCCGGTGGACATGTCCGCGATGAGCGCGAAGCGGAAGTTCAAGGAAGTGGAAGGCGGCGATTCGTTCCAGATTGGGGAGAACACGATTACGGCGCGGTGGCTGAATCATCCGCAGGGGTGCCTGGGGTTTCGAATCGAGACGCCTGCGGGCACGGTGGCGTATGCGACGGATAATGAGCCCGGGGACGCGACGCTGGATGAGAGTTTGCGGGAGCTGGCGGCGGGCGCGGACATTTTTATTAATGACGCGCAATTTACGCCGGAGCAACTGGAGACAACCAGAAAAGGGTGGGGGCATTCGTCGTGGCTGGAGGGCGTGAAAGTGGCGCGGCACGCAGGCGCGAAGACTCTGGTGCTGTTCCATCACGACCCGGACTCCACGGATCGCATGGTGGATTCGATCCTGCGGCAGGCGCGGGAGGAATTTGATTCGGTTTTTGCGGCGAGCGAGGGCATGGTGATTACGCTGGGCGCTCCGGGCGACCGCGTGCAGGCGCACATGCCGGGGACGCGGACGGCGCTGCGTCGCGAAGCGCAGTTCAACGCGAAAGTTTGCGGCGTGACGGAAGGCGGGAAGGATTTCGAGGAAGAGACGATCGTGCGGGATTTGTCGTTACAGGGCGCGCTGATTTCGCTAAAGCACTTGCCGCGGCTGCAGTCCGAGCTGCAAGTGACCATGGAGGCGCCGGGCGCGGATGGCGTGCAGTCCATGAAGCTGCGCGGGTATGTGGTGAGGATTGATACGGGGACAGAGAAGGGGCATATCGCGGTGGGCGTGGTTTTCACGGATTGAAAATAGACGATAGTCATCCTCAACTAGGCTCGCCAAAGGCAACAGTCCAGCACAATCCTCAGGAAGTATGGGTGGCGGGTCAGTTTCCGATAACCCGGGTGGTTTCAATGGGTCGACGCAAGTATGGCTCGCAGGCACGGATTTATGGTCCCGTAGGCGGTTGATGAATACGCTTCTTCGGAAACGCGAAGAAACTTAGTCTAACCTAGGGCAGTTCCAAGTCCAGCGTGTAGATTTCGTCCGTGCTCAGGTCGCGAACGAAAAGTGGCGAACCGTCCGGCGCGATACCACTCCAAGGGCCAATTCTAGTCGTAAATTGGTGTAAGTCCTTTAAGTCCACCATGAGTTGAGAGCGAGTCTGTCCCGGCGAGATTCGGTAGTAACCCGGTGTTTCCGTCGCTCTAGTCTCGAAATAAAGATATTTCCCATCTCGCGACCATGTAGGGTAGCTGAGTATCCCAGGTTCGCGGACCCAGTCTGACCAAGTCTGTCTCTCGAAATCGAAAATCACAATCTTCCTCGCGTCGTCGCTGAGCGCGGCGATGTACCGCCCATCCGGTGACCAACGAGGAGAGTACAGGCCCTGCGAGCCTGGAATGATCGAGACTTGCTTCGAATTCACATCCATCAGCTGGATGGCTTGCTTGTTGTCCCACCAGCCGCGACTAAAGACCATTTGCTTACCGTCCGGGGACCACCCTGGATCGATTTGGGGAAGATTTTCGGCGAGCATTTCCTGCGCTACTCCCCCCTGAGGCTGTATGAGGAAAATCTTCCAAGGTCTTCCCACTTGCATGTCCACAAAGGCAATCTGGGTACCGTCGGGAGACCAGCGCGGCACGGCAGCGAAGACCGGTGGGCTTGTGAGCTGCAGACGGTCGCTTCCATCGACCCGGCTGCGCCACAGCGCTCCCTCGGGATAGGACACGTATACAACCCATTTGCCGTCGGGAGAGAAACTCACACCGCACGCCCAAATTCCCGACAGAAAGGGCACAAATGCGCGGCGTTGCGCATCGTAGCGGATGAGCTCGCCGCGATCTTGGAAACCCTGCACGAACAGCTTCTTGCCATCCGGGCTCGGAGTCATCGCAGCGAATAGCATTGGTCCAGCCGTGAGCTGAAACAGTCTTGAGGGATAATTGCGAAATTTACTATTCGACTCCTGTAGCGCCCATATGTTCCCGCCTCCAAGCACAGCATTATTATTCAAGAAGAAAAAATAACGGCCGTCGGGCGACCATACTCCGCAGCATTCTTCAGAGGGCCGATTCTGCCAGTCCGGAAGCAGAGGACGAAGGTTTGTGCCGTCCCTTCGGATCTCCCAAATCGTGTTGGAATCGTCTTTGTCGTTCCAAACCGTGAACCGAATGCGCATGCTATCGGGAGAAAACTGGGGGCTGCGGGCTCCATAGGGTACGGTAAACAACTTGCGTGCATCGGTGCCATCTGCTTTGGCTAAGTAAATGCTGTCGCCTTTAGAAAAAACCAATTGACGGCCATCCGGGGACCACCTGCCGATACCGGCCGTGACGTCGGCAATGCGGCGTGGTGGTCCGCTGGGAAGCGGGAGTGCCCAAAACTCCGCTGGGTTGAGGCCAAGAAAATTCGCCACCAGGAGCTGGGAATGATCGGGAGAGATATCCATGAGGCGCACAGCATGGAAAGGTGTGGGAATCAGCGAAGTCTCACCTCCCGTCACGGCCGCTTCCACCAGGAACTGGGTCGGCCCTTTGGATTCTCCGATATATAGCCGTGACCCATCGGTGAGCAGTGAGCCCTTCGGCACGCCATCTTTGGTGAGTTGGGTAGTAGCAAGCACCCGCGGAGGAGCCTGAGGCAGGCGCAACCAAACGAACGTTCCAGCGATCGCCAAAATAACAATTACAGCGGCAAGCATCCCGAGCCAAGGGAGTTTGCCGCTCGCAACCCGTGCGGCTGGGTCCACACTTGCCGTCTTTCCAGACGTAGTGTCTCTCTTCAACCGCTGCAAGTCAGTGCGAATATCGGTTGCGTGTTGGTAACGAAGATTCCGGTCCTTCTCAAGCGCCTTATCGATGATTTGCTCCAGTCCAGCTGGGGTGTCTGGGTTTAGCTTGGCCGGTGGAGGTGGCGTTCGATTGAGAATGGCCTCGAAGATAATCCCCGAAGTTTGGCCGCGGAACGGCAGCGTTCCCGTGGCCATCTCATAAAGCACGATCCCAAACGAAAACAGGTCCGTGCGTGCATCCAACGCTTTGCCCGTCACCTGCTCGGGCGACATGTATGCCACCGTCCCGATCGCTATGCCGGGACTCGTAAGATGCTGCTCTTCGACGGACATCGTCTCCACACCATCGCCCGAGGTCCGGTTCGAGGGTGTGGGCGAGGCAAGCTTAGCCAACCCAAAATCGACTACCTTGGCGTGGCCCCGGTCCGAAACAAAGATGTTGGCTGGCTTAATGTCGCGGTGAACGATTCCCATGGCGTGGGCGGCGTCGAGAGCATCAGCGATTTCGACGCCGAGATTCAAGAGTGTCTCGAACTCAACAGGACGCCCCGCAATGTGGTCCTTGAGCGTGGCACCTTCCAGATACTCCATGGCAATGAACGTCTTTCCTTCTGCTTCGCCGATGTCGTGAATCGTGCAGATGTTGGGATGGTTCAAGGCCGACGCCGCCTGTGCCTCCCTCTGAAAACGCGCTAATGCCTGCCGATCTTTCGCTAGATTGTCGGATAGGAATTTCAGCGCAACATCGCGGTGCAGGCGGGTGTCTTCTGCCTTGTAGACAACGCCCATGCCGCCGCTACCGAGTTTTTTCAGGATGCGGTAATGGGAAATGGTCTGGCCGATTAAAGAGTCGGTGCCCAGCATGTGCAGCACATGTTAGGTTCGGGGCGGGACGCAAGTCAACGAGGACACAAAGGCAAATCCAACTAACTCCTGAGTAATGCGCTGACCGGAAACTGAGCCACCACCAAAGTACCCGGAGTTTGTGGTGAACCTGCGCGATTCGGGGATAATGGTTTGCGATGACATTGCAGACTGGTAGAGCAGGGAATTTTGTGCCGGTGAGTGCGTTGGACAAGCGCGTGCCGACGAGGCGCGAGGTTTTGCGGGGGCTGGTGCGGCAGGCGCCGTTTGTGGGGAAGAATTTTCAGTTGTATTTCAAGAATGTTTGGCGGCGGAGGGTTTTGCGGACGAAGGTGGTGGCGCCGTACGCCGTGACGTTTTATGTGACGCACAAGTGCAATCTGGCTTGCAGTTACTGCACGCAGAAGGAGCCGGATGTGTTCAGCGAGGAGCTGCCGACGGCTTCGACGATTGGGCTGTTGCGGCGCATTCGAAAAGAGACGGACTCGATTGTGATTACCGGCGGAGAGCCGACGCTGCGGGCGGATATTGAGGAGCTGGTGGAGGCGGCGCGGTTCGAGTGCAAGTTTCGATCGCTGCTGCTGATTACAAACGGAACGTTGCTGGACCGCAAGCCGCGGATTCTGCGGGCGGTGACGGGGCTGGTGGTGAGCCTGGATGCGCTGGCGACGGATCCGACGAATCCGCTTTCGAAGCCGGCGGCGCTGCCCAAGGTGCTGGAAAATCTCGAGTTCGCGAAGGAAGAACTTGGCAGCGCGCAGCGGATCACGATCAGCACGGTGATCGAGGAATGGAATATCGGCGAGGTGGAGCGGCTGCTGGATTGGTGCGGGGAGCAGGGGTTTGTGTTTGCGGCGCAATCAGCGCAACTGGAGAAGATGCCGAACCTGGCGCTGTTGAAGAACCCGCGGTACCACGCGTTGGTGGACAAGATTATTGAGCGGCGGCGGAGCGGCGCGCAGGCGATCAACGGGACGCCGCGAACGATTGAAACGCTGCTGCGCTTCGGCGATTTCGAGTGCTATCCCACGATGTTTCCGCGGGTGTACCCGAATGGGGATGTTTTTTATCCGTGCGAGCCGCTGCACAAAGTGGCGGGGAATTTGCTGCGGGACGGGTCGCTCGAGAAGACTTTTTCGCGGGGGAAGAAGATTTATGGGGACATTCCGCCGTGCCAGGGGGTTTGCTACTTGTTTGGGAACGTGCTGTCGCATTATTACGTGAATGACTTTTGGGGGCTGGCGGGAGATTTTATTCGCTAGGGGATGTGGGTAGTGTCCCGGGACATAAGTTACAGCTGGGCCTCTTGAAAATAGGCTTGGCGGCGCTCGCCCGGTCACTTTGCAGACGCCACGCAAAATGAGAGACTTCCTGCCCATGAGCTACGAAAGCCGACGTTTTAGAACAATCCTTTTGCTGGCAGCGCTGAGCTTTGCGTCGCTAGAGCTGCGCGCGCAGTCTCCTGGTCGCGTCAATGGCGATCGCATGCTGGAGCACATGGCTGCAATGGCCGGCATTGGAAAGGATCCCGGCGGGGGCTATGCGCGTGTTGCGTACACGGAAGCCGATCGCCAAGGCAGAGAGTATGTAATGGGCTTGATGCGCGCGGCTGGGCTCACCGTGAGTATTGACGCTGCCGGCAACATCTCCGGCCGGCGGGCAGGCAGTGAGCCCGGGTTGCAGGTGCTGGTCATCGGCTCGCACATTGACTCGGTCCCACAAGGCGGCAATTACGATGGAGTAGTTGGTTCGCTGGGCGCGAGCGAAGTCGCACAGACTTTGGCCGAGGGGCACCTCGCACTACGCCATCCGTTGGAAGTGCTCATTTTCCAGAACGAGGAAGGCGGGTTGCAGGGGAGCCGTGCGATTTCCGGCGAACTGCGAGAAGAGGATTTGAATCAGGCCACGCGAAGCGGCAAGACCCTGCGTGAAGGGATTGCGTTCATTGGCGGTGATCCCGAACATTTGGCGGCTGCGCGGCGCAAGCCCGGCGACGTCTTCGCCTACCTGGAGTTGCACATCGAGCAGGGCGGCAGCCTGGCCGCGGAGAAGATCGACATCGGCGTGGTGGAAGGAATCGTCGGAAATCACCGGTGGGATGTAACTATTGAAGGCGTTGCTAATCACGCGGGCACCACGCCTATGAACCAGCGGCACGACGCGCTGCTTGCGGGTGCGAAATTTATAGAGGCAGTGAATCGCGTGGTAACCAGCATGCCGGGCCGCCAGGTGGGCACGGTGGGGAAGATTCAAGTGATACCCGGCGCTTATAATATCGTGCCAGGAAAAGTGATCCTGGGCCTGGATGTCCGCGACCTGGACGAAGCGCGCATCGACCTGGTGTTTAGCAAGATCCGTGATGAGGCTCAACAGATCGGCCAGGCCAGCGGAACAAAATTCAGTTATCAGCAAGTTGTCGGCGACCGCCCCGCGCTCTGCGACCCACGTTTGCGCCAGCTCGTCACGGAATCCGCGAAGCAATTGAATCTGACGACGAAACTCCTCCCCAGTGGCGCCACCCAGGACGCGCAAAGCATGGCGCGTCTGGCTCCCAGCGGAATGATCTTTATACCCAGCATTGGGGGCATCAGTCATGCCCCGGAGGAGTATTCGCGGCCGCAGGATGTGGTCAACGGCGTGAATGTCCTGCTGCGAGCGGTTCTGCAGCTCGATGCACAGAAGTGGTGATTTACTGCAGATATCAGACGATTGACGGAGCGAAGACTGGCAGCTGTTTCCGGGAGGCTAGCTCAAATCGGCGATTTTTTTGTCGAGGTGGGCGAGGGCGGCTTCGAGGGATTTGCGGTGGTTGGGGTGGGTGGCGGTGGCGAGGTCGTTGGCGATGCGGATGCGGGATAACTCCAAGTCCTTGCGGTCCTGGTCGCGCTTGAGCTGTTCGGGAGTTTTAGCCCCGTGGGGCGTTTTTTGCTGCGGGGCTTCGGTCGCTTCGACCTGGGCTTCTACGTCCTTGCTTTCCCAACCTCTGGCCATAGGTAAAGTTTGACACAGTTTGAGCGAATCGTGCGGGAATTAGCGCAACAAATTGCAACGCAGGACTACGCGCTGGCGGCGCGGCGCTGGGGGATGACGGGGAGAGCGGGGCGCATGACGCCGTGGAGGGTGCTCTCGGCGACGCGGGCGAGGTGCTCGGCGAAAACACCGCGATAGAGGAAGGTGGCGGTTTTATTTGCCCAATTAACACGCACATGCCAACGGCCATGGGATTCTTCGGCGCGCGCGGCGGTGATTTCGCTGACGGGAATTTTCAGGTGCGACTGAAAATTGGAATCGAGCACCGAGACATGATCGGGGCCGACGAAGAGTTGGGCCGCAAAAGACTCTGCCTCACCTAGCTTAAGTCTTCCGCCGTTGACGACGACTAAGGCTCCGAGTTCGCGGGCTTTGTCGTCGGCGTTCGTGTTTGCTTTAGCAGGCGGGAGAAGGATGGCGCCGGTGAACATGGCCAGGCCGGCGAGCGAGAGGTAGTAGCTGTTCCCCAAGCCAACGGGGACGATGACCAGGGAGGCTCCGGCGAGCGCGAGGAAGAGGCGAAATAGCATCCAGGATTTGGGGTTGCGGCGAAGGTGGAGGATTTTGGGAACGAGCAGGACCAGGACGAACAAGGTGCCGAGGAAGAGTTCGCGAAGAGACGTGGAGCTTCGCTGCGATTCGGATTGTGCCGGGCTGGGGGCCGTGCTCATGTTTGCTTGCTGCCAGAGAGTTTACTCCCTGTTGAATCAATGGCTCAAGGTTGTAGACCTGTGATTTCGCGCATGCGGGCGAAGGCGCGGCGCACGTGCGGGATGGTGATGGAGCCGCCGACGACAAGCGCTACGTTCAGTGCGTCGATGACTTCGTCGCGTTTCCAGCCCTCTTCGCCGCAGCGAACCAAATGATAGGTGATGCAGTCGTCGCAACGCAGAACGGCGGAGGCGACCAAGCCGAGCAATTCCTTGGTCTTGGTGCCGAGCGGGCCGGGTTGGTAGGCCTGGTGATCGAGAGCGAAGAAGCGCTTGATGCCGAGATGGCCGCAGCCGAGGATTTCCTCGTTCAAGTCGGCGCGAGATTTCTGAAAGTCGTCCAGGCGATCGGGCATGAATCCTCCGGGGAATTGGCAGTCGGACACACCGACGGCGCCAGCATTATGAACCAAAATCTCTAGCAATGTCCCTTGTGCGAGGCGCTGCGTTAGTCGGAGGTGGGGGCGAGCGCCTTTTCCACTAATTCTTTGGCGCCGGGTTTGCCGGCCAGGACGAGATCGGCCCACTCGACGCCGACTTTGGACAGGCGCACGGCTTCGCTCGTGAGGGACTCGGGACCGCCGGAATCCGCGTTGCCAAAAAAGATGCGGTCCATGGGATGGGCGGCGGCGAGGCGAGTTTTTGTGTATTGGCCGGGCGCGGCGATAAACATGGGATGGCCGCGGCGGTAGATGCGCACTTCGACGGGATCGACGTTGAATTCGGGTATGAGCTTTTGAAAATCGGCAAGGACGTGGGCGGCGAGGGATTTGCAGTCATCTTCCGCGAGCAAGGTGGAGCGCTGGTTTTCGCGGAGAGGCGTGTAGAACGAGAGGATGTTGTGCTTCTGCTTGTAGCCGGGACTGTTGCGGACGGTCCAGTCGGCGACGATGAAGTCGGTGAAGGAGTTTCCGGGGCACCAGTTGTCGTAGCCGCGATTGTAGACGGGCTTGTCGAAGATGACATTCACGACGGGATAGGGAGCGTAGCGGAAGTGGCGCATGGCGGTTTTTTGTTCATGGGGAAGATTTAGGACGATGCGGGAGGTGATGTGCTTGGGAGTGCACATGAGGACGACTTTGGCGGCGACGGTCGTGAGCTTGCCTTTGTGGAGATAGGTGACGCGGACGGCGTCCTTGTCCTGAATGACGGCGACAACGGCGGCGTTGTCCAGCATACGCTCCTTGTATTTAGGCTGGAGGACTTCGACGAGTTTGTGGGTGATGCAGCCGAGCCCGCCCGGGAGGATCACTCGCTTGCTGTCGGCGCCGGTTGCGAGATCTTGCATGGCGGAGATGGCGACGAAGGCGGAGGTGTCTTCGTTGGTGGCGCCCCAGTTGGAGGGGCCGTAGCCGTCCCACCACTGCGCGACTTCCGGAGCGTAGGAGGCGGTGAAGTTGGTGAAGGGTTGGGCGTCCAGCGCGGCCATTTTTTCGGTGATTTTGATTTTCATCAGGTCGTCGCGGAATTTCTTGAAGCTATCGCGGACTTCTTTTGGATAGGGCAATTGATCGAGGCCGGCTTTCCAAGTGTCCGGGACGAAGGTCTGGTTGACGATGGTGGGGTCTGGATTGTTGACGAAGGGCAGCTTGAGGCCGATTTCGCTGGCGAGCTGGTCGCCATCGTCTCCTTTGAAGGCGTAGGCGGAGCCGGTGGCGAAGGGTTGGCCGTCGTATTCTTCCTGGAAAGCGTTGCCGCCGAAATGGTCTTCTTTTTCGAGGAGGAGCCAATCTTTGCCGCGAAGGAAATAGGCGGCGGAGAGGCCGGCGACACCTCCACCGACGATGACGATGTCGGCTTTGCGGGTGGCGTCGGGATGTTCGAATTGATGGCCGTCGCGAATCTGGTGGCAGATTTCGAAATGTTCGCCGTGGACGAGCGGGGCCGCGTTCGAATCGGAAGCGGGCGCGGCAAGAAGCGTTTTGTCTATGGGACAGCCGGCGGCGACGGAACCGACGACGACGAATTTGATGAACTCACGGCGTGACGACGACATACATCCTCCTAGGGTGTTTCGATAAGTTCTTGCGCTTCGGCGCCGAGGCCGCGGGTGCGGACGCGGTACCAGATGATGATGAGGGCGACGGAAACGGCAAAGATCAAGGTGGAGACGGCGTTGATTTCGGGGGTGATGCCGCGGCGGAGGCGGCCCCAGATTTCGAGCGGGAGAGTATTGTCGCGGCCGATGAGGAAAAAGGTTACGGCGATTTCGTCCATGGAGAGGGTGAAGATGAGCAGCCCGGCAGCGATCATGGAGAGCTTGAGATTTGGAAGGGTGACGCGCCAGAAGGTTTGCCAGGGAGTTGCGCCGAGATCAAGGGAGGCTTCTTCCTGGGCGCGATCCATTTTTTGCAGGCCGGCGAAGAGTTCGGTGGTGGCGACGGAGATGAGCGCGGTGCCGTGGCCTAGGAAGACGGTGAAGAGGCTGAGTTGAACGTGGGCGAAGACGGCGAACATTAATAAGGAGAGGCCGGTGATGATGCCGGGGAGAATCAGGGGCAAAAGGACGAGACGGCGGAAGAGCGCTTTTCCGGGAAAGTCTGCGCGGTCGAGGGCGAGAGCGGCAAGTAGACCGAGGGTTAGCGACAGAACGACGCTGCCGGCAGCGACGAAGAGACTGTTCAGGACGGAGTCCCAGATGGGGCCGTCGGCGAAAAGCTGGCGGTACCAATCGAAGGTGAAATGGCGCGGGGGGAAGCCGCCGACGCCGTCGCGATTGAACGAATAAAGGATGAGGACGATGATGGGGAGATAGACGAATGCGAAGACACACGCGGCGTAGAGCGTGAGCAGGGGAGCGCGGCGGGTTGGAGAGGTGGCGGTCATTTGAAGGACCAGCGCTTTTCAAGACGCTCGGTAAGGAAGAGAAGAGAAATGACGACAAAGAGGATGCAGACTGAGATGGCGGCGCCGAGCGGCCAATCGTAGGCTGCGCCGAAGAGGCTTTGCACCACGTTGGCGATCATGGTGCCGGAAGCGCCGCCGACGAGTAGGGGAGCGAGGAAATCGCCGAGGGAGAGGACGAAGGCGAAGGTGGCGCCGGCGATGAGGCCGGGGAGCGAGAGCGGGAGAATCACCCGGAGGAAAGTTTGCGTGGAGCTGGCGCCGAGATCTTGGGAGGCTTCGACGAGCGGGCGAGGGATGTGCTCGAGGGCGGCGTAAATGGGGAGAAAGACAAAGGGCGTGTAGATGTGAGTGAGCATGAGGACGACGGCGAATGGGCTGTAGAGGAGGAACGAGACGGGTTCGTGAGTGAGATGAAGATATTGGAGGAAGCTGTTGAGAACGCCTTCGCTGCCGAGAATGGTTTTCCAGGCGTAGCCGCGGACGAGATAGCTGACCCACAAGGGCACGACGACGAGTTGGTAGAGGAGTTCCTTGCGGCCGCCGGAATGAAACGAGAGGTAGTAGGCGAGCGGATAGCCGAGGAGCAGGGAGCAGAAGGTTACGGAGGCGGCGATGCGCATGGTGCGGAGGAGGACTTCGATGTAGACGGGCTTTGCGAAGAGAGTGTGGTAATTGTCGAGGTTCCATTGGTGGACGAGGAGGCCGTCTTTGACGGCCCAGAAGCTGTGGGCGAACATCAGGGCATAGGGAAGCAGGAGGAAAAGGCCGACCCAGAGGAGGGGCGGGAGAGAAACGAGCGTTTTGTAGGCGCGGGAAAACATAGAGAGGAGTTTGGTGACCGCCGACTCGTGAAAACCAATGAAGGAATCGGGCTTCCGCTTGCGAGTCAGTTCACTAAGAAATAGGACCTCCCTTCTTCATGTTCATTCCTGGACGCGGACGGCGTCCGCGATCGAGAAAACAAAATCATGTTCACCCGACAGCGGGCCATGCACGGGAATTCGTACGCGCAAGAACTGCCCTGCGCCGCAATCCACTTCGAGCAGTTCACTGGAACCGCCATAGAGCTGCTGTCGGATGGAAGCGCGGAATTTTACTTCGGTGGCCTGACGCCCGCCGCCTGCGCAGAGTCGGATCGCTTCTGGCCTGAGTGAGAATATGGCAAGGCCGTCCGGGGCGTCCAATGGCCAGCGGAGAACGCCGCACGTCGCGATACTGCCGCGGATTTCCCCTTGCAGCAAATTGGTTTGGCCGATGAACTGGGCGGTGTAGGCGGTGGCCGGATGCGCGTAGATTTCGCGGGCAGTGGCGACCTGTTCGAGGGCGCCATCGCGCAACAGGGCGATGCGGTCGGAGAGCGCCATGGCTTCTTCCTGGTCGTGAGTGACGAATAGAAAGGTGATGCCGAGTTCGCGCTGGAGGGATTTCAGTTCGCCCTGCATTTGTTTGCGGAGATTGGCGTCGAGAGCGGAAAGGGGCTCGTCGAGAAGAAGAAGCTGCGGGCGATTGACGAGAGCTCTGGCGAGGGCGACGCGCTGCTGCTGGCCGCCGCTTAATTTGGAGGGTCGGGAGGCGGCGAACTCTTCCATTTTTACCATGCGCAGGGACTGATCCACGCGGTCGCCGATTTCTGCAGCGGGCGTATTTTTCACGCGCAAACCGTAGGCGACGTTGTCTCGTACGCTGAGGTGCGGGAAGAGCGCATAGTGCTGGAAGACGGTGTTGACGCGGCGCTTGTAGGGCGGGAGCGTGTCCAGCCGTTCACCACCCATCCAGATTTCGCCCGCGCTGGGTTGTTCGAAACCGGCGATCAGGCGGAGGAGCGTGGTTTTGCCGGAGCCGCTTTCGCCGAGCAGGGTGAGGAATTCACCGGAAGCAATGCTCAGAGAAACGCCTTTCAAAACGTCACGCCTGCCAAAACATTTGGACACTCCCCTGATCTCAAGAAGTGCTGTGGTTGGGGTGTGGGAAGGATGAAGCGAATTTGCGCCGACTGAACTCACGGGGCGTTCTTCACCTCATTCCAGATTTCCGTGTACTTGGCGCGGCGCGGAACATCTTGCCAGAAATAGATCCGTTGCATGTAGGCATCTGGATTGTCGAGATGCAGGCCCTTCTTCTCGTCCTCGCTGAGGAATTGGGATGCCCCCGGGTTTGCGGGCGTGTAGTGGGTAACGTCGCTGACTTTTTTCTGCGTCTGAGCTTCGATCATATACTCCAGAAACTCCGTGGCCAGCTCCTTGCGGGTGCTAGCTGCGGTGATCATCAGATGATCGATCCATCCTGTGGTATTTTCTCTTGGAATCACCTCGCCGATGGGAAACTTGAGCGCGCGAAGCTGGTTGGTCATCAGCGGCCAGCCCATGGCCAGGATAATTTCATGATTTTGGAAAAGGTTGGTCAACTCTCCGCCGGTGCTCCAGTATTTGCGGATATTGGGCTTGATCTCGATCAGTTTTTTCTTTACGGCTTCAAGCTGGTCGTCCGTCAGATCATAAATATGATTGGGATCGGGTTTGTCGTAACCAAGAACCTGCGCGGCCATGTACACGCTGGAAAGTTCATCCCAAAGTGAAATCTTTCCTTTGTACTTGGGATCCCAGAAGAGGTTCCAGGAATCGGGCGGCTGGGGGAAAACGGTCGTGTCATAGAGGATAGGATTGGGGCCCCAGATAAAGGGAACTCCATAGACCTGGCCGTTGCTTTTGACGAGGGGGAGGTTGCGGAGCCTTGGGGAAAGCTGAGAATACGAGGAGATTTTGGAGAGATCGAGAGGCGCCACCAAGCCAGCCTTCACAATCGAGGTGGCGACGTCGCTGGAGGGGGAGATGACGTCGTAATTGGAGGCGCTGCCGCCGCGCAGTTTGGCGACGAGCTCGTCGCTGGAGCCCATGTAGGAGGCGGAGACTTTGCAGTGATGGCTCTCCTCGAAAGCTTGGACGAAGGAAGGATCGGCGTAGCCTTCCCAGACGAGCAGGCTCAAGGAATCTTGGCTCTTCTTGCAGGCGGTGTTGGTTAACGCAAGCGCCAGAAGTCCGAGAAAAATTGCGCGAACTTTCATCGCCCCTCCATCCAATTCGATTTCACGCTCATGCACCGTTAGCTTCGAAACTCAGAAGGTTGGCGGCGTGTTGATCCACAGCAGCCAGGTTTCTTTCCGCCCCGGATTTTTCCAGCGATGCGGCGTGGAACTTTCGAAATAGAGGCTGTCGCCGGGCTTCAAACGGTAATGTTCCTCGCCGTTCAGCCAGATTTCAAAGTCGCCGCGGAGCACGTGGAGAAATTCCTCGCCTTCGTGGGTGTAGGATTCGCCGCTGCCGCCGCCGGGTTTGACGCGGAAAAGATGCGGTTCCATCACGGTATTTCCCCAGGCAAGCAGCTCCATGCGAACGTCCGGGGTGGTTTCCAGAATTTTTCGCTGATGGGGCCGCACGAGGCGGGGATTATCGCCGGCGGCCTCGAAGAGGGACAAGATGTTTGTGCGATAGAAGCGAGCGATGCGGCGAAGCGTGGCGATGGAAGAGCGCATTTGGCCGCGTTCGAGGGCGCTGAGGAAACCCACGGAGACGCCGGTGGACTTGGCGACTTGCGCGAGGGAGAGGCCGCGGCGGGTGCGCAAGCGGCGGAAACGCTGGCCGGGATGCGGAGAAGTTTCGGCGGTAGCGGTGACGATTCCCTGGCGCTTGAGAACGTGGACGATGGCAGCGGGATTGAGGCCGCGAGCGCGGCGCAAAAAAATGGCGCGCTGCAGCAGGCGCACATCGGCTTCGGAGTAGAGGCGGTAACGGCTCTCGGTGCGCTGCGGGCTGACGAGGCCGAGCGCTTCCCAGGCGCGCAGCGCGGACGAGGAAATGCCGACGCGGCGCGCCACTTCGCTGATGCGCAAGGGGCGATGGAGGCCGCGCGGTGCTAATCCTTTGGATAAATTCTTTCTGCTTGACACGGATGCCGGCTTTCTCTAAGTTTGCTGGATTATAGTAAGGTTTCAGGGGCACAGCAACCACGAAGAATGCGTCCTCCAAAAATTCTTCGGGGCAAGGGGTGAGGATATGAAGGGTGAGGCACGCTTCCGGCAGATCCGTTCTTCCTGCTGCCACGGCATTTTATCCGCCAGTCTATTTGCAGTTGCGATGCTTCTTGCGGCGCCGTTTGCGAGCGCGCAGAGCACCGGCGGCCGCATTCGCGGCACGGTGATGGATGCCAGCGGCGGGGCCATTCCGGGTGCCACCGTTACGCTAATCAATGAGGCAACGCATGCGATCCGCGACATTCAGTCTGGCGCGAACGGCGAATACATTTTTCTGGAAGTGCCGGTTGGCAGCTACGAAATTGATGTGACGACCAAGGGCTTCAAGAAGTACACGCGCAAGGGGATTGCGCTGGATTTGAACGAAGTCATCAGCGTGGACCTTACCTTGCAGGTTGGTGGCTCGACGGAAGTGGTGGAAGTGACGGGCGCGCCTCCGGTGGTGGATACGACTTCGACGCAGCTGGGCGCGGTTGTCAACGAGCGTTCGTCCACGCAATTGCCGCTGAACCAGCGCGACGTTTATCAGTTGCTGCAATTGCAGCCGGGCGTACAATCACAGATTGGAAACAATTTGTTTTATGGCTCGGACAAGGCGGGCGTCGTTACGGTGAACGGCGGGCGCGGCCGTGCGAACAATTATTCGGTAAATGGCGGTGACGGAAACGATCTGTTTGCGAACTTGCCGGCGGTGCAGCCTTCGCCGGACAGTATCGAAGAGTTCCGCGTGATCACCAACTCGTTTGATGCCGAGTATGGGCGCAATTCGGGGGCAGTCGTCAACGTGGTAACCAAGTCCGGTACGAATGACTGGCACGGCAGCACGTATGAGTTCTTCCGCAACACGGTTCTGAATGCGCACGGGTTCTCATTTCTGCAGACACCGAAGCCTCCCTTCAACCAGAACCAGTTTGGGGGAACGATCGGCGGACCGATCAAGAAGGACAAAACTTTTATTTTTGGATCGTATGAAGGACGCCGCGTCGTCCAAGGAATTGTCTCTCAGCCGGTGCCCGTACCGACAGCAGGAGATCTGGCCGGAAACTTTGGAGCGCCGTTTTCCGGCACTCTGACCGATCCCACGGTGGCCAACATTTTTGAGAATCGCGCGGGATGCGGTTCTAGCCTTTCTCCTAGCCAACAAACCAGCTTGGCTGCTGTGGCTGCGGGCACGCCACAGCCTTACGATTCCATATTTACAAACGGTGTAGTTCCAGTTGGATGCTTTGATCCTGTCGCAGTGAGCCTTGTGAAGTACCTGCCCGGTTCGGGAGGGACTAGCTCACAGGCACAGGACGTATCCAAAGCGACGGACCGGGGAGATCAGTTCACCATTCATTTCGACCAAATCCTCAACAAGGACCAGAAGCTCTCCGTCTACTACTACTACAACAATGACAACACTCTTGATCCCTTTGCGATCTTCCAATTAGCCGGCGCTTCGCTGGGCAATTTTGGCGGCCGGATCATTTCGCATGTACAGCAAGTCAACGCCAGCCACACGTGGACGATCGGGTCGACAGCAGTGAATGAATTCCGGTTCACGCTGTTCCGCGAGGCAGAGCCCCAATTCTATACGCCGACAACCACGAATTTGGTGACTGCGTCATGCGGGACCGGAGCGGCTGCGGCGTTCTGCTTCACGGGCACATCCGACACCCCGCTAGTGGACGCCAACGGAAATCCTCTGGGCACGGCGGCGAATCCTAATGTGCCGGTCTGTCCGGGCCAGTTCGGATGCGGCATTCACCCGGGACTTGGTTCGCAGTTCGAAGGAGTGCCCTTTTTCACGCTGAATGGCACGACCGGCCTTTTCGGAAACAACTTCGAAGGACAATTGCCGCAGACGGGCAACACGTTTCAGTTCAGCGACAATTACAGCAAGATCATCGGCAAGCACAGTTTCAAATTTGGCGCGGATACTCGGTATCAAAAATTCGACCAGACGGTCTACTTCAACGTAAACGGAGAGTACATCCTAGGCTCGGGCGGCCCCAACGATACCGGCTCTTCCGATCCGTATGCGAACTTCTTGCTGGGCTTGCCGACCTCGTATGCACAGGGCTCCGGCAACAAGGAACTCGTGCGCAGCACGTCGGTTTATCTCTTCGCGCAAGACAGCTGGAAGCTGAAGTCCAACGTTACGCTGAACTACGGAATTCGCTGGGAGATGAACACGCCGCTGACGGATATCGGCCAGAAGGTGCAGCGGTTTAATCCCGGGCAGGTCTCCACGGTCTATCCCTGCGTGCTGAGTCCGGCGAGCAATTTGTTTGGCCCGGGGAATACCTGCGAAAACCAAGGAGTGACGCCCACCGGACTGGTTGTGCCGGGAGATAAGGGCGTGCCGGGTGGATTGATCAGCACTTATACCAAAGCATTTGCGCCGCGGCTGGGCCTCAATTGGAGCCCGGGTTGGAAAGATGGAGCAATGGCCAAGCTGACGGGTGGACCGAACAAGACCACGGTCAGCATGGGATGGGGCTTGTTCTACAATCCGATTGAGCAGTTGGTGCTGGAACAGTTCGTAGCCGAGCCGCCGTTCGGCATCAGCAACTCCGTTTCGAATCCGCTGTTGAGCACGCCGTTCGTCTCGCAGGAAGGGACGACAAAGCCCAACGTGTCCAACGGTTTCTTGACTCCACCGCGCAATCAGCCGGTGGACTGGTCGCTATACCGTCCGATTTTGCTGTTCGGACAATTTCCGACGAACCTGAGAACGCAATACTCGGCGCAGTATAACTTGACGATCAAGCGCGAACTGCCGGGGAACGTTTTGTTTCAGGTTGGATACGTGGGCTCGCAAGGGCACCGGCTTCTGGCCATCTTCGATCAGAATGCCGCGAACGCGCAGACCTGCGTGGACCTTGCCAATCTTGGACAGGGCTGCGGCCCGTTCGGTGAAGACAGCCAATATAGCTTCACTCTTCCGCAGGGCTCCGTTCTCCATCTGCCTTATATCGGTGGGCCAACTCCAGGAGGTCCGAATATCCCTTGCCCGATCGTGGGCCCGACTCCTACCGGCTGCACGATCACGGGTGCGGCGGGAGGAACTCCAGTTAATTTGGTGGGCCTGCGGCCCTACTCTTCCCCCAATTGCGATCCGCTCAGTACAACTCCGTTGACAAGCGGGTGCCCGGCGGATGGAACACCGATCTTCGGGAGTATCTTCAATGAAGATACCGCGGCGCATTCGAATTACAATTCGCTGCAAGCGCTGCTTCAGAAGCAGTTCTCTCACGGGCTGCAGTTTCAGGCCTCTTACACGTTCAGCAAGTCGCTGGACAACGCTTCAAGTTTTGAAGAAATCCTGAATCCAACCAACTTCAACGCGACGTATGGGCCATCGCTTTATGATGCGCGGCACCGATTCGTCTTCAACTACGTTTGGGAATTGCCGGTGCCAAAGAAAGAGGGATTTACCGGCAAAGCGGTGAACGGCTGGCAAGTGTCGGGAATCTTCACGTATCAAACGGGATTCCCGATTCTGATCAGCAATTGCAACGACAGTGAGCTGGAGGGCAGCATCCAGGGATTCGAATGTCCCGGGAAACCGAATCTCACCGGGCCTTTACAGATTACAAATCCTCGCACGACGGGTTTTGGGTTCAACGTCAACCAATTCGACAACAACGTGACGCTGGGAACGTTTGGCAATGCGCCGCGGACGGTGTGCTGCAATTCGCCGATCAACAACTGGGACATGGGAGTCTTCAAGGACACGCCGGTGGGCGAAAAGATGCGTTTGGAATTCAGGACAGAGATTTTCAACGTGTTCAATCATACGCAGTTCTACAGTATTGATGGCAACTCCGGTAATCTGGGAACGACGTTTGGGCAGCCACAGAAGACGCGCGATCCGCGGCTGCTGCAATTTGCGCTCAAGCTTCTTTTCTAGAGTTCGAAGGAGATCCAAGGCAAGAAAGAGGGCGCCCCTAGCAGGCGGGGGCGCCTTCGCACGTCAACAAAAGCCGAGAAGAAGTCCCCGAATTTCCAGAGATTTTCCATCTGAGACTGACCGCAGGGAATAGACCTGTGAGGGTAACGGCACAAGGGCCAACCCATGGAGCACGCAAATGCACGACGCACTACAAAAAGAAATCGCCACGTATGAGAAGCGCACGCCGAAATCAGCCGTAGCGTACAAGCGGGCGCTGCAACGTATCCCGCTTGGTGTTGCCAGTAATTACCGGCACTACGAGCCGTATCCCCTTTTCGTGAAGGACGGAAAAGCGGGCCGGATTCACGACGAGGACGGCAACGAATACATTGACCACAACCTGTGTTTTGGGGCGCTGATGGCGGGGCATTGCCATCCCGCGGTGGTGAAGGCGGTTGAGCAGAAGCTGCATGAGGGAACGACGTTTGGGATGCCGCATGACCAGGAGTGGGAACTGGCGGAGGAGATCTGCGCGCGGTATCCGGTGGAGATGGTGCGGTTCGGGTCGAGCGGGACGGAAGTGACCATGCATGCTTGCCGCATTGCGCGCGCGGCGACGGGTCGCGACAAGATCTTGAAATTCGAAGGCTCTTATCACGGCTTGCATGACACTGCTTTGGTGAGCGTCAAGCCGAAGGTGGAAGACTACGGCGATCCAGATGCACCCAATTCCGTTCCCGGGGGTGGAGGAATACCAAAGAATTCTCTGGAGAACGTGGTTGTCGCCAGCTTCAACAATCTGAAGAGCGTCGAAAACCGGTTCAAGCAATATCCCGGGCAGATTGCCGCGATCATTCTCGAGCCCATACTGATGAACGTCGGATTGTGCATGCCGCAGCCGGGGTTTTTGCAGGGGTTGCGCGATATATGCGCGAAGAATGGGACGCTGCTGATTTTTGACGAGGTGAAAACCGGCGCGAAACTTGCGTGGGGCGGCGCCAGCGAATTTTTCGGCGTGAAGCCGGACATGATTTGCCTGGCGAAGTCCATCGGAGGGGGATTGCCGCTGGGCGCGTTTGGCGCAAGCCGCGCGGTGATGGATCTGATCTCGCAACACAAGGTGTTCCACGGCGGCACATACAACACGAACCGCGTATCGATGGCGGCGGGGCTTGCGACGTTTCGGGAAGTGCTGACCCGCGAGAACTACGCGCACGTCGGCAAGCTCAGCAAGAAACTCACTGAAGGCTACCGCGCCATTGTGGCGAAATCGGGGCTAACCGCGTACGTAGCCAGCGCGGGCGTCAACGGCGCGCTGATGCTGTATCCGCAGGAGATTCGCAACTACCGCGACTGGACCAAGGTCGACGTCGATCTCTGGCGGCACTATTGGTTTGCCATGGTGAATCGTGGCGTGCTTGCGCAGCCATATTGGTGGGACGAGCAGTGGACCATTTCGGTGCAACACACCGAGGCGGACATTGACAAGCATCTGGCGGTTTTCGAAGAGGTCGCGCCGGCGCTAGCGAAAGCGCAACACGAGCGGGGCGCCGCGTTTGTTGGCGCAGCGGGACACTAACCGGCGCGGGTAGGAAGTTCAGGAGAGAAGTAGCTTGGCGAACGAGGTCACGACATCTCCCGAGCCAGCGGTGGCGCAGGACGCGCCCCATCTGCGCAGAGTTCTGGGGCGTTGGGACCTCGTTCTGCTTTTTGTCGTCGCGATCGTAAATCTCAACGTGGTTCCGACGATTGCGGCGAACGGTGGGGTAACCGTCTGGCTTTGGGCTCTGGCGCTGCTGCTGTTTTTCTGGCCACAGGGAATCGCGGTCATCGAGCTAGCGCACCGCTATCCCGGTGAGGGCGGCGTTTATTTGTGGGCCAAACGTGTATTTGGGGATTTCCACGGTTTCCTTTCGGGCTGGTGCTACTGGACGAACAATATTTTTTACGTGCCGACGGTACTCCTGTATTTCGTTGGCATCTCGGTGTACGTGGCAGGTCCGCGGGCGCGGACGCTAGCGGACAATCCGTGGTTCGCACTCGGCGCGTCCATGGTGCTTTTGGTCTTGTTGGTGGGGTTGAATGTGCTGGGCCTGGGCGTCGGCAAATGGATCAACAATCTTGGCGGGATTGGCACGGCAATCACGGCGACCACGCTGATTGGCCTCGGGCTTGTCGTTTTATTCCGGTTTGGCACCACGATGACTGCGAGCGATTTTCGTGTTACTGGAGATATTCGCTTGATCGGCTCGTTTGGCGTGATCTGTTTTGGGCTCGTTGGACTGGAACTGGCTTCCGTGATGGGCGACGAGATTCAAGATCCGCATCGAACGCTTCCCGGTGCGGTCGGGTGGGGAGGACTGCTCTCGGGGATTTTGTACATCGGTGCAACACTGACCTTGCTACTTGCGGTGAGCAAGCAAGATATCGGCGTGCTGCAAGGGGTCGTGCAGGCGGTCAGCCACATGGCCGATCAAGTGAAAGTGCCGTGGATTGTCTCGCCATTTGCGTTTGTGCTGAGCATTTCGATTGCGGGCATCGCTTCAGCCTGGCTTGCGGGGTCGGCGCGGATTCCTTTTGTCGCGGGGCTCGATTCCTATCTGCCTGAAGGGTTGGGCAAAGTGCATCAGAAATATGCGACGCCGTATGTCGCACTGATCGTGCATGCAACTTTTTCTGCGATTTTTCTGGGAATGAGTTTTGTCGGCGCCGGCGTGAAGGAAGCCTTTGTAACCATGCTGGACCTGGCCGTAGTTCTGCAGTTGGTGCCATTTTTATACATGCACGCCGCATTACTGAAGCTTGCGATGGAATCGGCGCCGGGCGAGGGGTACTACAGCAAGACGACACTTCTTCTTGCCGGCGGTTTCGGATTGCTCACCACGATTCTGGGAATGGGCGTCGCGTTCATACCGTCGCACCAGATCGAATCAATCCGACTATTCGAAATCAAGATGTTTAGCGGAACATTGTTTTTTCTGGGACTTGCGTGGTTTTTCTTTTTTGTGTATGGGCGGCGGAAGGCCGCGCGGAAACTGGCGGAGGCGTCCGCGCTTTGAAGTGAATTTGGGAGGCAGTGATGTCGAGCAGTGCGAAGACGGTGGTTCGAGCCTATCAAAACTATATCAACGGACAATGGGTGAAGAGCGCTTCCGGCGAGATGTTTCCCGTCTACGATCCCTCGACGGAGGAAGTGATCGCGAATGTTGCGTCGGGAACGGCGGCAGATGTTGACCAGGCGGTGAAAGCGGCGCGGGCGGCGTTTGATACCGGACCGTGGGGGAAGACGAACGCGGCGGAGCGGGGCCGCCTTCTTTACAAGCTAGCGGAAAAAATTCGGGCGAACGCCGCGCAGCTTGCGGAGCTGGAATGCCGCAATTCGGGCAAGCCCATCGTGGAGGCGGAGTTCGACATCGCGGATGCCGCGACGTGTTTCGAATACTATGCTGGCCTGGCGAACAAGGTCTTGGGGCACGTCAATCCCGTGCCCGCGAATGCGCTGAGTTTCACTCTGCGCGAACCGGTCGGAGTCGCTGGGCAGATCATTCCTTGGAATTATCCGCTGGTGATGGCGGCATGGAAGCTCGCCCCGGCGATTGCAGCGGGATGCACTTGCGTGCTCAAGCCGGCTGAGCAGACGCCGCTTAGCATGATGGAGGTCGCCAATTGGTTTGAAGAGATTGGCCTGCCGCCCGGGGTGGTCAATATAGTGAATGGACTTGGGGAAACGGCAGGTGCCGCGCTGGTCGCGCATCCTGGGGTGGACAAGATTGCGTTTACCGGGAGCGCCGCGGTAGGAAAAATCATTGTGAAGAGCGCCGCGGACACGCTGAAGCGGGTGACGCTTGAACTCGGCGGCAAGTCTCCCAACATTTTCTTCGAAGGCGCGGATTGGGAAGCAGCCGTGGACGGCGCGCTTTTCGGAATATTCATCAATCAAGGCGAGGTTTGTTCCGCGGGCAGCCGCATCCTCGTGGAAAAGAAAATCTATTCGAAATTCGTGGAAGCCATGACGGAAAAGGCCAAGCGCATCAAGCTAGGCCCGCCACTCGAGCGCGAAACGAAGATGGGGCCGCTGGTCAGCAAGGAGCAATACGACCGCGTCGGCTCATATCTGGATCTCGGGAAAAAAGAGGCGAAGGTGGCCATTGGCGGCGGGCGGCCGAAGCAGTTTGGGAAGGGCTTCTACGTCGAGCCGACGATTTTCTACGACGTGGATAACAACGCGCGTATCTCTCGCGAAGAGATTTTCGGCCCCGTTGCGTCCGTGATTCCGTTCGAAGGGGAACCGGAAGCGATTCGAATCGCCAACGACACGCCGTACGGACTCGCGGCAGCGGTCTGGACGCGGGATATTTACAAAGCGTTTCGCGTCGTGAAATCACTGCGCGCCGGCATCGTATGGGTGAATCACATGCAGCCGACGTACGTGGAAGCGCCGTGGGGCGGGTACAAGCAGTCGGGCTTCGGGCGCGAGCTGGGTCCCTGGGGACTTGAAGAATACCTCGAAACCAAACAGGTGTTCGTCAATCTCGACGAGACCCCGATCGGCTGGTACTAGATTTCAAAGCAAGGAAAACGAAAATGTCTACCATTCAAATCCGCACGGAAATTCCTGGACCAAAGTCACGCGCCTTAATGGTGCGCCGTGAAGCAGCAATTCCACGTGGCCCAGCGAATGCCACGCCGGTTTTCGCGGCGCGCGCCGAAGGCGCGGTCATCGAAGACGTCGACGGAAACCGATATCTCGATTTTGCAGGAGGCATCGGCTGCCTGAATATCGGCCATCGCTCTCCGCGGGTGACGGCCGCGATACGCGAACAACTCGAGAAACATTTGCATCTTTGCTTCGCCGTCACGCCCTACGAAGGTTATGTCGCCGTCGCGGAGAAGCTGAATGCACTTACTCCCGGGAATTTTCCGAAGAAAACCATTCTGCTTAACTCCGGCGCAGAAGCCATCGAAAATTCCATCAAGATCGCGCGCGCCTACACGAAGCGTCCGGCGGTGATTTGCTTCGAGGACGCTTTTCATGGCCGCACATTATTGACGATGTCGCTGACAAGCAAGACGCATCCATACAAAGCCGGCTTCGAGCCTTTTGCTAGCGACATTTACCGGATTCCCTTTGCGTATCCGTACCGAGGCGAAAAGGGAGCTACCGCGGAGACGTTCGCACATTATCTCGAAGACGCTTTCAAGCGATCCGTCGCCCCGGAATCCGTGGCTGCGGTGATCGCCGAGCCGGTTCTCGGGGAGGGCGGTTTCATCGTTCCGCCGCGAGAATACTTCAAGCTGCTGCAGAACATTTGCCGCAAACACGGCATTCTCTTCATCGCGGACGAGGTGCAAACGGGCTTTGCGCGCACGGGCAAGTGGTTTGCTTCGGAACATTTCGGGATCGAGCCGGATTTGATAGTCATGGCGAAATCGCTGGGCGGAGGAATGCCCATTGCCGCGGTGACCGGCCGCGCCGAAATTATGGACGCGCCCGGAGCGGGAGCCTTGGGCGGCACGTATTGCGGACATCCGGCTTCGTGTGCTGCGGCGCTTGCGGCGATTGAAACGATTGAGAAAGAAGGTTTACTCGCGCGGTCCACGGCAATCGGCAAATATTTTGAAGATCGCGCGCGCGGTTGGCAAAAGAAATGGCCTTTGATTGGTGAAGTTCGGGGCCTCGGAGGGATGTGCGCCATCGAACTAGTGCGCGACGCGAAGACGCGCGAACCTGCAGACTCCGAGACCAAGGAGATCGCGAAGTATTGTTACGAGCACGGCTTGATCACCATCACCGCAGGCACATTTAACAACGTGATGCGCATCCTTGTCCCGCTGGTGATCAGCGACGAACAATTTGACGAAGGGCTGAACGTCCTCGAAGCCGCGCTGGCTTCTGTCGTGGAACGCAAGCAGGCCGTACTTTCCCACGCGTAGCTCAGTTCTGACGGCGGTTCTTCGTGGCCCAAGCGAAGTTTGCGCGGCGGCACGTCCACCGCAAGAGAGGTCTTCTCACGCGTCGGCCGAACTACTTGTTGATGTCATCCTTTGCTTCGAGGCGCTTCAGCAGCGGCTGAAGAAAAGGCTTTGTGGCATCCGGGGCGCCGTTGATAGCCATGGTCATTTCCTTGGCTGCGGTTGTGAAGTCGCCGGAATTTGAGTCCACGCGCGCGAGCGCCAGGTGGCTGACCCAGTGGTTCGCATCTTTTTTGGAGACTTGGGGAAATAGCTCAAAAGCCCGCTTGGTGTTTCCTTGGCGTTGTAGGCCGCGAGCATAGACGTAGAGTTGGATCGCGGTGGCTTTGTCGAGGGCCGTGGCGAGCGTCTTTGCGGCTTCGTCCTTGCGGCTCATAGCGTCATAGATGCGTGACTTTGTCTCCCAATTCTCAAAGCGATCTTCGTTTTGAATGGAAGTGTCTTCCCACTTCAGCGCTTCTTCGAGATTGTAGTTGTTGTCCAGGCACCAATTCGCTGCTTCGTCGTAGCCGGCCCACGTGAATCCACCAACATTTCGAAGCTCGTTCTTGATGCTGCGCAAAACAACGGCTTTGACGTCCACCGAGATGTGAATGGGCACTGCAAGTTTTTCCCAGCGCAGGGTGGCTACGGCCGAATCCGGTTTCACGTCGTCGAAAACATACGTCAGAACCTCAAAAGACTCCGCCGCGCGCGGCTTTGCGATGACGCGCAGTGCATCTTCTTTTTCGTCGTAGCTGAAGCTGCCCCAGGAGGTGGAGTTCTTCGAGAAAATGATGGTCCATTGATCTTTGTCGGGAATCGTGTGCAAACCGTACGTTCCGGCCGGGAGGGGTTTTCCTTCCACGGTGACATCGTCCGAGAAAGTGATCGTGGTGTTTTCGTTCGCGCCCGAGCGCCAAACCTTGCCGTACGGCACGGTCTTGCCCCAGATCTCCCGCCCGCCGACTTCCGGCCGATGATAGACGATGGTAACGTCCGTCAGTCCGATGCGCTGCGAGACGGTCCCCCGCTGACTGACGCGAGGGATGTTCAACTCCGTCGGTTGGCCCCCATTCTTGAATTGCGCTGCGGCATTGCTTGCCAAGACGCCGCACCCAATCGCTAAACCCAAGACGCAAACACACGCTCTACGCATAAGCACACCAACCCCTCTCAACAAAGAATAGATTCTCGACTTTGCCGGAATCGCCCGGGGGACCACCCCACTCGCGATAGACGCTGCGCTGCTCAAGGGGTGAGCAGAGCCGAGGCCGAGGATGTTCGGCGGGCGATTTCAGGATAGGATATTGCAGTAGCGTGGGGCCCGTAGCTCAGCGGTTAGAGCAGCGGACTCATAATGCTTTGCGCAGTACCAGTCCCAGTGTTTTTTCAATGACTTACGTGGGAGACTTTTGAGGATTTTAGTAGCATTTCGGAGTCATTAGAGGGGGTTTTGGAGTCATAACGGAGTCATTTCGGAGTCAGGGTCAGCCAGCGCAAGGCGCTTTTTCCAAATCAGGATTCGCATTCAAGATTTCAGTTACATCCCCACTAAAAATTTTGGCGGCGTCAAGATCCCCCAAACCCAGCACCGTTGCGCCGCTTACCGCACGCACATAAAGAAGAGTGTTCTTGCGACTTCTCAATCTAAATTTACTCCCAGGCCATTTTGCCGACGAACTTTCTTCAACATAATCTATGATGGCTTGCCCAAGTTCTTCCGCGGTAGGTTTGGAGAGTTCGCGCACATGCTCTTGCCGCGTACTAATGGAAACTGTGAATTGTTTGGGATCAATTTTTAGCGTCAGATCGATCATAGCCCACACCTCCGAGTGATTAAAGCTATCACAGGCACTATTTCACTCTGGTTAATTCCCGTACATCTTTTTGAACCTAGCCGCCCTTCGGATGAAAATCTGTTGCTGCCATTTGAGCCGGGCATCGGGGTCTGGGTTTGGATCCCGCGGAGAGATAGATTCAGTCTGAACTGTTGGTATGCCCGGCTCTGGAGCCTGCAAAATTCTGTTTAACAGGAAGGCGTATAACTCAGTCAGTTGTCCGCAACTTGGGCACTTTAGTTTGACCTGGCTGGAAGGGTGAAAATGGCTGGGAAGTGGTTCGGGCCACAACACGCAAAAACTGCTCTCGCAGCCCGGGCAAGTGAACGAGTGATAGCTCGCCATGATAAGGACACTCCTGCGTTTGAGTTGTTGCATGTAGGAAGACGGAAACCGCAGTCTACTTTCTCTTGTTCCACAAGTCCATGAACAGTTTCACCACCATCGAGCCTTTAGAGGGAGCCTGGATTCGCTAAGAACCAAGCTCGCAGTTCTTCCAACTTTTGCAAAGCGTGAGGAAATGCCAGATAGGAGAGCCGGACTGAATCAGCCGACACGCTGGCATTCTGTGGATGAACCGCGTCGTTGCGTTGCACTCTGATAGCTTCAATCAAAGAAATTAGATGAGGTGAAGCCCCTTCCGTTACCGAGTACGGGATGATGCGAGGAGGTTGCTGAGCTTGGGTAATTACGTTCTGGATAAAACCAAAAAGCGAGTTCATGCTTCTACCGTTTATAAACCCTTCCAGTTTGGCTGTTTGCTTGGGGTCTTTGAATACCTTGCGCATGGATTCACCTAGCAAATAAACACCCTTCTCGGAAGCCGCACCGACCATGACGGCTGATGCAAAGTAAGTCCCACGCTCATAGGCTTTCAAGCCTTCGGTCACGTACTGCTCCATCACCGGGTCCAGAATAGGAACCAATTTGCGTAAGAAATTCAAGTAGCCATCAACGTCTTCCGGAACTGGCCCTGCACTAGCAGCCCACGCTTCTCCGCGAGTCGTCTTGTGGAATGCGAAGCTTGGAAAGCCTTGGAGGTTCGTCTGTATCCCACGCATTATGTACCCGGTGTTGAGCAGGTAGGAGAATCCCTCCGCAGCCGCAAATGTAAGAGGGTATGGTGCTTGGTTGATTTGATAATTCGTTCCATCGAATCCCTGTGTCTGCGACTTCCTTACGATGCCTTCAACCTTGGCATTCTCCATCACGCGCCACAAAGCATCTATGAAGGTCTCAAAACTGAAATTGCTCATTGGCCTCAAGGCTTCCCGCATGAAAGGAAGAATCCAGGACATCGTGTAATGAGTAGCCAATTTGTCGTTCCTCCGCAGATTCGTCTAGATCGAACCAAGTTCTTTGACCACGCCGCGAGCGTCTTTATCGTCACGCAGTCCAGCAAACTTCGAATGCCTGAGCCGATCTGCTTCTGTCCACTCCAGGAATTCTATTTGGGCGACGGCTTCCGGGCGAAGCCAAACGCATTCCTCCATTTTCTCAGCCGTCAGTTCGTCGCCCCAACGAGATTTGTGTGTATCCGGAAGATTGACGAAGGGTATCGTTGGGGATACGAGATGACGGATTTTCTCAAAGACTTGGCGACGTGACGCCGGAACAAAGCCGTTGCGGACGCGAGCAACATAAATCAAGTCCTCGCCTCGATAGTAGCCGACGATGAGGGAGTCAAATCCGTGCGGCCCTGGAATGTATCCGCCGATCACAAGCTCCTGGCTTTGATTCACGCGGTATTTGATCCATGCTCCCGTGCGTTTTCCAGGCTCATAGAAACTGTCCTTGCGTTTTCCAATGACGCCTTCAAGCTGTTGTTGACGCACAGCGGCCAACATATTGGTCCCTGACACGTTGAATTGTTCAGCGATGCGGATTCGAGGCGAGTAGAAATTCAGATGGGAGTTCATCAATTCACGACGGTCACTCAGGGGCAGTCTCGTCAGACCACGATCCTGGCAAATGAGGAGATCAAAGACGAAGTAGCAGATACTTGAAGCTCTGCTGCGAAACTGTGAAAGCAAATTAAAGTTTGGCCGTCCCGCATCATCCAGGGCCACAATCTCTCCATCGACGACCGTGCCGTCCGGGAGATCACGTAGAGATTCGACGATATAGGGATACTGTGCGTTGAATGATTTATTGCGACGGGAAAAGAGATCGATGCTGCCACTCCATTTCACCGCTACAGCGCGATAGCCGTCGAGCTTGATTTCGTAAATCCATCCCGGCCCGTCTATCAGCTTTTGGACGGGAGCGCAGTCCATCGGCGCGATGAACTCGGCTTTTCGATTCGGCAAGGCTGTTAGGTTCGGTCGAATTGATTTCCTCGTATATAGCCCATCAAACTTCTTGCTGCTTGCCGAGAGCGAGAAGCGCAGCAGGAACCCGGTAGCCAATCTATTGACACTTTAACTTTGACACAATAGTCTCTGTTGTGAAATGGAAAACAAAGCATCAAAGACCCGCTCACTGGACATAGCGTTTGTCATTACACCTGACCTCCTCAAACGATTAGCAGTAATTCTAGGTGAGACTTCAGATATTTTGGAGTACACCGCGAAATTCTCCGATGGCACCAACGTCCACTACGACAAGATAGAAGATGTGATCGGACAACCCAATTCTGACGAACGGTCAATCGTCTCCCTAATTGCAGGCACAGCCGATGGAACAGTCAAGTCGGCATACGTCAACCTGAAAAAGAACGATTCTCCATCGTTGGAATATACTATCAACGGCACACAGCGGGATGTGATCTACTTTGCAGACCAATTGGACGATTGGGTTGCAGCAACCCGCCAGTGGTATTCTCCATTTTTCTCTGGTCCATCTAATCCGTCTGGCGCTGGCGTCATACTCTTTTTTGTCGCTCTCTTTTTGCCAGTCTACGCATGGGACTCCATTTCACGGTTATCCACTGTCTTGGGGAAAGGCGGGTCATACCAGTGGATAGCACTCCCCGCGATGATAGCGATGTGGGTTGGAGAGTATTTCGTATTCAAACTTTTCCCGCGTGGAACCTTCGCTATCGGCCAGGGTGAGAAGCGGCATCAGTTCTTTATCTATCTTCGGAGAACTGTAATTTTCGGTACGCTACTTTCGATTCTTGTCCGGGCACTTTGGACTTGGTTTGCGAAGCATCCGTGAGATCGCCGTACTGAAGAATCCTAACCGGAGGAGTGATGGCGAAGAAAGAATGGATTGCGATGCATAACGGATGTCAAATCCGAGTGACAAACACATGGTTTGGCAGCGCCAAACTCTACATCGATGGCGACTCCCGCGACACAAGCAACAATATGTTCGTGTCCTCTCGCTCTCCGGCGTTAAGTGCGCGTGTGACACCCGCAACAGGTGTGACCCATTCTTAGTCCATCCACACAGATTTTTAATTTTAACGTTTACAGTGGCCTTTACGTAAACCTCGACAAACAGATCGGCGGCGACGTGTTTTAGATGCCTTGCAAGAATCGAAACCGCACTTTGACACCAGAGAAAGCAGAAATTGAGACCACTGAGGGTGACTTTTCGTCAGAGCGAGTCCGGGACTTTCAAGTCACGCTCTCGTAACCACATTGTTTCAAGTAGCGCCTCTTCAGAATCAAAAAGTGAAAAGGCGTTTAAGTTGTAGTCATTCAACAATCGTAGAACCTTGGTCCGTTCAGTTGAGGGCAGATTGAATTTCCACAGGAAGTCCTGCTTGTCTCGACTGCCGAACACAGGGTCGTGTGGGTAAAAATACCAACCCAAGTCTGAACCAAAAGCACAGCAGATTGTATAGTTGGATTGTTGGCGAAAGTGTCGGCGATGACTTCGAACGTATGGACCGATGGGACGCATCGCAGGCTCACCCACAGCCCCTCCCTTGAATCCCTTCGGCGCTTCGCAATAGACATAGATCGACCTCTTGTTAGGCTCAGCAGTCTGGTCTCTGAAAGCAAAGAAGGCTGCGACGTAGGGTGAATATGACCAATCAAGAAGGGGCGAAGGGAACCCGTGGTGTCTCAAATAAACCATGTATCGATACAGCTCCACTGATGGGAACTTACGGAGCGAAAATAGCTCACGGTCGTAAAACGATGTCTCAAGTTCTACGCTGTACTGAGGCACGTCCCAAATCACTCCAGTAAATGTCTCAACTGCGGGTCTGATCTGGCTTGCGACAAGCTGATAATAATCCTTGAGGCGCATCCGTTCGCATCCGGCTCGCTCCAAGGTGGTAGTTAACAAATATTTCGAATCATTCTGACCTCGAAAGAGCAACTCCGAAGGAGAACGACCAAACTCTTGACGCAGTTCAAGCAGTTCACATTCAAATGCGCCCCAATCTGATAAATCCTTCTCTTGTACGCCAGGCATTTTGTGTCCTCTATCCGATCTATTTGGTGTTCGTCCTCTTACGTGGGTGCGGACGCGTGGGGATTGCTTTGCCTGCGGATAATTCCTGTTTCCAGTAATCGGTAATTTCATCCTTTGATGGGTGAGCACTTGTACCGTGTTTGTCTGTTTCGATGCGCTGAAGGCGTTCGACTAGAAACGAGAACTCCGCGTAGATGGTGGGGTCTTCTCGTTGCTCCTGCTCGATGATCTGTCGCGCATCCGCATTGAGGATGAATACGTTATAGCCAAAAGTGTTCCACACGTCTGAGTCATCAAGATATCCGCGCTCCACAAGAAGGCCGACCGTCTCGAAAAAATCCAGCAACGGATATAGCTCGTCCGGGTTTTCTTCGTTTTTCAGCCGCTTCTCTGCCAACCCACGGCGATACGTGAGCATCGGTTCCTGATCGAATTTTTGATCGAGAGAAAGAAGATGTTGAACCTGTCCCTCCGCCTGAAACTCTTTGAGTTGACGGTAGCCGACAACCACGGCCACAAATGTGGTCAGAAATAGAAGTCCGGTGAAAACGGCGGTCCAAAAGTCTGGACTTGGGATACGAAGCCGAAGTTGTGTCATGGTAAAGTGCCTGGATTATATAGCAAACACACAGCGAATGGGGTTGGGGTGGACATTCTCGCGCTCACTTGCGGCGTGGGCGGCGCTTGTGTCCTTTTCGGATTTTCTTAAATCGTTTCTTCAGCCAATCGTATGCATCGTCGGCTAGTCGCTCAGCGAGCTTCTTCGTGAAAAACGTGCCCGGCACCAAAATGTACAAGATGGCATCATGTAGATAGGTGAGCGAGTACGCCGCAATGTCAGGGCGCGGATTTCGATACGCGAAGCGGACTCCTTTCAACCCTGGATACTTGGCCTTGAGATATGCTTCCAGTTCAGGTATGGCAACATCGATCTCATCGCTCTCTTCGGAGAAATACGGTACGCGAAGTTGCAGCGCAATCTCGTTCTGCGGACCCCTAGGGCTAACAGGCGACATGCACGGCATTCTACATTGAAGAGAGGCAGCTACGCCTAAACATGAGTTCGTCAACGGAAGCTTTCGCACAACTGAATGATTGGAAGAGCGGCTCTACAAGACTGTTCATGTATTGGGCTATCTCCACTGTCACCGGATGGTGCGTCGGAACTTTGAAGCATGCATCTTCAGCGGAATTGCATTTCGGAATCCAAGGAATCGACGGGAAAGACTTCCTGTTTGTGGTCAACGTACACTCTACATATCATCCGCGCTTCAGATTTTTAGATACACACGAGGGTGTCCCATTTTTCGCACCACAACGAGAGCGAAGCGAATTCGGCAAGGTATTAGAAATCTCCCTAGAGATAGATCAGCACGGGGAAAGTAAAGGCCGAGTTCTTTTGGCAGAACTTTTTCCTGACCAGGCCATTGAAGCGTGAACCATGACCCAAGCAACACCTGAAGACCACAGCCCGTCTGTTTCGATGTTGCGGCTCACCGCCGAACACCTGAAGAAAATTACATACGCACAATTGGTCCGGCCAGCCGTAGGTCCCGACGCGTCGCCAACCATCGAATTGATTCAGTGGGCCATCCAAGCGTATTCGTTTCCTTGGATTCGCCACGTGAACGCACTCATCAACGGAATAGTCCTGCTGATCGACAGCGATAACAAGGCTGCCGTGCGTATCATCGGGCGATCTTCATTCGAGTTTTGCGCCCACGCCTACTACGTGAAAAAGCACGTAAAGCAGAATCTCGACCAGAAAGATTTGGCCGCTGCGTGGAAGTTTCTTCTACCGATTGGGACCGGAAGCCGCTACATCAACGAATTCCACAGCACGCCGGAGGAGAGCGAGTTATTTCCTGTTGGACCACACATCAGCAAGGCAATCAATTGCTTCCAAAAGGAAGCGATGCCGACAGAGGACGACTACAGCTATTTGAGTGAATTCTGTCATCCAAACATGATGACGTTCACGCAGCATTATCGCTGGACCACTCCGTACACCATCGACTTTGTGGAGCAAGTGGAATTCGGCGCTTTTGGAGCTATCGCCGGGTCAACGATCCAAGGTCTGATGGCGATTAACGAATTGCTGGAAACTAGCGAGGAACGACAAATCAATGGCGCGATTGCCAGACTTCTGACGGCAATAGTGGACCAGCATCGTTAAGATAAGCATTGAACGTGTTGAGGACTTCATCTTGAATCTCCCAGGTCTCTAGAAATGGGGCCGATGAATGCGGGGAAGGCGCGGGCAGTGTAGATGCAACGGGTTTGTCCGGCGAGCCGCGGATTTCGGCGTGTTCACTTTCCGAACTGGACCTGCGAATGAGAGCCGCGATTTTCCCTTGCCCAAATACCCCATTGCCGGGGCATCCGCTCGCCCGGTTGTAGCGAAAAACAGCCCTAACAGAAGAAAAATCACAACTGCTTTTGCGAGCCGCATGTTTCCTCCGATGTCTGAAATTTTCACTAAGGTCTCCCAAACGTTGCGATAGCGGGCATGTTGAGTAGGTATTCGTAGTAGCCGACATGGATTGTTTGCGCGGTGGGAATGAGAAAAGTTTCAAAGCCTAGTGCTCGGGCCTCTTCGATGAAAAAATAGTCTTCCGGCAACCAGTACGAATTTCCGCGGCGAATGCCGATCTGGAAAAAATCGAACGCCTCCGTTTCCTTCGTGGTGCGACAACTAATTTCGTCCGGGGACATTTTGTATTTCCATTCCGGGTGCGCGTCTGCCATCGCTTTCAACACTGAGACCTGAATGAGCATTGCGCCTGTCCCGGTATGGCGGATCGGCGTAGTCTCGGTCACTGAAAAAGAACGGTCAGCGTTGATACAGGCGGTCCCTGCGAAATGCGGTAGTTGCTCAGGAGGAACACCCCGTTTCACAGCAGCGGCAACGGACTGCCAGTTAATGGTTTTTTTCGAGTACGGAAGACAAATGATCGGCTTGCCAGCGTCCAGCATCGTGAAAACGTGGCGGGCGTCGAACCCCAGGTCTGCGTCTACGAACAACAGTTGCGTGAATTTTCTTCCCTCCGCGTCCGTATCGAAGAGGGCGATGTTCGCAAAGCGACTCCGCACTCGGGGCACCAAGGAATCGTTCCCGATGAACAGAATCGTGTGAGCGATCCCCTTCTCAGTAAGAACTCGATCTACCTTTATAAGCGTGTCGGCGCAAAGGTATTGCAAAGAGCCGCCAAAGCACGGAACCGCGATCAAAATGTTGTCTGTACTTTTTTCCAATTTCTCTCCTATTGAAAAGCTGCCGCGATTACCGAATACAGACCGAACTGGTTGGGGTTTGAGAACTGCGCTGTATAAGTCCCTGCGGCTGGGGGAAAACTGTCTTGGACGATGAAACTAGAGCCTGTGAACCGAAGGTTGCATGTGTTGCAGGCCGTTGTGTTAAGCACGCTGCCGAAATAAAGACTGAGCACAACATCTTGGTCGGAACTGATTGTGAAAGGACCTGAATTGGCGGGAGACGGACCAAGAGTTCCTAATGAAGCTTGGCCGTCTAAGGTGCTCCCACCAGAGTATTCCAACGCAACAACTGCTGTATAGTTCTGAACCCCCGGAGGACTCGGAAATGTGACGTTGACTTGAAACGAAGTCCCTCCAGCGGCAACGCTTGGGGTTGAAAAGATGTATCCGAATTTCGAGGGAGAGCCGTAATTCTGAACCGTTTGGACAAGCGAATAAGAGTCGTTGGCTGAATCCTGAACTATGGGAGTCGCAGGAACTACGGCGGTGTTGTTGACGAAATAAGCGGCAAACCAATAGATGCAGACCTTAATTGAATCTCCATCCTGCACGTTGTCGGGCAATGTGACCTGAAAGGTTTGACCCGCCGTTTGCCAGCACGGATTAGAGTGGTTGTTATCGCAGGCTGCGGATTGAACGAAAATCACTCCCCCAAATGGGGGATCGGGAAGAATCGGATTAGCGTACGTGATGGGCTTACGGCATCCGGCAAGACAAAATGCCAGAAGCATCGTGCCAAGCAAAAGAAGTATTCGGCGCATTGCTCACCAACTCGGGGACGTTGCCGTCGCTGGTGCGCCAGCGGCGAAGCGGAGGATTCCCGTTTGATCTGTGAAGTAAAAAAAGTTTCCGCTCGCTCCCGGAGTGATTGGACTCGCGGTCAATGTGTAAGTTGCATAGCCGGGATTCGCACAACCTGAACCTGTGATCGGTGAGACCGCTCCAGGTGTGAAAACGTAGTTGTAACCGGAAAACGTCTGGGTCACGCTCACACTTGCTGCGGTTTCTGGCCCAAGGAAGCCGGGCGTTTGACAGGTTTGTGCTGCTACAGTTCCGACCTGCCCCGCATTCGAATTGGCGAGCACGGCAGGCGTCACGTAGCCATTATGAAAAACTCGAAAGTAGTAGCCCTCGCTTTTGTTCACTGAGCGCAATAGCATGACAGCGTTGTTTTGATTGTTCGCTTGCAGGACGGTTTTCAAGGATGGGGCGGTAACACTGAAGAACACCAAGAGCAGACTCAGACCGACGAGCACTTCGACCATCAAAGTTGTGAATCCATCTTGTTTCTTGTTTCTCATTTCATTTTTCCTTTCTGTCTGAGTGAGGAGCCGGATGCGAGTTTCCGGCCCCACTCAGTTCGAGGTCACAGCGTTGGGAGAGTCTCGCAAGTCGCTTCAGTGGTTGGGGCCGACAATGCAGCGTCGTAATGGATCGTGTTCGATTCGTCCGTGCAAAAACTTCTGGCACCTTGTGCGGGATTAAGTGGCACGGCATCAATTACGAATCCCGGATTTCCTGGCGTCCCGGCGCATGGGCCTGTGGTTTGAGTGATCGCGCTCCCTGTCGGCGTGTACGTGAAAGTCCAGCCCTTAAAAATTCCAGCCGAAAGAGAAGTCACTAGGTTGTTGTCCAGAGATTGAAACGCTTGGCAGGTTGAAGTTGAGCCCGGCGTTCCGCCAAGAGCGGTCAGACTGGCTGCGTACATATTGAATTGGTTCGAATAGACCGCGTTTGCGGTTGCGACTGCCTTCAACGTGCCGACTGTGGACGTTTCCGAAGCTGCGCCTTTCGCCTTGAGCAAGTTGGGAATGGCAATCGCCGCAATAATGAGAATGATGGTCACAACAACCAACAACTCGATTAAGCTGAACCCGCGTTGTCTTTGTTTCTTCATTTGTTTCCCCCAAAATCAGGCGAAACTTAGGACATGCTGTTTCGTCTGAAACTTTTTCTTATCGGCCTTGGAACCAATCCCCGCGTTTCTTGTTTTCTTCAATAGCGACTACCGCTCGTTTTGGCAGAACTGGCCGCGGCGGTGGGCTGTATCGCTCGACCAAACGTCCGCTTTCGGCTTCGCAGAGATCGCAAATGTGACCGTTCCAGGCCAAAAATCTTTGAAACGCTTGGGCAAGCTGTTCTGAGCGGAAGCCTCGTGCGCAACTGAGATGGCCCACGAATTTCGCATTTGGCTTGCGTGTCGTGAAATTCCAGTTCCAATCTGCGAAGAACCAACGCTCGGTTACTGTCTGAAGCACGAACACTTTTTCGTTTTTTCCGATCTCTGACATGGCACCTGCCGCCCCCTCAGACGGAAAATGCAGTTGAATGATGTGAAGAATTGGCATAACTCACCTTGCAGCGGCCTTAGCCTTCAGTTTTTCTTGGACGGGCAGCGTGACCCGCGTGCCATTTTTATGGATCGCTTCAACGAACAGTTTTTCCTTCAATGCGGGAAAATCGCGCACGATGAAAACAGCAAAAGTTGCGACGATAACGAGGGAGTCTAGCTTTCTAGCGTTTGCTAGGTTGAGAGACGTGCAAGGTCCTGGCCGTGAGGAATGAAAATGTGTGAAGTATTCGGATCCGACGCGGAGAACGAAGGTGTAGTCCTTCGGTGGGTCTATCCCCTCTCGGTTGTCCTTAATGTGCGGAATCAGCGGGAGAATTTCTCGAATGGGGTTTGCTATCCAATCAATCATTTCTTACCTCGCGTGGTTCCAAACAAAACGGAGCGCACAGAGAAGGCCGACAAAATCGAAAACAATTGCGAGTGCTATCAGCCAAGAAAAACTGGGATGCTCTCGCAACCAGAGGTCCATCTGCTTCAATTCCGCTTGCCGCCGCTGGCGCTCTGCCTCAGTCATGGTTTGAAACCGGAACAACACAAACGGGATAGGGGAGCCGTTCGGCTTGCTCCTGTGCGATTTGTTCGTCCGCAAAGTGAACAGCGAGAGCCGCGTCTTCCGTCCAGCGGGTTTTCGCGTCCCGTAGCAGAAACAGTTGGTGGTCTGGGACCCTTCGAATCGCGTACATCTATCCTCCAAAGGAAAGGGGCCGCCGCCCCGTCACCCGCACGAGACAACAGCCCCTAACGCGCCAGCGTCGCCTTCCTCTGCCTCCAAACTTTGTTTGCTGAACTGTTCTTCCGCCTCGGTTTTCTTGGACCGGATAAACTCGATAGCGGTCGCCGGGTCTAGTAACTTTTCAACTGGTATTGCGAGAGTCGTTTGAAACGGGCCCGAGAACAAAAGCAAATCGGGTGTCTTTTTGTTGGGCCCTGCAAATCCTCTCTGGAAACCCTGAACTATGATTCCGAAGCGGCGCTCCAGAAATTCAATGAAGAGTTGTTTCGCGTCAGTAAGAAAGGGGTCGCCTGAATGCCTCGCCACAAGCAACCCCAACGCACCGTTTTGTTTTTCTTCGCTCTTTTGTTTGGGTCTGTCCTGTAAAAGCGGTACACAGAGCCGAATCTCTCCACTGCCAACGTTGTTGAGAACGCGGACAACATCTCCGTAAAACAGTGCGGCGATCCGTTGCGTAATCCCAAGGTCAACGAATAGTTTTGCTTTAGAGATGCTGAAAGTTTTTTGGATTCCGCCTTGGGTGTATTCGGAGAGAAACGTTTGGGCGCGTCTACAGTTCGTTAAGCGGATTACGAATCGGGATTGAAGTGGGGCAGACGCACGAATCTGGGGAATCGGAACGTCTGCCTGGGCACTAGAAGTACGGGAGGGAATTTGGAACGAGGAGAGCGAGACTCGCTGAGGTTGTTCGGGTAAATGAGCGTGGGTAGAATGTTGCGCAGCCATTGACCGAATTACCTCGGTTTCTGGTGAGGGGTCTGCGGATGCTGATTACATCCGCGGGCCCCGCTCGTTCAGTGCTGATTACACCAACGAGTCTCGCCTTGGTTCGTGGTACTACTCTGGCAGATAAACTACATTACCCTACATTGCCCTGTCAAGCAGTGTTTTGTACTATTTTTTATATGTCGAAATGACTTTATCCACAGCTTGACGAAGCAGTTTTGCGATGGGGATTAGCGTACGGTCGGAGATTTTCTTGAGAGCAGCCGCTTGAGCGGGATCGAGATAAAGGGAAGTTTTGAGTTTCCGTTTTTTCTTTTTTGGCATGGGTAAAGGCTATCTGTGTCCACGCAGACGGTCAACAAATATGATTGGTGTTTTGTGGAAAATGCCCTGCTGTTTATATGACTCTCAGTTATTGGTTGGCCGTGCATGAAAATCCATGACAACCAATCCCTCCGGTATATCTGGTAATCTGTCCCCTGTAAAAACGACTTTCAAGGCATTCATAGCTGTTGCTATTAATCCGATTGGTTCAGAGAGCGGTGCCTGAAATACCTGATTGGGGACTAAGGGCGCTCCACGAAACCTAAGATTTACGCCTTGCAAGGGCTGCCCACCAGTCATAAACGTTGAGATGTTATCTCCTTCAATTGTCCAGCCAGATGTTTTCAGCACGTCATACCAATCTTGGGCAAAACGATATGCTTCCGCATCGTTGGCGATGGCTTCGATCCGCACCTTCGCGGGCTTGGTGGAAAAAAAGCGAATTAGTTGAACGCGGTTTTCTGTGGGTATTCGTCTTGGGGGTGGGGTGAGAGACCCTATCGCTTTAAAGGACGATTCTGTTTTTGTGCTCAGGTTCAGGATTGCTGTAGTAGTTTCCTTTGATGATTTGTTGATTAGTTGGGCGAGTTCGTCTTTTGCGACCCTGGCTTCGTCGCGTGCATCTTTCACATCTTTTTGGGCAACAAGGACCGAATTGTTTGCGTTTGTAGCTGCTGTATTTGCATTTGTGGCCGCGGTTACTGCTTCCGTTATTTTTGCGGTCGCATTTTCTTGAGCGTTGGACCCTCGTTGCGTCAACCAACCAGTGAGTACAACGCCGAGCAATCCAATGACTATAAATCCCCCAATCCAATACCGATGCTGCTCTTGCTTCGGCGGTCTCAAGGAAACATAGACTCCCATGCCGCCAAGAATTAGTTGGGTGAATCCGACGATAGCTGCAATCAAAGCATCCACAATACGCACTCCCCAATACCGCGAGACTACGCCATGTCATGCTTTTCGTCACCTGCTTGTCCCTAGGGGGTCCAGTACTGTGGCTTTATTGGTTTTTGACTTGCCAAACTGTAGAGTACGATGAGAAACGAGGCGCAAAGAATGCGAGCGGACACAACGGAGGAGCGACGGGAAAACTTTGTTGGATTATCTGAGGATGAGAAGTGGGAAGAATGGCGGGCAAAACAAGAATCCCTCTGGCAATCCTTCATTTTGGCCCCGCACGAGTGGAAGGTTGAGCCGATAGTGGGCTGTGGAATGTGTTTTGGACCCGGCCACTGTCCTACGCCCCAGTCCTGGCCGCAAGCGTTTGAATGCGTTTGCGGCGCGGTCACAATTGCGGATCGCGGATTGCCAGACGGAGCCGAACGATTTTCTATGTTCCCCGAAGACGTTTTGACAACCTACGCGAAGTTTATTTTCCGTGAAACAAAAAACACCCCGCCAAAGCTTTGATGGCTTCGACGGGGTGGTTTAGATGAATTTGTTTATTGTTCGGCGGGGGAAGGCCCCAACTCCTGTGTTGCTCGTGCGAGAACTTTCTGCGGTAGAACGGTTTTCGGTTGAGGCTTTAGCTGCGCTTTTGGCTGGGGTGGAGTCTGGGAAGCCGCGGGCTTTACTTCGGACACGACTGGACTCGCCGGGCGTGAAATTATCCGATGGCCTTTCAATTGAGCAAATTTCTTGTCCAGTTCCGTGCTGTGCTCGGGAGTCACCATAAGGCTATCCGATATTTTTTTCGTGGCAGGGAGAAAATTCACGATCCCGGATGCAGCACCGAACAGTGCCCTTGTGTTTTGATTTAGTGGGACTCCTTTCGATGTGTGCCCCACGTCAGCAGCTTGCGATAAGTCTCGGGCCATTCCTTCAAGGCTTTCGTTAAACTTGTCCAGCACGTCGCTGTCCAGGTGCTTGCCGAAAGTATCTAAAAGTTGTTTCAAATGCCCGTGTGCGCGTTCAAGCGGACTCCCGAAAGTATCCTTCCACTGCTGAACACCCTCTTGCGCCGGACTGTCGCCAGAATCCCATTCGTGGCCTTCGCCGTACGCACGTTTAGAAGTGTCCATTTCAGGATCGGGAGTGATGTTTCGCTTGATTGTTTGGAGTGTAGTTTCTGGGGGTGCATTCACTGCGGATTTATTTTGAGGCATCGGATCGGGCATTGCATTACTTTCTGGGCGTGGAATCGGGCTGCAAAGAGACTTGAAAGGGCTCTCGGTACAATTTTCCGAGGGGATTTACTTAAACCTCGACCGTTCGCGCCTGGAGCGGATCGTATAGATGTTTTCTCGGAACGATTCGATACTGGACGAACCCTGTGGAACGCGGGTCTAGTGGGTTGTATTGCTTCAGATCGTCCACTGAAACAAACGATTCATTAATCCGCACGTACGGATCATTTGTTGCAGCGTTCAAAAATACGGGATAGCTGCCAATTGTGTTTTGCGCCGTTCGGATCTCCGCTGTCGAATCGCTCTCAATGTACGTGACTTCTTTTTTCAACTGTTGCCAGTCAATATCAGCGAGCATAAAAACCTCGTGAAGTGTTTATTCACAATCTGAACAAAAAAGATGGGACCCACATTCAGCAACCAAATGCGAGCCCCATCAATTAGAGACCCAGGGAGGTTGGCCCCAGGATTTCAGCGCGTATGTGAGTTGGCTTCGATGGGCCATGACTGAAACGCGGCTGCGACAGGTTCAGTCCACCAAAAGAGGTTAACGAGGAATAGAACTCACAGGGGGAGGGGGCATCGTTGGCCGTCTTGAGTTGACCTTTGGTTCTTCGATGAGGTTCCCAGCTTCGTCCCGCGGAGGATGCCACGCATCGGCAGCAATTTGCTCGGGGGTTCGGTGATCCTCAAGATCGAACAAACTGCTATGGCTTGGGTGGTTGTCAGTGCGAGCCATCAAAGCCATTTCAAAAGTCCAATCTCCGATCTTCGTTGCGGGTTCTCCGGTAAAGCGGTTTGCATCCCGGAATTCGGCCCCGCACCTCTGACAGAGGATGAACCAAGTCCTATCAGGCAACAAATGTTTGATGAAAGCGAAAACTTCGCTGTCACCGCCAGCCGCGGGCAATCCTTCTACACGGTTTCCAACGCCACCTTTGCGATGCGAACAACCTGTTTGACGAATCCTTCTGCGTCGAAGCTCCTGACTGAGAGCTTTCATCGCCGCTTCGAATTGTTCCCGCTGTTCCCGCTTTTTCCGTTTCTTCGATTGAGCCTGCTCTAACCGATCTTCAAGCTCAAGTTGCTTGAGAGCGATATCGAGGCGTTTCTGCTCTGCGGTCAAATCAGAATCAGTCTTACCATCGAACTCAGATGTTTTGTCAATTCCGAGTTCCTTCAAAATGTCAGCATTCTCTTTTATATCTTTGTTAGCCATACTACTTCCTTCTTCTTTTTTGTTTTTTTTTGGATTTACTACAGGACTCTGGCTTCAGCGAGACAGGCAGAGGTACAGCAAAAACTTATGCCCGGGCTCTTTGGAGAAGATTCTCAACGGCTTTCTTGAACGCTGGGTTCAACATTTTCGCGCCATACTCAGCGGATGGCATTGCATTGATCTCAGCGGTAGTCACGGTCACCGGAATATCATCGAAAGGAACAACCGGAGACTTTGAACGGGGTTCGTACGTGACTAACTTATGTGACCCGTACGAATGAACATTCGACTCCTGTTCCACCACGGATTTGTCACCTTGCTCGATAAGGAACCTGAGGGCCAGTCCGAGGTGCTGAAGGGCGAACGAAAGATTGTTCTTTGCCAGATATTCCAGAAGCTTGTCTTTCAATTCAGTAGTCGCTATCACCTGGGGGTAGAGTTGAAAAAAGTCGGACCATGTTTTTTCTCTGGCCTGCAAGAGTAAGGGGGGCACAGGCTGCTTAATGCCTTCTTTAGCGTCTATCTCTTTTGTCCAGTCAATGAACTCTTTGGAGGTCATTGAATCAGCAACGATCTGTAGAGCTTGGCCTGGTTTCAAGTCATCAGTTTTGATAGGAACCGCATACGCTCTCTGGAGTTTAGCGATCTCTGCTGAAGTCAGTTTGTTTATCGCGGCCCTTCCGCGAATCGCCTCTCCGTGACTCTCGATACCAGCCGCCTTCGGATTCAGTTCCAAATCAAAAAAGAGATCGGTGAACGCGCTGTCAAAGTCTCTGCTCGTGAAACTGGGGTTTTCCATTTGCCCGAGATACTTGTCAAAGAGCGTGACGTTGCTTCGCGTACGAGGGATTTGAGGGTGGTTTGCAAACCACTTCTCGGCAATTTCGCGCTTCTCTATGTTTGTGGGGACAGCACTTTTTGGTTTCGAGGCGGCTAGAATCTCTTCCAATCCATCCTCTCCGATCTCTTCCCGCAATTCGTTATAGGCTTTGGAAGACAAAGCCTGAATCATTTGAGGCGTGAATTCCGCCCGGCGAAGCTCCATGCGAAGTTTCTTTTCCCCGATGAGTAACGCTTTTCCATCTGAATCTACCGCCCACCAGAAGGATTCACCCTTCGCATTTACCCCGCTGAACTCATCAATGGTGTAGCGGCCAATCTTGTCTCCAATTTCGAAAAGTTTCTTAGTCATTTAATTTTCCTATCTTCTTTTTGGTTTGTGTCTTTCACTTCTTACAAATGAAACCGCCCGCCATGAGTCTTGCGACTACCAGCCTCTTCCGAGGCTTTCATAAACGCGGCACGGTTATTGCTTCCTGCTACACCCTCGACTTGCTTGCGGGCTCGCTGCATATCGGCCAGCCCCACCCCCAGGTCCGCTCCCGTTGCCCGTCCGATGGGGGGAAGCTCCTCAGAAGTCTTATCTTTGGGAGTTATGGAAGGCGGAAGTTTCGACTCTTCGTACAAAGTGAGTTTTCCTTCGCTTGATAGGTCGGTGAAAGCGTCATGGAGAGACGCTTCTGTGTAGTCCAGATCACGCTCCTCCATGTATTTCTGAATAGCATCTCGATTTCCCTGGGACGGGATATAACGCTCATGCCGGGCATCTGCATTAAACGCCGCAACTGCCTTTCGGATTTCTTTAACCCTCGCTTCAATTTGTTCAGGCGTGGGCTCTACCTTGGTTTCTTCTGACATCGTGATTTCCTGTCTTCTTTTTTATTTTTTCGTGCTACAGCGCGGCTCAGAATTGAGGCGCGAAACTAATCGTTAGGCGGGCACTGCGGGGAGGTCTGCATCGTCAGTAGACAAGGCTTGGACTTGCTTCTGAAGAATTCCAATCTGCTTTTGGAGTATCTCGACTGTCGTTAGCTGAGAGTCGGGCGGTTCGGCGGGTGTAGTTAGATCCAATCCGGTTTGTTCCGCGAAAGAAAGCAATTTTTCGACGGGGCAAACTGACCGGAGGACCTTTCCTGCGTAGCGCGAACCAACCAGCATATTCTTAGAACGAAGGACCGTGCCTGTGTGGTACGTATGCACACGCCCTGCGTTGTCGAGCGTCTCCGAACGGACATTCGTTCGGGTAACGACTACAACGCTTCCATCATCACCAACCGCTATATCACCCTTGCTTAGTATGTTTTCCTGCATTTTTCTCTTCCTTCTCTTTTATTTGTTATTACTGGCGTCCGTACAGAGCCTCTTCCGAGTGCCTTATCACTGGAGCGCCTTGAAACTCCGTCAGTTCTTCCTCGATTTGTGGTTTTGGGAAACGAGAAGGATCCTTCTCATTCCAATAGGGTGAGAGTTTCTCCTCCACGCTTGCCCCGAAAACCATATCTCGCAATCGTTTTCGCGCCAGAATCAGTTCGGCTTGACTTGCGGGAACCTCTTTCGGGCGGGAATCGATCCGCTCTTTGGATTTTGCAATCAGGTGGGCGAGAGAGTCCGAAACATCGTCTCTCTGTCTGGTTGTGTTGTATTTGAAATGACTGAGTTCGTGGCCGATAAAATCAATCTGCGCTTTTGGAACATCTGAACTCAACCAGAACTCATTCGCCACAAGACTAGAGTGAATGGTTTCGTAGCGTTTTTGCTTCGCGTCTGGCTCCGTTGAGATCGTGAAATAGACGATTTGCGTTGTCACGGCTCCAACGGCTTGCAGGGCTTTCTTGATATCGTCTTCTAACCATCTCGCGCCTTGGCTGTCTTCCACAAAGATTGTGTGTATTCGAAGCTTCGCGGCTTGTTCGGCCATCGTTCGGCACAAGTCATCTTTAGCCCACCGTCCTCGGGCAGAATCGAGAAGAATTGTGCCTTTGATTCCATCTCGAAACCCCGCTGAACCAACCGAAAAATCCCGATGATCTAACGCATAGCCCAGGTCCCAGCACGAGATAGCTGGAGTTTTCTCAAAGGAATGGAACCCCTCGCCCAAAATGTGCGAGCGGATCATCCCCTCCGTGATGCGAACCTTTTTTTGGTTCACGACTTCACAGAGTTGCTGCGTTTTGAAGGACTCGGGATTTGCACGCTGGGAACTGCGAAGGACCCGGTAGGTTAACTTGGCTTTTCCGCGGGCGTCGAAGGGAAAGAACAAATCATAATCGGATTCACCAAGTTCAGCCTCGGGCTTAGTTGCGGAGGAGTTTTTAACTCGCCAAGCGGGTTTCACCACGACGAATAGAGAATCACCGAGATTTTCCCGAAGCATGGCGTAGCCGTCATCATCCCACTGAGGGGTTCCCAGGTAGAAAATGGTGTCGAATAGATTCCGGCTCTCTATGAGCTTCTTTCCGACAATGGCGCGGGCCTCGGGCGTGCTGTCATATCCCGAATTAGATTCGGAGATCACATCGTCATTGCGGCCTTTGTTGTAGTGCCCGGAGGCTTTTGATTCCTCAATACTGAGAGCCTGAACAGTGGGTTCTTTCGAGAATCGCGTTCGGGCTGGAGAGGTGAAGCTCCCGCTCGCTCCCCGGCTTCGCTCCGGCAATACGTGTTCAGGGAACAAGACCTGGAACCGTGTCAAAATAAGGTTCCCCTCGGCACCCTCCGGGGCAAGGAAGAAATTTTTGATTTCATCTACAAAGCCCGCGGCCCTGTCAATTTTGGAACTTTGGATCCCCAGCTTAATGTTCGGGTAGCAAATCACCCATTGCGTATCGTCCGCGTTTGCGATGGATGACTTGTATGAGTCCCGTGGGGCGAAGAGAAGACGGTCTTGCTTTTCCCCAGACAAATCATCCAAGGGGACCTCGGGATTTTTCTTGAGAAAGAAATTCTCAGTGATGTCCCGATGAGCTTTTTCGCTGACTGCGTAACCGAGTAAATGACACAGCCAAAATAAGTCTGTTTGTCCTTGTCGGCGCTTTGCCTGCCACATATCAAAGAGCCCGGGACTCCCTTCAGGCGCGGACTCTTCCCACATCTTCTTGACCATGTAGGGAGACAATTCCCCCGCTCGTTCTTTTCCTGACATTCTTTGGTCCTTCGTCTTTTTGTTCTGCTTCTTATGGGCGGCTGAGTATGTTGAATGCTTGACCCGGAAGACCGCTTTCATCCGCGATTTCTAACATTCGGGCGAGACGATCTGAACCGTTCTTGCAACCAAAAAAAGGATCGGGTTTTTCTAGCGGAGCGATGTTATTGACACGAGCGATCCATTTGTCCTGAGGATCGAACGCATTATAAACAGGAGGTGGAGGCGCAAGCGGTTTTTCCATCGGCTTAATCTCTCTTTGCCGATCCCCCGCCCAACGGACGCGCATTTCCTTCGCGCCTTGCACGAGTTGTGGCTTTTTGCCTCTTGGTGTCAAACCCTTTGTCCAAATCGGTTTGATACATCGGATCGGACATTATTTCTGCTCGACGGGTCTGCATTGGTGTTCGCTTTGTGTGATGGGCATGATCTTCCGGATTGTTGCCTTCCTGCAAAACGCGGCAATTTGCTGTGCCGCGTGGAATGTCATTGTTCATTTCTTTTTCCTCTCTCAAATGGAAGTGCTTAGGGAGCCGTCCGACCTAGTTAAAGGTGTTGGACAACGAGGCTCCCCAAATTTTAGTAGCGTTAACCCTTTGGGGGTTTCTCAGTACGGGCGTTACCCGCTTTGATATGAACTCGGCGGTTATCGTGAGGCTTGCCTTTCCCTATGTACTTCTCCCCCAAATCTGCGGTTTTAGGGCGTTCTGGCGTGAAGGCCGGAAAACCCCCAGGTTGGAGATATGCAGAAATAGCTTTTTTCATAAAATACTTCTTTCAACGTTGAATTTGTGGTGCTGTGCGGGCTTTTTGGAGGCCGCGTTTGTCCGCGCTTCGAAGTTCGCGGAAAAATCAGGCGGGATTTGTGAGAACCACGGACGTACCGGGAACGGTTCCGCGATAAGTTCGAGCACGGTTTTTGTCCGGGTCACCTGTGGAAGAGTCGTGAGAAATTACTGCGGGATGGGGTGTTTCTAGCACGACTGGGTTAGTAATGACGGTTGACCTATCCCGATAATGAACCTCGCGGGCTTTATCCACGTCAAAAATTCCTGTAGAACGGGCGTTGCCTGTGATGGATTCGTGCGGAGTCTCTTCTACCACAAAGTTTTCACCGTCCAAAGAAACAGTGAGTTTGCCGTAGTGGAGAAGATAGCCGATAACTGCTCGCAGTGGAGAACCGTGAGCATAATTGCCCGAGACACCACGCAATTCGAACTGAAACGGCGAAGGGGTTAAAACATCTTTGTCCGTCAAGTGGAGCGGAAAATCACCGAACGCTTTTGTTAGCGATTCAATGATGGAAGGCGATGCAGGGATAGTTGCCAAGATCATTTATTTGCTCTCACTTGCTCGCAGCTTTTTACGCTGTGGAGTTTGAGTGGGACCGGAACCAACAGTCATTGGCGCACCAGCCAGAGCATCGTCGCCAACATCGTACCCGCGGGACTTCCAACCTATTTTTATTTCACGGCGCTCGGAAGGCAGGAGCGTACCGCCCCGGTTCGGAAACATTTCGCCGCTCCCTGGTAGGCCGGAATCTTTCCAGTACTGCTCGCTGTCAGGAACGCGGCCTTGCGGCGGATCAAATGCGCGGGCGTTGGTGTATTTATCCACGGTTGAGTGCGGGCTTGTCCGCTTCAATGCGCGGGGCACGTCTCCACCCTCGGCGGCACTGCCCCCAGATACAGGCGTAACCGGGCCGATTTGATCTTGAGGTGTTACTCGCGCAGCCGCGTCCTCCCACGATCTATCATGCCCTGGGGTTCGGGTTGTGCCCGTAGAATTCACTTCGCGGTCAGAAAACGTGGCCGGGAAAGGGACGGGTTCGAAGAATTCCTCATAAGTTTTTCCGCCAAAATCAGTGTTGGCCTCTTGGCCGTGTTGTTCCTTGGGATCTTTCATTGGTTTCTACTTTCAAGATTTGCTCAGACTAGAAAATCATGCGGCTCGAACGAGGCGCAATACTTAAATGAATTTTTGATCGGCTTAGAAAATCACAATCGCAGGATTCTTCCAAAGCAGGCGCACTCCGGTAAGCGCACTGTTGACCATCGTGGTTACAGTCTTGAAGGTTGGCTGCGTAGCTGCGACCGGGTTGCCGACAATCGTTCCAATCGAAGGATCGGGAGTAGCTTGGTCATTCCCTGAAGTGTCTAGCGTAGTGCTGCCAGTTCCACCGTAAGGATTTATACCTTGGTCTATGGCTCCGGTTTTTGTGTCGTAGCCTAGATGCGTGCCCGCGGACAAGCTCGGAAAAGTTGGCGAAGCCGCGTTGTCTACAACGGCCATGTCGCCACTGGGGGTTGAGAAAATAATTTGAACGGGTTGTGTCATAAATGCTTTCTTACAAAAGTGAAATTAGGCTGAATCGCGGAGTCCCGGCTATGCGGACACCGATACTTCTTTTAAGGTCCCAAGCTGATTTTCTGGCACGGGGTAGATACTGACCGCTGCGAGACCTTTCTCTCTTTCAATGACCTTGAAATAAACGGCCTGACCCTCGGTTAGCTTTTCTTTGTCCGTGACTGAAGTAACGTGAAAGAAAACGTCGCTCCCACCGTCAAGAGGCTGGAGAAACCCGAACCCATCTTTACTGCGAACAACCTGTCCTAGAATCGTTTCCCCATAGCGAAGACTGCGAAGCACGTCGTTCGAGAGAATTCGGATTTGACGTGCAAAGGGTTTTCCATCGGACCTGTTCGACGGAATATACAGTACGGTTTGTCCGGTCAGGTCTTCGGAACTCGAACTCCAAACGTAATCTCGGTGGAAGAAAATCTCGGGCTCATTTTCGTTTGCCGGGGTGATCCAACCAAACCCGCGCTTGGGCGAGTAGTGTTTAACTATTCCGGTTTTCTGTGGCATCGCACTAACCTCAAAGAAAGTTCCTATCCATCTGAAAAATTGCATCCGCCGTATTAAAAGCCAAGGACGCTCTGCCAGAAACGGATGCATGGATGGTTCCGGCCCACCATCGTTACTCTTCGGGGCGCCCTATGTCCCCATAGGTTCCCCGAGAGAATCTCTAACTGTAGATTTGAACTGTGTAGGGGACGCGAGGTTTTTGCAGGTAGGTTTCCGCTGGACCCTACATTGTGGCTGCGATTCTCACTCTTACATGCTGACTGAGGATGGTGCGAAACCTCTTTTTGGTTTGCGAACTAGGGTCTGCATGTTGGCCCCGCTGCGATTCGGATTCACACCAAATCTCGCTATGCGCGTAATTGTCTTCCTCGGGCGTATGCCACGGGAAAAATAGATAGGGCCTTCCGGCTCCATCTACAAGTCGCTGCGGAATATTTTCAACCCTGAATTCCAACACACCCCAACCCGTGAATTTCCCATCGTCTGAATAAACAACGTCTTCGGGCTGACTGTATTTCTCACGATTTACCGAGGGCCTCGGAAACTTAAATCCAGCACTGACAAAAGTGTCGCCCACCCAATGTTCTTTGCTGTAGCGCCGATACAGATTTTCAGCGTCGCCGAATACTTGGTCTTCAACTCGGCCATTCCGAAGCATTCGATTGGGACGTTTAGGCGGCGAAGTGGGCACGAATTCTTTCAATCGCGTTGCGAACAGCCGCATCTTCGCGGTCCACGTCCCAAACGTAAGGCTCGTCCTTTCCTTTATATGTGACAGCCAGTATCTCGCCTGTGTTAAGGCACTCGATATCCGCATACCTTCCAGACTCCAGGAAGCAAATCGCAACACCTCCCTCAGATGAGGGCACAATTGCGGAGGGAGGCAGAGACAGCCCTTGCAAAACAATCAAGATTTCTCTAGCGCGAACCCTAGCTTCTGGGTTTGGGGGTTGTGCGCCGTATGAGTCCCAATTTGGAGCTAGTGAGGCCATGTCATTCAATTTTTGTTCAGCTTTGTCAAAAGTCGGTCTCAAATAAAGTTCCTTCAGATATCTGGAATAATAGGCTTGATACAAGTCGAATACGAACGGGTCTTGCCGCTCGAATTGTTCGCGCTCAGTGACTGCGGAACTACCAAAACCCAACCACTCATGCGGCGCATTGATCTGAGGAGTGATAAGTGATTCTGCTACGACTGGCAAGTTCCCTCCTATTCAATTGGTCCGAACAACTCTCGGGCTTTATCGGTTATGCATCCCTCGAATACTTCGTTCTTCCTGTCTCGGAGATATTCCAGAAAGGCCCAAATTTTCTCATCCAACTCAAAATCACTACTACTCTCTTTGAACATATCAATGTCAAGGTTTATCGAAGTAGTTTCCTGTCGCGGTGCTGGTGCGGTCGCCTGTATCAACGACAGCATCCCGTTGAACTCCTTCTGGGGAATCAACAATTGCATAACATAACCGCTCAGCATTTGTGGCAACTCTTTAGAAACCTCTGGGTAAGTCCTCAAATAATCGCTCACCTCAACCTGGGGCAAAGGTATATCAATCCGGTTGATGGACCGAGAGGCTACACGAGTTGCGCGAATCGGTTTAGCAACTTCCTTGTAGATTTCCCAAAAGCTTCTAGCTTCATCACGGAAGGGCTCCCATTTCTCATACGGTGCGAGACGGCTTAACGTGAACCCATTAGTTCTTGTTTGAAGCACATATTTCCCGTCAGCAGACCTGAACAGATACCCGAGTTTTGATTGAGTGCTTGTAGCACCCACTCCGAACGTAAACTGTCCTTGGAACAGGTTTATGTCTTCGCGTTTCGGATAAGCAGTACTTATACGGGCAGCAATCGGTTCGAGAGATTCGGGCTTGGTCTCCGGGGGGAGTTCCACTCGAATGTCTATGACCGCCTCAGTGATGGGAGAATTCCTATAGTGCTTATGGATTGCCATGCAATTCCCGGACGGGTTGCTAGCGTTACGACATTGTAGCCAGATACAGGATATCAGAGCCTTCACATTTCAAGCTAACTGCAAACAGTCAAATTGCTGAATTAGATGAGGGCGCAAATCTGCGGGGGGGTTGTCCCCGTCCTAGAGTCTCTCCGGTTCCAGCAATGGGACCCCTAAACTTCCGGCTGAATTTCCGAATCTCTTCCGTGAGTGCTTGGCTTGCGGGCAGAGTGTCGCTAGCTGTTTCGGGAAGGGAATCAGGATAGAAAAAGGCATCACAGTATTGGCGAAGCTCGGGACAGTCCAAATACCAATCACTTTTCTCACGAGTGGGATGCCGCCATTGGATCGCGCCAGCGTGCAAAGCCTGCTCTTGGTCGTACGTTGCGGGCCTAGCAGCGAGCACTTCGATATCGTAGGGACATGCGTTTCGAATCTGGTGTAGCCGGGAGTTTAGCGAGGGCTGCGACGTGAACCCTAGTTTGACGTAGGGCCCGGATTTAAGCATGTATACGAGCATTGGAACCTCGGAAAATAATGGGTGAGGAAAGGAAGGCATAGACAAGGAACCAGATGGGGCCCCCTTGGGGGTTGCCTACCGGGTGCCTCCCAACGAAAAATAGGATCCCCCTTTGCTGTTTACCTACATTTAGATAATCGAACCGAAAATTTCTCGCGTCTGTCCGCTCCGATTTTTTCGCCCGGGCTTGGAACAACAAACGGGGGCGGCAGAACTTTGCCGGGGGTTTTGAAAGTTTGCGAAAAATTCTTGCTGATTTTTCTTGACAACGCAACATAAATATAGTAATGTCTCTTCATTGGAGGAGTCCATGAAAGCACTCACTCAAGAAGAAATTCACAAGGTCTTGAAAGTCGCCTCGGAAGATCGGCGCAACCTTGCCATGATCCTGCTCGGGCTCAAGCATGGAATGCGAGCGAGCGAGATTTGCAATCTCGAACTGAAAGACGTGGACCTAAAGAACGGCGAGATCACCATTCGGCGACTCAAAGGTAGTTTGAAAACCACACAACCGCTTGCAGATGTTCAAGGACAGCCGCTCTTGTCTGAGAAGCGAGTTCTCCGGGCATGGCTCGAAGAAAGGGGCAATCACCCTTCGCCTCGCGTGTTCGTGTCTCAGAAGTCCGGACGGCTACACCGTTCCCAGCTTCATCGGGTGTTTGCTGATATCGCGGAGCGGGCTGGATTACCCAAGGACAAGCGGCACGTCCATTGCCTCAAACACAGCCTCGGGGTTTCGATGGTTGAAGCCAACGTTAACCTGGCTGTCATCAAGCAAGCCCTCGGTCACAAGTCCATCGCTTCGACGGCAGTTTACACGGTGCCATCCGATGAAACTGCGGGCAAGGCGATCACCTCTACCTTTGCCAATATGTTCTAATCGACCACCAACCTGAATCTCCCACGAACCTGGAGCGACCTGGGCTCTTTTTTGTGCCCGCCGAGAAATGCAACAAAATGTCCGAATCGTCTCTTTATTCCTGATTTTTGGTCTGTAACTCATTGCGTTCTGGACAGCCGCAAAAGGTCGTTGCGTGAAGTAATGTTGCGTTTCAGGGGTCAAGAGTTCACTGTGACGCCCACCAACCGACGTGCGGTCGCAATCTTCGTGGGTCCGAAAATCTCCTCGGCTAGTTGCTGGCCGATCTTCTTAACGACTCTCAGGATGTTCGCGCATTCGAAACCGGGCATCTCGACTGCGAACGGCTCCAAGCTCGCTCCGGTTTGCCGCATGGTGCGCTCGAACCAACCGCGCTCTGTTGCTGGCCGGACCTCACGCTCTTTGGCTGTCAGCGGATCCGTGGGATATCTCAGCGGGTAGCCTGATTCGTCCAGGGCAACGTCGCTGCGATACCACTCCCGCGGTTGCAGCAAATACCACTCCGGATTCTCTGCTCGAAACGAGCGCCACTGTTCGGAGTCCTCCAACGGATCGCCCAAGTGTCGCCCGGCAAGCTGCAAAAGCCGTTGTGCGCTGCAATCCGGATTTTCTTTAGCCAAGGTCTTGAAGCGGGCGAAGTCGCTGGAAATGGTCTCTGGTTGAACTGGTGTTGCTTCAGGCGCACCGATCTGATTCGCTAGGTTCCAACCAAGCGGGGTAAGCTTCCACTTTTTTTCTTTGACCTCGACAAATCCGTTCAAAACTGTGCTCAGGAGCGTGTCCAGTTCATCTGCGGTCAAATGCCGTTGAAAAACTTCAATACTGATTGCAGAACGGGTTGCGAAACCTCCTGCATTTCGTAGAAAAACAAGGACTTTTTCTTTTTCTGACACATTATTCCTCAGTATTTTTCGCAAAAACACGTTTCGCGGTAAAAATTACACAGCCGGAAAATATTTTCTAAAGGACGAGGGACATCTTGTTCATTTTGTGAACTGAATTCCTGGCCTGTTCACATCTCAGTTCACTTTTTCGTTTCTGTTCACTGTGTGAACACGCGGAGCAATTAGAAGCGATTTAAGGTGCCGATCTGATTCCTATGCGTCTTCATCCATCTCGATTCGATTTATCGCCTGCGTGCCTGCTCTCTAGCGCAAGGCTGTAGCCTGTAGCTCACTTCTCAATCTGTCTTTCAGTTTTCTTTTTGTTTGTTACTGGCCCCGGTTAATCCTTCAAGGTTTTAAGTCTCGTTCATAGGATTTTTTTGTACGTGCCGATTCGTTCGTAGTTGTGTTCACAATGTGTATTAAAGGCTTTCGGTCTCGCGTAATCCTGTGGTTGATAAGCACAGGAAGGCGCTAGGCGAGTTCTTCTCGATTCCCTGAGTCCCTATGCGATAGGTTTTTCACTCAAGCACTTTTTCGTAAAGATCAGAAGACTCCCTTGGTAGCCGTGATCCCTGACCCAATCCTCATCTGCGGAGGCTTTATAGGTTGACTCAGAAACCTTCTCGTATGGGCCGGACAGCGGGCCCGATAACATCCCATTCGCGTATCCCTGTTCCAAGAGTTCAATCTCTTTCGGCTCAGTAACCCGTACCCGATAAATCCAATGCGTTGACTTCTCGTATGCTGCCATTTTTCATGCCTCTTTATGGTCTTTCTTGGTGCGCGGGGAATCTTTGCTTTGCCGTGAATTACCCCCAGGCAATTTATTGACTAGAGGGCAATATCAATAGGTGTATACTGCGAATCTGGGAGGCGCTTCAGGATGCCAAAATCTACCCAGAATAAAGGCAAAGAATGGACCCGCGCGGACGATAAACAATTAAAAATCTTAGCCGCGCAATACACACCTACACGGGTAATCGGTCTGAAACTGGGACGCACACCGTCTGCTGTGTACTCTAGAGCCGCTCAGAAAAACATTAGTCTTGGGACAAGAAAGACTTCAAAAGGCTGACGGATTTTTCATGCCGCCTTTTCGTTCGGCTTAAATCCGAAGTCTACAAGCGTAGGGTGAAAAGTGATCCCGTTTTCAAGTTGCTGCATTACATCGGCCAGCAATCCAATTTCGGCTATGCTGTAACTCCTGTCTCGGTTCGCATTTTCGAAACCTGTTACTGTTTTTCCTTCCTCTGTTTCATAGATTTTTATGACGCCAATTAGACTTTGCATGGTTCTTTTTTTCCTTTTCTCGGGTTTGACCCGTTTCGTGCTTCGGTTTTTTTGATTTGTTCGAGACTCTACGGAGGAGCCGACTAGTTCATTCGGAGGTATCATACGTGAATGAGAATCATCCTATTTGCAGCGGTCTTGCTATACGGTGGACTATTTCAAACCCCACCATCACCAGTGAAAAACGAACAAGAACACGGTAAAAAAGAAGCAAAGCCAGCTAGCGAAACTCCACGCTCTACCGCTGAACCGACTTCGCCAATCACCACTCCTATAAGCCAGCCATCCCCAAACGCACAAACAAACGAGACCAAGGAAAAACCGAGTTCCTGGCCAGCTTGGACAGATATTTTCTGGCCCACTTGGGTTTTGGTCATTGTCACCGCTATTGCTGTCTGGGCTGCTTTGAGAACCTTGGGTGCTATAAACGCTCAAGTTGAGGAGATGCGAGAAACGGGAGTTCAAACAGATAAACTCATCGCAGAAAACATCGCACAATCTACGTCCATGCAAAAATCGGTTGCTGAGGCCGCTCGCTTGGCTTCTGCTATGGAAGTTGCTGCAAAAGAGATCGCTGTAAGTTCCAAGGCCGCTACTGAGAGTGTGGTAGCTCTTAGAGAACGAACGGCTCAACAAATGCGAGCCTATCTCACCATCATGGTCGGAGGTGCCAGTTTCCAAGAGCGACCTAAAAACTTGAGGTTTGAAGCCCGCCCGTTGCTCATCAATTGCGGCCATACTCCAGCCCATAAAGTCATGTACAAAGCTAGGGCCGCCATCCTGCCAGTACCACTTCCCTCCGATTTCGATTTTCCCCTCACTGGAGAATTCATGGGTTCCTCCATTTTGGGTCCCCAACAAAATAATGTCTTGGCTGCTGTGGTGGATGCCTTTGTTCCAGACGCAGAAGTTGCCGATATTAAGACGGGCCAAACCCGAGCACTCTATGTATGGGGCTTGGTCAGTTACAGAGATGTTTTTGACATCGAGCAGACTACCAAATTCTGCCAAGTCATTTTTTGGACTACGGATACCAACATTTTCGGCACCTACATATCCAGGCATAACGAAGCAACATAGAAAAACGACCACAACCATCAAAACGCGCAAGTTCTGTGCCAAGAAACAACCCCACTCTCTTCTCATTTTCAACCATACATTTAGTACGTGTGCTGCGAATCAAAAACCTGTTTGGTTGCGTACAGCCGCAACGTGCTTTGCTTGTGGTAATCGGCCAGTGAAAACCCGGCGTCTTCGAAGTCCTGGACAGCATCTCGGACAAGCTGTTCCGTCGCTGAAATGGAAACCGTTGCGTCTTGCATCCGTTCGGCTCGCTCCTCCAGAGTCGAATCCGTCAGAATTTCAGGATTCTTACGCTTAGAGAGATACCGCCAAGCCCAAAGGTTTCGAAGTCCAAGGGCATCCCCGAGGCGCATCCGGACGTGATCCAACCAACGGTAAGCCTCTTGTTCAGTTTCCGGACACGGCCAGATTTCAAGAAAGTTTTCCGTTGGAATGTCGTAATCCGATTCAAAATCAAAACGGGAGAGTTCGTGTACGGTATCCATTAGAACGGCTCCCCGACTGCCGCGAGTTCTTTTTCTCGGGCAATGTCCGCAAGCTCTCGGGTGATCTCAGCATGTCTTTCTCTAACGTTCCGGTCTATCGCGTCTCGAATTTCCTCATTGGAGTATTCCGGTTTCAGATTTCCAAGGGCTTCAACCCCACTTCCAAACTCATTCACGAACGCATTCACAATGTGAACAAGTCCGTCCAATCCCCGCGGACGGTTCTCAATCCAGTAAGCCCAGACCTTGCGGATTGTTTCGACGGAGTAGGTTTCGGACAACGCTTTGAGTTGGGTCTTCTCTTTGTCTGAGACGCTTAGAATTCCTTTTTCTTGGCCGTAGTGCGATTGCATCCACCCAACCAACCCGTCCGATTTTTCCGTTGCGGTTGGATGGTCGGTTAGTATTGGTCGGTCAGAAAGGACGGTTGTGTCCAACCCTGGGTTGGATTGTAGGTCCTCTATTTTGGACTTTGGCTCTGTATCTTGGACTCTAGGTCTGTCTATCTTGGATTCTTGGTCTTCCGAATGTTGGATTGTAGCCGTCTGTAAGTTGGACTCTTGCGGTGAATCTTGGACTCTTGCATCCGCGTGTTTGAACGACCCACCGCGCTCGATGGCCGCGCAAGCTGCCAGAAGCGGACTCGGATCAAATCGGCGGAGTCTTGTTCCGCGCTCTTTCGTCCTCTTGCGCTCACTGACAACACAACCGATGGTCTGAAGATCATCTAAGACATAGCAGACTTTGCCGTGGGACCAACCCATAGGCTTCATCATTTTTTGGATGCCCGGAAAAATCTGGGTCCCGTCTGGATTACCCTTCAACGCAAGCCAGTTTGCAAGTTTTTGACGCGCCTCGCATAGACACTTCCACTTGCGGCCATCTGTTGACAGGCGGTAGCAGTCGGGCGGTAAATCCGTGATCGCTCTTACAACTCCAAGTTTACTTTTGCTCACGGCGAACCTCCGAAGTTTCCACTTCGGCGGGCTCCGCAAGTAGCCGCACGTCAAGAGCGATTGGATTACCCCGTCTTATGCCCGGAGTGAATTCGATAAGATCCCCGGCTTGAAGTTGCTCCCAATCTCCTAAAAATTCAGTTCGATGCAAGAAATAATCTTGCAAAGGTGCGCCGCTGCCCGCTTGGTTTGGACGGGCAAACGCAAATCCTTTTGCAGTCTTGTGCTTAATTTTCCCAAACATTTCATACCTTCACATTTCAAATCGCTTTTGGAGAACTACTTCGAAGGGTGAGCGTGAACCATCGGCGGGCTCGGGATTTGCAGGTGGAAGCCAGCGGGAGGACCTGACCAGTTATTAGACTGGGTGAAAAACCTTGTTCACTTTGTGAACGTAATTAAACTCGCCGGGATTGGACCCCAGGAGTTTGCTGCTCTATCTTCGTGAGGGCTTGTTTTCGGGCAGCGATCTGTTCAGTCAACACTAATGCCGCGTTCGGCAAGCCGAGTTCGAGCGCGGAGTCGCGGAACTGGCTGAACACCGTGATTTCAATTTCTATGTCTGTAGTCGGCATCGGGCCCCAGAAGGGTAGCGGCGTGCACACCCTCTGTTTGTAGGGGCAAGTTTCAAGTGGACTTTTTGGAAGTCCTTTAGAATCAACGAAAGATTTTTGAATTTACGGAGAAAATAGTTTTGACCTGTTTTTTGGCGGTTTTAGAGTGGGTTAATCGCTTCGGGGGATATCATCTCCTGAATCCTCTCCGTAATTATCTTCCTCACTTACCTTGCTACCGGATCGGTCCTCGCTTGCTGGCCGGGCGCTCTCAGTGCCGTGGATCCGCCCGGAACGCTCAAAAGTATCCAGTTTTTCGTTTTGAAATTCTTTCCCCGGAGCGCTCTTTGAACCGCGGGAGATAATTCGGCCCCCGATTGATTCGCCCCCTGTGTTGGCAATATCTGCGTCCTGGGCGCTTTCGGACTCGTTCTCCGCTATTTGGCCGTTTTGATCGTTGTCAGGTTCCGAACTCCAAGGGTGAAATTTTGGAAAAAGCTGACAAACTTTCAAAACTATGTCCGACTCCCATCCCTCAACAACTGATTCCATTGCGATCCGGCCCAGATGATGCTTTGCCGCGAGTTCTTCTAGCGAGACATTTCCCGCGGCAAGGGCTTGGTATTGGGCACACAATGACCGCGGTAAGGCTTCCGTCACACCCGGTTTGTCGAGCAATGCGGCCACGTTTCTGCGCGAGAGTCTGTATCTCTTGCGAGTTGTAATTGGTTTCACAAATGGTTTAGGCGCGGGTTTGCTTTTTCCGTCTCTTACCACCCGCCGCGGTTGAATTGCGTCCTCGGCCTTCACGATATCGGCGTGCGAGGGCTGCAACTGGTGCAACGGGATCGGCGGTTCCTGGGCGGGCATCTGTGGTTCTTCGATGGTGATAGAACTTCCCGTCAAATAGTGTTTTCCGCTTCGTCTGGCGGGTCGGTTTTGTATCTTAGGTAGATGATTGTGCATTTCTCATTCCGCTGCCTCCGCATGGATAAGGTTTAAGAGAGCACCCCAAGCTTCAGGTCGGAAGATTTCCAAGTAATCCATCGTTTTGTCACGCCGCATATTTTTGCTTTTCAATTCATCCTCGGCCCACGCGGAAGGGTTCGGATGTGGACTTCCAAAATAAATCTTTCGCGGAAGCGGGGTTGTCTCGATGATGGCCCCTTTATGGATAGCCCAGGTGTGTTCGCTCCACACTCCTATGTTTGCGTGGTTGTCTGGTGCGAGCGCGTACCCGTTCCAGACCTCGATTTGTTTGTCAGTGAACAGAAACAGGGCAAGCGTATTCCCGTGGCACTCATCGGGCTTGTACCCAGCAATCACTTGCGGTTCACCGTTCAGGATTATCCCGTGCTCGAACAAATGTTGCGGCCACGGTGTGTCGTGATGCGCGATATAGCGCACGCTTGTTCCGCCAATTCCTAGTAGTTTTTTCTCAAGCAGTTTCTCCGAGAAGGATTTTATTTGATTTCTATTTTCTTGGAGATTCATTCGTCCTTTCGAATGGCTTCCGCCAACTTTGTGACACCTTCTCCAAATTGGTCTGGCGAGATTGGTTCATTTCTGTTCCAGGTCTTCAGGCAAAGCACGAAACCGTAGTTCGAAGTCGGATCTGGTTGTTTCATGTTTTCGCTTACAAGGAAACGTAGGTTAGTAATTGCGTTGGGCGGATCGGCGTCAACACTACCATCCCACTTGATCGCCTTAGTCTTCGTAAGGGTAGTAAGGGCATTGATGAGAGATTCCCATGCTCTTTCCGTTTCATTCATTGCGTTGCTTCTCCTGCGGTCTTTCCCGCCGTCAATTTTCAATCTTCCTTCAAAATCCAAAGAAACAGGGCCCGTAAGTTTTTGCGGATCGGCTCTCGAAAAACCCACAGCAAAAACAAAACCGCGAGCAATGTCATGCACTCACCCGTGCGCGTCGAATTTCCGTCCAGATGAGCGCGAGAAATAGAGAAAGCGGCCAAGTTGCCGCGAAGATGATTGTGAGCGCCGCAAACTTGGGAAATAACGGTTTGGGATTCATACCCTCGCCCGCCCCTGATTCAACCAATGCTCGATGTCGCTCCAGCGAAACCGTAGGAACTTCCCAGCTTTAAGGAACGGGATTGGATTAGGACACTTACTGCGGGTTAGTGAATATATTGTTGTGGGCGGAAGTTGGAGTTTCGCCGCAACTTGCGCTGCCGTGAGGATCGGTTCCGCGGGTAGTGCAGACACACCTATAGTGACTGCATTTTGTTTCTTCATTTCTGGCTCAAGCTTCAGAGAGTGACGGGTACAGGGGCGGTGGTTATTTCTTCAAGTACTTTACGTACGCTCTTAGTGCTTACCTCCTTTCATCGGCGAACATCCCCGAATTCTGTAAAAATAATACTTGCAAATCACATAAAAGTCAAATAAAATGTTGTACTGTATATATCAGTGGACTATGAAGTGTCTAGCAGGGAAAAGAATGAATACTAGCGATCCTATATTCAGAGAAGCTCAGCACCTCGCCGAATTTTCCAATCTGGAGTCCGGGCAAATTGACGAATTCCGAAACGCAGTCTCGACGGATTTCTTTCCACCGAAAATGTGGGAGATGCCTGGGCAGAGCTTGCATCTTGATACATCCGTGAAGACCGGAAACGTGTGGACACCGGAGCCGTTGTGGAAGACCTATCAGGATGTTCTGCGGGAGACTTGGCAAAATCATTTCCCCAGTGAAACGGGAATCTGGTTAATCGCGCATTTGGCTAAGCTGTCGCGGCAAGAGCAGCGTATGCGGGAGGTCGAACAGGAACTCAACAGCACGGGTGTATTGACAATGCCTCAGGAACCCCTGCCCGAACCTGAGTCTTGGCCGTTCCAGCGGGCCGTCATGTATCTATGCACAAATCCTTGGCGGGCGCGGTTCTGCATGGCGTGTGGAAAAAGATTCGTCGCAGCTAGACCCAAAAGCACATATTGCAGCGACTCTTGCTTCAACGCTTCTCGTAAAGGGACAAAGCGTGCTTGGTGGAAACAACACGGCGAGCAATGGAGAGAAGAGAAGCAGAAAACAGCTAAAAAACAGTCAAAGAAAGGCGGCAAGTAAAACAATGGCCCGACCGAGATACCAAGAAGGAATGCTCCAGCAGCGCAGTGGTAAATGGATTGTGAAGTATTGGGATGATCGGACTGTAGCTGGGGTAACGAAGCGGTTCCGAACCACCAAGACTCTCGTAGCCGTCAAAGAGTGCCCACAACGGACGGAAGCACAGAAGCGGGCTAACACCTTTCTAGCGACCGTCAACGAGGGCCAAGTCAAACCCCCTGCCATTCAATTCACACTCGCGGAATTTATCGAACAGAGTTATTTTCCTCGGCTCGCCCAGAGACTAGAAATTCCCGCGGGGAATGAACTGCACATCGAACCATCAACCATCAACGGCTATAAGGACATTTTTAAGGTCCACGTTCAAGGAAGTCCGATTGCCCAAACACCCGTTGGGAATTTCACGAGTCTTGACGGCCAACAGTTTCTTGAGTCGTTACCACAACATCTCTCACATCAAACTCATCTGCGCATCAAAAACTTCCTACGTGGTGTATTCGCTTGGGCAATTACAAACGGATCGTTCAGGGACTCGAACCCGATGGAGGAGACAAAGGCAGGCGGACAGACGAAGAAAAGCGATCCGAAGAATCTGACTGTACGCGAAAGAAAGATTCAGGCATCGAACGAACACGCTTATACGTTGCCCGAGGTAGCAGAGATGATGGACAAGCTGCCTGAGCCCGCCCGCACAGTTTGCGCGGTTGCAGCGTTTACGGGTTTGACGCGAAGCGAACTACGCGGCTTGAAATGGGCTGATTACGATGGTAAAGAAATCCAAGTTGAGAGGAAGGTCTGGAACCAACACATCGGCGCTCCCAAAACCGAAGCACGCGAGGCTGGCGTGTTCGTGGTTCCACTCCTGAGAAAGATCCTGGCAAAATACAAGAATGATTTTCCGTCCGTAGCCGATGGCTGGGTCTTCCGTGGCGAGAAGCTTCTACGTCCGCTCGACCTTGATAACCTGTCACGGCGAGACATTCCGCAGCACATTAACGGCGCGTGGTTCGGCTGGCATGCCTTCAGGCGCGGCCTTGGGACACGATTGAACGAGATGGGTGTAGACGGTAAAGAAATTCAAAGCATCCTGCGCCACGCTGACATCTCGACGACGCAGGCATTCTATATTTTGCCGAACCTAGAGCGTGCGAAGGCCGGACTAAAGAAGCTTGGCGAGGTTGCCCGGAAGCGATATAAGATTAGAGCGTGAATCGCAGGGCCCATAGCTCAATCGGTTAGAGCGTCGGACTCATAATCCGCCGGTTCCTGGTTCGAGTCCAGGTGGGCCCACCAAAACATCTAGGGTTTTGGAGTCATTTCGGAGTCAGAGATTTTTACGAAACCAGCATAGACACTGACGATTTTCACGATTGACTAGCGGACTCATAATCCGTTGGTCCTAGGTTCAAATCCTAGCGGGCCCACCAATTCCTACCAGCGCGCCAGGAGCCATTTCCGTCACAAGGGCTTAGGCGAGGCCTGCTTTTGCCAGAGGCAACTCCCGGATGCGCTTCCCAGTCGCGGAGAAGATTGCATTGCACAGTGCGGGGGCGAAGGGCGGCAGACCCGGCTCGCCGATTCCCGCCGGGGGCGCATCGCTCGGAACGATGTATACATTCGTTTCTTTCGGGGCAACGTTCATGCGCGCCACTTGAAAGCTGTCAAAATTCGATTGGTCAATCACGCCGTTCGTGGCGGTGATTTCGCCATAGAAGGCCAAGCTCGTTCCCATTGCTGCAGCGCCTTCAAATTGTTGCCGGACCATCTCTGGGTTCACAATCGTCCCCGCGTCCAGGGCCGTATCCACGCGCTTGATCTGCACCTGGCCCGCGTCGTTCAACTGCACCTGCACCACCGTGGCCACGCAAGTCAGGAAGCTGCGATGGACGGCCACTCCAATTCCGTAACCATTGCCCGGTTTTTGCTTTCCCCAGCCAGCTTTTTCCGAGGCCAGCGTCAGCACGCGCCGGAATCTGCCGGTGTCAATCGGATACTGCTCGTAGGCGCCGTCGTAATTCGGGAATTCCTTTGGAAGATCTGTTCTCGGGATGACGCGATCCGGTCCCAGAAGCTGTAATAGATATTCGACCGGATCTTTCCCCGCCGCATGAGCAAGCTCATCGGCGAAAGAATGAATTCCGAACGCATGATAAATGTTGGCGACAGAACGGAACCAACCGATGCGCACATGCGCTGTCGCCGGTCCGTTCTCGGCGCGAAAATTTGGCACTCCGAAGGGGACATCCGTAAAGCCCAGTCCCAATTCCCCGGCATCGGAATAAGTTGCGCTGGGATCAAAGGTCGAACCGATAGGAGGGAAAACCGTGCGCTGCAACCACGCCGCCGGCCTGCCATCCGCTCCCAGCGCAGCCTTCATGTACATCGCCGCAACGGAATGATAGACGTCGAACTTGATGTCGTCCTCGCGGCTCCACACCACTTTCACGGGTTTCCCCGTTTTCTTCGAGAGCACCGCGGCTTCCACCGCAAAATCCGGGAACGACTTTCGGCCGAATCCGCCGCCGAGCAGCGTCACGTTCACCGTCACATCTTCCTTCTTCAAACCCAGCGCTTGCGCAATGGCATCCCGCGCGCCTTGCGGGCTCTGCGTTGCAGCCCAGGCCTCGACTTTTCCATCGCGGTAGATCGCCAGCGCCGCAGGCGGCTCCATCGAGGCGTGCGCCAGCAACGGCGCGTAATATTCGGCTTCGACGATTTTTCCGCCCTTCGCGAAGGCTGCGTCCACATCGCCGTTTTCGCGAACGACCTTCCCCGGTTTGCGCGCCGTGCTCTGTAACTCTCTTTTGTATGCGTCCGAGTTCCAGACGCTGTGCGTGCTCTTCTCCCATTCGATCTTCAGTTTTTTCTTTCCCTGCATCGCCGCCCAGGTGTTGTCCGCCAGCACGGCCACTCCTCCCAGGGCTTGAAAACCAATCGGCGGCTTGAACGCTTCGATCGTCGCAGTTTGCTTTACGCCCGTTACATCGAGAGATGCCTTGTCATCGAACGACTTCACGCTGCTGCCAAAAACCGGTGGATGCGCCACGCTGGCATACAGCATTCCCTCCATGTGCGAATCCTGGCCGTACATCGCCTTTCCCGTGCACATGTTTTTCAGGTCGTAGCTCGTCGTACCCTTTCCGATGTAGCGCCACTCGCTTCGTGCCTTGAGCTTTACCTCTTCCTTCTTCGGCACTTCCAATTTTCCCGCTGCCGCGGTCAACTCCCCGTAGCCCAATTTTTTCCCGGTTAGTTTGTGCATGACGACATGCAGGCTCGTCGTGCACTCCGCCTCCGGCACGCCCCACTGCGCCGCCGCCGCGCGCACCAGCATCAGCCGCGCAGTCGCGCCGGACAGCCTCAACGTGTCAAAGAAACTCCGCACCGAATGCGAGCCGTCGGTATCCTGGTCGCCATATTTTTCATCACCGATGGCTTGCACAAGCTTCACGCGCGACCAGTCTGCATCCAGTTCGTCGGCCACGATTCGCGGAAGCGCCGTGCGGCTCCCGCTGCCCATTTCGGAGCGGTGCGCGACAATGTACGCCGTTCCATCCGTATCAATCGCTAGGTACACGTTTGGCTGCAGCGCCGCTTTTGTCATGCCCTCCGAGGCGCTGGCATTCGCTGGCGCAGCTAACAACGATTCCGGCATCCAGCCGACGCTGATGACCAACGCTCCGGCTCCGAGCATTCCCTTCAGAAATGCGCGCCGGCCATTGCTCCCGGCTCGGTCGTTGTCACGCTGCGAGATATTTTCGATCTGAATCATGTGGCCCCCCGCTGCGTTCATGGACGAAAATAGATGCAAATCCGCCTACTTCACCGCTCCATCCTACCGCCATTCTCGTTTCTTGCAACCCTCCAGGCAGGTTCGCCCGCATCGCCGATGACCTAGACGTTGAACCATTCCGCGCATCGGGGAAATGCCGCATTGCGAATTCGGACAGGGAAGTGCAATCTGAACCTCGGAAGACAAGGTCATCATGTCCCCAGACTTCATGCGCCGAGCCATTGCGCTGGCACTTGAAAACGTGCGTTCGCGCAACGGAGGTCCGTTTGCCGCGGTGATTGCGAAGGACGGCCGAATTCTCGCCGAAGGCACGAACCGCGTCACAGCTTCGAACGACCCGACTGCTCATGCGGAAGTCGTGGCGATCCGTGAAGCTTGCCGTGCGCTTGGAGATTTTCAACTTGCAGGCTGCGATCTCTATACCTCCTGCGAGCCTTGTCCCATGTGCCTGGGCGCCATCTACTGGGCGCGCCCCGCGCGAGTTTTCTACGCCGCGACCGCCGCCGACGCGGCGGCCGCCGGTTTTGACGATGCCTTTATTTATGACGAATTGAAGATCGCGCCAGCCGCGCGCCGCATCCCAACTTCACAACTTCTCCGCGAAGATGCACTGGCAATTTTTTTGGCCTGGAAGCAACAGGCAAACAAAAGACCTTATTGACGAGAGCTCTCGTTTAGACGGCGTCAACCACAATTCACGAGCGGCTACGATTCCGGCCAGGCTCCCAGCGCTCGCCGCACGTCAACCAACTGCCCAAGATGATACGCGTTGTGATCGGCCAGAATCAGTGCCTCGCGCAGCACTGTCTGTCCGTCGCCGTGGGGAATCTTCGCAAACAGATCTGTTTTTGGATTTGTCACCAGTTTGATCATTTCATGCAGGTCATGCTGGAACGCTTTGACCGTTTTGTCCCAGGCTCCATCGTCGGGTGGCACCGGCGTCTTCGGCCAGTAGCCTTCGGGGAACCCGGGCGAAACATGTTTCGGGTTGCGGCTGAATTCCAGGATGTCCCACTGTGCGATACGCACATGCTCCAGCAGTTGCCATCCGGTATGCCGCATGCCCTCCATGAAGGCACCACGTTTCGCTTCTGGAAAGCCATCAAGGGCATCCATGAAGTGCACGTGCGCGCCGCCACCCTTCAAGAGGTTTGCAAGGTGTTCGCGCAGCGCCTGATCGTGATTTCCCGGCGCAGTTTTCTTTTTTGAAGCCTTCTTTATCTTCTTTTTGGCCATTTCCCGTTTCTCCGAAACCAGCGCTTCCTGCGGCATTTCAGGCAGAGGATGCGCGCGCATTCCCGCATTCGAGGACATCTTCTCATAACTCGGTTCAAGTCCATTGCCTGAATCCCACAAGGGCTGGCATACTTTCTCTCCCCGCGATTGACACGAGGCAATGGATGAAACGCGAATTTCACCGCTGGCATTCTCCGCGGCTCGGATTCGAGCTGGGCGTCGTCGTCTTCGGCCACTGGGGACCGCCGCTGCTGGGCTTTCCCACCAGTGCGGGAGACGAGTGGGAGCTGGAAGGCCAGAGCATGATCGGCGCCCTCTCGGATTTCATCGAGGCCGGTAAAGTCAAAGTATTCACCGTGAATTCGATCAACGGGCAAAGCTTCTACAACAAGGGCGCGCACCCGTTCCATCGCAGCTACGTGCAGGCCACATTCGATTCCTATCTGCGCGAGGAAGTTGTTCCTTTCATCTGGGACAATTGCCAGTCGCCCGGCATCGCCATCTCTACCATGGGCGCATCTTTCGGCGCGTACCACGCCGCGAACTCGCTCTTCAAACACCCCGATGTGATCAAACGATGCTTCGCCATGTCCGGGGTCTATGACGTCAGGAATTTCATGGACGGGATGTTCGACGACAATTTTTACTTCAACAACCCCGTGGACTACCTGGCAAACATGAGCGACCCATGGTTCTACGAACAGATCGCCAGTTGCGACATTCACATCACGACCGGCACGGGCCCTTGGGAAAATAGCGGTCCCACGTATCGCCTCTCGGAAGTCCTCTCCAGCAAAGGCATCCGGCATTCGCTCGACAATTGGGGTCCAGAGGGCGGCCACGACTGGCCGTTCTGGAAGCACCAGATGCGCGAATACATTTCGCGGCTTTTCTAAGTGGGATGGTTGCGGGGATTGCGCGGGAAGAATGACTCTAGCTGAGGCCGAGGTGTTCGAGCTGGTAGCGGCCCTTTTCGATGACCTGATCGTTATCAATCCACACGTCGCAATTTCGCGTTAGCACATCCACGTGCGTTTTCGATTTCCAATCGGCGTGAGTCTGGCTGCCATAAGGGTCGCCGAAAGCGAGGTGCACGCCGGGAAATTTTTCGTCCTGCAACAGGATTCCGATCATTTCGGACAGACCGAGATTTGTGCCGAAGGCCAGCTCGCCGACGCGGTCGCTATTTTCATCCGTGTGGCAATACTCCCAGAATTCCTGCTCCAGCTCTTTGCATTCGCATTCGACATCCACCAGCCGCGCGCCTTTGATCGTCAGCACCAGAGGTGTGGCCTGTAAATCCCCGTACTTGCCATTGAAATGATCGCCCGCGGTGGCATCGCAGACAAACGTGCCATCCACGGTCGCAGGGGTGGTGAAGACTTCGCCCGCCGGAAGATTCGACCAGTAGCGCGGGCTGATGAGCCCGCTCGTTTTCACCCAATCGAGTCCGCGATCGAAATGCGCTGCAATCTCTGTCCCTGCCTCGGTTTTCACCGTAAGCGTTTCGGCGCGCAGCATCCGTTCGCGGAGCTTGTCGCTGAGGCGGTCCACCAGCCGGTAATCCGCGCGCATTCCTTGCTGCATGATCTGAGGAGTTACGCCGACCATGTGCGCGTAGCGAATCTGCCGCCGCTCGACAACTCGCACGATGGCCATGCGCGCGCCAAGTTCACCCGGCTGCGGCGTCATGCACATCACGCCGGCGTCGGCCGTTTCCAGCGCTTGCAACACCGCAGGCGGTGCCGCGCTCATCGGCCGCGGACCAAAATCTTCCAGCAGCAATCCCGTGTAGAGCGCGTGACGATCTTCCAACGCAGCCGCGATGCTCGCCGCCACCGCGCGGCTGGCCTCGTCCGCAATCAGCGCAACGTGTTCCCCTGGACGCACCGCAAGACACGTTTCCACGGCGTTGCGCGCGCCCGGCATCAACTCGTCTTGCGGCAGACCAAAACTCATCCTATTAATCTTACTTGAATTGAAGGATTTTTCTAGCGTCGACGTTCTGACACGGCTCTTTTTCTAACTGGCCTTTGGGTCAGCGCCAGCACTACCGGGATGGAATGAGGGAGGGGAGTTCCTGAAATGACTGCTAGGCATTTTCCTCATCAATGTGCGGAAGAGGTTCGCGGGGTGACGCGATACGCCGGAACCTGTCCGCCGCCGCTCGTCACGTTTGCCAGGCCGGTGGCGCTCAGCCGCGTCAGGAAGCCGCACACTTTCCCCCGGAACAGGTACGGCGCAAAATCCACTAACATGTCTCGGTAATGCACCTGGCCCACGTCCGTAACGTATGGGAAAATCTCGCGTCGAATCGGAATCCGCTCCTGAACAATCCACACGCCATTCTGTGCCGTAAGGGCGCGCTCGATCGCCGCGTCCCACGCCGCCTCGGCCGTTTCCCATCCGAGGGTCACGCCCGAACCGCCATACTCATCGCTGGGCTTCAACACCAGGTTCTCGCGTTCCTTTCGAATGAAGGCGAGCAACTCCACCGTCTGGCCGTAATGCGCCGTCTTAACGTCTCCTACGACGCGCGTCCACGGAATGTGCCGCTTGATTATTTCCCGTTCTCCATGGGAAAACAGCGCGCCGTTTTGCTCATCCGTCAGCACCGCGAAGAACGCTTTCACGTGCGGAATCTTGCAACGAAAATTATTCGACACGCACACCACATTTGCCGCGTACGCATTGACGAGCGCCGCGCACTCCGCCGGTTTTGTCACGATGTCGTTAATCAGCACGCGCCGGTACACCAGGTCGATCACCTTGTCCTGCGCCACCAGTTGCTTACCGTCAAACTCCAGTTCCCGCGGATCGGCGACCAGCGTCGGAATCCCCATCCGTTCAAACCGCTCCTGCAGGATTTCGAATTCACTCCACGTCGGCACACCTTCCCAATCCACAATCGCAATCTGCGGCTTGGTGGACGAACCGCCCCAATCCATATAACTCATCATCAGCGCATCGAGCAGCTTGGCGCTGAGCGGGTAGCTATGGGCCTCGTATTTTCTGGCAAACTGCGCCATCACCGGAAGCTCGCGGAAAATTTCCGCAAGCGTCTCCGCATAGCCCGCACCCGCCGGCGATTCGCCGTTGTACTCCGCGAATTTCAACGATTCCGGCAGCAAGAACGCATCCAGCCGTGACGCCGTGCTAACCCGGCCATATCCGGTGGGGAGTCGCGCGAGCCGTTCCTCTTCCTCGCGCAAATGCAATTGGGCGAAGAGATGCTTGTCGTCAAGCGCCGTTATCGCGACACGTTCACCCAGGTCTGCAATAGTCTCGGCGACCGTGCGCACGCGCGCATCATCTTCCGGAGATAGAAAAAAAGGCCGCAGAAACGGGCAATGTACCCGGTCGCCAAACGTGAGCTTGGCGTGCCGCATCTTCTTGAACAAATCTTGCGGAAGCCCCGGCACCCGGACAAGGTACGCCTTCAAAAGCTCGTTCCAGTCCTCCGCGGGACTCGAAGGCATGACCGAAGGTGTAGGCGCGCTCGTCATCTAGTCAAGACCCGTGCGCCGATCCAGCCGAGGGAGCGGCCACAGACCGCTGCCCGGCTGCGGCACTCTTCGGCGCTCCCGTGAATCCCGCCGCCGCCCCAATACCCAGCATCTCTTCCCACCGCGGCCAGGGATTCGATGCTTTACCGTTCAGCGCCCGATCAATCACCAGCCGGGCCATCTTCTCCACCACATGCGCGAAATAAAACTCCGTAATGCGGTCGCGCTCAAAATCCGGCGCAGGATTCAGAAAGTCGATGGCATACGGCACACCGTCTTTCACCGCAAACTCGATGGTATTCATTTCGTAGCCCAGCGCCTGATTGATCGTCTGCGCGTCCTTTACGACGCGCGCTCCCAACTCCGCCGTCAAATACTCGTGATCCACCAAATACTTCCGTTCCTTCGGATCGTAATGAACCGGCAAAATATCCATTTTTCCAAACGTGAAGCAGCGCACATACTGATTGAAGTCAATAAATTCCTGCAGTGTCATGCAATACGGCGAGGTCTTGTCGTACGCCGCGAGCAACTCCTCTTTGTTATTCACTTTGTAGACGTGCTTCCAGCCGCCGCCTGAATATGGCTTGAGGATCGCGGGACGCCCGACATAATCCAGCAGCCCCTCCCAATCCGCAGGGTATTCCAGGTTGTGCAGTGATTCGCCGGTGATATCCACATCGCTTGGATAACCCTTTTGCGGAAGAAGGACTGTTTTCGGGATCGCGATTCCCAGTTTGGCCGCCACCGAATAATTGAAGTATTTGTCGTCGGCCGTCCACCAGAACGGATTATTGATGGCGTACGTTCCCTGCAAAACGGCATGCTTCAAATATCCTCGGTAATATTCCACTTCGTGCGAAATACGGTCAACGATGACGCTATATTTTGCTGGCTCGCCCATGCGTGTCCCGCCCAGCTTCACAAACTCCGCCGCTACGCCATCTTTCTTCCCAAGCTCGTTGACGCGCGCAATAAACGCCGGAGGAAAGCTGAACTCGCGCCCGCAAAGAAGGCCAACTTTTTTCATGTTCGTGCTCCTGCAAAAGCCTGAGGAATTGCGCTGCCTGCTGTTAGTTGACCGCGTGCGCGGAAGAACCGCGCGGCTCAGTCACTCCCGCGCGCGTTTCTGCAACGAGGTGGCGCACCACCGCTTTCAGATCGCCAGTCTCCTGATATATCCGCAACTGCCGGTCCGCGCTAGTGCCCTCATTCATGATCGTATGAACATATTCGACGGCGCTGCGGCTGCCAAGGTCATCCACCACGTCGTCGACAAATCCCAGCAGTTCGGGAATCAGTTGCCGCATCGGCACTTCCGCTTCTTTCCCGAAGTCAATAAGCTTCCCTTCAATCCCGTATCGTGCCGCGCGCCATTTGTTCTCCTCGATCAACGCTCGCCGGTACAGCCGCCAGCTCATATTCTCTTCATAGAGGCGGTGTAGCTTGACGAGAATCGCCTGCGCCAGGGCCGCGATGGCCACAGCCTCCTCGACTTTTGTCGAGACGTCGAACATCCGGAATTCCAGCGTGCCAAACATCGGATGCGGGCGCACATCCCACCAAATCTTCTTGCCATTATCAATGCAGTTCAATTTCATCAGGAGATTCACAAAATTCTCGTATTCACTCCACGATTCGAATTGCTCCGGAATACCCGTCCTCGGAAACCGCCGAAAAACCGTAGTGCGAAACGATTTCAGCCCGGTGTTGCGGCCCATCCAGAACGGCGAGCTCGTGGAAAGCGCCAGGAGGTGCGGCAGAAAGTAGCGCACCCCGTTCATCATGTCGATCGTGGTCTGTTTGTCCGGCATGGCCACGTGCACGTGCATGCCAAAAATGAGCAGCGACCTCGCTAGTTGTCCCATCTCCTCGACGATGTGCTGATATCGTTCGCCAGGGGAAATGACCTGGTCAATCCAACTGGAAAACGGGTGCGTGCCCGCGGCGGCCACTTGGAGCCCTGCGCGTTCCGCGGCTGCCACCAGCTCGCCGCGCGTCCGGTGCATCTCGATGCGCAGCTCGCTGACGTTTTCGCAGATGCGCGTGCCCGTTTCGACGATCGACTGGTGCAGCTCATGCTTGACCTGCTCCGCGATGTCCGGAGACGCCTCGGAAACAAGCTGGCTCACATGCGAGCGCAGCTCGCACGTGGATGGATCTATGATTTGAAATTCTTCTTCGACACCGATGGTAAAGCGGTGAGCCATTGTGTGGCCCTCCGGAAAGTTCTAGATAGGGTCGGGGACTTCGAGCCTCGTATCATACCCGCCAGCCCGCCAAATTGCACCTGGGAGCGCCAATCTCCCGATTGGCGTGTGTGAGGCCCTGCAAGCGTCATCTCTGCTCCATCCCGCGGGTTTAGCGGGATGAATCTCCCGATTGGCGCCTGTTGCAATCTGCCGGTCAATTTGGCGCTGGACGCCGGGACGCATCGCTTGCCAGACTCTTTCCCATGCAAATCAAGCCCTTTCGAATCGAACACTATTTCGGCAAGTACGAATTCACCGCCAAATTCTTGCTCTCCAGCTCCGATGCGGAATCCCGCACCATCCAGGAACTCCTCGATCTCGAGCCCGGCTCCCACGACCGCCTGCTCTCCCTTTGGTGCGGCTACACCGAATCCCCCGGCGCTCCTGAACTGCGCGAAGCCATCGCCGCCATCTACAAACAGCTTCACTCGAATGACATTCTTGTCGTGGCCTCCGCCGAAGAAGGCATCTTCGTCCTTTATCACGCGCTCGCCGGGCCGGGCGATCACATCATCGTCGAAACACCTTGCTACGAAAGTGCCCTCGAGGTCGCCCGCAGCACCGGCGCGCAAATCAGCGAATGGCCCCGTTCCTGCGAAAACGGCTGGGCGCATGACTTTGCCGCTCTCGAAAAGCTGCTCCAGCTCAACACCAAAATTATCTACATCAATACACCGCACAATCCCACCGGGCTCTTGATGCCCGCAAATACGTTCAAGCAAGTGCTCAGTTTAGCCAGCAGCCGCGGCATCATTGTGTTTTCCGATGAAGTCTACCGCGAGATCGAACACGATCCCGCCATGCGCCTGCCCGCCGCCTGCGACGGCTACGAACACGCCGTCAGCCTGGGCTCCATGAGCAAAACCTATGGACTACCCGGCTTGCGCCTTGGATGGCTCGCCAGCCGCGATCCCGAAATCATTCGTCGCTGCCTGGAATTCAGGTACTACACCACCATCTGCAACAGCGCTCCCAGTGAATTTCTGACCGCGCTGGCCTTGCGCCATCGCCAGGTTCTGGCGCAGCGCAACCTGGAGATCGTCTACCGTAACTTGCCGCTTCTCGACGCCTTCTTTCGCCAGCGGCCCCATCTTTTCGAATGGTCGAAACCCAATGCCAGCACCATCGGCTTCACCCGTTTCAAGCCGGAGCGCGACGTTTTCTCTTTTTGCGAGGAAGTTGTCCGGGATTCCGGCGTCTTGCTTCTGCCCGGCGCAGTCTACGACCAGCCTCGCCACATCCGCTTCGGCTACGGACGAAAAAACATGCCCGAAGCCTTGGCGCACTTCGCCGCGTATCTAGACGCTCATTCCTGAAATTATTTTGAAATCAAATGGAAGGAGGAAAAAGTAGGACAGACATTCCTGTCTGTCCCTCCGTAATTCTGTTCGCGTCGGGCCTTCTCTTTCCTTTGTTACTTCGTTATTTCTTTACTTCAACCCTTCTACGCCGCGCCCATCGCCCGTCGCTGTTGGAAACATTCCCTGCAAAAAACCGGGCGCCCCTGCGTTGGCCGAAAGGGAACCGTGGTTTCCTTCCCGCACTGCGAACAGTTCGTCTTCGTCTCCGAGCGCATCGGTGAAGCGTGTCCGCCGCCACCTCCGCCCTCAGCTCGTTTCGCTTTGCAGGCCTTGCAGCGCTTCGGTTCGTTCTTGAACCCCTTATCGGCGAAAAACATCTGTTCCCCGCCGGTAAATACAAATTCAGCGCCGCACTCCGCACACTTCAGCACCTTGTCGTGGTATTCCATGAGCCGCTCTCCCCTGGTCCCGGGTCGGGCAGGAGATTGGGCAAACTTAGTACCGCAGAGCCGAATTGCTTGAGGAAACCTGTATCCGGGGACGCCGGGCGCGGATCCCTTGGGCCTGCGGGCACGAAGCTGAAACACGAACCCAAACTTCTCTGCCTTTATAGGGGCCTAATTCTCGGAAGTGCGGCGCCGAGCCGCGTGGAAAACGGACTGGCGGCCCCGATTGCTCGGGGCCGCCTTTCTAAACTTAATCCGCTTCCCGCCGCTGCTTCTTGCGCAGTCGCTTCCGCGAAAGCGCTTCCTTCGCCCGGCGCTTCTCGCCGGGTTTCATGTAGAAGCTATGCTTCTTGATTTCCTTGATGATGTCTTCCTGTTGCACCTTGCGCTTAAAACGCCGCAGGGCATTTTCCAGAGATTCACTCTCTTGGATAATGACTTCAGCCACGGTATGAATTCACCCCCAATCCGGTTCGGATTGGTATCTTGCGGCGCCTCTCACCGGCCATGCTGCAGCCGGCTGTGCACGTCTTCGGGCACCGCCCCTGTTACTGATTATCGCACGTATTGTCCGATTCGCGGACGCACCTAGAAAGGTAGCTGGCCTCTTCTAATCAATTCCGGCCATGCAAGTCAAGGAATCTTTGCGCCTGCCTGCATTTTTCGCAGTACTGAACCTACCCCATGGCAACAATGCTAAGACCATAATCACACAGTAATCTGTAGCTGCGTGTCCTTGCTTGGCGCATTCCGCCGCTTGTTCTGTCTTACGCTCTTCGTGCGTGCTATCCCGCTTGTGCTTGCCCTCTCGGTTACGTAGAATGAGCCGCCTATCAAGACGCTCTCATCGGGGGTCCACCCATGTCGGCGATGCGTGATGCTATTGGAGTACTCCTCGCAGGCGGCCAAGGCGAGCGTTTGTGGCCCTTGACCCGCGACCGCGCCAAGCCCGCCGTTCCCTTTGGCGCTCTCTACCGCATCATTGACATCACGCTTTCCAATTGCATCAACTCGGATCTCCGCCGCGTCTTTGTCCTTACGCAGTACAAAGCCCTCAGCTTGAACCGCCACGTTCGTGCCGGCTGGTCTCCCCTCGCTGGCCTCGGCGACTATATCGAAGTCCTCACGCCGCAAATGCGCGTTTCGAAAGAGTGGTACCAGGGCACCGCCGACGCCGTGTACCAGAACATTTATTCCATCGGCAGCGAGCGCTCCAAGTACGTCTTCATCCTCTCCGGCGACCACATCTACAAAATGAATTACGCCAAAATGCTCCAGCAGCACGTGGATTCCGGGGCAGAGGTTTCCGTCGCCACCATCCAGATTCCCGCTACTCAGGCGGCGCGCCAGTTCGGCGTCATCGAAGTAGATAAGGATTGGCGCATCATCGGTTTCGAGGAAAAGCCCGCCGAGCCCAAGCACTCTCCCCACAATCCCGGCAATTGCAACGCTTCCATGGGCATCTACATCTTCAACACCCAGCTGATGATTCCCATCCTCCTCGCCGATTCCGAGGATCCCAAGTCCAGCCACGATTTCGGCAAGGACATCTTGCCGCGCATCATTTCGAAGCACCGCGTCTTCGCCTACAATTTCGTGGACGAAAATCAGAAGGATGCTCTCTACTGGCGGGACGTCGGCACCCTCGACGCCTATTACGAAGCCAACATGGATCTCGTCAGCGTTTCGCCCGTGTTCAACCTCTACGACAACAATTGGCCCCTACGAACCTGGCAGCACCAGTATCCGCCTGCGAAATTCGTCTTTGCCGATCCGGAACGCATGGGCGTCGCGCTCGATTCCATCGTCGCCGGCGGCTCGGTCATCTCCGGCGGCCGTGTCCAGAAATCGGTGATCGGCAACAACGTCCGCGTCAACAGCTACTGCGAAGTCTCCGACTCCATCTTTTACAACCACGTAAACGTCGGCCGCCACTCTCGCATCCGCCGGGCCATCATTGACCGCCACGTCAGCCTTCCCGAGCGCACCGAAATCGGCTACGACCTCGAAGCCGACCGCCGCCGCTTCCACGTCACCGATTCCGGCATCGTCGTCGTCGTCCGCCAGGAATCCCTCATCGAAGAGCCCGAAACCGCCTAGGGGCACGGTATATCGTGCCCTCTCTGTGTGGCGGCCTCCAGTGGCACAGCCTTGAGGCTGTGTTCCTACGGTTACAATCCCGAATTTCGTCTCGATCACTGCCGGACCGACATCCCAACAAAGCGCCCTCCTTCGGTCTGATACAATCTTCAATTCACTCTGACCCAGGAGATCGCTGAAACATGTCCATCAAGATCACTGCCGTTCGCGCCCGCCAAATCATCGATTCCCGCGGCAATCCCACCGTCGAAGCCGACGTCTACGCCGGTGTTGGCCCGCGCGGCCGTGCCGCCGTTCCTTCCGGCGCCTCTACTGGCGAACACGAAGCACTCGAACTCCGTGACGGTGACAAGTCGAAATTTCTTGGCAAAGGCGTCCTCAAAGCCGTCGCCAACGCCAACAACGAAATCGCTAAAGCCGTCGTCGGCCTCGACGTGGCCGACCAGCGCGCCCTCGACAAGCGCATGATCGAACTCGACGGCACACCTACCAAGTCCCGTCTCGGCGCCAACGCCATCCTCGCCGTTTCCATGGCCGCCGCGCGCGCCGCCGCCGCCGCCCAAAACCTTCCGCTCTACAAATATTTAGCGCGCTACTCTTCCGACACCTCCGCGAATCTCCTCCCGTGCCCCATGATGAACATTCTCAACGGCGGTGCGCACGCCGATAGCTCCGTGGACTTTCAGGAATTCATGGTCATGCCCGTCGGAGCGCCAAGCTTTTCCGAAGGGTTGCGCTGGGGTGTCGAAGTTTTTCACGCGCTAAAAGGTGCGCTGAAAAAACACGGTTACTCGACCGCAGTTGGCGACGAAGGCGGCTTCGCCCCCAGCTGCAAATCAAACGAAGAAGCCATCCAGATCGTTCTCGAAGCCATCTCCGCCGCCGGCTACAAACCCGGCGAACAGGTAAGCATCGCGCTTGACCCCGCCGCCAGCGAATTCTTCGATAAAGCCACCGGCAAATATGTTTTCAAGAAATCGGACAAGTCCGCCCACTCCCCCGCGGAAATGGTCGAATACTGGTCCAAGTGGATCGAAAAATATCCTATCGTTTCGCTGGAAGACGGCATGGGCGAGGAAGACTGGCCGGGCTGGAAACAGCTCACTCAAAAAGTTGGCGCGAAATCTTCCTCCAAGCGCATCCAACTCGTGGGCGACGACATTTTCGTGACCAACACGGAAATTTTCTCCCGCGGCATCAAGGAAGGCATCGCCAACGCCATACTCATCAAGCTCAACCAAATCGGCACCGTCACCGAAACGATTGACGCCATCGAGCTCGGCCGCAAAGCCGGCTACAAATCCATCATCTCGCATCGCTCCGGCGAAACCGAGGACACCTTCATCGCCGACCTTGCCGTTGCCACTGCCGCGGGACAAATTAAGACCGGCTCGGCCAGCCGCACCGACCGCATCGCCAAATACAACCAACTGCTGCGCATCGAAGAAGAACTTGGCTCTGCGGCTCGCTTCAACGGCAAAGCCGCGCTTGCGTAGAATCCGGCATCGGAGTAAAGGTTCGAACCACCCAGAGGAAAAGACAAAGGACGACTTGATTCGAGACTTTTGCAAAGCAGGAGATCGCTCACATGACCAATTTTCGTTTTTTTCTCGGAGTTGTCTTCCTCCTGTTTCTCATTGCCGCGTCTGCGCAAGCCCAGCTCGATGAAGCACCCAATCCCGCCGGCGAGCCACCCAAGATGCTTCTCCTCGTGCACCGGGAGTTCAAAACCGGTAAAGAAGGCGACCGCCAGAAACTGGAAGCCGCCATGTCCCGCGCCTGTGACCGCGTGAAGGTTCCCAACTCTTGGATAGACCTCGAATCCATTACCGGCTTCCCCGATGCGCTTTCCTTCGATTCGTTCGACTCTTTCGCGCATGTCGGCTCTGCCTTCGCGGAGTGGGGCCAGATTTATTCCACTCATCCCGAACTCGCCCACTTGCAGGAACAAATCAAAGCGTTCGTTTCCAATGAACGCACGATCATCGCCGTGCGCCGCGATGATCTGGGCTATCGTCCGCAAACCATCGACCTCTCGAAAGCCCGCTTCATGCGCATTCTGGAAGTGCACCTGCTCCCCGGCCACGAACGCGACTTTGACGAATCTTTCAGAACCCTCGCCGAAGCCTACGAAAAAATCAAAGCGAATACTCCGTGGGTCGTTTACCAGGCGAATGTTGGAATGCCCTCACCCGCTTTTCTAGTCTTTGTTCCGATGCGTTCATTGCAACAAAACGACGATCTCCTCGCGTGGAGAAAAACACTGCGCGAAGCCGAAGGCGATGATGCCGCCGATCGCATGGAACAGATTGCTCGAGAAGCCTATCAGAGCACGGAAAGCAATCTCTACTTCACCAGCCCGGAAACATCCCACGTTTCCAAAGATTTCGCCGATGGCGACCCCGAATTCTGGTACCCCAAACCAGGCGCTGCTCCAAAACCCGCGCCCCCGAAGGATGGAGATCCGACTAAGAAGCCGTAAGCCGAGAACCGCGTGATGACAGAAGCAGCAAAACCCGCCTCGACTCATGAAAGTATCCAGATCCGAGTTGCGCAGGCCGCGGATGTCGAAGCTCTCGCGGCATTGATCAACTCTGCGTTTCGCGTCGAGCTGCCTTTCATCGAAGGCGCCCGCACAAACCCCGGCGGCGTCCGCACTTACATGGAGAAGGGTAGGTTCCTTCTCGCGGAAGATTCTGGCGGCCTCGCTGGCTGCGTTTATCTCGAGCTCCACGGCGATCGCGGTTATCTAGGACTCCTCGGCGTGGAACCGTCGCACCAAGGAACGGGTCTCGGCCGCAAACTCATGGAAGCCGCAGAATCGTACTTTCGCGAAGCCCGTTGCATCGCTGTTGACCTTCGCATCGTTAGCGCGCGCACGCCTCTTCCAGCTTTTTATCGCCACCTCGGCTACCTTGAAACCGGCACCGCTCCCTTCGCCCCCGAAGTTCCCGCAAAGGTTCCTTGCCACTACATCCTGATGTCCAAAACCCTTGCCTGAAAACTCCAAATCGATTCCCTAAAAAAAGAGCCGCTGCTGGCGAAACCCAAGTTGGCGCTTGCGAGTCTTAGTCGTACAAGGAATAATCCTCGCCTTGTCTTTTGGGGGACTTATGAATCGTCGCGCCTTGCTCGCGTCACTTTTGTTTGCCGGCTTCTCGCTCGCTCCTATTGGCACACACGTCGTTGCCGACGAGCAGCCGCTCTTCGGCTACTCCACCGAATCTTCTCGCGCCGAGCGTCAGTGGGAAGAAAAGCTCCGCGCCATTCCCAGCCCGGACAATCTTCGCGCCTACATGCAGCATCTCTCCGCGCGGCCCCACCACGTCGGTTCCCCTTACGACAAGGCGAACGCCGAATGGATCGCCGCGAAATTCAAGGAATTCGGTCTGGATACGCACATCGAACAGTTTGACGTTCTCTTCCCTACGCCGAAAGAACGCATCGTCGAGCTCGTCGACGGCGGCCCCAAGTTTGTCGCGAAGCTTCAGGAGCCCGCGCTTACGGAAGATCCCACCTCCGATCAGCAAGCCGAGCAGCTTCCCACCTACAATGCATATTCCATTGACGGCGACGTCACCGCTCCGCTCGTCTACGTCAACTACGGAATCCCCGAAGACTACGAGCAGCTCGATCGCCTCGGCATCTCCGTAAAAGGCAAAATCGTCATCGCTCGTTATTACCATTCGTGGCGCGGCATTAAGCCCAAAGTTGCCGCCGAGCACGGCGCCATCGGCTGCCTGATCTTTTCCGATCCGCACGAAGACGGTTTCATGCAGGGTGACACGTTTCCAAAGGGCGCCTACCGTCCGCCCGACGGCGTGCAACGCGGCAGCGTCGCGGACATGCCTTACTACCCCGGCGATCCGCTCACACCTGGTGTCGGCGCCACCAAAAACGCCAAGCGCCTGAAAATCGAAGACGCAGCCACCATCACGAAAATTCCTGTGCTTCCGATTTCCTACGGCGATGCGCAGCCGCTTCTCGCCGCGCTCACCGGCCCCGTTGCTCCCGCGGAATGGCGCGGCGGCCTCGCCATCACGTATCACGTAGGTTCTGGCCCGGCAAAAGTGCATCTGAAAGTGAAATCGAATTGGGAAACGAAGCCCATCTACGATGTGATCGCCAGGATCCCGGGCTCCGCGTTTCCAGACGAATGGGTAATTCGCGGAAACCATCACGACGCGTGGGTGAACGGCGCGGAAGATCCGATTTCCGGATTGGTTGCGGTCCTCGAGGAAGCGCGCGCTGCCGGCGAGCTAGTCAAATCCGGCTGGAAGCCAAAGCGCACCATTATTTTCTGTGCGTGGGACGGCGAGGAGCCTGGTCTTCTTGGTTCGACCGAATTCGCGGAAGAACACTATGACGAATTGCGTGCCCACGCCGTCGCGTACATCAATTCCGACGGAAACGGCCGCGGCTATCTCAACATCGAAGGCTCGCACACGCTCGAAAAATTCAGCAATGATATTGCCCACGAAATCTCCGACCCGGAAACAAAACTCAGTGCCTGGAAGCGACAGCAACTTCACGAAATCGCCAACGCCAAAACTCCCGAGCAGCGCGAGGAAATTCGTAAGCGTACCGATCTTCGTATTCCCGCGCTCGGCTCCGGTTCGGACTACACCGCGTTTCTACAGCACGACGGCGTGGCTGCGCTTAACATCGGTTTCGGGGGAGAGGACGGCGGAGGGATCTACCATTCCGTGTACGACGATTTCTACTGGTTCACGCACTTTAGCGACACGGATTTTGTCTACGAACGCGCCCTCGCCCAGACCGGCGGCACGGCCGTGCTGCGTCTGGCGGATGCGGATTTGCTGCCATTCGAATTCGGCGATTTTGCGGACACCGTGCAAACCTATTTGAAGGAACTGAAAGCGCTCTCGCAGAAAATGCAGGATGACATTAAAGAGCGCAACCGGGAACTCGAAGAAGGAGTTTTCAAGGCCACGAACGATCCCAAGCGGCCACTCCTTCCTCCACCGGCGGAAGTAGTTCCGCCCCACTTGAACTTCGCGCCCATGGAAAATGCTACGGATGCGCTAACGAAAAGCGCCGCCGATTATCGCAAAGCGCTTGAGCAAGCGAATTCGAATGGCGGCGCGGCGCTGGCTTCAGCTTCCCTCGCCGAAGTGAACAAGCTGCTCATCGAGAGCGAACGCAAACTCACCAACTCCGAGGGCTTGCCGAATCGTCCCTGGTTCAAACACCAGCTCTACGCCCCCGGTTTCTACACGGGGTACGCCGCGAAAACGGTGCCAGCGGTCCGTGAAGCCATCGAACAAAAACAGTGGAAGCAAGCCGATGAGGCAATCGTCGTCGTCGGCCACGTTTTGCAAGGTGAGGCCGAGCTCATCTCTTCTGCCGCCGCGAAACTGACGGCAGCAACGGCACACTGAACCGGAAAGGGTGCGGCCATCCCATCCTATAACCTCGCGATCGTGGGTTTTGGAAATGTGGGCCGCGCGTTTTTGCGCCTGCTCATCTCGAAAGAGACGGAGCTGCGCCGCCGCTACGATGTGCGCTGGCGGCTTGCAGGCGTAGCCACGCGCCGCTACGGCTGGGTCGCAGATCCCGATGGCCTTAATCCTCTGGCTGTCCTCAATGAACACTGGCCGGCCCCGCCTTCACAACCGTGTCGCAATGTTCGCGAGTGGCTGGAAAAAGCCCGCGCGGATGTTTTGTTTGAAGCCAGCTCACTCGACGCGCAAACGGGCCAGCCCGCCATCGACCATCTAAAAGCCGCGCTGGAGCTCGGCGCGCACGCCATCACCGCGAACAAAGGCCCGATCGTCCATGCCTTTCATGAGCTCACATCACTCTCCCACGAAAAGCAGAAGAAGTTTCTCTACGAAGCGACCGTCATGGACGGCGCACCCATCTTTTCACTGTTTCCCTTGGGCTTGCCGGCCACGGTTCTTCAGAGTTTCTCCGGCGTGCTCAATTCCACCACCAATGTTGTCCTCACGGAAATCGAAAAGGGCCGCTCCTTCGACGAAGCGGTGAAACGCGCACAGGCGCTTGGTGTGGCGGAAACGGATCCATCGGCGGACCTCGATGGCTGGGACTCTGCACTGAAAGTTGCCGCGCTGACCATCGTCCTGATGGGCGTGCCCATCGGGCTGGAGCAGGTGCAGCGCATTGGCATCCGCGAGCTCAGCGAAGAAAAAATCCGTTCCGTGCGCGCCGCCGGAATGCGCTACAAACTCGTCTGCCGCGCCGTGCGCCGCGGCGATACCGCGGATTGCACCGTACAACCCGAGTTGCTGCTGGCTTCCGATCCGCTCGCGAATCTGGAAGGCACGAGTTCGGCCATCCGGTTCGATTTGGATGTATTTAGCCTATCGTTTGTGGAACACAATCCCGGGATCGAGGCGACCGGCTACGGACTGCTCGCGGATTTTCTCCGCGCCGTGCAAGCCTAGCGCGTTATCCCGCGCGAGTTCCATCTGGCACGACGCGTTCTGGAACGGAAAGCGCAGGCGTGATGCCGTCCGCGTAGCCAATGTCAAACAACATGCCTTCTGAAATCTCGCCCGCCATTTTGCGCGGTTCCAAATTCACGACAAACAAGGCCTGGCGACCTTCGATCTCTCGCGGGTTTTCGCGTTCTTTTTTGATCCCAGCAAGAATCGTCCGCGAATGATCGCCGAAATTCACCGTAAGCTTCATGAGTTTATCGGAGCGCGGAACCTCTTCGACACGCTCGATGGTTCCCACACGAATATCGAGAGCCTCGAGCGCTTCGATGCGAACGACAGGCTTGACGGGCGCGGGAGCAAATTCAGCCATAATTCACCGCTTGTATTCTGCTACATACGCAGGCGTGGGAATCGCCGGATCGCACTTCTCGTCGCGGATCGGCGCGCCTGGCGCGAAGTGAATAGGAATCACGCCGGCCCAGATCGGCAGAGCATAGTCGGGAGTGTCATCCTCTGGCGGGCCCACGCGTATCTTTGCCGAAACTTCGGTCAGCGGCAGCCGCAGGATGCTAGTGGCCTTTAATTCCTTTTCGTTGGGCTGGCGCGCGTCCTTCCAGCGGCCGGGGAGAATCTTCTCCGTGAACAGGCGCAGTGCTTCGAGTTTCTCGTCCGGGGCATTTACAAGCGTGGCGTTGCCAAGTGCAACAACGGAGCGGTAATTCATCGAGTGATTGAACACGGAACGTGCCAGCACGAAGCCATCCGTAAGCGTCACCGTAATGCAAACGGAAATTCCTTCGCTCACATTGCGCAACATGCGGCTGGCTGCGGAGCCGTGAAAATAGATGGCGTCGCCGATGCGCGCAAACAGCGTGGGGATCACGTAGGGCTGGTCGTTGACGGAGAAACCGACGTGGCAGACAAATCCCTCGTCGAGAATTTTGTCAATCGTTTCGCGATCGTACGCGCCGCGATGCGATTCGCGCACCACGCGCGTGCGCTCGGTCGGCGGGATAGCTTCGGGCACAATGCACCTCATGGAAAAGCGTGGCGCGAAGCCGGCCGGTTCGTGGCCGCTCATTTGATTTATAGCCGGCGCCAAAGCGGCATGTGTGAGGAACAACCGCAAGTATCCTATCACGTACAAACCGGCGCGAATTCGAGGCCGGCAGACCACCATCGGAAAATGTGGTCCCAATTTGGATGCTGCGTACCCCTACAACGCGAGCCTTACGTGTGAGAAACTAGCGGACTTGAGATCACCATCCTTCGCAGTCGGGAAAGAGCGTATGAGTACACCTGTGATGCATAGCGCCGAGGCAGAATCATTCGACATTGCTTGGGTGAGGGAACAATTTCCTTCGCTGAGTTTGCAGTACAACCACCACGGCTCCGCCTTTCTGGATGGCCCAGCGGGCACGCAAGTGCCGAAGCAAGTGATGGACGCGGTGCAGTATTATTTTTTGGGCGCCAATGCGAATACGTACGGCGCGTTTCTTACCAGCCAGCGAACTAACGAAACGATTGCGTCGGCGCGCGCAGCGATGGCGGACTTTTTCAATTGCGATTCGAACGAGGTGGTCTTCGGCCAGAACATGACCACCATCACCTTTGCGCTTGCGCGTGCCATCGGACGCGAACTGAACGCCGGCGACGAAATCGTAGTGACCACGCTGGACCACGACGCCAACGTCGCGCCGTGGCGGGCACTCGAAGAAAAAGGCGTGGTGATCCGGCAAGTCGATATTCGAGAGACCGATTGCACGTTGGATCTCGACGATCTAAATAGAAAGATCACCGCCAAGACGAAGCTGGTCGCCGTCGGCTACGCTTCGAACATGGTTGGCACAATCAATCCAATCGCGGAAATCACAAAGATGGCGCACGCTGCCGGCGCAGTGATGTTTGTGGATGCTGTGCACTACGCGCCACACAGACTGATCGACGTGAAAGCGCTGGATTGCGATTTTCTGGTGTGTTCACCGTATAAATTCTTTGGCCCCCACATGGGAACGCTACACGGAAAGAAAGAACACCTGGAACGCTTCAAGCCGTACAAGGTGAGGCCGGCCACGGATGTTTCTCCCGAATGCTGGGAAACTGGAACGCAAGTCCAGGAATTGATCGCCGGAATTGGCGCGGCCGTGGACTACATCGCCGAACTTGGCCGTCATTGCGATGCAACTGTGAAGACTCGTCGCGAAGCGTTGCAAGCGGCTTATCGCGCGACCCACAAATATGAAACTGGATTGTTCACTCGATTGATCGACGGCCTGCAATCGATTCCAGAGATTCGTATTTTCGGCATCACCGATTCAAAAAGATTTGACGAGCGCTGTTCGACACTGTCGTTCCGGCTCGGCGACCATAATCCGACCAAAATTGCGACATTCCTCGGAGAGCGCGGAATCTTCACGTGGGACGGAAACTTCTACGCGTTGAACTTGTCCGAGCGCCTCGGCGTCGAACAAAAAGGCGGCGTCCTGCGCGTCGGCTTGGTCCATTACAACACCGCCGAGGAAGTGGAGCGCTTGCTAACAGCATTGCGCGAGTTCGCAGCGAGATAGTAGGACAGGCATTCCTGCCTGTCCTGTTCGAAGAGTTACCCATTAGAGCGAAAGCCCCGGGAAAGGGAAAAAAGCGGACAGGCAGGAGTGCCTGTCCTACAAGAACCAGATGAGCAAACGACCAAAGCCCATTGTACTGACCGTGCTGGACGGATGGGGCTACCGCGCAGAGACGAAGGGAAACGCGATCGCGCTGGCGCGGAAGCCGGCGTATGACGAGCTGATGAAGAAATTTCCCAACATGCTCATCCATACGTCGGGACCGTTTGTAGGATTGCCCGAAGGGCAAATGGGAAACAGCGAAGTGGGGCACATGAACATGGGAGCGGGCCGGATCGTCCACATGGACATCACTCGAATCGACCTGCTGATCGCGAACAAGCAATTGCAGAACGTGCCGCTCTTTCAGCAGGCGATGGAGCGCGGGCGCACCCGGCAGTTGCATTTTATCGGGCTGCTCAGCGATGGCGGCGTGCACTCACACATCCAGCATTTGTTCGCGCTGCTGGAAATGGCCAAGCAGCAAAAAGTGGAAAACGTCTTCGTGCACTGTTTCATGGATGGGCGCGATACCCCGCCGAACAGCGGACGCGATTACGTGCGGCAGTTGCAGCGGAAAATGCGCGAGCTGCACGTGGGCCAGATCGCCACGCTTGTAGGGCGCTACTACGCGATGGACCGCGACAACCGTTGGGAGCGTATCGAGCTCGCTTACAACGCGATGGTTCATGGAGTAGCGGAAACGCGAACGGAAGATCCGACCACCGCGCTGCAACGCAGTTACGAAGCGGACGTGACGGATGAATTTATCAAACCGATTGTGATTACCAAGGGCGACGGAGCTTCCGGTAAGCCCGTGGGACTGATTCGCGATGATGATGCGGTGATCTTTTTCAATTTTCGCGCGGACCGCGCGCGGCAGATGACCTACTCGTTGGCTGCGCCGGATTTCGATAAATTCGTGGACGCGAAACGGCCGAAGAACCTGTTTTTCGTAGGAATGACGCAGTACGAAAGGAAGTGGCCGTGGCTGAAGTTTGTGATTGCGCCGGAGAAGCTCGAACATATCCTCGCGCAAGTGTTTGCTGATCTGCAGTACAAAAATTTGCGCACCGCGGAGACGGAGAAGTACGCGCACGTGACCTATTTTTTCAACGGCGGCGTGGAAAAACCATTCGCCGGAGAAGAGCGAATTCTAGTGCCGTCTCCGAAAGTCGCGACCTACGACTTGAAGCCGGAAATGTCCGCCGCGGGAATTACGGACACGGTGGTGAAAGCCATCGAGAAAGGTGAGTTCGACGCCATCATCATGAATTATGCCAACGCGGACATGGTCGGACATTCCGGAAAATTGGAAGCAGCGATCAAAGCCGTGGAAGCGGTGGACGCGGGACTCGCGCGAATCTATCAGTCGTTGAAGCCACGCGGCGGAGCGTGGATTATCACCGCCGACCATGGCAACGCCGAGACCATGATTGACCCGGTGACCGGCGGCCCGCACACGTATCACACGACGAACCCCGTGCCGTTTATTTTGGTGAGCGATGACGACAAGTTGCGTTTAAAACCCGGAGGCTCGCTGCGGGACATCGCGCCAACGATGCTGAGCGTGCTGGGACAGCCGTGGCCCGCGGACATGACGGGCACGGATTTGCGCGTCAGCTCGTAATCATTCCATGAATCGCACCAAACCTGCAGAAACAAAACTTGTGATTTGCGTGTGGCATCCGTTTACGGAGTGGCGGCCGAAACCAATATTGGCGGAGGCCATCCGGAAGCGGTGGCCGGAGATGCGCGTTGTGCATTTGCCCAACTACGACCGGTTGCCGGAAGAACTGCCGGATACGGATATTTTCGTGGGCTATTCGCTGCGCGCGGAGCAATTGAAGGACGGGAAGAAGCTGAAGTGGATTCATTCTACGGCCGCGGGCGTGGCGCAATTGATGTATCCGGAGCTGAGGGATTCGGGGATTCTGGTGACGAATCCGAGCGGCATTTTTTCCGTGCCGATGGCGGAGCACGTCATCGGGTTGCTGCTGGCCTTGGCGCGAAATTTTCCTGATTCCGTCCGGCAGCAAGATCGCGCGCGATGGTCGCAGCAAGAGTTGTGGGACAAGCCACAACACCTGACGGAGCTGAACGGAAAGGTCCTGCTCATCGTCGGGTACGGCTCCATCGGCAGGGAAGTGGCCAAACGCGCGAAGGCCCTGGACATGCGCGTGTGGGGCGTGACGCGCTCCGGCCAAGGCGACCGAACGCAAGCAGAAAAGATGTTCGCGGCGGCGCAATTGCAAGAGGCATTGCCGGACGCGGACTACGTGTTGATTGCGGCGCCGGAAACTGCGGAAACGAAGCATCTGATCGGCGCAACACAAATTGCAAGAATGAAACGCGGAGCGCGGCTCATCAATGTGGGCCGCGGTTCTTTGCTTGACGAAGCAGCTTTGATCCACGCGCTGGAACTCGGATCGCTGGGCGGCGCGGCGCTCGATGTGGTGCAGACAGAGCCGCTGCCGGCGGAAAGCCCGTTGTGGCGAACGCCGAATCTAATGCTCACTCCGCACACGAGCGCGGTCAGCGACAGATTGTGGGAACGCGAGACCGCGCTGCTAATGGATTTGCTCGAGAGATGGTTTGACGGACGCGAGTTGTTCAATCGAGTCGATTTCGCGCGCGGCTACTGAATTCGAAAACAGAAATTAGAAAATTGAAACTAGAAATTCGCAAACCGCACTGAAGGCAAGGTCTTTCTATTTTTCAATTTTCATTTTCCAATTTTCGGATTTTTCAGTCGCCGACCCCGCCCTTGGGGGCCTGGTAGCCCTCGCGGGCGTACACCTGGAGTTTCTGGTTCTTGCCTTTTTTATCGGGGATCGACAGAGGGCCGCCGTCGGGAGCGACCAACTCGACTTTGATCTTATGAAATTTGCCGTCTTTCGCGCCGTTGGTCGGCGAATAGGAGAGGCTGTACTGGTGGCGCAGGAATGCGGCGACGCTCTGCATAATGCCTGGAATTTCTCCATCGAATTGCGGAAACCAGGCAAAGCCACCGGTCTCTGACGCGAAAGTCTTGAGCTGATTTTCGGCCTGCAGGTAGCTCATGTGTGACCCGAGAGAACCATGTGTCTCAAGAAAATTGGTGTAGATCTTACCGAGGCCGATGCAGAAAATCGTGACGTCGCTGCCGCGGAGCTGCTTCATGGTCTGGTCGAGGGTGTGTTTGGAGAACGTGTCCACGCCGCTAGCTAGGACGAGGATGGATTTCTTGCCGTTCACATCCTTCAGGCGATCAGTGGTTTCGAGAATCGCGTCGAAGACATTGGATTCGCTGAAGCCAGGGAAATAGAGATGATAGATGGCGTTGCGGACTTCGTCCTTGTTTTGCGTGAAGTCCGTCTCGAGGTGGGTATTCATGTCGAACGTTTCGAGGGCCACCCAGTCCTTTTGCTGAAGTTGGGGGAGAAAGGCGTCCGCCCAGTAACGGGAGTAGGAGGAAAAAAAGTTGTAGAAGCCACGGCTGCTGAATTCGATCAGCATAACTGTAGTGATAGGAGCTTCCGTGGGAGCGAAATTGGTGATGGTCTGCGGCACGCCATCGTCGGTGACACGAAAATTCTCTTTCTTGAGGCCGGTGAGAATATCCCCATGCTGCGTGGTGGCCACGACGTCCAGGGTGACAATGGGAACTTCAACGGCGATCGTGACGCCGGCCTGTGGGGGTTGCTGGGCCGGCGTGGGCGTTGGGGGCGAAGCCGGATTTTGCTGCTGTTGCGAAGGCGGAGGCGCGCCACCCTGCGGGCCCGTGGGAGCCTGGGCGTAAACAGAGTGATCGGCCAGCGGCAATGCCAGCGCCGTTGCCAGAACTGTGAGTAAAACTACGGAGAAAATGGCCTTCATTGTGAACCCCTCGATTCGCCTTCAGAATATTCTAAATCAAGCCCGAAAACACTCAGCCTGCGTCACCGCACCCGCGCGGTGGTTGAAACTTGGCAACGTGCAGGCAAAGCCGCGGCCACGCCCCCATACCTGCATGTTAGTATGAAGCACAATCGACGCAAAACGTTTGCTGAGACGGCTATGAGATGGCCCATTTTCTGAGGAGGATGGCTTCGTGAACTGGAAACACAAGATGCAGGTGCTGGCAGGAGCCGCCGCATTGACATTGGCGACAGGTCTGCCGATTGGGGCGCAAGTGTCGCCCGCGACGGGACCGGGAATCCCGGGGAATCCGTCGCTGATTGGAGATACGTCCGCCGTGGCCCGCGAGGCGCAGGGCTGGCTGGCGGATTTGGTGCGCATCGATACCACGAATCCGCCGGGAAACGAGCAAGCCACCGCGAAATACATTGCCGGTGTGCTGGAGAAAGACGGGATCACGCCGGAGCTTTTGGAAGTAGCACCCGGGCGGACCGCCCTGGTGGCGCGGTTGCGCAGCACGGCGATGGCGGATCCCGCGCGGGCACTGCTCCTCGTGGCGCACATGGACGTGGTTGGTGTGGACAAGTCCAAGTGGACGGTAGATCCATTCGGCGCGGTGATCAGGGATGGCTATCTGTACGGCCGAGGCGCGATTGACGATAAAGGAATGCTGGCGGCGAATCTGGCGGCGTTCATTGCCTTGAAGCGCTCCACTCTGCATCTGAACCGCGACGTGATTTTCCTGGCCACGGCCGACGAAGAACAGGGCGGAGACGCGAGCATCAAGATTCTGATCGCCAAATATTGGGACAAGTTTGCGGCGGGATTCGCGCTGAACGAAGGCGGCGAAGTGGTGCTCAAGAACGGCAAGGTGCAGTACGTCGCGGTGCAGGCCAGCGAAAAAGTGCCGGTAAACGTTGCTGTCATCGCGCGCGGCACGTCCGGCCATGCTTCGCAACCGACCAAGGACAATGCGGTGGTGCACCTGGCTGCCGCAATCGAAAAAATTGGAAACTATTCCGCGCCGGTGCGATTCACCACAATTGTGCGGCGGTATTTTGAACAGCTCGCTGCCGTCGAAGATGATGAAGTCGCAAAGTGGATGCGTTCGCTGGATACTGCGGACCGCGGCGAACACGCGCAGAAAGTGATTTCCGACATGAGCCCGCTGTGGAATTCGATGCTGCGGGATTCCATCGCGCCGACGATGCTGACGGCGGGCGTGCGGGCGAACGTGATTCCTGCAGAAGCACGCGCGATCCTGAACATCCGGCTCTTGCCAGGGGACACCATTACCGTTTTGCTGGCGGACCTCACGAAACTGGTAAACGATCCACAAATCCGTTTTGAAGTCCAGCCGGACGCCGGGCTGGCAGCGCCGCCCTCTTCGCTGGAGTCCGATTTTTATGCCACAATCACAAGAGTCGCTGGGAAGGAATACGGCGATGCCCCGGTGATTCCGTTTCAGTCCACCGGAGCGACGGACTCCGCGCAGCTGCGGCTCCACAACGTGCAGGCTTACGGATTGATGCCGTTCCCGCTGCCGGCTGAGGATTTCCGGCGGATGCATGGAGATGATGAACGAATTCCACTGACAGCCTTTGCCAAGGGAGTGGATGTGCTGGCGCGCATCACCGCCGAATTCGCGGTCATGAGATAGCTAAGCGAAGAACCAAATCGTGAGGATTGAAAAAAGGCCGTCGTTTTTCGCATCCATCCGGCAAACAATACTTACAGACTGGAAATCGTAGCCCACAACAAGAGCATGAGTTTTCGCCATTCCAAAATTGTCTGCACCATTGGGCCGGCAAGCCGTTCGCCGCGGATGATCGATCGCCTCTTTTCCGCGGGAATGGACGTGGCGCGGCTCAACTTTTCGCACGGCACGCACGAAGAGCACGCCAAGAACATTTCCACGCTGCGCGCGGCAGCCATCGAGCACGAAAAGCCGATCGCGATTCTGGCCGACCTGCAAGGGCCGAAGATCCGCACGGGAGCATTGGCGGGCGGCGGGCCGGTGTTGCTGCGGGCTGGACAACGCTTCATCATTACGACGGCCAAGGTGCTGGGCGATTCGACGCGCGTGAATACCGTGTTTACGCCACTGCCGAGAGAGGTTCATCGCGGCGACCGCATCCTGCTTTCAGACGGTTTGATTGAATTGCGCGTCGAACAGGTGCGCGATTCGCAGGTGATTTGCGAGGTCGTGAACGGTGGTGCGCTCGGGGAGCACAAAGGAATCAACCTTCCCGGAGTGAAGCTGCGCGTGCCCGCGCTGACGCCGAAAGACCGCGCCGACCTGGCCTTTGCGATGAAACATGGAGCCGATTACATCGCCGTGAGTTTCGTGCGGCGTCCCGAAGATGTGCTGCTCGCGAAACAGTTGATTCGCCGCGCAGGAAAAGAAACGCCAGTGATCGCCAAGCTGGAGAAGCCGGAAGCCATTGAGAATCTGGATGCGATCTTGCGGGCGGCCGACGGCGTGATGGTGGCGCGCGGCGACCTGGGCGTGGAAATGAATCCGGAGCGTGTGCCGGTCGTCCAGAAAACGATCATTTCGAAGGCGCGCGAGTTTCGCAGGCCGGTGATTACGGCGACCCAGATGCTCGAGTCCATGACGGAGAATCCGCGGCCGACGCGCGCGGAAGCCTCGGACGTGGCCAACGCGATTTTCGACGGCTCAGACGCGGTGATGCTTTCCGCGGAGACGGCCAGCGGGAAATATCCGATCGAGGCCGTGGAGATGATGGCGCGGATCATCGAAGAAGCAGAAGCCAGCATCCATGAATTTCCGCGGCCTGCCACCGAAGAGCAGTTGAAAGTGGCGGAGACGGTAGCGGAGCTGGTGTGCCACGCTTCACGCGAACTGCACATGAAAGTGATTGCCGTGTTCACACACAGCGGATTTACGGCGCGGCTGGTTTCGCGCTACCGGCCACTGGTGCCCATCGTGGCGTTTTCGCCAGTGGCGGAGACGCGGCGGCGCATGGCGCTGATCTGGGGCGTCTATCCAAGGAGCATTCAGGATGTCCAAAAAGTCGACGGGCTGGCACCCGTAGCGGAGAAACGGCTGCTCCAGGAGCGGCTGGTGCGCCAAGGCGACGTCATCGGGATCGTGGCGGGCACGCCGATGGGGATTCGCGGGACGACGAACTTCATGAAATTCCACGTGATTGGCGGAACGAAGTAAGAGTCGTCGGGTTCAGAACCCATGCAAGAAGAGGCTTGCGCGACCGGGGGGCCCTCCCCCGGTTTTTTGTAAGTGTTGATTCTAAGGAGTTGGGTTTCCCGTAAATCCTTTGGAATGAACACTTATGAAGCTTCCTGGAAGTGTTGCTTCTAAAGGAGTTAGAGGTTTACATAATCTCGGGGAGCAATGGTTTTGCTCGCACTGATTGTCTGTAGTCGGATCCGCTGACGGTAAGCGTGGGCCTGAAACGCAAAAGCGGGAGCAGGGCTCCCGCACTCGACACAGAGTTATCTACAGCTGAAAGTATACCAAATGCATATAGGTGTGTCAAGCGGGAAACAGACGGCTTGTTCGTGCCCAGCACAGATGGGTGGTTTAGTTGACCCAATTGTCTGGGCGCGAAGGAGGCTCTTTTTTGTGCTTGTTGATGTAGACCTCGAAGCGTTTGCGATTGCGTTTGTGCTGCCAGTCCGTGACAGTGTTGCGGACGCCATAGAGAAACGATCCGCGACGCAGGTACACCCAGCCGACGAGCATGCCGCCGAGGTGACAGATGTGGCTGACATTGTCGCCAGCAGAACCGAGAAGCAAGGGAAGAAAAAACTCCAGTCCTGCCAACAAAAGCACGAACGAACGCATGGACATGCGAATCGGCAGAAACATAACACTCACCTGCCGATCGGGGAACAAAATCGCGCAAGCCGCAAAAATGCCGAAGATCGCGCCGGACGCGCCGATCGTCGGCACGTCCGAGGGTGGGTGGCCAAAAAAAGTTGGTATGGTCTTGACCAGGACTTCGATGAGGCCTGCCCCAACTCCGGTGAGAAAGTAATAACGGATGAATCGCGCCTTGCCCCACACCAATTCTAGCTCGCGGCCGAACATCCAAAGGAAGAACATGTTGAAGAGGACGTGCAGGAAATCGTTGGGGTCATGGAGAAAAATGTAGGTGAACGGCTGCCAAATGCGAAGCCCAGGAAAAACGCCGGCCGGCACGAGGCCGAACCACAAGAGCATTTTTTGGTGGACGAAAGGTCCCGCGAAGACTCGAATGAGCACCTGAAGAAAAAAGACCGCGAAGGTCGCGATCACGAGCCATTGGACACCCGGGGTGATGTAGAAATTGAAACTGACCCGATAGTTCCGGATGCCCGGCCTTGAGCCCATCTTTGCAGTGTACGGCGGAGAGCCAAATCCGTCAAAGCACCGTTATCGTACCCATTGCGCGAGCCGCGCCGCAGTGGACAGCCTGTCTACCTCCTTGATTACCTAGTCCAGTTTCTTGCGGGCGAAGTAGAACAGGGAACCCGCGAGAAGGGCGAACATGAAAATGCCGAAGAGGTTGCTGGTGGAAAGCCGGGTGCCGAAAGCGTAAATTGAGCTTCCATAGGGCAAATGAATGAGAACCCGAGTGAACCAGGCAGGCGGGTGGATGAAGAGGTCAGCGCGCCAAGGAAGCCGTAACAGTATGGTAAGCCAGTGCGGCGTGTGCGTGGAGATTTCCGGATCTTGGAAAAGATTGATGATGATGCCGAGCAGGCCGAAGACGCCGCCTGCGGCGATCAGTCCGCTGGAATAGAGAGCGCCGGGGCTGGCTTCGCTTTCGTCTTTTTTCTTCGTCGTGGCTTCGACGAGCATGCGGACGAGGCCACCGGCAAACATGGCGGCCGTGGTGCCCAAGGGAAGATACGACCCCGTGGCGAAGGCCAGCGAGCGGACGCCTAGAATTTCGACGGCGATCACCAATGCCACGCCCATGAGCACCAAACGCCAGGGCAGGCGCTGATTCAGAATGCCGCTGATCACTGTGGCCATCAGACGCGCTTGTGGAGCCGGCGCTTTGTCACTGCCGATGCCTTGTGCCCACTGATACTCGATTTGGTTGGTGTTTTGGTCGTACAAGTATTCGCCGTCGGGAACCTCGTGGGCTCCCAGGGAATTGATGAGCGTGTAGGTTTTTCCGTGGTAGGTGAAGTTGTCACGTTCGACCTTCACGCCGGGCGGCAAAGACTGGATGTTGACGGGGATCTGCGTGGGCAGATACTTCTCCAGTCCGGTGTTCATCAAGTTGAGCGTTGTGCCGATGGCTAGAGTCGAAACGGTTACACCGATCAAAAGACCCATCTGCTGCCAGAACGGGGTGGAGCCAACCAGGTAGCCGGTCTTGAGGTCTTGGGAGGTGGCGCCAGCGATGGCCGCGGCGATACAGACTACTCCACCGATCATCAGCGCGAGCACTTGATAGTTCGGCGCGGTCCAGCCAGCCACGAAAAAGATTGCGCACGTGGCCATCAATGTAGCGATGCTCATGCCGCTGATGGGGTTTGAGGAATTGCCGAGAAGCCCGCTGATGCGTCCCGCGACGGTGACGAAGAGAAATCCGAAGATGACCACAAACACGCCGGCAAAAAGGTTTTGATACCAAGCGGTGGCCGCGCCCTTCATGGGATGGAAGGTGAGCAGGACCCACATCATGGCGATGATGACGATGGAGCCGACGATGACCCAGCGCATGGGCACGTCGCGGTCGATTCGGCTGGAGGCGGTGGACTGGCCCGCGCCCTCGGCGCGGACGTCCTTCAGGCCTGCGCGAAGGGCGGAGATGATTGTCGGCAGAGTGCGAAGCAGAGTGATCAACCCGGCGGCAGCGACAGCGCCTGCCCCCATCGGCCGGATGTAAGAACCCCAGATCTGGTCCGGCGTCATCAAGGGAATGGGAATCGTAGATGGATAGATGGGCGTGTTGCCGGCGAGCTGGCCGTAGAACTTGATGGCGGGCATGATCACCAGCCAAGAGATGATGCCGCCGGCGAAGAGAATGCCTGCAACTCGCGAGCCGATGATGTAGCCGACGCCCAGATATTCCGAGGTGATGGCGGCGCGGAAGGATGCGCCGGGGAACCAGCTGGGGCGGGATTCGGGTTGCGAGGTCCAGGCCTGGACCGTGTTCATGAGAAAAGTGTAAAGGCCGCCGAGGCCGAGTCCCCAGAAGACGCGGCCTGCGAAAGAACCGCCGCGTTCACCGGCGACGAGGACGTCAGCGCAGGCGGTGCCTTCGGGGAAGGTGAGATTGCCGTGCTCTTTGACGATGAGCTGGCGGCGCAGCGGGACCATGAATAAAACGCCGAGCCATCCGCCGAGAAGCGCTAGCGGGAAGATGCGCCAAAAGGTGAACTCCGAACCAAAGCCGAGGAAGATCAACGCGGGCAGCGTGAACATGACGCCGGCGGCGAGCGATTCGCCTGCCGAGCCGGTGGTCTGCACGATGTTGTTTTCGAGAATGGTGGAGCGGCCGAAGGCGCGCAGGATGCTGATGGACAGAACGGAGATGGGGATGGAGGCGGAGACGGTGAGACCGGCGCGGAGGCCGACGTAGACGGTCACGGCGCCAAAGAGCAGTCCGAAGAGCGCGCCAAGGATCACCGCGCGAATGGTGAATTCCTTGAGGGTTTCTTCGGCCGGCACGTAGGTGCGAAATTCACCCGGGGGCGCCGTGGAACTCCAAGCCCGTCCGCGAGCTCCCGATTGTTCGCTCACCGATGCCTCCCTTGTTCTGCAAGTGAATTGTGGATATAGCCGTGTGCGGGGGGATTATGCCGCAGGTGGGCGGGGCGGGGAAGAGAATCCTGTTGAGAATGAGGGCGGATCGGTTTGGCTCCCTTGACAGCGAGGGGCAACGCTTGTAGTGTCCGGCGCTAACTGTTGCTCAGCGGGTAATATTGTCAACGCGCTAGCACCCTCCCTTTGCGGTCAGGGGTGAGGTGGCGCTTCCGTGCGGCATCAGTCCGGCAGGGTGTCGAATTCGTTCAAGGGTTGGAGGACAGACGTGAGGTATTGCCACTGGGTGGAACTTGCGATCTTTTTGACTGCGGTGTCGCCGTGCAGCGCACAGACTCCGGCCCCAGCCGCCGGATGGCTGCCGATCGTTGAGGAGGAATTGAAGATGACTTCCGAGCCGAAGGCGCCCGGGGCACCGGCGATCATCCTCTATCGGCAGGTGGACCGCGACGATAGCACGCAAAAACCTCACGAATACAATTACGTCCGTGAGAAAATCTTCACCGAGGAAGGGCGGAAATACGCCGACGTGGAACTCCCTTTCGTTGATAAACAGGAAAAAATCCACGACATCAAAGCGCGGACCATACACCCTGACGGGACGATTGTGGATTTCGGCGGGACCGTTTATGAGAAAGAGATCGTCAAGGCGCGTGGGTTCAAATATCTTGCCAAGACCTTCACGCTATCCGACGTGCAGCCGGGAAGCATCATTGAATTTCAATACGCAGTGGAGTTCCGTGAAGGCGTTGTCTTCAACTCGCATTGGATGCTAAGCCAGGAACTTTATACCGAGCGCGCCAGGTTCTCCCTGAAACGATATCCATTCATGATTCTGCAAAGAACGTGGCCCAACGGGCTTCCAGAGGGGAGCACGCTTCCAACCCTACAGGGAGACACGATTCGTCTGGAATCGCAGAATATTCCCGCCTTTCAAATCGAGGATGATATGCCTCCTCCGGACTCGCTGAAGTTCAAGGTCGATTTCATTTATGGAGAAGCAGACCCCGAGACAGATCCCGAAAAATTCTGGAAGAACCGGGCCATGCGGGTGAACCTGGCGGTTGAGGGATTTATAGGAAAACACAAGGCTATCGATGAGGCGGCGGCACGGATTGTTTCGGCTACGGATTCGCCAGGAGAGAAACTTCAGAAGATCTACGCGCGGGTGCAGCAGATCCGCAACACGTCGTACGGGGCCGAGAAGACGGAGCAAGAGCAGAAACGAGAGAAAGAAAAAGAGAACAAGAACGCCGACGATGTGTGGAAGCGAGGGCAGGGAAATTGGGCGGAAATTAACTGGACTTTTGTGGCGCTGGCGCGCGCAGCGGGATTAGACGCCTACGTAGTGATGATTGCCATGAGGGACGGTGGAGTCTTTAACCCCAAACTGAGGCGCGCCTCCGATCTCAATACGAATGCGGTTCTCGTCATGCTGAACGGAATGGAAGTGTACCTGGATCCGGGCGCAGCATTCACTCCGTTTGGACTTCTGCCGGCCGGGGAAATTGGTAGCAAGGCCCTCCGGGTGGATAAGGATGGCGGCAAATGGGTGACCACAACGACCCCGGAGAGTCTTGCTTCGCAGATTGAGCGCAAGGCCGACTTGAAACTGGATGCCGATGGCTCCCTCGGAGGCAAGCTTTCCATTACCTATACCGGACTCGAGGCGGCTTTACGACGATACGATGAACGGGCCCAAGACGAGGTCCATCGCAAAAAGTTCCTTGAAGATGACGTCAAAGAATCCATTCCTACCGGAGCTGAAGTCGAACTCGTCAACAAACCGGATTGGACGAGTACCGCGCCAACGCTGATCGCCGATTTTAACGTGAAGGTGCCCAATTGGATTTCGGGAGCGGGCCGACGGGTACTCTTACCGGCAGCGTTGTTCAGCGCGGCAGAAAAGCACGCTTGCGAGAGCGCTACACGCGTGCACCCGCTTTATTTTTCCTTTAAGTACCAGAAAGTCGACGACATCTGGATTGAACTGCCCCCCGATTGGAAGGTGGACAGTTTGCCTCAACCTAGAACCAACGACGCCAATCTTGCGTTTTATGGCATGAAAGTAGAGCGTGAGAAGGACAAGCTGCATTTGCAGCGCACTCTCCGGTCGGAGCTGATGACCTTGGGACAGGAACAATACCAAGTGCTGCGCAGCTTCTATCAAGGGGTGAGGACTGGAGATGAGGAGCAAATTGTCCTGCAGCCCGGGGAAACAGCGGGCGGGAATTGAGGTCCCGGGGCTGCTTTATTTTGTTTGGGACCGATGCCCGCATTGCAGATCGAAAGGCGTCGCGGGGCGGGAAGAGGCGCGGCAGAGGTTCTCTTGACATAGACGAGGCATCCTTGTAATGTCCGGCGCTATACGGTATTCAGGTCGGCAATACAGCCCATGGCTTGGGATCCCTCTATTTCGTTGATGGCTGCGCAGCGGGCAAATGCACTGGTGACCCCAGGGCGAGGCCCGCTCCGGGCGGCACATCCCTGCCATCTGGCTGTGAATTCTGGACATAGCGCATTCCTTTCAAATTCAACTCGGAGGCACGCCGTGAATTTTCGTCGGGTGTTTTTGTTCGTCGTTCTCCTGTTGATCGCCGCCGTGGCGCGGCGGACGCCGCTGGTGAGTGGCGACGACTGGCTACCGATTACGCCGGATGAGCTGAAGATGACGAGTGAGCCGAAGGCACCGGGGGCTCCGGCGATCTTTCTGTATCGCGAAGTGGACCGGAAGGATTCAGGCACGGCGAACACCGAATATAACTACGCGAGGATAAAGATCCTTACGGAAGAAGGCCGGAAGTACGCCAACGTGGAGATTCCCTACCTGCACCGGACGACGGCGATCAGCAACATCCGGGCGCGCACGATCCGGCCGGACGGAACGATCGTGAATTTTGATGGCAAGGTCTACGAGAAGACGATTGAAAAGACCAAAGGAAACACCTACCTCGCAAAGACGTTCACGCTGACGGACGTGCAGGTCGGGAGCATTATCGAGTATCACTTTAATTACGATTTTGAAGACGGATGGGTGTACTCCTCGCTATGGGTTCTGAGTGAAGAGCTGTTCACCAAGAGAGCCAAGTTCACGCTTAAGCCGTACGAGCGCTTGTCGGTGAGATGGAGTTGGCCCGCGGGTCTGCCCGCCGGGGCGCAGGTGCCAACCGAGGAACCCGACAAGGTCATCCGCATGACGGCACAAGACATTCCGGCGTTTCAGCTCGAGGATTACATGCCTCCGGAGAACGAATTGAAGTTCCGGGTGGATTTTGTCTACAGCGAGGAAAGTGCCATCGAGAAGGACGAGACCAGGTACTGGAAGCAGTTTGGAAAGAAAAACTACGATCATGTGGAGGGATTCATCGGGAAGAGCCAGGCGATGCAACAGGCGGTCTCACAGATTGTTGCGCCAAGTGACCCTCCCGAAGTGAAATTGCAAAAGATCTACGCGCGCTCGCAGCAGGTGCGTAACTTGAGTTTCGAACCGCGGCGCACGGAGCAAGAACAAAAGCGCGACAAATTGAAAGAAGCCAAGAACGTCGCTGACGTGTGGAGCAATGGGTACGGGTGGGGTTCCGAAATTACGTGGTTATTTCTGGGGCTCGCCAAAGCCGCGGGATTCGAAGCCTATCCAGTTATTGCTGCGAGCCGCAATGAGTATTTCTTCCGCCCGGCGCGAATGAACAGCCACGAATTGAACTCCAATGTTGTGCTGGTTAAATTGAACGGCAAGGAACTGTATTTTGACCCGGGAACCGCGTTTGCGCCGTATGCGATGCTCCCCTGGCAGGAAGCGAGCGTCGGCGCGCTGAAACTTGATAAAGACGGCGGCAGTTGGGTCACAACGGCGCTGCCGGACAGTTCCGCTTCGCGCATCGAGCGGAAGGCGGAACTGACGATGACGGACGAAGGCTCATTGGAAGGGAAAATCACCGTCACGTTCACTGGACTGGAAGGGCTTTCCCGGCGGCTAGAGCTTCGGGACAAGGACGATGCCGCGCGCAAGAGATATCTCGAAGATCAGCTGAGCGAGTACGTTCCTGCCGCGATCGAGGGGGAGCTCAAATCGCAGCCCGACTGGAAAAGTTCGAGCGAACCGCTGGTCGCCGTTTATCAAGTGAAAGTTCCCGGCTGGGCGTCTTCCGCCGGGAAACGCGCCTTGCTTCCCGTGGGATTATTCAGCGCGACGGAAAAGCATTTGTTTGAGCACGCGCATCGCGAGTTTCCCATCGTTTTCGAATTTCCGTTCAAGAAAATGGATGACGTAACCATCGAATTGCCTCTGGGGTGGCAGGTCGGCAGCGCTCCCAAGGACATGGACACGGATGCCAAGGCCGCGGAGTACATTTTCAAATCGGACGGGAAGAACGGCACGGTGCACTTCAACCGGGTGTTGCGCAGCGATCTGTTTATCGTGCCCGCGGATAAGTACACGGTACTGCGGAATTTCTTTCAGGTCGTGAGGTCGGGTGATGAACAACAAATCGTGCTTCAGCCGGGAACCACATCCGCCAGCCAGTAGCCGGCGCGCGCGGACGCACCGCTCGGCGGCGTTGGCCGCCCTATTTGTGGTTGCGAGTTTGCTTTCGTCTCCGGCAGCCAAGGCGGGAGACGCTCCGTCTTGGATGCACGCGCTGGTGAACGTGCCGCTCCCCATCCACGACGAAAAAACAGATGCCGTCCTGCTCTATTCCGAAGAGATTTTGAATGTCCAGTCGAACGGGAGGATCAAGGAAACCGAACGCGCGGCATATAAGATTTTACGTCCCGATGGACGGCGCTTCGGAAAGTTGCAATTCGCGTTTACCCCCGATTCCAAGATCAACAGTCTTCACGCCTGGTGCATCCCAGCGCAGGGCAAGGACTACGAGGTGAAAGAGAAAGATACGGCGGAAAGAGGATACGCTGACGTCGAGGGCGGGGAACTGTATACGGATCTTCGCGCGAAAGTTGTGGACATTCCGGCCGCAGAACCAGGAAATATCGTGGGGTTTGAAATCGATCGCGATGCTAGGCCCTACATCCTACAAAATGAATGGTTCCTGCAGCAGACGGTGCCCGTTGCCGAAGCGCGATATACGCTCCAGCTTCCCCCGGGATGGGAGTACAAGGCAGTGTGGCTGAATCATGCAGAGATTCAGCCGACTCCCAGCGGAAGCAACCAATGGGTGTGGGAAGCGAAGAATCTTCCGGCGATCAAATGGGAGCCTGATATGCCGCCGTGGAAAGGCGTGGCGGGGCTGATGATTGTGTCGCTTGTGCCGCCCGGTGGAGTAAAGCGTGGCTTTTTGACATGGTCGGACATGGGAAACTGGTACAACGAGCTGACCCAAGGACGACGCGAGGCCTCTCCAGACATCAAGCAGAAAGTGGCGGCCCTCACGTCTTCCGTGTCAACACCGCTCGGTAAGATGCGCGCACTCGCGGATTTTCTTCAGCGGGACATCCGCTACGTGGCGATTTCGCTCGGGATCGGCGGTGTGCAACCGCATCCCGCGACCGAGGTATTCTCGCATCGTTTCGGCGACTGCAAGGACAAAGCAACGCTTCTTAGCTCCATGCTAAAAGAAGTAGGCATCGATTCCTATTATGTGATCATCAATGTAGAGCGCGGAGAGGTAACACCTGAGACGCCCCCCCACATCGGCGGATTCAACCACGCCATCCTGGCGATCCGGCTCCCCGACGGAGTTTCGGATAGTTCTCTGGTCGCGGTTGTCCAGCACCCCAAGTTGGGCCGGCTTCTTTTCTTTGATCCCACGGACGACCTCACGCCGTTCGGACAGTTGCACGGGGCGTTGCAAGCTAATTATGGAATGCTGGTTACGCCGGACGGAGGAGAGCTGATGGCGCTTCCTCAACTCGCAACCTCCGCGAGCGGAATAACGCGCGCCGCCAAATTGACACTGGATGAGCATGGGACGCTGAGGGGAGAAGTTCACGAGATCCGTGTAGGGGACTCCGCGTGGTATCAGCGGGAGATCCTTCGCAGCGTGGATAAGGACTCGGATCGCATCAAGCCCATCGAGGGCTTGATGGCTAATTCTCTCGGCGTGTTTCAGGTTACGGGGGCCACGGTCACAAATCTTAAACAAACTTCGCTGCCCTTTGAATACAAATGGTCGTTTGTCGCCCCGGCGTATGGAAAGACGGCCGGGAATCTGCTGCTAGTGCGGCCACGCGTGCTTGGAACGAAATCACGCGATTTGTTGGAGAGGAAGGAACCTCGTCAATATCCCATCGAAAACGAGAGTCCTTCGCGGGATACGGACACGATTGAAATAACGATTCCTGCCGGGTACGAGGTGGATGATCTGCCGCCGGCGGTCAACGCGGATTACAGTTTTGCGAGTTACCACAGCAAGACGGAAGTAAACGGAAACACGCTGAAGTACACGCGAACGTATGAAGTGAAAGAGCTGAGTGTGCCGGTGAGCAAAGCGGACGAGCTGAAAAAGCTGTACCGGATCATTGCCAGCGACGAGCGGAATACCGCCGTCCTAAAGCCTGCGACCCACTAACTCAAAGCGCTTCAAGCTTGCGAGGCTGCCCTTGGGGATGGTGCCCTCGGAGTGAAAAAGAGCAGCGCTGAGGGGGGTTGCACTCCCGCAAGTTTTTTCTGAAGGGCGCGTGGCGCCGCGCCTCGTGTCTCCAGTAGCAGCCCTTGAGCGATTTCGATAGGGAGATTCAGGCGATACAGGTCTGCGCGTTGGGCGTGGGAGTATTTTTCGTAACGCGGTGCGGTTTTTTCTGCGGCACGTAACAGGATTTCCCAGGGGCGGCGCTTCTGGAACCAGCGTTTCGCCAAAGCCTCTTCCCGCGTGATTTCAACAAGTGAGCGCTGCGCCCCCCCTCCGATTTCGAGGAACACGGTGCTCACTCCGGAAGCGCGGAAAGGAAGCGAAGGATCGTCCTCGGGATAAGGCGCGAGGAGTGCGGTGATTTCGCTGGGTTCCGAAGAGAAGCTATCCCACCAATAGCGATACCCGTTGTAGACCACTGTTCCGGCGCGGAAAATTTGCTGCACGCGAGCCACATTTTTTCCAGTGACGGTGAGAACCATGTCAGTAAGTTCGGCCATTCGAAAAGTCTGCCGCACGACGGGGCGCACGGTTACGTAGCCGGCGTCTTCTTCGGTGAAGCGAATCGCGATGGTTTCAGGCAGGGCCATTCGAAAGCAGTGTGAGAATGCTCAGCCCAGTTTTGAAAGGCGATCGCGGACGCGGTCGCTCAACGCTTTTCCGTCAACCGTTTTTCCCTCGAGAGAAGCTTTCGCGGCTTTCACCACGGCGCCCATCTGCTTGACGGAGTTCGCGCCAGTTTCGGAAATGGCTTTGGCGATGGCGGCATCCATCTCCACTTCGCTGGCGCCAGCGGGCAGGTACGACTCGATGATGGCGAGTTCCTTGGTTTCCTTGGCGGCCAGCTCTGGGCGGTTGCCTTTGGTGAACTGTTCGATGGATTCCTTGCGCTGCTTGACCAGCGTTTGCAGGATTTGGATGGACTCCGGCTCATCCAGCGCGCGAATCTTTTCGACTTCCTTGTTTTTAATGGCCGTTTTCATCCCGCGCAGGACGCTGAGGCGCAGCTCATCCTTGGCGCGTATGGCGTCCACCAGGTCCTTCTGGATCTTTTCGGCAAGACTCATCGCCAGTTCCTCACTGCAATGAATATAGCAGACGAGGAAAGCGGGCAGGCAAGAATGGTTGCGTATCCCGGCAAAGCATCCGCAGCGCCTAATTGACAGTGCACAAGTGGCTCGCTAACGTTGTTAGATTGCAGTGCGCGCGAAAAACGCGCCCGTAATGCCAAAGGAGCTCATGAAAGTCATCGTAGCGGACAAAATCAGCGCGCGTGGAGTGGAGTTGCTGAAGGAGCAGCCGGGGTGGAACGTCGTGCTCTCCACGAAAGAAACGCTGAATGCAGAGATCGCGGACGCGGATGCCTTGATCGTACGCAGCGCGACAAAAGTTACCGCCGATTTGCTGGACCACGCACCGAAATTGCGCGCTGTGGGACGCGCGGGCGTTGGCGTTGACAACATCGACTTGGAAGCCGCCACGAAGCGCGGCGTGTTGGTGATGAGCACGCCGGGTGGAAACGCCATCAGCGTGGCGGAACACACGTTTGCGTTGCTGCTGGCGCTGGCGCGGCAAGTTCCACGGCTGGACAAAGCGATTCATGAAGGGCGCTGGGAAAAATCCTCGGCGGCGGGCACGGAAGTGCGCGGGAAGACGCTCGGGCTGATCGGCCTCGGGCGCATCGGTAGCGAAGTCGCGGTGCGGGCCGAAGCGTTTGATATGCGCGTGCTGGGGTATGACCCGTACATCAGCGAAGCCGCCGCGCGCGAAGTTTCGGTCGAACTGGTGCCATTGGAACAACTGCTGGCCGAGAGCGATTTTGTTTCGCTGCATACAGCGCTGAGCCCCGCGACGCAGAACTTGATCAATGCCGCCAGCATCGCGAAAATGAAAACGGGCGCGCGGCTAATCAACGCGGCGCGCGGCGAGCTGATTGAAGAAGCGGCCCTGGCGGAAGCGCTGAAGAATGGAAAGCTCGCCGGTGCAGCCCTCGACGTGTTCGTGGAAGAGCCGCCTAAGAATTCTCCGCTGGTCGGATTGCCGAATGTGATTGCCACGCCGCACGTGGCGGGCTCGACGACGGAGGCGCAGGAAGAAGTGGGCACGCAGGTGGCAGTGCAGATCAAGGATTATTTGGCGGAAGGGATTATCCGCAACGCAGTGAACTTGCCGGCGCTTTCCGCGGACCAATACCGCCGAGTGCGGCCGTACCTGGAATTGGCGGAACGCCTGGGCTCGTTGGTTTCGCAAGCGGCGGCCGTGCGCCCGGCGCGAATTCGCATCCGTTACGCGGGGGAAGTGGCCGAAGTGGGCACGCACCTGTTGCGCAGCGCTGTACTGGCGGGAGTGCTGAACGCGGTGCTGGATGAGAAAGTAAATGTGGTGAACGCTCCGGCGGTGGCGGCGGCCAGAGGCCTGACCGTGGAAGAAGAAACGCGCAGGCGGGAGCATGGCTTTCCAAACACGCTGGAGGTTTCCGCGCTACCGGAAAAAACCGGCTCGGCGCAAGGATTTACGGCCGAAGGAACGGTCTTGCATGACGGCTCGCCACGCGTGCTGCAAATCGAGGGAATCCCGCTGGAGGCGGAACTCCAAGGCACCATTCTTTACTTGCGAAATCGCGACGAGCCCGGCGTCATCGGCCAGATCGGAAGCACTCTGGGCAAGCTTGGCGTCAACATCGCCACCTTTGCCCTCGGCCGCCGCGCACCTCAGCGCGGAGCCGACGCCGTGTCTCTCGTTCGCGTCGATGGCAAAGTTTCGGCTTCCGTCCTCGAGCCGATCCGCGGAATTCCCGCGATCACCGAAGCCAAACTCCTTCATTTAGGGTAGATAGAGTCCATCGGGTGTTGCGCAGAGGGCTTGCCTCGCGCTCCTCAAGCGCCGCTCTTACTACGCGCCGATCGAGTTGAGGTAACAGCGCGATCTGGGTCGCATCTGCCCGAGCGGCTTGACCGGAATCAGGCTGAAAGAAGACGCGGAGCCTTGCGCGGGGAGTGCTTGAAAAAAAGCAGCATTGAATCGAAATAACCTAGCTTGACATCCCACACAAACTGTCCTAAAAGGTTTCTCAATTGTAGCTAAAGCGAGTGGTGGGTTGGTTGCCCGGGGACGTAGTTGGTTCCAAGCGTGCTGTTTCTGTTCGAAAGCCGGTCAGGGCCGGCTGAGCTGGGCATCTAGCACTTCCCATATCGTAAACCAAAGCAATCCTCCAGGCGGAGATGGAGGTGGCGTGTGCCATTGGCGCCGCCAGTTGCATTGCCAGAGGTGTGTATTGGTGTGCCCTTTGTCCGGGGGGAAGTGGATCGTAAAGAAGTTTTTCTTACAACTTACAAACAGAAGTGAGTTTCTTCTTGGGGGTGGCACAATGAAAATTTATTTGACGACAATTCGTTCGTTGCTTCTCACGCTAATCTTTTTTTTGATTGTTGCAGGAATGACGGAGGCGCAAGACGCCACGGGCCGAATCGTGGGGAACGTCACGGATCCCAGTGGGGCGGTGATCCTGGGCGCGAAAGTTACAGTGACAAATGAGGCCACCAAGGTATCCCAGAGCACGATTACGGACAAGGATGGTTTTTTTCAGGTTCTTGCGCTGCCGATCGGCTATTACCGTGTGATTGTGGAGATAAAAGGGTTTCGGAAGCAGGTCTTCGAACACCAGAGCCTTCAGATCAACCAATCGTTGCGTCTCGAAGCCAGACTGGAAATCGGCCAGCAAAGCGAACTCGTTGAGGTAACGGAACAAGCGACAACCGTGGAAACCGTGAACGCAACGCTCGGCCAGTCTGTAACGAGCCGGCCGCTGGTGAACTTGCCGCTGAATGGCAGGAACGTGCTGGACCTCGCGCTCCTGCAACCTGGCGTGACCGAAAAGAACCCCGATGCCGGGGGCGCGGGGACCTTCAGCGTCGCCGGCGGGCGTCCGGACTCGATCACCTACCTTCTCGATGGCGGCATCAACAACGAAATCCAGGGCAATGGCGTGGTCTTGAATCCCAATCCCGACACGATCGCCGAATTCCGCATTCTCACGAGCAACTACACCGCGGAGTACGGCCGCAATGGCGCGGGGGTCATCAGTGTGGTGACGAAATCCGGAACGAACTCGATCCATGGAAGCGCGTTTGAGTTCCTGCGAAACGGCGACTTCAATGCGAATGCATTTTTTAACAAGAATAACTCCGCCAACCTTCTCCCACGGGATGACCTGAAGCGCAACCAGTTTGGCGGGACACTGGGCGGCCCAATTTCCATTCCGCACGTCGTGCATGGCAGGGACCGATTCTTTTTCTTTGTGGCGTATCAGGGCCAGCGTCTTGTGCAATCCGTGGTCTCAAATTCAGTGACCACGTTCACGCCGGCCGAGCTCCAGGGAGACTACTCACAAGCTGTTCCGAATGGCGGGCAAGTCACTCTTGCGAACGGTACGACGTTTACTTGCGCGACCCCAAGCGGATGCCCTGACCCCAACGTGTCTGCCTTTCTTCAGGCCAACCCTTACTTTCAATCGAGCGCGAGCCTTGCCGCTCAAGCCATGATTGATCCCACGAAGATTAATCCGGTTGCCGCAAAATACATAGCCACGGGCCTTATACCTACGTCCTCATCAGGAGTTCTATCGACGGCGGCACCTAGCACCGACAACAACAACGAGATCACCGGGAAACTGGATTTCCTGATCAGCCAAAAGGACAGACTCACGCTCACCCTTGGAGGATTTCGAAATCCCCAGCTCGCCCCTTACGGAACCAACGGGGCCAATGTCCCCGGCTTCCCTTCGACGAATCAGACCAACAACTATTTTGGCAATGTCGCTTACTCGCGGACTTTTTCGACCGCCCTCTTAAATGAATTTCGATTCACGGCACAACGAAAGAATTTTCTGGGAGACAAGCCCGCAGCGACAGTTCCCAGCGCGAGTTCGCTGGGATTCGGCATCACGCCCGATCTCCCAAACGGGCCTCCCATCCTGAGTTTCGACAGTGGCCTTACAGTCGGTCTGAGCCCGCAAGGACCGCGGTATGAGATCAGCAACGCTTACAACTACACGGATACTATCACCTGGGTGAAGGGCCACCACACATGGAAGTTCGGCGCCGGGCTGGCCTTCTATCAGAACAATACGACCTACGATTTTTATGGAGACGGCATTTTCTCGTTTCTGGGGCCGTATTCTCAAGGTGGCATCGGCACGGGCAATAGCTTCGCGGATTTCCTGCTCGGGATTCCCAACAATCTCTTTGAGGGTCCCAACGCGGTCAACAACCTTCGGAGCAAGGCGAGCTACGGATTTGTGCAGGACGAATGGCGGTTGAAAACCAATTTCACGCTTAGCTTGGGGCTCCGTTACGAGTACAACACGCCGAAGCTCGACACCGCTGGAAGGACGTTTTCCGTTGTACCGGGAGACCAATCGACCCGATTTCCCAACGCGCCGCTGGGTCTAGTATTCCCAGGGGACAAGGGCGCGCCACGCGGTGCGAATTTTCCGGACAAGGACAATTTTGCGCCTCGGATTGGATTCGCATGGGATCCTGGGAATAATGGCAAGACGAGCATCCGCGGCGGCTTCGGCATTTTCTACGACATCCTGAAGGGCGAAGACAACCTGCAGTTCAATGGCGCGCCACCCTTTTATAGTGAGACGGGGCCCTTCTACAGCGCAGTCGGTCCGGGTCAGTCCACGACGGTGCCATATTTCAGTCAGCCGTGGACTTCCGGGGGCTTCGCCCAGTCGCCGTTTCCATCTCTGCCACCCACTCCCAGCACGGACTTCGTGGCCGCGGGTTTTCTTCCCCTCGATCTCTCGGGCGGCGTCTATTTCGTGGATCCGCATCTGCATACGCCTTACACCTACCAGTACAACCTGAGCCTGGAGCGAGAACTCGCTAAGAACCTGATGGCTGAGATCAGCTACGTCGGGAGCAGTTCGAAAGGGCTCACCGCGCTCGTGGACATTAATCCGATGATTCTAGGGGCGGCCACGGCGACGCGGGTCTTAAACGTCAATCAGCCGAATGCCGAGATTAGCGGTTATTGTGCGGCGTTCTTCAGTGCTGCTGATTGTCCTTTTGCCAGCGAGCCGGAGTTTTCAAATGTCAGCTTCGCAAACTACAACAGTCTCGAAGCCTCATTGACGAAGCGAGTCGGATCGAGCCGGTTCTTCGGGACCACCTACTTCACGCTTGCTTATACGTATGGACACAGCATTGACAACGCATCGGGGTTTCGCAACCGCACCTCCCAGGTTCCGGCCTACGATATCGGCCAGTTCCGCGGTTCCTCGGATTTCGACATCAAGCACCGCATAACGGCCAGCGGCGGATGGGATTTGCCTTTTGAGCAAGCCTGGAAGTCCGGACCGAAGCCGCTGCTGAGTGGATGGAGTTTGTATCCGATTTTTAGTTGGCGGACCGGCTTTCCGCTCAACATCAGCTCGGGTTACTCACTTGATCCATCGCTACCAGGGCCTTCCGGAGCCGGAGATGGATTTCTCTCGAATGCGGTGTTCGTCCCGGGGGTCAACAACATTACCATCCTGAATCCGAAGACTCCGACGACGCTGGGGGGCACTACTGGGAATTTCTTTTTCGACCCGACTGCTTTTAGCGCGGCAGTTCCTTCCGGGTACGGCCTGTCGCGGAATTTCTTTCGTGGGCCCGGCCGGACCAATCTTGATTTAGCTTTGGCCAAGACAACCCAGATTAAAGAAAACTTGAAGCTGGAGTTCCGGGTGGAGGCGTTCAACGTATTTAATCACACTGAATTTGCGAACCCGGACACGAACATCAATAGCCTCACGTTCGGGCAGGTGACTACGACCACTATCGGAAGCGGCCCGGCCGCTGTAGAAACGCAGCGCATTCTACAACTTGCGCTGCGGTTATCGTTCTAGCTCGTAGCTACAATTTCGGAGCATCGCTGGGTGGCGATATCTCCCGGCGGTATTCTTGAATGGCACGCTACCTCCGGTGATGATTTTCTATACTGCAGCGTAGCTTGGAGATCCACAGTCTGGCAGCGGCCGGGAAGCTATGCTAATCTGAGAGTCCGGCTTGGGCTGCGGAAACGCGTCCAGGCCTATCGGTCGGGGCGTAGCGCAGCCTGGCTAGCGCGCCTGGTTCGGGACCAGGAGGTCGATGGTTCAAATCCATTCGCCCCGACCATTTAATCCCAATCACTTCAAGCAACTACGCCGCTTTCGCGGGCTGAGGTCTTGACTCCAAAAGTTGGCCAGGTTTGCCAACTTCCAGTTCTAGGCTCGTCAAGTTGAAGCCCAGGCCGATCTTTTCAGCCCATTCCTTCCGCCACTCAACATTCTCCACCAGTTGCTTCGCATACCGTGTGCCCATTTCTCGATTCTCGTGGCCCATCCAGTAGTCCACCAAGAGCGCACGAGCTTCGGACATTTGCAGCACGCTTTCACGAAACCTTCGAAGGGAGTGAAACCCCATCTGCGGCTGCTTCAACTCCCGCAGGACGGGATGCAGAACATCACGGAGCACGTTCCTCGGACATAGAGGCTTACCACGTGCCCTGGTAAAAAACCACAAGCGCAGGCGACCGGCGGCGACCGTGTCGCCGCCTGGAATTGCTCGGGCCAGCGCCGCAGTAAAAGCACGGCTGCGCTCTCAAGAACGTTGCCTGGGCGAGTGTTATCCACGGGCACAAGTCCGCGCGGCGATAGACCCAATATGCCATCCGAGCATTTGTTTTCTCCTGGTCGAAGGGCACGATGCCCGTTGGACGTAGCTTGAATCCGGCGTCAGTCAGGCGATCCCATACCGTGTGCATGGATAGCCCTGTCTGCTTCGCCACTCTCGTTAGGTTCCAGCCTTCGACGAAATACAATTCGGCGAGCTGTTCGGTTATGCTGCCGGTGCAAAGCTCAATGAGCCCATCGCGCCGCTTCCGTCTCTTGTTGTGTCTGCGATGGGCCATGGGTCGGGCTTCCTATGCTGCCGCTCTTTTAACTCCTGGCGGCAGGACTCCCTGCGCTCGCAGATCGCCGATGACATCACGGAGGGGTCCAATGAAGCCGGGGAAACGTGCAGCGACTTCGTCCCTCGATTTGCCGGAGCGTAATTCTTTCTCCATTTCAGTCATCACGATTTTGTAGAACGGCGCGCGAATCGCGTAGGTGTAACGTCCATTCCCATCTGGGAACCGTGGTACGATTTCGCCAGCCGCTATCGCCGCGTTGAGTGCTTCCAGATAGGAAGCAAGCACTCTCTCGTCGGCGTCTGGCGCAGACGGGTCGTCTTCCTCGGCTTGCCGTACCACTTGCGTAGCATGCAGACTCATTTTTTCTATCCCCCTTGTGGCGAATTCCCGGCTCGCCTGCCGTACCAACTGAGGCCCCATTGCACAAAGCTCCGCCGTTCCATCTTTTACTGCTGGATTTTTTTGCCTGGCTGGAGGCGGGAGAAGTGCAGTCCCCAACTACACCCACCCAAAACGATTACTGTGTCCTACAAGTTCATTTTACCGCTGAAGCTAATTTTTGTTTCACCCTATCGCGCGTTGCCACCAAGATTTTTTGGTCTCACGGCTGCTATATTCAGAATACACCTGGAATGAAATTTTTTATCAGGCGATCCGGCGTTGCCGCCAAATTTTTGCGGATTTTTGTTGCGCTTCTGGAACATGAGCCTCTAGTTCTATCGGCGTCCACCGCCATGCTCTCCTAACGCCATATTCAACGAACGGAGAAATCCGCGCAAGTCGCAGTTAAAACACAGGCACAGAAAAATATGTGCAACAGAAAGGAAAAAATCCGCAGAAGTGTGTATTGAGCGTCTGGCAGTGGAATATGAGCGTCTGGTTTTACACCAGAGAGTCATTCCGCGCGGCTCCGTCCGCTGCGTCGCGCATTCCATTCGCCTTACTTTCCACTGGCAGTGCAGAATAGGCTTTGCGGTCGCCAATCCCTACTACGAGGGCGGTGAGGGGCGGGATGTTGTTATTCTCACAGTAGAACGCTATGTGTCCGAGGATTGCCGCCAGCACGCCAGCGGCTTCCTTTCGGTACATGAGCTTGGAAAGACCCTTGTAAGTCACTGTCTGCCGGTTGATGGCTCTGCCTACAAGTATTTGCCACGCTTGGACCGCGCGTGCCGGATGCTCCGCTGTTGGGTTGAAAGTCTTCATAGGGTTGCTCATTGCTCTGTAACGTAGCCGTCTTAGCAGATACGGTTGTACTTCGCTCTCGTCACCAGACTGTAGGATTGAGTGGGTTTGTGCCGGATTGGACTACTTTTTTGTCGAGAATTCTGGGTTCTTCGAGCGCAGAGTCGGCAGGTTTGCGCGGATCGTATTTCACTTTGATGGTCAAATTCTGGAGGCCCTTGGCGAGCCCTTGCGCTTCGGTCAGACTCTTGGCAAGCAGGGCAAACCAACCAGGGTAGATGGTGCCATCAACGAGGTAGGCATATTGCGCGCGGCAGTGGTACGGGATGGTTACCGGCATACCCGGGCGAATGGCCATTCGTGGGACGTACTCTTGCGGGACGCCGTCGAAGATTTCTACCTTGCTGACCCGCGCACTCATGATCGGCCAAGAGGCGATATTTCGGCGACGGAGAAAAAATCGTGTGTAAGGGATTCCGAAAAGCAGCAGGGTAAAAATGAAGAAGACCCAGCCCAGCGAATCCATGCCCAGGAAGGTCGGTCCTTTGAACAAGATGGCGATGGACGCAGCACTGGACACACCACTAGTGAATCACCGGCTGCGCGCGACGGCACGCTTTTGTCATGCGGAAGTGTCGAAGCAGTTTACGCTCGTCTGGGCGGCTCGTGGGTGTTCCATCTCGATTTGTAAGACCTGCTTCAGCAGCCTAAGTGGCGGGCAGCGAATGATGTTCGTGCATGACGCGCCACCTGCCCGGCAATTTTGCGCAGACCCATGGTCAACCGAAATTCGAGAGGTTCACGCTCCGCAGCACATTGGTTGGCCAGTTGGCCAATTCCACGCGACCCTAATTTTACTAACTGACGCCAAAGCAACGACTTATAGAGTTTGTCTTACGGTTCGGGACCAGGAGGTCGATGGTTCAAATCCATTCGCCCCGACCATTTCATCCCGGTCCGGCCCGGAGACATAGGTGACAGATCGTACCGGAGACATAGGTTACACTTTTGGGCCAAAAGGGTTGTCGAGAGGCTGCAGAGTTTTTTCCTCCAGATCGATGTAGCCGAGATCGTACTCCA
>JABCZG010000006.1 GCA_013289835.1 Acidobacteriota bacterium | reverse complement strand
CATTTTTCTGAGATGGGTCACAGGGACCTCCTTGTGACCCAAAATTTATCTCAACCATCGAGCAACACTGCTCCGTTCACTTCACGCGCAGCGTCCGCCGCCGGGCGGCTTCGTTCTGACGGGCAACTCGGAAGTAATTCCAATTGCCTCGTTAGCGAGAGCAGCCGACATTAGTTATGCAATTAAGTGGTTTTTTTGAGGATGATTCCACTTGTGCGAGAAGCGTACTTACTAGGCACGCGGATTACATCCGAGTGGCCCGTCATTCGGGCGGAATCCGGGTTCGGCCAACTGCTCCGACGGGGCTACTCCGGACTCACAATGATGCGGCAGACCGTCAGCCCGTCAGCCCGTGCCACCTTCCGCTAGATCACACCGTTCCCGTTAGAGAACCGCTGGGGTAGAATTGTCGCCTCTTGCCGAACTTTCAGCGAGACATGAAGCGCGGGGTGTACAGATGCGTCTGCTATTTTTGCTTGGATCGCTGCTTAGTGCTGCGATCGCAGTTGCCCAAACTCAGAAGTCTGGGGATGTCGCGGCCTTCGTCAGCGTAGACGCACCAGTCTTCGTCCTTAACCACGTCCGAGTGATCGATGGAACGGGTGCACTGGCGAAGGAAGATCAAACCATCGTGATCGCGAATGGAAAGATTCGGTCCATCGGCCTGGCTGCGTCAGCCCAAATCCCTCGGGGTGCACTACTTCTAGATCGCTCCGGCTATACGGTCATTCCTGGGCTCGTTGGAATGCACGATCATCTCTACTATACGGATTCGATCGCCGTACAAGTTGCCGGCGGGAGAATTGGCGAGCCAGGGTTGTTCGTTGCGGAAATCCCTTACACAGCGCCGCGACTGTATCTCGCGGCTGGCGTAACCACAATGCGCACCACCGGGAGCCTGGAACCTTACACCGACCTGAAGGTAAAGAGCCGGATAGACGCGGACCTGATGCCGGGCCCAAGCATCGATGCTACGGCCCCGTACCTGGAAGGCGCGCCGACGCGATTTGCTCAGATGCATGAGCTGACTGGACCGGACGATGCCAAACGCATGGTGGACTACTGGGCGGAGGAAGGCATGACGTCGTTCAAAGCGTACATGAACATCACGCGTGAGGAGCTGGGCGTAGCGATCCAGCAGGCGCATGCGCACAAGCTGAAACTTACAGGACATCTGTGTTCGGTGACTTGGCCGGAAGCTGTTGCTCTGGGGATCGATGATTTGGAGCACGGGCCTGTTTTTGCAGACACCGAATTCGTGGCGGACAAGAAGCCGGACGTGTGCCCAATGGGAGGCGGCGGCAGTTGGGCGAAACAGGACGTGAATGGAGCGCAAGTGCAGCAATTGATCCACGATCTCGTGTCACACCATGTCGCGGTGACCTCGACTCTTCCCGTGTTTGAGGCAGGCGTCCCGGGAAGACCGAAATTGCAGCCGCGCATCTTGAATGCGATGTCCGCGGAGTCGGCGCAAAGCTACCTGATTGCGCGGGCGAACGTGCCATTGGACTCGCCCATGACGGCGCTGCTGCGCAAAGAGATGGATTTTGAGGTGGCCTTCGTCAAAGCCGGAGGCTTGCTCCTGGCGGGGCCGGATCCAACCGGAAATGGCGGAGTGCTTCCGGGATTCGGCGATCAGCGCGAAGTAGAGCTGCTCGTGGAAGCGGGGCTGACCCCTGTGCAAGCCATTCAGATCGCCACGCAGAATGGCGCCTCGTATCTCGGCCAGCAAGATCGAATTGGAACCCTCTTCCCTGGCAAACAGGCGGACCTCGTTGTGATTAAGGGCGACCCTTCAAAGAGTATTGACGAGATCGAGAACGTCGAGACGGTGTTCAAGGCCGGGATCGGCTACGATTCCAAGAAATTGATTGATAGCGTACGCGGACAGGTCGGGATTCGTTAGGAGCCTTCGATCTGGGCCTTTTACAAACCCCATACAGTTCCGAGTGCGCTAATGGGGCCTTGGGTCCGAGGAGGAATGAGCTGGACCATCCCGGAACACCTTTGTTGCCTTCCAGACGCCTCAATGGAATAATCCCGCAATGATAATTGGCGATAGACTCCGCGGACTCCGCGAAGAAAAGAAACTCTCCCAGGGCGACATCGAGAAGCGTACCGGCTTGTTTCGCTGCTACATTTCTCGCGTCGAGAACGGCCACACGGTGCCCTCGATCGAAACACTGGAGAAGATGGCCCGCGCTCTGGAAATTCCGATGTACCAGCTTTTTTATGACGGTGAGGAGCCGCCTAGGCTTGCGAGTTTGCCCAAGCGGAAATCGTCAGACGATATCATTTGGGGTAGCAATGGCAAAGATGCGCGAGTTCTGAGCAAGTTCCGCCGTCTATTGGGGAAGGCCAACGAGAGCGATCGTAGAATTATTCTGCTCATGGCTCAGAAGATGGCCCTTCGCTAGGGCATCTCCATATCCCTCTAAAACTCAACTATCTTGTGTATCACCGCGTACCGGATCAGTTGCCCAATCGAGTGAAGGCCGAGTTTCATCAATATCCTTCCCCTGTAGGTATCGACCGTCGTAACGGTTATATTCATCAGCGGGGCGATTTCCTTGCTGCTCTTACCTTCCGCCAGAAGTCGAATTACTTCACATTCCCTCTTACTTAGTTTCGGTCGATGCGGAGATGAGTCTGATGGTGGCAATTCGGAAATCACCTAGATCAGAATGCCTTTCCACAAATAGCGGAAAGATGTCATATGGATTAACGCGTTTTTGAGTGTACTGTAGATGTATTTTATGTGATTGACACGTTTACTGTAAGTATATATAACTTTGCCCTCTGAAGGGCGTTCAGTCATCTCCCACCTGCCTCTGAGAGGGAACCCAAGAGATGGCCCCACGCAAAAGGACGCCCTCCTCCTGGAGCCCAGCATGCTTACATTTACTCGGCGATCTGGAGTAACCGGCAATCCGACTCGTCTGTCGGGCGCCAAGGTTGACCACGCGGGCGAGCCGGGGCTTCGTTGGGAGAATTTCAATATTTGTCCTCATTGTCTTGCAAATGGACGGCTCGTCCTTGTTGAAGGGCCGAATGAGTGGGGACCAATCGTTTCTCGCTCTGACGGGGTCAATTTTCATCTCGTCTTGGGTGATAGGCCAATTTTCTATCCCGCCAGATTAGCAACCGGCACGAAGCAGATGATGTCGGCGGGATTCTGGTACGTTCACGAAGCGAACGGCGCTTCGACAGAAGCTGTCGTTGTCATCCTTCGGAGACCGCCAAGAGGCGGAACGCCATTGCTACACCACTTGGAAGCGGTCGCAGATAAGTTGTTTGAAAAGCTTAAGAAGTCGAGTCGCCTTCCGAGCATTTATGAATTTGATGGCCGACAGCTTCATCAAATTGTTCATTAAACTGATTTTGGAATTGCGGCCCCAGGCCATTCGCACCTAGCCGCAGATTCTTTCTTTACATGTCAAAAGTTCGCCGAACTAAAACCTCTTTTGATTCATTCCTTAACGAATATTTCACTTGACACCGTTTATGCGTAGGCGTAAACCACCTGCAACGTAACTCTCCCTCAATTGGCGATGCGTGGCCGTTGCGCACCGGGAGTTATCCTCGCTAACCAATTGAATCGTAGTGGAATCGCGCCCGGCCCCAGACCCGGCGTAGGTAGATGTGCGCGCGGACAGTTTTCTTGCAGGAGGTAATACTGAAATGAAAGTGCTTTCGATTTTTGCCGCAATGCTTTCGTTCTTCTCTCAGTCCACCACACAGCAAACCACCTCCATCGTCCAGCGTGATCCTCAAGCACTCGCTATCTTGAATCAAGCGGTCTCATCTTCGGGCGGTCTGACGGCCATGACCGCAGTTCAGGATTTCACAGGCACCGGCACGATCACCTACTCCTGGGCAGGTCAGGCTGTACCCGCGACGGTCGTCGTCTACGAAAAGGGAGTGAACGAATTTCGCATGGACGCCACATTGTCCGATGGGGTGCGCAGCCTCGTTATCGACGGAATCGTTGGCTCCCTGACCTCGCAGAATGGCCAGCAAACGAAGTTGCCCTTTTACAGCATCATGACGAGCGGAAGCCTAACGTTTCCCTTTCCACGCATTGCCGCGACGCTGACAGATTCATCGACTAGCGTGACTTATATCGGACCAGTGCCCTGGAACAATTCTCAGGCCGTCAAGCTTCACGTCGTTCCGCCGGTCGACCCCTCACTGCTGATAGACAGTCGCCTAAAAGGGCTCGGCGAGTATGACCTATATTTTGATCCAACCTCCTATCGGTTACTTGAACTTGGCGAGGAAGTCTGGTGGGGAGCAGATCTCAGCCAGACGTACTCCCACGAGATCCTCTTCTCGAACTACGTCACGACGGGCGGTTTGGCCGTACCTTTTGTCATAAATGAACGATTCGGGGGGCAACAGACTTGGTCCGTCAGCTTATCCTCCGTTACTTTCAACAGCGGTCTGTCCGACGCCCTTTTCACACCCTAGAATTGAGGCCTCAACGAAGATACTGGACCAACATGGAGGTGGCCACAATGATTTCTATCGCCACGAATATAACGAGCAAGCAGGAGCTCAGCAATCTCTGGAGAGCAGCATCACGCGCCCGGCTGATAGCATTGGCCGCCTTGGTGTTCTCGACCGTTTGGTGCGTTCCTGCTCTGGCTCAAGATATATTGAACCAAGTCGGAGCACCTACATTCGCGACGCCACTTCCTGTAGAGCTCGGCGTGCTTGATGCCTCGAATGGAAACATGACACAAGCAGTCCCCCTAGGATCTTTCCCTCAGCGTGGAGGTCCGCCGTTCATTGCCTCTCTTGTTCACGATACCCGAATATGGCAAGTCGTGGGCACGACTTGGCAGCCGACAAACATCAGCAATTCATGGGGTGGCTGGCGATTTGTTACTAGTGCAACCCCTGGGACCTTCTTGGGATACACCTCAAATTACGTCAAGTGCTCGTATTTTAATGAGAGCCATCACTTACTTAGTTACTATTTTTATTCTTACTACAACTACAGATGGGCCGGTCCGGACGGCTCTGTGAGGACATTCCCGATCACCACATCGGACGATACAAGAGGTTACTGCGGCGGGGTGCAATCATCCGGAGATGCGAGGGCGAACGATTCGTCCGGGTATCACATGTATATAACGGGGTTCTCCGCCGCTTCCGTGATTGCGCCAGACGGCTCACAGATTTTCCCCAGCCACCAAGATACAAACGGAAACTACTTCTCGACGGATGCTAATGGAAACTTTATCGACACCCTCGGCCGTACCCCCGTGACAGTCACGACGAACTGCAATGGGAATTCGAACCAGATTTGCTACGACGTTTTGAATTCACAGGGAACCACATCGCGCTATACAGTAAGCACAACTTCGGTCTCGGTGAGCACAGCCTTTGGCCAATCCGGCGTTACCGAGTATTCAGGGTCCTTAACCGTCGTCCAAAAAATCGCTCTTCCTGATCAAACGTATTACCAGTTTGGGTACGATTCATACGGTGAGCTGAATTCAGTCACCCTCCCAACCCTCGGGCAGATCACCTACGGCTATACGAACTTCCAGGACTCGTTTGGAAATCACAATCGCTGGCTAACTTCTCGTGCCTCAGGCGGAGGCACCTGGAGTTACACTCCGGCCGTGATCACAACCTGTGCCCCAGGAGGAGTTGGCTGCCAGCAAAAGGTCACGGTGACCAAGCCAAGTGCGGACAACGCAGTATATACATTCACTTTGAACAACGGAGCCTGGGCAAGTCAGGTCCAATATTACACGGGCGCAATCTCTCCCAGTAACCTTGCAGCGACCCTGGCCAGGACTCTGAACTTTTCCAATCCCTGTTCTCCTTCGCCATGCACGGGAAACAACTACATTCAGAAAATGAGTGAAACGCTTACGCTACCAGTTCCGTCAGGGTCCAGCATCTCTAAAACGATTCAATACACGTATGACAGCATTAGCGACCTGAACGTGACTTCAACAAAAGAGTGGAGATACTACTCGGGCGCTCAGCCATCAGTGCCGGACCGCCAAACAGACGTCACTTACTCGACGAATTACGGCGGTCAAAACATCCTCAACCGACCACTGACATCAACAGTCTGCGTGCCTACTGGTACTCCGCCAAGTTGCAGCGGTAGCACACAGATCGTGGCCCAAACAAATTTCACGTATGATGGTTCTGGATCGCTCGTTAGTTCGAACCCGGCGACTGGAATCGCAAATCATAACGCCGGGTATGGCATTAGCTATACAGTCCGTGGCAACCTGACCCAGGTCCAGCGCTGTACTCTCCTCCCCGGCTGCTCCTCCAGCGTCCAGACAAAGATGACGTATGACACCACCGGGCAGGTTGTATCCACTCAAGACCCCAACACGAACACCACAACCCTCAGCTATACAGATAACTTTTTTCAAGACAATGGACTCACGCCTCCCTCCTCGTATACTCCGACAACTCCGACAAACGCCTATGTGACACAGATAACTCTTCCACTGATCGGTGCAGCCTCGTTCGGATATTATTTCAATACGGGGAAAATGACCTATTCGCGTGACCAGAATAATGCTGACAATTATTTCCATTTTATCGACCCGCTCGATCGGCAGACCCTCACTCTCTATCCGCTCGTGAATGGAAATCGGGGTTGGGCATTGACGAATTACACCGCAACTTTGCAGCAAGACTTCTATAGTTCCATTAACGATACTCAACCTTCAACGAACTGCGTTAGTTGTCGTCATGATGGAATTCAAGGAGATAGTTTGGGAAGACTGACTACAAGGGAGTTGTTTAGCGACCCCATCGGTCCGGTCTACGTGAGTACAAACTATGATTCTTCTGGACGAGTGCAGAGCGTGAGCAATCCATTTCGAACTACTTCAGATCCGACATATGGACTGTCCTCGATGTATTACGATGGCCTAGGCCGCACAATCAAAATAGCAGATCCGGATGGAACCAGCAGCCAAAGCTTCTACGGCGCGTCTGTGAGCACTGCGGGCGGGGTTAGCTCCCAGTCCTGCTCAACATCTACCTATGGGGTTGGTTATCCTGTACTCGCAACGGACGAGGCGAGCAAAAAGCGCCAGGTATGGAGTGATGGATTTGGCAGAGTCATCGAGGTAGACGAGCCAGATCCTAGTAACAATAATACTCTAACTTTATATACTTGCTATCTATATGACTTACTGAATGACATAATACAGGTATCACAAGGGACTCAAACGCGGAGTTACGCGTTTGATCCCCTGTCGCGAATGACCTCTGCAACGACGCCAGAAGCGGGTACTACAAATTTCTACTATACCACTCCGACCGGCTCTCTATGCAGTGGAGACCCTGTCTCTGTCTGCCGCCGAGTAAGTTCGCTGAATGTGACCACGACATATACCTACGACGTACTGAACAGGCTCACATCAGAATCCTATTCGGACGGGACGGCCACCGTGACTTATTACTATGACCAAACTACATTCAACGGACTTACGATTAATGGCGGTCTGGGTAGGCGCACGGGGATGAGCGACGGCTCGGGGCTGTCTGCGTGGAACTATGATCCGTTGGGGCACGTACTAACTGAGCGCCGGACAATTGCGGGGATTACCAAAACTGTTTCCTATTCCTATACAGTTAATGGTCTGGTTTCTTCCATAGCCTACCCTAGCGGAAATCAGATTACGTATACGTACAATAATGCCGCTCAACTCATTTCTGCGGTGGACTCACACAACACAATTAACTATGGTTTGAATGCGACCTATTCGCCACAAGGTGCGGTGTCGACCATGACCCGTGGGAGTGTGCAAAATGGGTTTACGGGCATCACTGAAAGTTACGGATTCAATAGCAGACTACAACCGACTTCTATCCTAGCTAGCTCAACCAATGGCACTGCACTGAGCTTGAGCTACGGATTTACGGCTGGAAGCAACGACGGAAATATCGCGTCTGAAACGAACGGCCGTGTTCCCGGGCGATCGCTGAACTTCACTTATGACGGTTTAGACCGGGTCGCGACGGCGCAGACGCAAGCTACTTCAGGACCATCTTGTTGGGGCGAGGGTTTTGGATATGACCGATGGGCGAACCTGCTGACAGTGAGCGTCTCGCAGTGCTCTGCTTATCCGCTGAGTGTGGGTGTGAATGGACAAAACCACATCACAAACCAAGGATTCACTTACGATCAAGCTGGCCGAATGACAAACGATGGTAGCTATCCTTACGGCTACGATGCAGAGAACCGCATCAACTCTGCTGCAGGTATTACTTACACTTACGATGGCAACGGATTTCGTTCAGAAAAATCGAATGGAACGCTCTATTGGCGAAATGTTGGCGGGGACGTGCTGTCCGAGAGCGATCTGTCTGGTAATATTACGCTCGAATACATTTATTTTGCTGGGAGTCTGATTGCCACACGGAACAATTCGGGGAACGTTTCATATTATTTTGCAGACCGCCTTGGGAATACTCGTGTCGGTACAGATTCGCAAGGCAATATTTGCTTCGATTCGGATTACTACCCCTTTGGTGGGGAGGTCAATTTTGCAAATTCCTGCCCGACCAATTATAAGTTTACGGGATATGAAAGAGACCCTGAAACGAGCTTAGACTATGCACTCTACAGATTCTATGATAGCCGAATAGGTCGGTTCACCTCGCCTGACCCCATCGCAGGAAAATTGAACAATCCGCAATCACTAAATCGCTATAACTATGCATTGGATAATCCATCAAACGCGACAGATCCCAGCGGAATGGCGACCCAAGATGAACATGAGTTCCTCACATGGATGATGGCCGCGCTGATTGGTCGTCCCGATGCTGCGAGCATTGCACAGGGGGCGGGTACGGCGGACAATTTCTTTAACGCCACAACAGGGCTGTTCGGCCTAGGTTACTTTATTAACTTCGACAAACATTTTGGAATTCCTTGCACAGATGGTGGCGGCTGTGCAAGCGGAGGTTTCGATCTTGGTTTTCAATTGCACGATGTCGAGGACATAGGGGCCGATGGACCGCACGATCTTCAGGGGAGCTACAGCCTAGGGGCACGGATTCTCGATTCGTTGGAACATATCGGGTTGAACATAATTGGAAAATCGCCCGACAGAGATGAAGATCGCGTGGTGGCTGGTATGCAAGACGCTTTTGTTGTGCTTAGTCCAGGGAATAAGACACCGTTTCCCTGGGACGCCGTAGAATTTATAGTCGAAACGAAAAATGCTGATAATCTGGTCCTTGTTGGAATGCAACTTATTAAACCAGGACAAGACACACAAAGTTATGGCAATGTCGACCTAACGGGCGCGACTAAAGTAGCCTCCCAGACTTTCGGCAACATCACTGTGAACATTTTCGTCGGTGCCAGCGTGAGTTTCTATGATTCGGCTGGAGTCGAATCAATACTCAACCAATTCAGCCTTCCAGGATCAGATCCTGCTGCAGAGGGAGAAGCGATTTACAACTACCAGCTGTTGATGGCCGGATTCATTTTCTTTCCCAATGATTCATGGTTCTGCGATGCATCCTCGGGAAGTTGTGGTTTCGGAGGGGATGGTTCGACTGGAGTAACCATTAATATATTAAAGTGATTGGGGGACGTAGACATCGTACTGATCCTGTCCGGAAAACACTGCAGATGTGGCAAGGAATACCCTACAGCCTTCACCTCTGTGCCTCTGCATTGTGTTGGTCCTCAGGGGCACCACATGGCCATCTAGATGCAATGGCGGAGTATAAGAACCGCCCGTTACTGGACTGCTGCCCCTCGTTGGGAGGCGACCAAATCGGTGATTCGATGATCCGGCCTTTTAGAACAGAATTGGCGGATATTTTGTGTCCCCTTGTGATGGAGGTACCAATGCGATTTTCGGTGCGACCATACAGCACTTTGCTTCTAATTATTCATATATGTTTCCTGATTTCGCCAGTTTCATACGCTAGCCCTCGACCCAACTCAACCGACATTCTCGGATCGGTGCCCCGTGCGGAGAGCAACGAGCAGAAGACTGTTGAAGGCGAGCATGAGAGAAGAAAGAATGAGTTCCTAGGCAAATATGTTCACCTGCCACCCAAAGATCGAATTCAACTGTGGACACAAGCAGAGTCTGCACGAAATGTGAAAGGAATGTACGTTGGGGCACAAGCAGATATGACGAATGTATTGATCGCGGCGGGCACGGACGCAGTGGAAAATCTTGTGCAAGTGATCCATTCTGGCAGCCTACGAGCGCGAGTGGACGCGGTTAGAATCCTTTGTGCCATGGACCGATTTGTGCCAGCAAACGAAAAGGCGCTCCCCTCCGAGGGAGCCTCGATTGTTGTCGAGCCCTTGAATCTAAGGGGAGATGTCAACCCCTTCCTTGAAGTCGACGGCAGACGCATTGGCAAAGAAGGGTATGAAGCCGTCCGTTGGGCCGCTGAACAGATGGAAAACAACTATCTGCATTTTTTCGCAAGATCTTTTTCCGGTGTTCTAAAACAAGATCTCCAACAATTACCCCTTGAGCGCCAGTTTGACACCTGGCGTTCGGCGATTATCAAGGCAAGAGGGCTCGAATCCGTGGATGATGAGAATTATTCCGTTTATTGGACTCTTGGGAACATCCTGATCGACAAACTGCCTGACTCACTTCCCACCCTGATTAGGATCCTAGATTCTGATCAGGACAGCTACGTCCGTGAGGGAGCTATTTACCTCATTGCTCAAGGTGACCGCTGCCGTATGCGGCTCCGTGGAACAGAGATAGGCAGGCGCGCGATTGAGGAAATCCACAGAGCATTAATGCAAGGCAATTTGCAACCAGTTTACAGAAGCAAGGAAATCCGGGAGAACTATTGGGTGGAACTATCAAAACAATTTTTTGATGACGAATTTCGAATCGACTCGACTTCCACGTGGGCCCTGTATGCGCGCGCATTTGACCAATTTTACGGGGCAAAAACCACGATTACCAAAGGTGATGGGCCTTGGCAATTGGTTGAAGCAAAGCCAGACTTTCGCGCCTTCATTACCTTTCTAACGAACGTTGATGCGAATTTCCCCGGTTGGGAATATCCCTACTGCGGTCAATCTTACTACGAAGTTTTTCATCCGATGTTCAGAGCAAAGATGGACCGCTATCATGAGCAGTGGATCCGGTTTCAATCTTACCGCCGCCCGGAGACCGGTAGATCAGACGCAGACACTCATCCTTAAGAATTCCTTGTTTTAGGTCCGACCCGCAAAATGCGATATTCATATCCACCCCTGCGCGGAAAATGGGGAGCAGGCCACTCGAAGTCGCAGCCAAAAAACATCTGTTTGTGGACAGGCCAGGGGAGTCGGTAGCGAGCACGCAGAATCAGGCACTTACAGGCGATGGATTTGAGGGGTTTTTGGACAGGCTGTAGAAGGCTCTCTTGGCCGTGCCCGCGCTGATACCAAGCTCGCGGGTGATCGTCTGCCAGGATGCGCCCGTCGCGCGGAGGCTGGCAATCTTTGCGGCGTCCACAGCAACACGCGGCCTGCCCAGCTTCTTCCCCTTGGCGCGCGCATTCCGAAGGCCGGCCCGCACACGTTCCACGGTAAGACTGCGCTCTAGCTCTGCTACTGCCCCCAGGACGGTGAACACCATCTTTCCGGCAGGCGTTGAGGTGTCCATCTGTTCGGAGTACGAAACGAAGTCAATTCCCAGGGCCTTGAAAGTTTCCAGCGCGCGTAGCAAGTGCGAGACGGAACGCGCGAATCGGTCGAAGCGCCACACGCATACGACATCGAAGCGCCGCTTGTGCGCGTCCGCCATCAGTCGGTTCAACTCTGGCCGCGAGTCCTTTGCGCCGCTCACTCCAGCGTCAATGTATTCACCCGCGGCCGTCCAGCCGCGCGCCTCCGCGAATTGCCGTAGCTCCCGCGTTTGCAGGCCCACGTCCTGGCCGTGGTTGGTCGTGGAGACCCTGGCGTAAATCGCCACTCTCGCACTCATAGCGCCATCAACTCCACTTCCAGGCGCATGAGGCAATCCCGCACGTTATTGCGCGAGTCCTTCGCCAAGCGCACCAGGTCTGGCGCGTTTCCGTTCCCGCCCTCTGCGTGCCAAACGTGGTCTAGGTAACCGGCAATCTGTTCGGACAGACCGTAGCTGGAGAATTCCAGCACCTTGCAGCGGGAGAGGAATCGCCGTTCGAGCCGCTCGGTATCGTTCGCGGTGAAGATCCAAATCGTGTTGGGAGCGGGGTCGGTTGAATCCAGTTTAGAAAGCAGCGCAAGTTGCGCTGCGTTCGTCATTTGGTCTGCTTCATCGGCCAGCACAACATGGAATCCCCCTGGCGTCAGCGGCGCGTACCAGCAATGCCGCACGGTGTCCTCGATTGTTTGCGCGTTGCACTTCTGGCTAGGAATCTTGTGGAGTTCGGCCTGTAGCTCCTGAGCCAGCGCGAGTGCCATTGTGCTCTTGCCAACGCCAGACGGGCCGACAAAGAGCCACGCGCCACTAGCAGGCCGCTTGCGAAACGCGGAAAGGACTTTCTTGGGGCGGTCCAGGCCCACGAAGTCGGCTATCCGTGTAGGCCGATACTTCTCAGTGAGAGACTGAGGGAACGTGAGATCAGTTTGCATGGGGTTCTCCATCGCTGGCAGGAGCGTCGTTCGCAGACTCCCCTCGAATGTAATCGGCTGCCTTTTGCGCGGCAGACGCAGCGGACACCAGCAATCGAGAATCAGACTTGAGGCGTTCGATCCAAGTCTTGAGATACGCGGCAGAGTTTTGGAGCGTGGCAGGGGCAATGCCCGTGACTCCGCACAGCATGGCCGCACCCATCTCCGCTACTAGCTCTTCCTTGCTGTAGGATTCGCTTCCAAACGTTTTCAGAATCTCGATGCCCTCGCGTCCGATGCGCGAGGAATGGCCCGTCGAATGGGTCAGTTCATGGAACAGAGTGGAGTAATACTCCTCGGCGGAAGTGAATAAGCCGCGCGCTGGCATCCCCACCGTGTCTGTGAATGGCCGATACCATGCCGCGCTGGATTGCTCCATGCGCGGCGCGTTCGGCATCCCCGCAACGATTGCCTCGCATTGCTCGATTGACGCTACAGGCCGGGGAGACTCGCCAAGCCCTAGCTTCTCAGCGATTCCTACCGTCTGGCAGAGATTGAACACGCGATAGTATCGAAGCAAGAATGGCCGCGTTCTCTTCCCGTCAGCGTCGGCCTTCTCTTCTCCGATATGCCAGAACGTGACAAGGGAAGAGTGTTCGCCTTGTTTGATCCTGCCACCGAGTTTGTTGGCCTGATTGAACGTGAGCCAATACCGCGAGGCATACCCTTGCGACGCCAGCAGGAACACATTCAGGCCACGATAGGGTTTCTGCGAGAGCAGGTTGCACGGCATCTCGGTGCGCCAGGGCTTGCGCCACGGCGCCACGCCAGCCTCCATTTGCTTAATGACTCGCTCGGCGACGATCTCGTAGACGGATGCGCGAGGTCTGAGAGTGCTTGATTCAGATACAGGGGAATAGGGTACAGACGAACGGACAGACTGACTTACAATCGGTGTAGCCATCGTTTCCTCCAATACAGGTAACTTTGGTTAGGGCTTGTCGGCTGCTGATTACAGTCGGCAGGCCCGTTCTATTCTCAGTTTCGTTTCAATCCTTCATCAATGAAACGCCGCACCAGTTCCGATGCCTTGATCCCCGTTCGCTTGGACAGTTTCTTGAGCTTGACGATCTGGGACTCGGAGAGGAACATGGAAATGCGCTTCATGCCATGTATATACGTCGAGCATATATTCTTGTCAAGCGCAAAACTCGCTCGCGCAGAAAATAATTCCGCTGACTTGGAGAATAGATTGCATGCGACTCGATAAATCGCGTGCGAATCCGCAGCGCACTTTCACGCGATTTTCAGCGCACTTTCGAACAGCCGCGTGCGTCTGGTGAAGGCGTGTACTCTCGCTTGATCCAACTTTTTTTCTGAGCAATCGAAAATCATTTCGAGGATCATTTTCCTGGGGGGGTACCCCGGGGTGGTCGAAATCCGCAGATCGGCTGCGCGCGTCTCATAAAAAAATTTCAAAAATGGAAAGCGGGTGAAGATTACGTACGGATTGCCCGGGGCAGCGGATTGCCCGACGGCCATTGGTGGTAGATGGGTGTGCAAATCCATATGTCCAGTAAGGCGACTACACAGCTAAACGCGATAACCCGACAAGTGCCCCGCACCTTCCGATTGTCCGTTCCATGTCCACCTCACGGACGATTCAAGCGCCTATCTACGATCCTTCCTGGCTCTTCCTTCATTTTTCGTGAGATGCCAAGCGGCACACCAGGAGCACAGATAGGCACTAAGTTCTTTTGGCGCGCTGGTGGTTGCGATCTGGTGTGAGGCCGTCGCCAGAGCGTCGCTTTCGCTTTCATACTTCCGCTTCCCAGTGACCGGGCATTTTGTTTCGTTGTCCACCACGAGCCTTCCGGAGATTATTCTTTTGGCGCGATCTCGTTATTTGCACCTAAGAGTTTCCTGTTTCTGCGAGCATAACAAGCGATGAGTGAACGATTACCAACGGTCACCCTACGCTTGGCGGCAAACAGCTCTGCACAAATCAACTTGTTTGCAGTCCAGAGAGTAACTTACTGCTTGGCGGCACCGAATGTGAGAATTGAAGAGCACCAGTTCCATTTGGTGTAAAGGTTTCCGTCAGGAGAATGTCGTTGCTCACTATGTCGTGGTATTCGATCTTCAACTGGGTGCCGGCAAAGAGCAGCTCAATGTGGCCGTTATATCCAACAAAAGTATCAGCGTCCTGGTCGTCTATCGGATGCTTTCTCGGGTCATAGTAGAGAATGCGGGAGTCCGGCTGACTCAGCGTAGTAAGTTCAACCGGCATTCCGCCGTGCCCGATGCACCGTGGATAGACCCTCAAAGAATTCGCAATGACTTGCGGATTGTAAACCGTCAGGCGATGTTCATGGCCATAGAGCCATACAAATTCTTGCCCATTCAAGAATCCCAATTGAGCAAGCTGTTCAGCTGGTTTCTTGAACTCGTGTTCAAACGAACTTATCGGCTGATGATGAGTAAGCAACAAAATGGGCTTCTTCGGGCTGCCCGGTGGCAGCAGCGTGTCAATCGTCTGCTTGAGCCAAGCCAGCATTTTGTCATCGAATCTCGCATCGACGTTCAAGAACGGAATGCTATTCAAGCCGGGTATGCTCGTGAAGGCAGGCACTCCACCGGAGTGGTAGCCGGTATCCAGTCCCAGCACCAGCCAGTGCGCCGCTTCAAGACAAAAGTAACTTGCACTTTGCGGGTCCTTTACCGTCGTGCCGGGATTCAAGAGCCCCAGCGTGATTAGGAAAGTCTTGAAATAGCCCTGTCCTCCCGAATACATCTCGTGATTCCCCATTAAGGCAAAACTTCCCAATGAGCCCGTTGGCCACTGCACTCCGGTGTAACTATTTCTCGGCATTCCGAGACAGTTCTCATCAATTTCGGGAATTTCTCCCATGTAGTACACATCACCGAGATGCACCGTGTAATGTGGGGAGCAGGCCAGCATGTTCTTCGCTACCGTCTCTGACTCAAGCGTACCCGTACCCCAGTCTGCGGCGACCGCGATCCGCAACGTGCCGTCCTGTGGCGGAGCGTCAATGCCAAATATCCCAGTCTTGCCACTGGGGTAAGTCTGGTACGGAATAACTTTGTGAATGAAATCGTGAAGGTAGGGGAACACCCATTTCCAGAACTGCAGAAAGGCGAGCAGTTTTGGGAATCGGGCGTCAGGCGGCGTCTCCGAGGCCGCCTGTTGAAAACGCGCCAGCAACGCGCTGCGGCCCAAAAGGGGGATGTTGCTGAGCCTGGCGACATGACGAGACTTATATCCAATCGCGCGGGACCTTGGTGGATTTGAAAAGTTAATTGGCGACTTAAGGTTGGTAGGCAAGACAGGCGCTCTCTTTCACAGGCGGAGAACTTTGCCGTCTATGTACTTGGTATGTTTCGACGAGATTGGACCGGACCAACTGTATAGGATTTAGCTGGGCTAGCCAAGTGATGTTGTGGTTAGCTGCCCAGACTGTTGATAGATGCGAAATCGATGTCCACCGGAAGCAGCGCGCTTATTCTTCTATGCCTGGCGATCCGCCGGTCATGAAGGACCTCATTTTGCTTTCGACGGTTGTTCGGAGCCTGGACCAAAACTGAAATACTTTCTGGCAACGTAGGTCCACACTGCGGCCAACAGAAAGCTGGTGATGCAAAGCAGCATGCGATGAGCAACCATTGGACGCAGCAAGATTGGTCCGTGCTCGGGGTCAAACCATAACTCAATGAGACGATCTACCTTGGATACGAGGTATCCCGTCATGAAGACCGAAATGAGCTTTGCGTACTCTCTAAATCGTTCCTGTTCGCTTTCGTAAGGAGCGAGTAGTAATCCGGCTGCCCATCCAGCCGTCAGCCCGAGAGCGGTGGATAACCACGCCAATGAATCCCGAAGATGGATCAGAACGCCCAACAGAATAACAGCGATCAATAGCGCGGACACGAGACTACCAACCCATTTCAGATTCTTCGATGTAAATTCAGAAAGTTCCATACGGTAACCTCCGGTCAGCAGCGAGAAGGCTGCGACGCTATGGTGCCCAATTTGTGTAGGCGTGCTCATAATTTGGGCATACGGATACAGCGCCATCTTTCAATCGGTAAAAGCAGAAGCTGGACATATATTTTGAAACTCGGAGTCCAGGATTACGTTGGTTCGTGTAATCAATGTGCCCGTAGATGACCACATCTATGGCCCCGTTCGATATCAACCGCAGGTCATCCTTAGTCAGAGCTTTCCCCATCGTCTCGATAGGAAAGTCTTTGGTGCCTTCACCGGGAGCGAGCAAGATTATTCGGATTCCTTTGCTTTCCGGCACATTTCCAAGGGGATGATCTCTCAGTTTTTCTATAACCATTGGCCCCGCTTCGACATATCCGTATGCGCGTACTGTGACTGGAGAGTGCCCGTAATTGAACACTTCAACTGTAGCTGTTATGGGCTTACCAACTTCGACATGGATACTATCGAGCATTTTTACCCACACAAAAGGGCTTTGTTGGTCGAAAAGATATTGGGTTTGTCGCTGCGTCCAATTGGCAGCCCGTTCGGCGGCATCGGCGGATTTCTTGGTAGCCCACCACATGAAACCAGTGACTAAGGTATAGATGAAAAGCACAGCGGCCCCGATTTTTTCTAAACGAAACCGTTTCTTATCGCGTCCTTCTTGGCGTTCCTCTCTGGATTCACGTTCTTTATTTGGGGTTGGAGTTGGTGGAAAAGCATCCACGATCACATGAACGGGAGTAGCTGCATCATGGGCGCTATCTTGTGGATGATGTGAACCGCTGGAATCCTGAGTTGGGGCATGCAATTTTGACAAAGACCATCCGCACATAAGCGCAAACGCGGAAACCAAAACACAGAGAAAGCCCCGAGGTTCGGGTTTCTTTTCATCCATAGCGATGTGAAGCTACAACACAATGACGTACCACGCAAGATAATAGGGGTCTCAGGCTCACCCCTTAGATTAGGGCCGATTAGTGGTGCTCATCGGAATGCCTTGCGTTTCAGCTCTATGAAGACGCTTTAGCCGGGCAAGGTCAACTGAATCATCGGAAGTTATGGAGCAGGCGATGGGAATTGAACCCGCGCGGCTCAACGAATCGGTTCGATTAGCTTGGTAGGTCTGACATTGAGGCCGTGGGCGAGCTTCACGATGTTAATCAGGCTGACGTTTCGCTCCCCGCGCTCGACGCCTCCCACGTAGTTGCGGTGCAAGTCGGCCAGTTCCGCCAATTTCTCCTGGGACAAGCGCCGGGCGAGCCTCAATTTGCGGACTCGTTTACCGAAGAGGATGCGCGGGTCGGGATTCGGCACGCGGCAATCATCGGAACTTGACCACTATGAGTCTACACACGATGAGTGTGATAGAATCCGCGCGCTGTCCAGCGCAAGCGCCGGAATGCAGCTCTACATACTGAGGTACTGAGGTTGTGATTCCCCATCGCAGCAAACGTGGTAGGCAATTCGACGCCTTCAGAACCGAGGCTGTGAACAATTGAGTAGCAGGATCCATCTTCGCCTTCGACCCGAAGAGGATGAACTTCGCCTGAAGTGCTCAGAACTCGATGACTTGGAAAGGGAGCTCGTAGAAAAAGAGCTTCAACTGGCTGGGCTGCGCTCAGAATTGGCAGCCTTCGAACAGCTTTACTTGAAGACGGTCGGAGCGCTCTACGCAGAACTAGATGAGATTCAAGCCCGGATCGCTGAGTTGATCGCCAGCCGAAGTCCTTCCAATGTGGACGCTCAAGCAACTGCCCGAGTAGCTCGCCAAAAGGCGGCCGAGTCCCGCTCTGCGGTCGGCGAGGCAGCTCTCCATGTCGCAAAGCGCATAGGACCCTCCCCGGAACTAAAGGACTTATACCGCGAGGTCGCCAGACGGATTCATCCTGACCTCGCCATTGACGAGGCGGACAGAGCTCGCCGTCAACAATTCATGGCTCAGGCGAACCGTGCCTATGAGGACGGCGATGAGGCCCGATTGAAATCGATCCTGGAGGAGTACGACAGTAGTCCCGACACGGTTGCCGGCGACGGCATCGGGGCCGACCTCGTGCGGGTCATTCGCAAGATTTCACAGGTGAAGCGACGGCTCACTGAAATCGATGAAGAACTGAACCGCTTCATGCAATCGGAGCTGATGGACTTGAAGAATCGCGTTGACGAGGGCACCAAACAGGGGCGTGAAGTTCTGGCGGAGATGGCCAGTACGGTCGGCCGACGAGTCGAAGAAGCGCGACGAGAACTGAGCAGCCTGTCAAAGGAGCGGACCTCTTGACCAACGACCCGGATAAAAAACTCAGTGCGCTAGTGCCGAGCGTCCGTGACGAGCTGACAAAAACTGGGTCTCGACTGGTGCGTAGAGGGCTGCAGGAACTGTCAGGTCTCGGACCGGAGCGCGTGGCGCCACTTCCTGAGGGGGCGCGCGTACTAATTTGCGACGACCAGGAACCCCTTGTGGAAGTGTTCGAAAAAATCCTCTGTGAGGCCGGATATGAGGTTCGGTCTACCCTCAATTCCATTGAGGCAATCGAGATCGCCCGACAATTTCAGCCTCACTTGGCATTGCTGGGTGAGATCATGCCGCGGATGGATGGCTTCAAGCTCGGCGAGAAACTCATGACGTCTGCCCCCCGGACTAAGGTCGTGATGACGAGCGAGGCGGAGCCGTCAGACCTGGAGGTATTTCGCGCAAGAGGATGGCCGTTCGACATCCTTGTTTGGCCGTTCGAGAGGGAAGAGTTGTTGGAAAAAACGCGCGCTTGGGTCCGTGAGGCGGGCGGAAGCCCTCCGTGATGACATCGGTCATCCAAAAACGCCTCATCGTCGGCCCAAGGCGGAGCTGTAACACAGTAACGCGCCGCGCTAGGCAAGGGCCGTAACGCAGTAACGTACAAAATGCCGTGACAGGGCAACCGGATCAGTGTGCCCTAGACTTTGATTTAGGGTTCACCTTGGAAGCATCTACGGTGAGGTTGGTTTCTTTATCTACCTTTTGGAGACCAATGCTCAGAATCGCAACGACGGCAGAAGGTTTCAAATCCGATTCGTTGGCTCCAATATTTGTGGCCTGCATCCCAAAATTAACGGACAGCGACCAAATACCCTCACTTAATCCTTGTTTTTTCACAAGAATTTCGGCGATTTCCCTGTAAGAAAACATAAACTGTGATGGCTCTGGCATGTGCTTATCTCTCCGTATATGTCAGCATAGGATTTGGACTGCTGGCGCTAGTGCTGGCTACACTCTGAAAGTGTCGCAAGGGACGAATCATTCTTTTGGCTTCAGTCTGCTGTGCAATGAAATTGGCATAGACGTGGGCAAAGTAAGTAAATTGCATGAAACGCTGTTCCAGACGTTCTGCCATTTTTTTGTAGAAATCTTCCGCGCCAACTCTCGAAGCGATCGCTGTCGTCAAGAAAGAATTGAGACTAGTTCGATCACGCTCAGCCATTATTGCCGCTCGTTTATGAATAGTTCTTGGTAGTCGAAGCGAAATAGTTCCGCTATATCCCAAATTGTCAAAGGGCTTAGGAATTTCCTGCCCCTGAGAGAGGCGTGCTTGAATCCATGATTTTGCTGCACCTTCTAATTCTTTGTAGGCTTTTTCAACAGTATCGCCATCGGCAAAGCAGCCAGGAAACTCCAGAATTTCGGCAGAGTAACCACCGCTTTCATCGGGGATTAGTACCCTTGAATACGGCTCGCGCAGGTAGTTTTTTGTTGTCATTTTTCCGCTCCTGTTCATCGAGTAGGTCCCAAAGGGCATTAATGTCGGCTTCTAATTCGTCCAATATGCTCGCCGCTGTGCGCGGTTTTATCGTGGGATGCCCCGGTATACTTATGGGATTTCTCGCTACCAGCGTACTGACATAGGTGGGGTGCTTGCCTCTTTTTGCCTTTTCTCGTCCGAGTGATCGCGCCAAAGAAACCAAGTCATCCGGCCTGACATTGTGTATGGTTCCTCTAAAGGCTTCGATTTCAGCGCGAAGCCTAATTAGCTTTTCTTTGCTAATGATACCGCCCATAATACCATCCGTCAAGGATTAGATTTTAGCCTGTTTCCTATAGTCCGCATTGTGCTTAGGACTCCCAAATGATACTTATCTAAGTGGAGCGGAACGGCCGGAGTCGAACCTGCAAAACCCTTGCGGAGTTGACGAATTATAAGTTCGCTGGGCTTGCCTCATGCCAACCGTTCTACACAAAAACCTGATGGGGCCGGTGAGGGTCGAACTCACGGTACTCCGCGTCAAAGGCGGAAGCTTTACCAGCTTAGCTACGGCCCCATCGGTTCCAACTCAACCGCAGAGTTGGAATCTCGTCAGGCACACCACAAACTTGACAATGGGAAACATGTGATTTAAGGTGGGGTTGTACGTTGCTCCACTAGAAATCACGTTCGAAAGCGAGCCCGGTGACAGCCGGGTTTTTCGCTTTTATAGCCCATTATCTGGTCGGAGGTCTTACACGCGTGGCGGGATAACCAAATTCGAAGATTGCCCCGCCGGTTGAAAAACCGTTGTTATGCACCGAAGTGCTTAGCGTAGAATCAACCGACTCAGCAAAACGTTACTCGCTTTTTTTGATAAAGGCAAGGGTTTAGCAGTCAACGGCGAGGAGTGCTAATGAGGGTAGAAAAGGGAAAATTTGATTCGCTTCTTGGAAAACTTCTGAAGGCCAAACCTGAACCACGCAAGAAAATAAAGACTCAGGGGCGCAAGGGTTCTAAGAATCCGATACTTGCGAAGCCGTGAGTTTTTTGTAGGGCAGGACTTCCCCGCGAGTCAGATTCTTGAGTGTGGCTTCGAACATCGCAAGCTGTTCCCCCGCGACGATCGAAATCTCATTGCAGTAACGGCCCAGCGCTTTATCGAAACCTTGTGGAACGTGCGGTAGACGCCACGTTTTGACCACGGAGAAAGTGTACGCAATCGCGCCGATGCGGACATCCCCAAAAGCGGTCACGGCCCGCGTGCAAGAGCCTAACAGCATTGATGATAGCGATGTGAGCGCGCTCAGAAACGAGAACGCGATTGACGCTTCAGCCTATTGATTTAGATAATTCAGCGACTATGCGAGGCAGGCCGAGATCGTCAGGTAGGGGATTGGTTGAGGATTGCTTAGTGGCAGATGTTGCGTGCCTCCCGCGCCCGAGGCCGAAGCTGGCCGACACGCGCTTCCAACATCTGACTGCTGTAATGACGACGAAGCTTCCCGGCATAAAGAACCCCACCCAAACGGTCGTTCTTGAGGTGACGAGACCCCACTTTGGGGGCGTCCGCTACTGGTATCTGTGCCCAGCATGCAAGACCAGACGACGCAAACTGTTCACCTACCATAATTTTCTTGACACTAGCGTTCGACCGTACGTATGTAGGGTCTGTCTCAACCTCTCATATAGCGTTCAATACCGAAAGAGCGCGAGCGTGATCGCGGCCCGAGCGCTGTGTGCCTACCTTAAGACAACGAGGATATTCTCCAGTAGGCGCTGTGTGCGAAATCCTAGAAAGTTTTGCAAGCTAATGCGCCAATTTTCGACCTCGTTCGGGGTCCCAGGGCTTCTCAAGAACGCGGAGGATCTCGAGAGAATTCTGGACTGGGAAGCAGAAGCACTAAAAGAAGACCGTTCGACCCGATCTCATCCCTATTGACCGGCTTGAGCCTATCTATCGTGATGAGCGCGGCGTGTTCCTGCTAATCGGTACATCATTGGACCAGCGGGCGTGGGACGCCCATTTTTTCCATGGGTTGCGGTGATTCTGAGTCTGCGTTCTTGCTGAACTGTCATCGCGCAGAGCGTTGAGCTTGCTAGACTTGGATCGTCCGATGACAGTCGTGACAGTTTTTCCCACGAGAGAAACGGAGACTGATGCAGCCTCACGCGTGGTAAATAAATAAATCTGTCATATCTGTCATCATCATGGCCATGTGCCGTCTTGTCAGCAAGTTAGGCGGTGACAGGTGGCCAGAATCGGCCTGTCACTGTCTGTCATTGCTGTCACGTCTCATTCCTCGGGAAAGAACAGTCCGATCGGCCGGAACCTGCCCTTGCGCCTTAGCGCCGGGACGCTGGGGTCATCTACAACTTCGAACGCGCCAAATCGCTGACTGCGAAGTCTGCGGCCCAATCCTTCGGGAGAGGTGGGCAACGATCGTTCTCGCACCGAGAGTTTCTGAAGCGCAGTCAGCAGCGCCCCCGATGAAGTGACATACAACTCGCCTGGCCTCCCATCGTAGGACTCGATTGGGGAGTCACCCAACATGCCCTCTTCCACAGCGCGGCAGATCGGATGTTCCAGTTCACTTTCCTCAATCTCGCGTCCTTTGATGGACACTTCCCATCCCGCGATGATCTCTTCGGCCCATGCCGGTTGCTTTCCGGCGACTGCTGCGAACGAACGCAGAAGGTCCGCGATGCACTCGAAGTTCTCCTGGAAGTTCGGCAGCGCCAGCGGTGTGCTTCTCCCACCTCTGGTCTTCAAGAAACACTGGAACACTGGCACCAGTGCTGACAACATTTCATGTCGCCTGTGCTTGATCTCCCGCTCTATGTCCGTTCGACCAATAGCTTGACCGCAAATGCGATAGTCCACTGTAACGGCGCGGTTTTGGAGCTCCTGTTTTGCCACGCCCTCGATCGTCGTCAGAGCACACACCGGACGGCTCCGTCTGACGCGGACAACGCCATCTTTGCTTGACCTGCCGTGTTCTGCGCCCGTCGCAAGGAATAGACAGAAGTCGGTCAGCGGTTGCGTGAAGTTGGCTTGCTCCTTGTTGTCGAGAACAAGCAATCCAATGTCGCCTTCATTTTGGAGCGCCGCGACGCTGAAGTCTCCCTTTACGCTACCGAGGCCATGCAGCAGCGTGAATCTCTGTGCGCCCGTCGTTTTGCCTCCGGTCTGGCTCGGCCCTTGGAGTTGCAACAGAAATCGTGATGAGCACAGGTCTCGCAAATAAGGGAAGAGCCCCAACTGCATCGCCACTAGCCAGCGCATCTCCGGTCGAATACTTGCCTGCGTGTTAACCAGTAATCGCTCGAATGCTTCGAGTCCCTCGCTCGGATCACTGTGCTTGTAATTAAGGCCATCCCCCAGAGGATGCTCGACCCAAAGTTCATCAGTTCCGTTACCGAGTGCCTCCGCGCGATCCCCTGCAATGCGGAGAACTTTTCCAGCTTGGTCCGCGAGCGGGATATAGAGGCGCTGACAATCGCCGTCTATGAACGAAAAGCTGCGCGACTTCATGCGTGCCGCTTTCTGCGATGCGACAACGCGGATCCGCTGAATCGCTCCCTGCGCTGCTTGCGAAAGCGTGCCCGATTTGCACGCCGCAATCATGAGTTCTGCGAGCGGTGTGTTTTCGCGATCAAAGTTTAGGAGGATACGTCGTCCTCCAACCACTATGCTCAGGTTGCCGTCTTCGCCGCGAAGGTAGCGCCCTCGATGTTTTCCAATGTACTTATCAAATAGGAGGGCGAGGTTGGCAGCATTGGTTTCTGTTTCGCGGCTCATCGTCTCCGCCCGCTGTTTTCTCCGCTCCGCGGATTACCCGTCTTGCTCCCGAGGATCTCGGCACACTCGCGGATAGCGATATTCACCTTGCCTCATCTAGAAACCGAGCTACTTCATCAGGGTGAAAAAGCAACTTTCGACAGACTCTTAGAGGACGAAGTTTGCCCTTGCGGACCCAGGACCTGACAGTGTGTGGGCTGACCGCTAACGCTGTTGCCACAGCAGTTAGCGTCAGCAGATTAGGTATTTGAGCTTGCATTGTGAGCTGCCTTTTTCTTTCTGTCATGAAGCTCCCTGACTGAGATTTGCCAAGTCTTGCCGATCTTCTGAGCCGAGAGCTTTCCAGCCCATAGAAGGTCGTAAACATATTTGATAGTCACCCCAAGCAATTTGGCCGCTTCTCTCGTCCCGACTGTCTCGTTGCGTCGCAACATGATTTCCTCCTTGCACGCTCTTGAATTGTCAATTGTTGTTGTGCTAGTGTCCATGGTAACTAAGATATGCCAAATGCTAAAAGGCAGTAGACGATGACAATTAAGCGAAAACGAAAGAATGCGTTTCTCGGTCAAGCAGAGGCCGCGGAATTAACTACGTGGCTGAATGGCGATCGCCCCGAATATCGCAAGGAAGCCTTAATGAGGGCAAGGATCGGACATTTGATTGAAGACATGAACAATAGTGCCCAGTTGTTTCTTGCGGGTAGAAGAGATGACAAGCTCGTGGCGCATATTGACAAGGAATTGTCCCGCTACAAGCTCTGGGTCGAGACTAAGCAGGTGGTCCCAACATTGAGCGGTACCAAGACATTCGCAGAGCCCGCATGGTGGTTCGGCTGGCATTCGAATGCCGGGGATCTTATCGCTATGGCAATCATGGCGATCGTCAGGCTGGGGAATCGCGGTCTTCTTGGCAGGGTGCGAATTTGCGAGCGTTGTAAGCGCTGGTTTTATGCAAACTACAATCACCGTCGTTTCTGCCAGGAAGAATGCAGGATTCGAGATTATCAAACGTCCGAAGTATTTAAGGTCAGGCGCCGAGCGCGCTATAGACAGCTTTGAAATCGGGACAGGGTTTCAACCCGACAAGGAGAGAGAATGGCCCTCGTTAAGCGCGGTAAAACGTGGCACGCACATTTCTTCGTTGACGGAGTCCGTTACCGGCAATCCCTTGAGACTGGCGACTGGCGGGAAGCTCAATCGAAGGAAAAGATGCTCATCGCGCAAGCGACTCAGGGCATCCTCAACGCTTCGGACAAAGGCTTCGGCAAGCTCGCTTTTGCTCAAGCTGCCGAAAGTTATTTCAGCGGCCGAAAACTGGAGTTACGTGAATCCAGTCAGAAAAAGGAGCGGCAGCTCTTGGTCAAACCCCGCGAGTTCTTCCGGCAGAAATGTCTCTCCAAGATTACTCCAGAGGATGTCTTGCGGTTCAGGGAATGGCGAAGTGACGCCGGAGCGGGTCCGGCAGTCATCAATATGGAAGTGGGAGTCATCCGGCGCATGTTGAAGCGGGCAAAGCGCTGGCATTTGGTCGGCGCTGATATTCGCCCGCTGAAAGAGCCGCGCTCAATTGGAAGAGCGCTTACCTATGACGAAAAACTAAGGCTGTTGCACACCGCCGGACAGAATGAAGAGTGGCAACGTGCTCAAGCTGCTATGTCTTTGGCGCTCTGTACCACTATGCGCGGGTGTGAGATCAAACTATTGCAATGGCGGGACGTTGACTTCCTCAGCCGGTCAATTTTGGTTCGCGCAAGCAAGACGGAGGCGGGACAGCGATTGATTCCGATGAATGACGAAGCTTACGAAATGGTTGTGCGCCTGCGAGAACGTGCCAAGGGTTTCAACGGGATCGAGCCGCAGCACTACGTTTTCCCTTCGTGCGAGCACGGCCACTTGGATCCTACGCGGAACCAACAGAGTTTTAGAACGGCCTGGCGCAGTCTGACCAGGGTGATTCGGTGTCCTACCTGCAGCAAGTCACAGGGGCCGGGAGAGACTTGCATCAATCGGGAATGTAGGGCCGACATACGCGGCATTAGAAGCCCCCTGGATGGGTTGCGTTTCCACGATCTGAGACACCACGCGATCACGGAGCTCGCAGAATCCCAAGTGTCTGACCAAACGATCATGGCTATTGCTGGGCATGTCAGCCAAAAGATGCTCGCCCGCTATTCGCATGTGAGGACTGAAGCGCGTCGGCAAGCTGTGTTGGCACTCTCGGCGAAACCAATTGGCGATGGACGCAAGGGAAGCAACACCTCTAGTTACGACACAAACAACGACACAAAACAGGATGTGATGAGGATACCGGCGCCGGAAGTTATTGAAAATATGGTAGGCCCGTGGGGACTCGAACCCCAGACCTCTACCGTGTCAAGGTAGCGCTCTAACCAACTGAGCTACGGGCCTAGAATCCATAAAGTTTAGCACGACTGGCGAGACAAATCGGAAGGACCCAACCTTTCAAACTTTGACCGAAGAAAACACTCCGAGGTTCGAGATCTATGCCGGACTAGCCGATCCCCTCTAACCAACTGAGCTACAGGCCTCGAATCCGCAAGGTTTCGCACCGGTCGCACACCAAGACGCGGTGGCAAGGGGCTCCCAGAGGGCTTGGGGCAATTCCACGCAACGTGCGCACTCGTCACGTCCAGATGTGACGCAGGTCAAAGATTGCAAGGGAATTATCCACCCGGATCCGGACCAAGTTAATCGGGGAAGTGCGCCGCAGGTTGTATTCGATCGAATCGGATGATCCAGAGATAGCCCATGCCATTCACATGTATTCCAAAGTACTCGTCGCCCACCAACCTCGAAGCCTCGTGATGATTGTCTGGCCGGCTATGAGTGACCTTCAGGAACAGGTGTGCACTATTGAACATTCTATAAATCTGTTAGCTAGGAAAATCTTGCCCAACTCGATCGAGGCTACGGATTGCTCGACATCGTTGATTGGCTAGGGTGAGGGGGAAACTGTCCATGCGAAGCTCAAGCATTAGCAAATGCCGGCTCCTCTCGACTCTTGCACTGCTAGGTTTGGTGGCCGTGACAGGCGTGCCCGCCGCAGACAAGGCCAAGCCCGCGGACCAGGACAAGAAATACGTACGGCCGACGGATCCGTCGCTCTATGTGGGAGCTGAAACCTGCAAGACCTGCCATGAAGACATGCCCTCGAAGGGCTTCTTTAAGAGCTACGAAGACTCACCGCACTACGTAACGATGCTGGATACCAAGAGAGGGCCGGAATGGCATGGCTGCGAAGCTTGCCATGGTCCGGGCAAAGCGCACGTCGATGGCGGCGGGGACAAGACAAAGATATTCACCTTCAAGAATGCCTCCTCGCAGGAGATTAACGCGCGCTGCCTGGACTGCCATGCCGGTGGCCCGCAGCACATGAACGCCCTGAACTCGGAGCACACGAGGAATGACGTCAGTTGCATCTCCTGCCATTCACCGCATCACGCAAAGGAATCGGAGTTTTTGCTGGTGAAGTCCCAGCCCGAGCTTTGTTACGGATGCCATCTGCAGCAAAAAGCCCAGTTCGACATGCCGTTCCATCACCGGGTGAATGAGGGGCTGGTGCAGTGCAGCGATTGCCATAACGTGCATGGCACGGCGGGTCCGAAGCAGGTGCGGATGTCCTCGACTCAGGATGCGATCTGCTTCAAGTGCCACACGGACAAGCAGGGGCCGTTTGTTTTCGAGCATCAGGCAGTGAAGGTGGACGGATGCCAGTCCTGCCACGTGACGCACGGCGGGCCGAATCCGCACATGATGAAACTGAGTAACGTCAACCTGCTTTGCCTGCAGTGTCACACGACGTCCAGCTTTAGTGGGGCGCCGGGGGCTCCTTCGTTCCATAACCAGGCAAGCTTCTTCCAGTCTTGCGTGTTGTGTCACTCACAGATTCACGGCTCCAACTTCGATGCGACGTTCTTCAAATAGGAGCCGCTATGAGCACCGAAATGGCAATGGAGAGGGCCGAGCAAACTGGGAATGAGGCTTCCGAGGGAAAAGGTGGAAGAACCATGAGAGCCCGTCTGGGAATTAACGCAATTCCTTTTGTCCTGATGGTTTCGGTAGTGGTTTTTTCGCCGACGGCTCGCGCTCAGGATAGCTCCGAAGAATCGAAGGGGGTTGATTCGGGCGGCTACAACATCCACCAGACCATTGAGTTCGGCTACCGGTCGAGCAACATCAACGGCAACATGAACACCTACAACACGTTCGAGAACCTCGGTTCGGGGGTGCGGCTGTTCGATTTTGACCTCAGGATGCGTTCGCTCGACCACAAAGGACTTTTTTTCGACACGCTGACGTTTAGCAACTTCGGGTATGGCGGCGATCCCAACAACGTGTCGCGCATGCACGTGGAAAAGAATAAGTGGTATGACTTCCGGCTGCTCTTCCGCCGCGACAAGAACTTTTGGGACTACAACCTGTTCGCAAACCCGTTGAATCCGGCGGCGTTGAACCCGGCGGGATCCTTGACGACGGGCTGCTACGTGGGGCCACCTACGGCAGCATTCCCGCAGGGCGCTCCGGCCTATTGCTCGAAACCCGCGGTAGCGCAAAACAATTCGCTCGACAGCTTGTATCTCACGCGCCGCATGCAGGACTATGATCTCACGGTGCTCCCGACATCGAAGGTGCGCTTCCGCCTGGGATATTCCAGGAACCGCGATGAGGGGCCTGGATCCTTCGTCACGGACGGAGGGACGATCTCGGCCTTTCAAGAAATGTACAGCTATACAACCAACGCCTATCGCGCGGGGGTCGATTTCCGGATCCTGCCTAGAACGACGCTCTCGTTTGACGAGTTCCTGAGTTACTACAAGCAGGACAACGTCGTGCTCGATAACCCCGCCGTCAACCCGGGGAATTTCGGATTTATCCTTGGCACTGTCCCGGGGCAGGGTACGCCGGCGGGCACACCAGTAGACCTGGGAAACATCTGGAGCACGCAAACAGCCGCCGAGGCGCTTCCCTGCGCCACTCCGATCGTGGCGGGTACCACCAATACGGCCACTCCCACCTGCAATGGATACCTTTCGTATAGCCAGGTTGGCAATCCGCGGAACTTTATGCCTACCGAGCGGTTCCGCTTCCAATCGAATTATTTCCAGAATTTCGAGATGTCCGGCTCGATAGGCTACAGCAGCAGCAACAACAAGATCCCGGACTTCCTTGAGACAGTGAACGGATTTACGGCTCGCTCCGCCGAGCGCGGAAGTACGACTGGCGGCCCAGCGGATGCGAAGCGCGTCTCCGTGAATGCGGATTGGACGGGCGTATATGCCATAACGAACAAGCTCCGGATCCTCGATACCTTCCGTTATGACAACTGGCGGATTCCCGGCTTGTGGGACACGGCTGAAACCGCTGTGTATGGAACTCCTTCGCCAGCACCTGGTGTTGTCGGTTTGTTGTTGTCACCCGGGGTGTTTACACCGGCAACGTGCACAGCGGCCGGCCACTATAACCAGGCAACTTGCCCGCAACACACAACAAGCTCCGCCGCCGATATAACCAATGAGATCGCATCGCAATTCCTTGCGCAGAGCATTAAGTCGAATACGATTCAACTGCAATACGATTTCACTCGGCGATACAGCGCGCACGTCGGCTATCTTTACAATAACCGGACGATCGCCAGTATGGTCGCGACCTTTGATACCGGGGAATACTACTTTCCAGGCGGGACCGCTGGAACGGCGGCGAATGATTTTCTCGCGGCGCGCGGCGATTGTGCGCCATTGACGCCGGCGACACTTCCTGCCGCGTGCACGCTGCTGACAACGGGTCCGTTTGCCGGCGCAGTTGTTGAAGGTTCGGCCGCAAACCCAATCGCAGAAGCGACGAACGACACGTCCCGCAATATCATCGCGATCAACGAACAAGCGCTGTTGCTGGGTTTCATTGCGCGCCCCATCGATGCGCTGCGCGTCACCAGCGATTTTGAGTTCGGCTACAACGACCAATCCTTTACGCGGATCGATCCCCGGCAAGTACAGTCCTACAAGATTCATGCGAATTACAAACCGCGGCCGTGGGCGACTGTGGATGGAGCGGTTGAGATTCATGAGAATCGCGACAACGTCGCGACAGTGGACAATCTGGAACACGACCGCTCTTATAGCTTCGCCACGATCTTGACCGCGAGTCCGCGCTTGTCCGTGGATTTCGGATACAACTACTGGGACGTATATAGCCAATCGTTGATTTGCTTTGCGTATTCCCAAACTTCGGCGAACCCGACGCCCCCTCCCGCTACGGTGACAGCCTCTGCGTTTCCCCCCGGCGTGCCGATGCTGCCGACCGGGCCGGCGTGCCCGATTGCGGGCGCCTCCTCGCCCCTTGGAGCGCTTTCGACGTACGCCAGCACAGATCATTTCGCGCACGCCGCCGTGATCTGGAAACCCGTGAAGCGGGTGACGGCGATCATGGGTTACGGCGGCAGCTTTGTCCGCGGCAACACGATTTTCCTGAACCCTCTTACGCCGTCCGGAACGCTCGATTTCAACTACCAGCGGCCCTACGTAACGATTGCGATCGATCTAGCCCGAGGGCTCACCTACAAAATGTCTTGGAATTATTACGGGTTCAACCAAGAAGGAAACACGAACCCCTTCGGACTCGCGACGATTCAGTCGCAGGACTTTAACGGGAGCAATGCCACATTCTCGTTCCGGTATTCGTTTTAGGTGCAAAACTGCACATACGGCAGATGGCTGACAGTCCTATTCTCGAGAGATTGAGTTGGCAGGTTTCTCTGGAATTAGTACGGATACCGCGAAGATGCAGGCATATTTTTGCTCCGCGGAATCTCCGGGCCAATCTGGTAACGCTTTCAGTACGGTATGCGTTTTGATTCAGCGGCCAAGCAGAGAAAAATGCTGCCACGAGCCGATCTTGCACTGAAGGAGAACACGATGCAAAACAGAGTCATCTGGAGTTGCAGGGCAGCGGTTGTCGCAATTCTTGCCGCAGCCATTTTTCTGGGTCCCACGGCGAAAGCGGACGACTCCGGGGGGAGCACCTACAAGGCAAAGTGCGCCGCGTGCCACGGCCCGGATGGCAAGGGCGAAACGGCCTCAGGCAAAGCCATGAAGGTAATGGATCTTGCTTCGGACGAGGTGCAGAAGTTGAGCGATGCGGACTTGTCCGCCGCCATTACCAACGGCAAGGGCAAGATGCCGGCCTATAAGACGCTGACGCCAGAGCAGGTGAAAGGCCTGGTCGCCTACATCCGTTCGTTTGCCAAGAAGTAGTACGAAGTTTTGTTTGAAGCCGGCGGCTAAAGTGCCGGAACGGCGGACTTTTTTGAGAATTCTGGGGAGTGTGCTTCGTTGACTGCGCCTGCTGCGATCCTATATCTGCTCATTCTGCTCAGCGTCAGCTTGATTGCGGTGGTCTTCGTGCGGCCTAGCGTGACCGTGACGCGCGGGGGAAAGATCATGGCGTTTCTGGTTCTCTTCTTTCTCCCGGTTTTGTGCGCCTGGATGGGGATTTCCAGCGAGCTCGATCGCTCCAAGAGCACAGCGTTTTGCCTGTCGTGCCACACCATGGAACCGTTTGGAAAAACGCTGCACATCGACGATCCGTCCTACCTGGCGGCGGCGCACTTCCAGAATCATCGTGTGCCGGCGGACGAGGCCTGCTACACCTGCCACACCAATTACACGATGTTTGGAACGGCAAAAGACAAGATGCGCGGATTGCGCCACGTTTACGTCTATTACTTTACGACGCCCCCGCCGCCGGAAAAGATCAAGCTCTACGACCCCTTCAACAACCGGGAATGCTTGCATTGCCATGAGGGAGCGCGATCCTTTGAACAGGGAGCGGTGCACAACTCCGACCCGGAATTGTTGCCAGCGATCAGGGCCAACAAAAAATCGTGCGTCTCGAGCGGTTGCCACGATGTAGTGCACAACGTAGGGACGCTTGCGAACGTCAAGTTCTGGAATGGTGGCTCGTGAACCTCAGCGCCCACCCAGTCGAACGAAGCTTGCAAATTTCCGGCGTGCTGATCATTCTGGGATTGCTGGTGGAAGCGCTGTGCCTCGCGTGGAGAGGGCCGCTGGCATTCATGGTGTTTCTCTGTGTGGGCGGCCTTTTGCTATTCGCAGGAATGGCCCTCTATCTCATTTCTTTGGTTTCCGTTCCATCTCCGAAAAATTAGTTCTGGTCATTCCGTTCTTCACGAGGAGCGGCAGGAACGTTTCGCATTTCAGACAATCCCTCGGCAGTATGCTTCCGGAAAGGAAGAGTTGCGGTGTGGTAGTGTGTTCGATGGAAAAAGTGGGAACGCATGGCGATTAAGACAATTATAGAGCCGTTCCGGATCAAGAGCATTGAGCCGATACGCCGCACGACGCGTCAGGAACGCCAGAAATTGATGGAGGCCGCGGGGTACAACTTGTTTCTGGTGGCGTCCGAGGCGATTTTGATCGATTTGCTGACGGATTCGGGAACGGCGGCGATGTCCACGGAACAGTGGGCGGCGATGATGCGCGGGGATGAATCGTACGCGGGCTCGCCGAGCTTCACGCGATTTCGCGATTCGGTGCAAGCCATTTTCGGTTTCCGGCACGTGGTGCCAACGCACCAGGGGCGCGCGGCGGAACGCATTCTTTTCAGTGTGATGTGCAAAAAAGGAGACATCGTGCCGAACAACACGCATTTCGACACGACGCGCGCGAACTGCGAATATGCCGGCGCGGAGGCGCTGGATCTCCCCATTCCCGAGGCGAAAGAGCCGGCATACATGCATCCGTTCAAGGGAAACATGGACACCGCGGCGCTGGAAAAAGTGATCAAGCGGGAAGGAGCGAAGAAAATTCCGCTGGTGATGCTGACGGTTACGAACAATTCCGGAGGCGGGCAGCCGGTTTCGATGGCGAACGTACGCGCGGTGAAAGAGATCTGCAAAAAGCACGGGATTCCGCTATACATCGATGCATGCCGCTTTGCGGAGAACGCGTACTTCATCAAAATACGGGAGCCCGGCTACGCGGATAAATCCGCGCGGGAAATTGCGCGCGAACTGTTTTCACTTGCCGACGGCTGCACGATGTCCGCAAAAAAAGATGGGATGGCAAACATCGGCGGATTTCTCTGCACCAACGACGACATTCTGGCGCAGCAGCAGAAAGACCTGCTGATTTTGACCGAAGGCTTTCCAACGTACGGAGGATTGGCGGGCCGCGACCTGGAAGCGATCGCCGTGGGGCTGAATGAAGCGCTCGAAGAGGAGTATCTCGAATATCGGATCGCTTCCACGGCGTTTCTCGGCAATCACATCGCGAATGAAGGCGTGCCGATCGTGCAGCCGCCGGGCGGCCATGCCATTTATCTGGATGCGCGGGCGTTCTTGCCACATATTTCGGTGGCGCAATTTCCCGGCGTGGCGCTGGCGAATGAACTTTACCTGGAAGGCGGGATTCGCTCGGTGGAGATCGGCTCGCTGATGTTTGGCGAGCACGCGAAAATGGACCTGGTGCGGCTGGCGATTCCGCGGCGGGTGTACACACAGAGCCATATCGAGTATGTGGTCGAAGTGATTCTCGAGGTGTGGCGCAAGCGCCAGCAGATCCGCGGCTACGAAATCACGCACCAAGCCAAATTCTTGCGGCACTTCAGTGCGAAACTGAAACCCATTGGAGACTAACCGCCTCGCGTTCATGCCGGAGACCGAACCCTCATGCAGATAAGCATTGATCCTGAGCTGAAGAAAAAGTGTGCCAAGACCGCGCTAGGTTGCGTGCAGGCGCGCGTGGAAGTGGTCCCATCACCTGCCGGGCTAGTCGAAGAAATGAACGCACGCGACGCGGAAATCCAGAAATTGCCGTTCCCGCGGGGCGTGCTGGCGTCACCACAAGTAGAAGCGACGCGCGCGGCCTATCGAGCGCTCGGAAAAGATCCCGCGCGATACCGCAACTCAGCAGAAGCTCTGCTGCGGCGCGTCGTGGGTGGCAAAGGATTGCCGCAAATCAACGCAGTCGTAGATGCAATTAACTTGGTGTCCGTGGAGAGCCGCTTGCCGGTTGGGCTATATGACCTGGGGCATGTGGTGGGCGACGTCGTTTTTCGCGCGGGGCGCGCCGGAGAAACGTACAAGGGCATCGGGAAATATGATTTGAATCTGGAAGGCCTGCCACTATTCGCGGATACCGTTGGGCCTCACGGCAGCGCGACGAGCGATTCAGAGCGCACGATGGTGACGACGGCGACGAAAGAGATTCTCGCGATTATCGTTTCTTTCAGCGGTGCGGAAAATCTCGACCGCTGGACGCAGAGACTCGGAGCGCTGTTGCAGCAATATGCCGCCGGCACGGGAATTGCAGCAAGCATCGTGAAATAGGGGCAAGGGGTGGGTAAAGGGAGCAATTTCTGGTGTATTCTTGGCTGGACGAACTTTAGCGATCATGGCTGATCAAGAAATCATTTTTACCGTCGAAGACCCGCCGGAACGCGGCTACACAGCGCGAGCGCTTGGGTACGCCATCTTCACACAAGGCGAGACGCTCGAAGAATTGCGCCAGATGGTGCGAGACGCGGTCCAGTGTCATTTCGAGAAAGAGAACAAGCCCAAACTCATTCGCCTGCACATGGTGAAGGATGAGGTCATTGTGGCGTGAAGCTGCCGCGGGATCTTTCCGGCGCGGAACTTGCAAAATTGCTGAGGCAGTATGGTTACGCCGAGATTCGGCAATCGGGAAGTCACATCCGCGTACGATCCACACTAAAAAGGCTCCGAGCACCAGGTTACGATTCCTGCGCATACCCCGTTAAAGGTGGCCACGCTCAGCGGCATCCTTCTCGAAGTCGCAACCTATCTCGAAATCAACAAAGAGGACCTCGCGCGAGAACTATACGGCTAAATCTCCCCTCCTCAGTTGTCGACTAGCGCGAGACGGGTTCGGCGAGTCGCGACTCGCTCGGGGCGACGCGGTGTTTTAGGAAACCGCGAGCGGCGAGGAGCTCGGCGTTGAGAAGAGCTGCGCCGGCGGCCCCGCGGACGAGGTTGTGAGAGAGCAGCGTGAGTTTGACGTCGAGCAAGGGACATTCGCGGACGCGGCCGACAACGGCCGCCATGCCGTTGCCGGCGTGAACGTCGCGCCGCGGCTGCGGGCGATTTTCCTCTTCGAGGACGATGATGGGATTGCGAACCGCCGTCGGGAGCGACGCGAGGACGGCGTCCACTTCGAAGTTGCGCAGAGCTTCGCGGACTTCATCAAGCGAAGCGATTTTTTTCAGGCCAATCGAAACGCACTCGAGATGGCCATCGAGCACCGGCACGCGGTTGCAGTGGGCGCTCATGCCCAGGCCGGCGTCCACGAAACGCGAGCCATCCCATTTTCCGAGGAGCTTCTGCGGCTCGGCTTCCATTTTTTCTTCTTCGCCACTGATGAACGGGACGACATTGCCCTGGATGTCCATCGAGGCCACGCCGGGATAACCCGCGCCGGAGATCGCCTGGAGCGTGACCACAAAAATCTTCTCGAGGCCAAAGGCATCGGCGAGAGGCTTTAGGACGAGGACAAGTCCGGCGGTCGAACAATTGGGATTGGTGACGATGAAGCCGGTGTCGTAGCCGCGACTCTTCTGCTGTAGAGGAATGGCCTCGAGATGCGCGGCGTTCACTTCGGGGATAAGCAAGGGGACGTCGGGATCCATGCGATGATTTTTTGAGTTGCTGACGACGGGATAGCCGGCGCGAGCAAAATCCTCCTCGGCGGCGCCGGCAACCAAAGAATCAAGCGCAGAGAAAACGAAGTCGCACTCGAGAGAGGGGTCGAGACCTTTGACGACGAGATCACGCGCGACGGCTGGGATCGGCGTGTCGAGATGCCAGCGAACGGCTTCGGCATAAGTTTTGCCGGACGAGCGTTCGGACGCGGCAACTTCAGTCAGCTCAAACCAGGGATGCTCGGCGAGCAGCTTCACGAGGCGCTGGCCGACGATGCCGGTGGCGCCGAGGACGCCGGCGCGCCACTTTTTTTGCTTGCCCATCTTGGGAGCGCTCGCACCGAGACTTTCCGATGCGCTTTCCTGTCGCTTCGAGTGCATGTTCTGGTCTCCACTTTTTTGAGATTGGGAACTCACGCTACACTGCCCTGCTGCGGTGACTTTGCAAAATTCTGAACTGGCGATTGCGAAGTTGCTCTGGAACCCCTCGGTAAACGTGGCGAGCCGATGCGTGTGCCGCGCGCCAGTGGATTAAATGTGTTGCGGACCCAGACGACCATTTCCGTCTCCGCGGCCAATGGCAGGACTTTCGCGTGAAGAACTTTCGCGCCACTGGCGGCAAGAGCATGGGCCTCGTCGTAGCTCAGCTCATGCAGCAGTCTGGCTTCGACGGACTCCTTTGGATTCGCCGTATAGATGCCGTCCACGTCGGTCCAGATGACCAATTCATCAGCGTCCACGACGTGGGCGATGATCGCTCCAGAAAAATCCGAGCTGTTGCGGCCAAGCGTAGTGATGCGTCCATCGGAAGTTGCGCCGATGAAACCAGTCACAACCGGAACGATGCCTTCTTCCAGAAGAGGGAGAAGAATGGCGCGGCCGCGTTCTCTGGTTTGTTCGAGATGCGGTTGCGCATCGCGGAAAGTGTCGCAGGTCAAAACGAATTCCGATGATGTGACCGGTACAGCGGAGACTCCGAGCTTTTCGAGCGCGGCGGCGAAGAGCCGGGCGCTTAAACGCTCGCCGAACGAGGCGAGCCGGTCGAAAAGTTCGGCGGTGGCGGCGACGCGATCGTGAGCGGGCACTTCGTGAAGAAGGTCGCCGCCGAGGAGCTGGAGCTCGCGGCGGACGCGCAGGTTCGTCTCTTCATCGAGTTGCAAATCGTTCAGGACACCGAGATGGAGATCCAGGACAAGTTCGGCTTCGCGGCGAGCGTACGCGAGCTTGCCCTGAGCGAGCGCATGTGCAATGGAGAGCAGATGATCGGTAACACCCTTCATGGCGGAAACAACCACGGTAACGCGCGACTCGCGAGTGGCGGCGCGGACAAGACCTGCGGCATGAAGCATGCGATCCGCACCCAGCAGCGAGCTGCCGCCAAACTTCAAGGCGACGCCATTCGCACTTTGCTTCTGAACCCCGCCGGCGTAGCACACCACATCGGCGGGGCCGCGTTCCGCTTCTAACTCATCCTGTACATTCTCGAGACTCATGGCTTGCGCTCCTGGTTCGGTTCCGCTGGAGCGTCTCTGGAGGGGGCTAAAAGAAGAAACCCACCGCCAGGTTCGCTTCTGGCGGTGGGTTGGAAACTTTTTCTAGCTTGCTAGCTGTTTCTCCACGCGCCCGAAGCGGAAATAGTCTTCTTAGTCGTAGTCGAGGTAATCGACATGGACGACTTGGACGTAATTCGCTTCGTGGCGATGGACATCTTCACGAGGGCAGGATAGCACAGGGGTGCTACCGAGAAAAGGGCAATTTTTGGGACGGGGGGGAAGGTGCCGGGTCGGTCAACTCCGGCTGCGACGCGGGAAGACTGGTCAATTTTCTGCGGAAATGGGCCTGAAACCGGGAATACTGGCCTCTCTACAGGTTTTTCCTTAGTCCGCATGATCAGTTTTCCCACAAACACGCCCAAGAAGGAAAGCAGTAGCGCTGCGTACGCGACCCGTTAACCTTGATGAACGGCACATTTATGTGCTGGAAAAAAGGAATGAGAGCTGATGTTCCATCTCGAAACCAAAGGTGAAAGGACCATGTTGAAAACTGTGAACGCAAAAAAACGAGCGCTGGCGATTCTGGGGCTGATGCTTAGCCTCACGGGCGGGACCACGCTCGCGCAACAAGAGAGAAAAGTACTCGAGAATCCGACGCCGGATTATCCTCCGCTGGCGAGAAAGCTGCGCATAACCGGGAGTGTAAAGGTCACCGCGCTTGTCGGCACGGATGGTCTGATCAAGGATGTGCAGGTCCATGGAGGGAATCCGGTGCTTGTCCAGGAAGTGGAAAACACACTCAAGAAGTGGAAATACGCGCCGGCGAGCAACGAAACAAAGATAGAGATGGAATTCAAGTTCTAGCGACAAGACGGAGCCATTCGGCCAAAGTATGTCACTCGAAGGCAGTTGCAGCCGAGGCCTTCGACCGATCGGAAGATCAAACGGCCACCTGAATTCAGGTGGCCGTTTCGGCGTTCTGCAAGGTCACCGCCAAAGCCGCGAGTTGGAGCACTGGTTTCAGTACTTCTTCCAACGCGCTGAAAATAATGCGCTTATGCTTGGAAACTTTCGCCGCGCAATGGGGTTTGAAGCCACAAGGGTCGGTGGGTGCAAGTGACCTCACCGGGGTGGCAAAGCGAAAGGAAAAGACCATGAATTCCAAGAAGTGGATGACTGGAATATTGGCAGTTGCATTGGTCGCATTAGCGAGTGGATGCGGAATGGGGTCATCGAGTACCCCCCTGGTGCAGCCACAATCCGGCTCCGTATTTGTGACGGGAGCGGATGCGCCGCTACCGAGCGTGGTTTCGTTTCTGGTGGACATCACCGGGCTGTCGGTGACGGACGGCAACAACAACACGCAGTCCGTGATGATCAACACAACCACGATTGACTTCGCGCGGCTGAATGGAATGCGTACGCTGCTGGATATCAACACGATTCCCGCGGGCACGTACGTCAGCGCGACGGTGACGTTGGCGAATCCGAGGATCGGCTATTTGAACGTGACCAATCCCCAGACCAATCCGCCGACGCCCCCGGCGATCAGCACACTCGATAGCACTTCCACACCGCAAGCCGTGCTGACCCAATCGAGCGTAGTGATTCCGCTGGCGAACCCGCTGGTGGTAACCCCAGCGGCGATTATCGGCCTGGGATTCGACTTCGACTTGCGCAAGTCCATCTTGTTGGACATGAATGGGCAGATCACCGGGCAGGTGACGCCGACGCTGAGCCTGAAGGCCATTACGCCGAGCGATGCGGACGCGTACGTGGATGAATTCATCGCAGGTGTAGTAACCATCAACGCCGCTGGGAATACATTCACGATTCAAGGGCCGCATGGGCACACGTTCACCGTAAACGTAAATGATCAGACCGAGTGGGAGGGCAGCGAAACCATCAACGACTTGACCACCTCCTCGATCGTAGCTATTTCCGGAACCTTGGACCGCACCACGGCGGCGTTTTTGGCCGATACCGTGGCCATCCTTTCGCAAGACAAGTTCTACGCGGGAGGGCTGATCACCTTTGTGAATCCACCGGTGAATACGGCGCAGAGCTTCGATCTGTATGTGCGGGATGTGCTGCCGTCAGGAACAGGATTTACCTCAGGGCAGATTTCGACGATTGATCTAACGGGCACCGAGAAGTACTTCATCTATTGGATGCACAACGTATTCGCCAATCCGAGATTCAGCAATATCTTCTTCAACTCCGCATTGCTGGTCCCAGGACAGCACGTGAGCATCGGCGGACCCTTTGTAAATGGGGCCGTGACGGTGAAGCGCGTGGTGTTGCGGCACGAGGGCCACACCGGCACGCTGGTGGCGAATAGCGTGAATGTGGGAGCCAGCACCTTCCAGTTCAATTCGAATGGATTGGCGGGGGTGCTGTTCAACGGCCCGGTAACCGTCTACGTCACGCCGTTCACGCGGTTTAGCGGCGGGCTCACCAGCTTGAACGATCTGAGCAGCAATCCGACGAATCCACTGCGAGTTGTCGGGCTGGTGCTGAAGGATCCGATCAGCGGCCAACCGGTTTTCGTGGCGCGCAGCGTGGAAGAGCTGACGAACTAAGGACGCAAAAAGCAATCTATAAGCTTCCAACAACGGCTAGTCCGGTTCGCCGGGCTAGCCGTTTCCTTCTCACGCGCGCAATCGGCGCAAACCATAAAGTGACATGGAACGGGACCCGCAACACTTAGTGCGCAGAGAACAAAAGACTGGAGCAAGTGAGGCCGGATTCAGCTTTCTGGAGTTCGGAGATGTCCAGCGGAGTGACGTGGAAGCCGCGGGCTTCAATGCGGGCGCGCGTGAGCGGGAAGGATGCGGGAACAATGACGGTGCCGCCGAGGGTCAGGGCGTTGGCGGCGTGCGACTCTGCGGGGTCAACATCAATCCACTCGTATCCGGCGAGCGCGTTGGCGTCAAACCAAGCGCGGTTGGCCAGGAGCGTATTGCGGCCAAGGTGCGTGACGGCGGACTTGAGATGCAGGCAGCCGGTGACGGGTACTGAGACAACCTGATAGTTGTGCGTAGCGAGAATGGCGGTGAGTTGGCGTACGCCTTCCGCATTGCTGCGCTGCGTTAGACCGACAAAAAGCTTGCGCTGGATTCGCAGGATGTCGCCCCCTTCGAGAGTGCCGGGAAGGATAATGTGTTCCAGCGCGCGGTACTTGGCGAGCGCGCGAGCCAGCGACGGCGCCTCGCGGCGCCGTGTCTCCGTGCCCAACGGAAAGATCACCGCCAACTCGTCAAGGACGAAGGCGGGATCTTCCACGAACATGGAATCAGGAAGATCGGGTTCAGCGGGAAGCGAGATAACCTGCGCGCCCAGTTTCTCCAGGAGAGTTTCGTACGCATGGTGTTGTTTCTGAGCCTTTGCCAGATCGATCGGCTGGCGGTCAATGAAGGAGAGCTCGCAATGGACGATGGCCGGGCTGACGGCACGCGTGATGGCGGTGAGCATTTTACCTGTAAAAGTTTACATGAGAACTGCGGGCGGCGAACAGCGGTTGAAGGACGTGCGGAGGCAGAATAGACTTGAAATTCGCAAACGATGATTCGGGAGGCTTGCTTCGATGACGGACTCGGTGAGAAGAGCGGGGGCGATCCTTTTGTTGCTCCTCGGGGGAGCGGCGCTGTGGTGGGCGGGGAGCGGCGCCACCAGCGCCGCGTCGGCGAACGACGTCATGGTCGCGACCATCGCCGCGGCCAGAGAACACGCCGCTGAAAATGATCCGCGCTTGAAAGGCGCGTCGCGCTTTGAAGACGGCGGCTGGATTTACGCGCACCTGGAAGGCGAGGCAGGCGCGATTGGCTATCAGCACGGGTATTTGCTGGCGCCGGAAATCGAAGATGCCTTCGCGGCGGTCAGCGCGGGGATGATGCATTCGACCGAGCGCGATTGGGAATTCTTCCGGAAGACCGCGCATGAAATGCTGTGGCCAAGAATCGATGCGGAATACCAGCAGGAACTGCAAGGGATCGTCGATGGCTTGCGTGCGCGCACGGATTCGAAACTGGATGTGGACGACATCGTCGCGTTCAACGCGTTCGAGGAGCTACCGGATTACTACGTGCCTTGGCTGAACAAACAGCAAAAGTTGGCCAAAACTCCCAACCTGAAAAGCCCTGGGAATTGCAGCGCGTTTGTGGCCACGGGAAGCTGGACAAAAGACGGGCTGATCGTCATGGCTCACAATAACTGGACGAGCTACATGAACGGCGAACGCTGGCGAATCGTGTTCGACATCGCTCCAAAGAACGGCTACCGCATCCTGATGGATGGATTTCCCGGAGTGATCGCGAGCGATGACGATTTCGGAATCAACAGCGACGGATTGATGGTGACGGAAACCACCATCACGCAATTTGAAGGCTGGGACCCGCGCGGCAAGGCGGAATTTGTGCGCGCGAGGAAGGCGCTGCAGTATGCAGGCTCGATCGACGAATACACAAAGATCATGCTGGATGGCAACAACGGCGGTTACGCAAACGACTGGCTGCTTGGCGACCGAAAGACAGGCGAGATCGCGCAACTTGAATTGGGGCTGAAGGCCTACAAGCTGTGGCGGACGAAAGATGGCGTGCTCGCGGGATCGAACTGGGCACGCGATCCAAAAGTGCTGAAGGAGGATGCGCCGGAGTTCGACCCGAATAACAAGGATAGTTCGCCGAATGCGCGGCACGCGCGCTGGGACGATTTGCTGAAGGAAAACAAAGGAAAGATTGACGTGCCGCTTGCGGAAGAAATGTTGGGCGATCACACCGACAGTTTTGAAAAGAAGGAAGACGTGGACGAGCGCACGCTCTGCGGGCACGTGGATGCGTCGCCGAGGGGAGTGAGCGTGTGGGGCTGGACGCCGTTTTACCCGGGCGGCGCCGTGCAGGGGAAGGCCACGGATGCGGCAATGGCGAGGGAAATGCGCATTGTGGCACGCATGGGGCATCCCTGCGGCGGAAATTTTCTGGCGAAACCATTCCTTGCCGCGCATCCGGAATATGCATGGCAAGAGCCTTATTTGCGGGACATGAATGCGGGACCTTGGACGGAATTCCGCTCCAACCAAACTGCCGGCAAGTAGCGATGTGATTAGAGCTCAGGCGAATCTGGAGCCAATGAGAGAATCGTGGACGTTCCCGGGGACATCGGCGTGCTTCGAGAAATCCACAGTCGCGTAATTCCCGCGCCAAGAAGCATTCCGGCAAGGATTAAGCCGATCACTCCGAGGATGATCCAGGTGTCTGACTTTGAAAACGCTGACTGGCCCGTCGCTGGCGGAGCGTCTTTTACAGCGCTAGAAGAAGATGCTTCGTTGTGGACGAAAAGGGAGGACGCAGGCTTGTCGGAGATTTCTGGCTGCACGAGAAGGCAGTAGCCTCTGCGCGGGATGGTTTCGATGTAGAGCGGCTTGTCAGAGGAATCGCCCAGCGCCTGGCGCAGTTTGTTCACCGTGGTGTTTACATTCGCGTCGTAATTGACATGCGTATCCGCCGGCCAAAGCCGCATGCGAAGTTCCTCGCGCGTGACAACTTCGCCTGGCTTTTCAAGGAGCGCCACGAGAACCTGGTACACCTTGCCTTGAAGCTTTAGCCGGGCGCCGTTGCGCGTGACTTCCTGCCGCTGCTGGTCCATCTGGAACGGTCCGAAATGGACATAACGGCCCGCGGAGAGAATAACTCTCTCCGAAGTGGCCGGTTCGTCCGGTTCCCGCATGGAAATCACTTCCGGTGACATGGACTTCCACCCTTATTTACATAGACGCAAGATCCTGCAGGGTGTTTTCAAGTAGTACGAGGAATTCTGACCATTTGTTGCGTCAGTTGTTGAACGCGAAAAGACAAAAGCCAGGAATTCCGCTAACTATTTAACAATTAGAAGAATGGCACACAGGAACACATAAATTTAGAAACAATTTATATGATTTAGTGGAGGTTTCGGCGCGAAGAATGGTTTTCGCGGCTCTTTTCGATCAGGGTAGATCGAGGTCTAGCGCGTAGATATCGGTGAGGCCCAGCTCAAGCATCACGTAAAGAGAACCATCCGTGCCGAGACCGCTAAAGATGCAATGCGAAGGACTGCTGCGAAGAATCTCGCCACAGCCAAAGACTCTTTCCACTTCGCGATTTGCCAGCTTTACGCGAAATATGGCTTGCTGACTGTCGAGCTGATCCTGAAAGTAAACTGCGGATGAGTCCGGAACCCAGAAAGGGGCGCCCAGGAACCCCCCTTCGGCAAGGTCCGTCCATTTTTCCGTCTGGAAATCGTAGAGCAGAAGCCGGTGATTCGTTTCGTCCAAAGCGGCAATGTACCTACCATTCGGTGACCAGCGCGGCGCGATCAATCCCCTCGAATCTGGGAGCAAGGACCATTCGCCGGTGCTCGATTTGAACAGATAGATTCCGAACTTGGGTTGCGTTTTTTGTTCACGCATGCTGACGACAATTTGCGTGGCGTCCGGTGACCAGTCCGCGTCGGAAGCTTCGCGGCCTTCCGGGAGAACGGCACGCAGAGCGCCGCCGTCCGCGGAGAGAAAATAAATCTGCCGCGGATGTCCCGGGCGCACGCCTGTGAACAGGATTTGCTTGCCGTCCCGGGACCAGTGTGGGGCGGATGCGACTAACGGAGGCTTGGTCAAACGAAGGCGCTGGTTTCCATCAATGCCGCTGCGCCAGAGCGAGCCATCGGGACGATCGGTGTAGAGAGCCAAGCGTCCGTTAGGGGAAACTCCGGCCTCTTCGGCGTTGGCGTTCAAAATCAATGATTCGGCCTGATGCGATTGGGGTTCGATTTTTTGCAACTCACGATGAGAGCGGAAGCTGAAGGCAAAGACGCGCGCTCCCGCTTGCGCGGGAATGGCAACATGCAAGGAGTCGGGGCCATGTGTCAACTGCACGGGATCGTGATGCGCGCGGCGGAACCAGTTCCAGCTCTCGCGGATGCCCCAGAGGTTGCAGTCGTAGCTTTCACACCCTGAAAAGAGAAAGTACCTGCCATCGGCGGTCCATTGACCGGCGGATTGCGAAGTAGGTGTCCTGCCGCTGGCAAGAATGGGATGCAATCCTGAACCATCCGCCGCCATTTCCCAGACCGCCTGCGAATTGTCCTCGCGGCGGTCCATGCTGAATCGTATCGTTTCGCCGTCGGGGGACCACGCCGGATAGTGCGGAAGTCCCGGACCGTGGGCCAACTCGTGCAGTTGAGTTCCGTCAGGGTGAATGGTATAGAGACTTCTTCCTCGGACAAAAATAATTTGGCTGCCATCCGGAGACCAAGCGGGATCATGGCCAACGGCTTCACCCATGCGACGCGGCTCGCCGCCTTGCACGGGCCACAGCCAGAGCGGCATTTCATCATCTCGCCGCGTGAACTGCCCGATCAGAAACTGCGAATGATCCGGAGAAATACCGAAGATGCGAGTGTTTTCAAATGGTGCGGAGAGTTTTTCGGCATTGCCGCCCTCGACGGAAGTTTGCATGAGATTCCAGTGCCCGCCGTCTCGCTCGAGGAAGAAAATCCTCGTGCCGTCGGAAACGATTCCTCCCCATTCATCAATCCCTCCTGCATTAGTGATGCGCGTCATGCGCTCCACGCTGGGCCGCGGGACGGGATAGACGATGAAGAAGAGAAGCCAGGAAGCGAACACAATCGCGCATGTGAGAAGCGTGATGTCCGTCCATTTCACAGCCAGCTCGGCTTTTCTTCGCTCTTTCGAGAGCTCCGCGGCGCGTTCGGGCGAGAATTCCGGTTGCAAATGGAGACGAACTTCGAGGGTTTCGTCAGATGTTACGGCGGAGTCATTTGGCGATAGGACAGCAACACCGGAAGAACCCTGGACGGACTGGACTGGCGCCAGAAACCGATAACCCTGGCGAGGGACGGTTTCGATAAATCTTGGGTTTTCTGCGTCATCCTGGAGGGCGGCGCGAAGCTTTTTCAGGGCAGCATTCAGACTGCCATCAAAATTGACGTGCGTGCCTTCGGGCCACAGCTCCTGCCGAAGATCTTCGCGCGTAACGATTTCGCCAGGCTTTTGCAAGAGGAGGGCGAGGATGCGGAAGGGCTGCTCTTGCAGCTTGACCCGCACTCCCTGGCGGGACAACACACCTTGGACTAGATCCACCTGGTAAAGGCCGAATCGAAGCGAAACCTTGGGGTCGACGCCGGGCTCCACGAAAAGTTGTCCCCTGGAATGAGCGGGTGAGACTATAGCACGCGTAGCACGGCAAGAAAAGGAGTTAGTTCATCTACATATGTAATATGCTGAACGCACGGGCTTTATCTGGTCATAGAGGTTTCAGACGTAGTTCGTTTGACGCTGCGAGGAGACCAAGATAATGAATGTAGCCAGCCCGTCGTGGATCAGGTTCTTCCGTCAACTGGTTGCTTCGGGAACCTAGCCGTCACTAGGAGGACTTGGGGAACATACTATTTAAAGCCCGTAGTCCCAAGAACCATCGAGATATCCGCGTCCACGCCCTCTGAACCAGTTCCTACCTAAGAGTCGGGGCGCGGATATTTCGAGCCTGCCTGAAGGCAAGCATCTTTCCTGCGTAAACTCTTTGATTCAGCTTTCATTGATCAGTTGTCTCCCCTTAGCTTGAAAATCTGCTTGCGTGAAATCGCTGCACGCCGCGATCGGGAAGGTGGCGAGAGCTTACCCGTGGAAAGATCAATTTTCTGCTTGACACTATGGCGTGCGCCGATATAGCGTATGACGACAGAATGGATCTCCACAGGAGCTGACCTACTTGGGTACCGCGCAAAACACCATGGATCCTTACGGGCCGCTTACGCCGGCGATGTTTCACGTTCTGCTGGCTTTGGCCGGCGACGATCTGCACGGCTATGCCATTTTGAAAGAGGTCGAGCTGCGCACCGGCGGAAAGGTCCGCCTGAGCACCGGCACGTTATACGGAATAATCAAACGCCTGCTGAATGATGGCCTCATCTCAGAGCTGCGTTCCCGGCCGGCGGAATCCGATGACGACGAGCGCCGCCGCTATTACCGTTTGACGCCGCAAGGCCGCCAAGTAGCCGCCGAGGAAGCGGAGCGCATGGATGAAGTGCTGTCCATCGCCAGGTCGCGCAACCTGCTGAAAAAAACGCGCACGGCGTAAGAGGATTCCCGGAGCCGGGCGAGCACCTTCCGGAGACAGCGAGTGGACCGAAGTGCGGCGCGTGGTGGCGCCCCAGGAGGACGCCATGGCCGCAAACGATTCCCGTGCGACACGATTGTACCGCGCACTTCTGAAACTTCTGCCTTTCGATTTCCGGAGCGATTTCGGTCCAGAGATGGAGACAGTTTTCCACGAGCAACACAAGGAAGCGGGGCGCCGTGGCGGAGCCGCAGGTGTTTTGCGGCTCTGGTGGGAAACGCTCGTGGGAATTTTTAAGACCGCGCCCAGCGAGCACGCCGCCATGTTCGCGCAGGATGCGCGCTTTGCGCTGCGCATGATGCGCAAGAATCCGGGATACACGCTGGCGGCGGTGCTCACGCTAGGCCTGGGAATCGGCGCGAATTCCGCAATCTTCAGCGTGGTCAACGCGGTATTGCTGAAACCACTGCCGTACGCAAACGGCGACCGCCTGCTGACGCTGGAACAGCAGGCGCCGCGTGCGGGAGTCCTGCATCAGCCCTTCTCCGTCGCAGAAACCAGCGACTACCGTACCCAAAGCCATTCGCTCGATGGCTTGGTCGAATATCACAACATGAATTTCATCCTGCTGGGTCGCAGCGAGCCGGAGCGCGTGGAAACTGGCGTGGTGAGCTGGAATTACTTCGACGTGTTCGGCGTAAAGCCGCTGTTCGGCCGCTCGTTTCGCTCCGCGGACGAGCAGCCGGGCGCTCCCGCGGTCTTAATGCTTAGTTACGAATACTGGATTCGGAGTTTTGGTGGCGATCCCACAGTCGTGAACAAAACGTTCACCATGAACGACAAGCCTCACACGGTCATCGGCGTCCTGCCACCGGTGCCGCAATATCCCGATGAGAACGATGTGTACATGCCGACGACGGCGTGCCCATTTCGCTCGCGTCCTGCGTTCATCGCCAACCGGCAAGCACGCATGATGCAAGTATTCGGGCGCATGAAGCCGGGAATCCGCGTGACCGAGGCGCGAGCGGATTTGAATAACGTCGCGGCCAATCTGCAGCGGGCTTACCCCAAGGATTATCCGTCGGCCTTCGATTACTCCATCCGTGCCGCGTCGCTCCAGGAAGAGCTAACGCACAACGCGCGCCCGACAATGCTGGTGCTGCTCGGTGCGGCGGGATTCGTGCTGCTCATCGCCTGCGCCAATGTGGCAAATCTGAACCTCGCGCGCATGGTGCGCCGGGAACGCGAACTGGCCGTTCGCGCGGCACTGGGCGCCGGACGCGTGCGCATGTTCCGCCAATTGCTGACGGAGAGTTCGCTGCTCGCGCTAATTGGCGGCGGGCTGGGTCTGCTTTTTTCCTGGGGCGCGCTGGATTTGCTGGTGAATTTTGCAGCAAGATTCACGGCACGGGCTCGGGAAATTCACATGGATAGCACGGTGCTGCTCTTCACGCTGGCGGTAGCGGTGCTCACCAGCGTGCTTTCCGGAACGGCGCCCGCGCTGGCCGCTCGCGACTCGGTAGTAGACGGCTTGAAAGAAGGCAGCGCGCAATCCACGATGGGGATCGGCAGGCGAAGGATACGCAGCCTGTTGATCGTCGCGCAAGTGGCGGTGTCCTTTCTCCTCTTGATTGGCGCGGGACTGATGCTGCGCAGTTTCCAGAAGCTGCAGCATGTGGACCCGGGCTTCCAGCCGGAAAACGTTCTGACCATGCAGATTGGCCTGGATTTCACCAAATACAACACCAATGACAAGCAGCGCGCGTTCTTCGAGAACTTTCTTGAGAAAGTCCAGGCGCAGAACGGAGTGAAATCCGCCGCAGCCTCAATGATGATTCCACTAACCACGGGCATGCGAATGTTGGGGGATTTTCAGATCGAAGGGCAGCCACCCGTGCCGGGACAAACGCTCCCGATCGCCGATTTTCGCGTCGTGAGCGAGTCCTATTTCGATACCCTGCGTATCCCCATGCTCGAAGGACGTGCCTTCCTGCGCAGCGATCGGCCGGATACGCCGAATGTGGCCGTGGTGAACCTCACCGCGGCGCGACACTTCTGGGGCGCGCAGGATCCGATCGGGAAGCGATTCTCCGTGGATGGCGGAAAAACGTGGACGCAGATTATCGGTGTCGCAGGCGACGTAAAACAGTACGGGTTGGATAAGGATGCCGTGGAAGAGATTTACGTGCCGCTGGCGCAGAGCCCGCTGTTGGACGCCATCGTGGAAGTCAAGACGTCGGTCGAGCCGATGAGCGTGGCGCGCGGAATCATCGAACTCTTGTATGCGGTGGATCCCAATCAGCCCGCCGCGCGTGTGCGTTCCATGGAGCAAGTGCGGGCCGAATCGATGGCTGCGCCGCGGCTCACGTCAAATTTGTTGAGCATTTTCGCCTTGTTGGCGCTGACCATTGCCGCAACAGGGATTGGCGGAGTGATGGCGCTGGCTGTCGGCCAGCGAAGGCATGAGATCGGCGTGCGCATGGCCATCGGCGCCCGCCCCGGAGAAATCCTCCGCATGATTTTGGGCCAGGGCATGGCGCTTGCGGTTGTTGGTATCGCGCTCGGTCTGTTCGGCGCATTTGCACTCACACGGCTCCTTCAAAAGCTTCTTTTCGAAGTGGGGCCGACCGATCCGCTGACGTTTGTCGGAGTAGCCCTCATGCTGAGTGCGGCCACACTGCTGGCGTGCTATGTCCCAGCCCGTCGTGCCGCGCGCGTCGATCCGATCATCGCCCTTCGCGTCGAGTAGGACAGACAGTCTTGTCTGTCCCCTTCGAATGCAGCCTCATAACATAGAGGACAGGCAGGAATGTCCGTCTTACTTTGTTGCCTGCAAATCCAGCGAGTCTGGTAAACTATAACTTGCTGCACCGCACCTAAGGATGTGTGACCGCCAGGCGGTCAACCTACAGATAGGTACATTCGTCAAGGCTGCTGGTTGTTTCAGCAGCTATTTTTGTCTTTAGAGGACTGGAAACCGGCTGGACCGGGATCAGAAGAAGCAGAAACTATGAGTCAACAGATTCGCAACATCGCCATCATCGCGCACGTGGACCACGGCAAAACGACGCTGGTCGACGCCATGCTGCGGCAAAGCGGGATTTTCCGCGCCAATGAAGCGCTCGTCGAGCGCGTAATGGATTCGAACGACCTGGAACGCGAGCGCGGCATCACCATTCTGGCCAAGAACACCGCGCTCTTTTTCCACGACACCAAGATCAACATAGTGGACACACCGGGCCACAGCGACTTCGGCGGCGAAGTGGAACGCGCGCTGCGCATGGTGGACGGCGTCGTCGTGCTGGTGGACGCCAGCGAAGGCCCGCTGCCGCAGACGCGTTACGTTCTGCAAAAAGCTTTGGCGGCCAAACTGCCTCCGGTCATCGTGCTGAACAAAATCGACCGCACCGACGCGCGCCCGAAAGAAGTTCTCGACGAAATCTACGATCTCTTCATCGATTTGGACGCCACGGAAGACCAACTCGACTTTCCCGTGATTTACACCAACGCCCGCGACGGCGTGGCGCACGCGAAACCGGGCGACGGTTCGAAGGATTTGCTCCCACTCTTTGAAGCAATTGTGAAGCACATCCCCGCGCCTCCGGGCGATCCGGAAGGCGTGCTGCAGATTCAGGTGATGAACCTGGATTACAGCGAATTCCTCGGACGCATCGCCATTGGGCGCGTCTTCAATGGCACGTTGAAGCGTGGCGCGGACGTAGGCATCGTCAAGCTGGACGGCAAACTGGTACCAACCCGCATCACCAAGCTGTACACCTTTCGAGGCCTCGAACGCGATGAAGCGCAAGCCGTCCCGGCGGGCGATCTCGTGGCGATTGCTGGCGTCGAAGGCATCAACATCGGCGAAAGCATCACGGACCTTTCGAACCCCATGCCGCTGGAGCCGCTGCTGATCGACGAGCCGACACTGGCAATGATTTTTACCGTCAACAGCAGCCCGCTCTCCGGCAAAGAAGGAAGCTACCTTACTTCGCGCGACTTGCGCGACCGCCTGCAAAAAGAACTTCTCACCAATGTTTCCATTCGCGTGGAGGACACCGACACGCCGGAATCGTTCCGCGTGCTCGGCCGCGGCGAACTGCAGCTGGCGATTTTGATCGAGACGATGCGACGGGAAGGCTTCGAATTGATGGTTGGCAAGCCGGAAATCGTCACGCGCACGGAGAACGGCAAGAAACTGGAACCGCTGGAGCGCCTGGTCATCGACGTCCCGGAGAATTTCATCGGCATCATTATGGAAACGGTGGGCAGCCGCCGCGGCGAGATGATCAAGATGAGCAATCACGGCTCCGGCCGCGTGCGCTTGGACTTCAAAATTCCTTCGCGCGGATTGATCGGCCTTCGCAGCCAGTTGCTGACGGACACGCGCGGCACGGCGCTGATTCATTCGATTTTCGAAGGCTGGATGGAATACGGCGGAGAGATGGCGCTCCGCCCCACCGGCGCGCTAGTCGCGGACCGCAGCGGCCCCTCCACCGCGTTTGCTTTGTGGAACATCCAGGAGCGCGGCGAACTGTTCATCGGCCCCGCGATTGAAGTCTATGAAGGCATGATCGTAGGCGAAAATTCGCGCGAACAGGACATGGACGTGAACGTCACCAAGGAAAAGAAGCAGACCAACATGCGCTCATCCAGCGCCGACGAAGCCATCCGCCTGATTCCGCACCGCGAACTCAGCCTCGAGCAGGCCATCGAATTCATCGCCGACGACGAATTCGTTGAAATCACCCCGAAATCGATCCGCTTGCGCAAAAAAGTCTTGCAAGCCAACAAGCGCCCCCGCCGCTGGCAGGAAATCCGCGCCAGCCAAGCGACTACTTAAGACAAGCTGCGTTTAGATTTTCTAATGCGCTGACTTTTCGAGCAATTCTGCCAGGTATTGCTTCCAGACGACTGCGCGCGTATGCGTGCCGTGGCCGCGTGTTTCGTCGCTGATGGGCAGAAGCACAAACCGGCCGTTCTTCACTCGCTTGATTTCGCGGTCGGCGACGCCCAGCTCGGGCGGATTGATGAAGTCGTCCGCAGAATTGATGTACATGACCTGCGCGGTGATCTTCTCCAGTTGTGGCGAAGGATCGTAGTTGCGCGAAGCATTCACCTGATACAAGAAGTCGTTGGCGTCCAGCCCTGCCAGGCGCGACTTGAAATAATCATCCAGATATTTGTCCGCGGCGTCTCGCGTGGGAAGCGTTTTCTGCATGTACAGCGGCGCGCTCCCCGCGATCAAGAGAAAATCCAGCGCGGTGCGCATCGCCTGCTGCGGCTCCGACGAGTACTCTCCGCCCTTCCAGTCGGGATCGTTGCGAATCGCGTCCATCACCATCTTGCGCCAGATGCGGTTGCGCCCGGCGAGCTCCACCGGCTGGCAGGCCAGCGGCATTAGCGCGTCCATGAAGTCCGGATACGTTTCTCCCCACACGAAAGAATGCATGCAGCCCATGGACGTGCCGAGAATGAGGCGCAAATGGTTGACGCCGAGACCCTCCTTGAGCAGCGCGTAGTGCGCGGCCACCATGTCGTCATAGTCGTACTGCGGAAAATGCGCGTGCAATCCGTCACTGGGCTTCGAGGATTTGCCGTGGCCGATGCCGTCGGGAAGGATGATGAAGTACCGCGTGGCATCGAGCAGTTGCCCCGGTCCAAATAGTTCATTCGCGAAAATTGGCGTGAGGAACTGATGCCCCGTGCCACCGGTGCCGTGAAGAATCAACACAGCGTTCGTGACGCGGCCCTGCGCGTCGCGCGCGGGCTTGCCGAGCATCGTGTAGTGAAGCCGCAATTCGGGCAACGACTCGCCGGACTGGAATCTGAAGTTCTTGACGACATAATCGCCTTCCGTCGTGGCGGGAATTGCTGCTTGCTGGCCCGAGGAGGGAAGGCTTGTCAAAACACAGATGGACGCGAACAGGATCGAAGATCGAAACAAGGATGCATTCATTAGGCCCCTCTTTCGGAACGAATCTAGCACACTCCTCCCGGGCGTCCTCGACGGAATGGCGGAGAAGAAACAACGAACAACCATTCTGTGAGAAAATCTTAAGGAACAGTTCCATACGGTACAACTGCAAACTAGCACTCCCTGCAACGAATGATGTAAAGTCAGAGGTTCGAATGCAGGGGCGCCGGAAACGCCTCACCCTATTGGCTCACGGGACGTTGCAGCGGCCGCTTCCGGCATAGTTCTTCAAGGAGACTGATGGCATCCGCGAGTGATCGACCCATAGGTACGGCCGTAGCACCGCATCCCACAATCGTCGCGACCGCGACGGCGCTCCCTCCCCATACGATCACCCGGGACGACGTGAAGGTCTATATGGGGCGCGTGTTCGACATTCCCGACCGCCGCCTCGAAGCCATGATGAGCATCGTCGACAACGCCCAGGTGCACACGCGCCGCTCGATTTTTCCTCTCGACTACACCATCGAACCGCGCCCCCTGGAAAAGACAAACAACGAATACATCGAGCACGCGGTAAAGCTCGGACGCGAAGCCGCCGAGAAATGCCTGGAGCGCGCCGGCCTGAAGCCGGAGGACATCGACCTGATCATTACGGTGTCCTGCACCGGCTTCATGATTCCATCGCTCGACGCGCACCTGATCAATCTCATGGGTTTTCGGTCCGACGTGCGGCGAATGCCGTTTACCGAACTGGGTTGTGCCGCGGGAGCAATGGCCCTGGGACGCGCCGCGGAATTCCTCGGCGCGCGCCCCGGTGGAAACGTGCTGATCATCGCTGTGGAGCTGCCCTCGCTCACGTTCCAGCGCAAAGATATTTCGCAGGCCAACTTGATTTCCTCGATTCTCTTTGGCGACGGTGCAGCCGCGGTAATCGTCAGCGGCAAGCAAGCGCGCGGACCAAAGATTCTCGTCTCGGAAACCTACACATTTCCGGATTCCCTTGGCGCCATGGGCTTTGACCTGAAAGATTCCGGTTTCCACATCCTGCTGGCCAAGGACGTTCCGGAAATGATCGGCAAAAAGATCGGCGGCCTGGTTTCCGGCTTCCTCGAGCGCCACGGCCGGAAGCGCGAAGAAATAAAAGGGTGGATCCTGCATCCCGGTGGCGCGCGGTTACTGGGGAATGTGGAAATCGAACTGGGCCTGAAAAAGTGCGAGACCCAGCCTTCCTGGGACATTCTCGGCAACGTGGGTAATCTTTCCAGCGCGACGATCCTCTTCATCTTGCAGGAGTGGCTGGAGAAGCGGCCCCTCAAGGCCGGTGAGTATGCCGTGGCCGCGGCGTTTGGGCCCGGCTTCAGCGCGGAGTTCCTGCTATTGCAATGGACCTGAGCACTATCGCGTTTCTCGTTTTGCTCCTCCTTGTGGCTCTGCTGCGGCTCGCGGAGCTGCGCATCTCCAAGCAGCATCAGCAGGAAATGATTGCGCGGGGCGCGGCCAAGGTGGCTGAACCGCTGTATCGCTGGATGGTTTTGCTGCACACCGCCGTGCTAACTGGAGCCGCCGTCGAGGTCGTCGTCCTGAAGCGTCCTTTCCTCCCCTGGCTGGCTGCCCCGATGTTTCTTATCTTTCTCGCCGCCAACGCCGTGCGCTGGTGGGTGATTCGCACGCTCGGCGAACATTGGAACGTGCAGGTCATGGACTCCACACGCCTCGGCGTCGTGACATCTGGACCTTTTCACTACGTCCGGCATCCTAATTATGCGGCGGTCTTCGCCGAGATGCTGGCCCTCCCTCTCATTCACACGGCCTGGATCACCGCCGCGGCGGGAACGCTTGCGCACATGGGAGTCTTGGCGCAGCGTCTCTCCACGGAGGAACGCGTGCTCTTTGCCAATCCTGACTATCGCGCGGCGATGACCGGCAAGCCGAGGTTCTTGCCCGGCCTCTTCTAGCCAGAAAGTTTCGAATGCGCTTTCGAATCTACACCGCGGCATGCCTCTTATTGTTCGCGGCGGCGGCTTGCCCCGCCAGTTCCAACGAAGGAGGCGGCACTCCGGCGTTTAACTCCGTGCCAGAACTTGCGGCAGGATTTCATTCCCTCTACGCGCTGAACTTTTCCGGAGCGCGCGAACAATTTGACACGTGGGAATCGCAGCATCCGGAAGAGCCGTTTGGCGAGATCGCCGTGGCCGCCAGCTATCTCTTCGAAGAGCTTTATCGTCAAGGGGTGCTCTCCAGTGATTTCTTTTTGAACGAGAAACGATTCCTGCATGGGATCGAAGGAAAACCCGACCCCGGAAGAATGAAGAGTTTCCAGGAAGCGTTGGACAAGGCGCGAAAACTTGCCAAACAACGCCAATCCAAGAACGCCAGGGATCCAGAGGCCTTTTTTGCGCTTTCCCTGGCCTCGGGAATGGAATCGAACTCTGACATGATGCTGAAGAAGCAGCACGTCGAAAGCTTGAAGCGCCTCAAAGAGGCCAACGAGTACGCCAAGCTATTGTTGGCCGAACAGCCGGACGCCAACGACGCTTACGTCGCGCTGGGCTCCGCCAACTACATCATCGGGAGTTTGTCCGGCGGCGCGCGCTTCATGCTGTGGTTCGGTGGGATCCATGGCGACAAGAAGCTCGGAATGGAGCAACTTGGCAAAACGATTAACGGCGGACTGTACTTGCAACCGTTCGCGAAGATCTTGCTGGCGTTGGCAGCGCGAAGAGAAAAACAGGATCCTGTCGCGCAAAAACTGCTTCGCGAATTGAGCGAGGAGTATCCGGACAGCCCTCTGTACGCCGCTGAATATGCAAAAGCCATGGGCCACATCATCCCTGCGGAGATGCATCCCTCGCCTTGATTTCGTGCCTCTCGTTCCGCAGTCGAACACCTCTCTTGAAAAAGTCATCGAGAACTTCTTCGTTAGAATAGAATCGCACTTGCAGCGCATGGACCTAACAACCCTCTAGGCGGTGAACGGTGTTCCAGGAAACTTTGCTAAACGGCCGTGCGATTTTCTTGACGGGCGGTGGAACCGGCCTCGGCCGCTCCATGGCCCTGCGATTTGCTGGGCTGGGCGCGCGAATGTTTCTCGTCGGCCGACGTGAAGAGCCGCTCCGCGAAACGTGCGAAGAAATTCATCGCGCCGGCGGTTCCGCGGCATTCACCACCTGCGATGTTCGAGACTATGCTGCTGTGGAAGCCGCCGCTGCCAAAGCCGAAGAGCAGTTCGGCGAAATCAACACCCTCGTCAACAACGCTGCGGGAAATTTCATGGCGCGTACGGAAAATCTCACCCCCAACGCTTTCAACGCCGTCGTGGGAATCGTGCTCTACGGCTCGTTCAACTGCACGCAGGTTTTTGGCAAACGCTGGATCGCTCAGAAGCTTGGCGGAAATGTTCTCAGCATTGTGACAACCTACGCGGCCGCCAATTGCGGCTCTGGATTTGTGGTGCCCTCGGCTTGCGCCAAGGCCGGCGTGCTGGCCATGACCACTTCGCTGGCCGTGGAGTGGGCGAAATATCACATCCGGGTGAACGCCATTGCGCCGGGGCCGTTTCCGACCGAGGGCGCATGGTCCCGTTTGATGCCCTCAAAACCCTTCGAGGAGCATGCCAAAGACAAGCATCCGATGAAGCGCTTCGGCAAGCACGACGAATTGGCGAATCTCGCGGCCTTTCTGCTCAGCGACATGGCGGAATACATCAACGGTGAATGCGTGGTGATTGACGGCGGGCAATGGCTGCGAGGCGCCGGCGAATTCAACGATCTGCTTATGCTGCCGGAAGCGGCCTGGGAAGCTATGGAAGCGGCGCGGCAGAAAAAATCCTGACGCTCCTTCGCTATTGCGGAAGTGTGCGCTTTCGGAGTTCCACGCGCAGTTTTACATCACCGATCGTTTGCCCGCTCGCTTCCGCATGAACGCTTACTTCTTGCAGCTCGGCCTTTTTCGGTTCGGTTTCAGAAACCATCGGCAACATAATTTCAATCCGTGCGGCCGCCACCTGCATGGGCCCCACGTTGAATTTTCCCGTGCCACTCTGTAAGGTCCAGCCCGCGGGCAGCGCGGCGGACAGCGAAATCTCCCGCGTCTCCCCCGTCTCGTTCCTCACCCACAATGGAATCACCATCGCGGTGTGTCCCTGGAGCGCAATCTCCGGCGGTTCCGGATGCGGCAAATTCGTGAGCCCGTGAGCGCGCCGGAACTCACCGTAAAAACTCCATGGACCGGCGAGTTCGACTGACAATTCAGGCCACGATGGTTCCGGCAAAACCTCCGGCCGTACAAATGGAATCGCAGCGGGCGTGATTCCTTCAAAGATATCGCCGGTCACACTGCCGCCGACAAGCGATTTGCCCCGCTCAAATTGCAATGCATCCGACCAGAAGCCCTGGGCAGTGATCAGTTTCTCGAGTTGTGCGTCGTCCATCTTGGCGATGCTCTCGATAAAACCTTTGGCCTGCGTCTGATGCGCGCGGAACGAGTCAAGCGCCATTCGCCAGTACGGATGTTTTGTTGACTTGGCAATATCCTTCACGGAATACGTCGGGCCTTTGCCGCGAAAGATGTCTTCCCGGTCCGCGTCGGCAAAATAATAAATTTTCTTCGGCTGCCAGGGGCGCAGATTTTCCAGGAGCGGCTCAAGGCGCTTGGTCGGACCGGCAACTTGCTCGGAGAAAGCGGTGGGATCGCCCGCAAGATCGAACGCTTCCGTCGCCAGCACACCAGAAGCTTGATGATCGCCGTGGTCCTCGCCAATAAACGTGCCAGGCAAAAACGTCAGCACGACCTCTGGACGAGTGAGGCGCACCAGGCGCACCAGTTTTTCGAGCGATGCGCCGTGGCCCCAAGCCGCCAGCGACTGCAGAACGTTTTGCGACGCCGTATCTTTGCCGTCGAGAAACCAGACGTTCGTGATTCCCAGCGTCGTCAGCGCTTTGCGCGCCTCGATCTCCCGGATTTGCCCAAGCGCCGCGGCCTGCTCCGCACCGGCTTCGTTCGCGCCGCTGCTGCCTCGCGTTCCAAAAACCACGGCTACGCGTTTCCCTTCGTCAAGTGCTCTCGCAAGATAGGGAGTCGCAGCGCCTTCGTCGTCCGGATGCGCCACAACAAGCAAAATGTCCGCCTTATACCGCTCGTCCGGCTGCGGAAGCGCCCTGGGCTCCTGCGCCATGCTTGCCAGTACCGGAAGAAAAAGAAGAGCGCTCAATACTGGAAATCTCGCGACTTGTTTCATTCACCGGCCTCTGAAGTTTCGAACGTCGAGAATGAGAGCAATGAGTCTACCCTGTAACAGAGCGCGGACGAAACGCACGATAAATCTGCTTCGACCGGCGGCTCGTCCCAGCTTTCGAAAACTCGCGGTCCGCGCCTAAGAAGGAAATCCTTTGCGTTTTCTTAAACTACTTCTCGTTTCATTCTCCGCCCTCGCCAGCCCGCTATCGGCGCAGCAAAATTCCGCCCCTCCCAATCCACCCGCGATTTTGCAAGCCGGCACGATTCTTCCCTCCGTCACAGCCATCCGGCATCCCGAACAAAGTTATGCCCTCTATCTTCCTTCTCGCTATAACTCCGGAAAGCGCTGGCCCATCGTATACGCGTTCGACCCGGGCGCGAGTGGCGACCGGCCGCTAGAGTCAATGAAAGACGCCGCCGAACGCTACGGCTACATTGTTGTGGGTTCTAATAATTCGCGCAACGGACCTTGGAAAATCTCCGTCGAAGCCGCGCAGGCCATGCTGCAAGACACGCATCAGCGTCTGGCGCTCGATGATCGCCGCATGTACTTCGCGGGGTTTTCTGGCGGCGCGCGAGTCGCCGCGCAACTCGCCAAAAACTGCAAGTGCGTCGCCGGCGTGCTCCTTAGTGGCGCCGGCTTCCAACCGATGGCGCAGGCGTCTTCCGAAGAACGCTTCGCGGTCTTCGCCACCACAGGCACCTACGATTTCAATTATGCAGAAATCGTTCGCACCGACGACGATTTGGAAAAGTCAGGCTACCCGCACTTCTTGCGCCGCTTTGATGGCCCTCATCAGTGGGCTACGGCCAACGCGATGGAGGAAGCCCTGGCGTGGTTCCGTTTGCAAGCCATGAAGAGCGGCAGCGAAGCCCGCGACGATTCCTTCATCGCCGCGCAAGCTGCGCAAGAAACCGAACGCGCTCGCACCCTGGATCAATCCGGCGATCTTTACTCTGCCTGGAAGGAATACCTTCAGGCCGCGGAAATGCTCGACGGGCTGACCGACAATGCCGCACTTCGCGATCGGGCTGGCGTGTTGGAAAAAGACAAAGCCATCCGGGAAGGCGCGAAGCGCGAAAAGCAAGGTTTCGAGGAACAGGAACAATTGACTCGAGAAATCGACGCGGGACTCTCCACGCTCCAGGAAAACCGGGAAACTCGCGGAGACATCCGCGCCCAGTTGCAGCGGCAGATTGTCGCGTTGCGCGGCAGCACCGAGCACGAGAAGCGCGAAGACAGGCTGCTCGTCCTGAAAAGGGCTCTCGCTGGAATATTGGGCGCTGCCATGGACATGGGCATCGCGCGCCTCGATCAAAAAGATGTTCACGGCGCGAGAGATTATTTTGAGCTGGCCTGCGACGCCAACCCGGATTCCGTTTGGGTACTGAGCAATATTGCCGTGGTCCGCGCCATGGACGGCGACAAAAAAGGAATGTTGGAGGCGCTGCGGCACGCCCGCGCCAAGACCCAGGATTCTGCCAAATTCTTGGCCTGGCTCAAGGAGGAAGCCGCTTTTGCAAGATTCCGTGGCACGCCGGAATTCGGCGCCCTTCTTCTCGAACCCGCTCCGCAACATTAGTGGAATTTCCCTCTTCTGCGAGTAACAAGAAGCACGGAGGCAATCCAACCGGCGGTTGAATGGAATCCAGCAAGCCCGTTCCTGAAAGTAACCCCTGCGGAAGTCAAGTAATACCTTTAGAATCTGCGTTTTAGGCTATATCGTGGCCCAACGTCATCATCGATTAAAACAATTGTACTACGCAATCATATCGATTGAAAATTTGACATACCAAATCGACATCGATATGCTCTTAAGAGCAGGACAACTATGGATACCGTCAAAGTCTCTCCCAAATTTCAGGTAGTCATTCCCAAGCGCGTACGCGAAGAACTCCAGCTCCAACCGGGCCAGGAGCTGAATGTCTACGTCTTTGAGGGGACCATCCGTTTCAGCAAGCCGCGCTCCATCAAGGACCTTCGCGGCATCGCCAAAGGCATGAAATGGAAAGATGACTATCGCGACCGCCATGACCGATTCTGAATTTGTTCTCGTCGATTCTTCAGGCTGGCTGGAATACTTGACCGCGGATGAGAAGGCCGACGCATTTGGCGAGTACCTCCAAAGCACGTCTCAAATCCTGGTTCCCACCGTTGTGCTTTATGAAGTTGTGAAAATCCTGGTTCTTCGTGGTAACAAATCGGACGTGGATCTGTTTATCTCCGAGGCTCTGCGACGTCACGTCGTGGACCTCACCGATACGATTGCTCTCGCGGCGGCTTCCCTGAGTATCGATCATCGGCTACCCATGGCTGATGCCATCATCTATGCCACGGCGCGGCACTACAATGCGCAAATTGTCACTTCCGACGCGCATTTCGGCGGCCTGCCGGGAGTGACGCTTCATTAGTTGCCGGCTGTCTTCGATACTGGACCCTCCTTGACCGCGCGGGAACCCGCCGATAAGCTTGATGTTTCTCCTCCCAGGTGAACACGAACATGGAGCAGATTCACATCACATTGCCGGATGGCAGCGTTAAAGATGTCCCCAAGGGGACCACGCCCGCCGACGTTGCCCGAAGCATCTCTCCGCGCTTGGCCGATGCCGCCCTCGTTGCCCGCGTCGCTGCGCCCAACGACGGCGAAGGCGAATTGATTGACTTGCGCCGACCGCTCGAGCACGACGTCAAACTTCAAATCCTCACCGAAAAAGATTCCGACGCCCTTTTTGTGTTCCGCCATTCCGCTGCTCATCTGCTCGCCGCTGCGGTCATGGAACTCTATCCAAATGTGAAACTCGGAATCGGTCCGCCGATTGACACTGGTTTCTTCTACGAATTTCTGCGCGAGGAACCGTTCACCCCGGAAGATCTCGCCAAAATCGAAAAAAAGATGCACGAGCTCGCGGCCCAGGACCTGCCCAACGAGCGCAAACTCCTTCCCAAGCCCGAAGCCCTGGACCTCTACAAAAAGAGCAACCAACTCTTTAAGTGTGAACTGATTGAGGAAAAAGCCACCGAGCCCATGGTGTCGTTTTACACCACTGGAAAATTTATCGATTTCTGCCGCGGCCCGCACATTCCTTCCACCAAGCGCATTCAAGCGTTCAAATTGATGAGCGTTGCCGGCGCCTACTGGAAAGGACAGGAAGGCAATCCGCAACTGCAACGCATTTACGCCGCGGCTTTTTTCAATCAAAAAGATCTGGACGCCTACTTGCATCGCCTCGAAGAGGCCAAGCGCCGCGATCACCGCAAACTCGGCACCGAACTCGACCTCTTCAGCATCCAGGAAGAAGCCGGTCCCGGCCTGATTTTCTGGCATCCCAAAGGCGGCCTGATTCGAAAGATCGTCGAGGACTGGCTCCGCGAGGAACTGCTTAAGCGCGGCTACGATCTCGTCTACACTCCGCACATCATGCGCCTCGACCTCTGGAAAACCAGCGGCCACACGAATTTTTACAAAGACAGCATGTTCGGCCCCGTCGAAGTCGAAAAAGCCGACTATCAGCTCAAGCCCATGAATTGCCCCGGCCACATTTTGATATACAAATCAAAGCTCCGTAGCTACCGCGACCTGCCCGTGCGCCTCGCCGAGCTTGGCACCGTCTATCGCTACGAACGCAGCGGAGTGCTCCATGGCTTGCTCCGCGTGCGCGGCTTCACCCAGGACGACGCGCACATTTTCTGCATGCCCTCGCAGATCGAAAGCGAAGTCGAAGCCTGCATGGACTTCGCCTTTGCGGTCATGAAAAATTTCGGCTTTGACCAATTCGAAGTCGAGCTCTCCGATTGGGACGAATCGCATCCGGAAAACTACGCCGGCAAACCCGAAGACTGGCACCGAGCCACCGCCGCGCTCGCGGACACCATGAAGCGCATGAACATCCCGTTCAAGAAGATGGAAGGCGAAGCCGCCTTCTACGGCCCGAAAATCGACGTAAAGCTCATTGACGCCATCGGCCGCTCCTGGCAGCTCACCACCGTGCAATTTGATTTCAATTTGCCCGCGCGCTTCGGCCTGCAATACGTCGCCGAAGACGGCGCCAAGCATCAGCCGCTGATGGTCCACCGTGCACTGCTTGGCTCCGTCGAGCGTTTCTTCGGCATCTTGATCGAACACTACGCCGGCGCTTTTCCGCTGTGGCTCGCACCCGTACAAGTCGAAATCTGCCCGGTCAGCGAAAAAGTCGCCGACTACGCCAAGCACGTCACCGAAACTCTCAAGCGCCACAACCTCCGCGTCCATCTCGACGACCGCAACGAAAAGCTGCCCGCAAAAATCCGCGATGCCCAGCTCCAGAAAATCCCCTACATGCTCGTCGTCGGCCCCAAGGAAGCGGAAGCCGGCACCGTCTCCGTCCGCCATCGTTCGAAGGGCGACCTCGGCCCCAAGCCACTCTCCGAAGTTATCGAATCGCTTCACCAAGAAGTCGAATCCCGCGCGACAACCTAAGCATTTTCACGAGTCGGACGAATCCCGCTGTGCAAATCTCTCAATCCACCCTGAACGAAGATGCCTTCGCGCGAGGCGTCCGCGTTCTTGTGGATCGCGACGCGCATCTAGCAGAGGTCGTCCAAAAATACGGCGCTCCGCCGCTCTGGGTTCGCGAGCCCGGCTTCCCCACGCTCGTCTACATCATCCTCGAACAGCAAGTCTCGCTCGCTTCCGCGAAAGCCGCCTTCGACCGCCTGAACAGTGCTGTTCGTCCGCTCACACCGCGCCGCTTTTTAAAGCTCACTGACGATGAGCTCCTGCGCATCGGCTTCAGCCGGCAAAAAACTCTGTACACCCGCTTGCTCGCCGAATCGCTGTCACGCGGCTATTTCGACCTGCGAAATCTTCGCGACCTGCACGATGATGCCGCGCGCAAAATGCTTGTGGCCTTCAAAGGCATCGGCAATTGGACCGCCGACATTTATCTGCTTAGCGCGCTGCGCCGCCCGGATATCTGGCCCATCGGCGACCTTGCTCTCGCCACCGCCGTCCAGGAAGTCAAACGCTTGCGCAACCGCCCCTCGCCAGAAAAACTCGAGAAAATGAGCACACCTTGGAAACCTTGGCGCGCCGTAGCCGCCCGCCTCTTCTGGCACCACTATCTGGCCAAGCGCGGCAAGCAAAGTGAAACCATCAGTTTGTAAAAGTTTTCTTCCAGAAATCAGGTTGAGACGCCGCCCGCAGTTTGCGAGAGCACTTTTTTCAGTCGCCAGCAGAAAAAAACCAAGCCCGCCAGTTCCAAACACAATCCCGTGGCCAACAAACCCCGCGAAACTCCCGCTTTGCCGAGAAACACAAACCACCGATCAAAGCCCAGTCCGATGGGAGCCGGCTGCGAAGTCGTCATGTAGTGCAACAACAATCGCCCCTGGCCCACGATTGACGAGTACTCCATCCGGTAATTCCACTGTGCATCGTAGTAACTGCCCGTTGCCTGATCCTCCAAAAAACTCGTCGAAATGCTGATCCCTTGAACAAGAACCCCCGCCGCAAAAAGAATCACCGCCAACTTGCCCACTCGCGGACCCGCCTCCGCCAGCATCGGCCCAAGCCCCAGGCACAGCACTACTAGCGCCGGAACGAGATACCGCGGCCCAACGCAGTACCCGCCTTCCCATTGCGTATAGCGCGCGAAAAACAAAAGATAAATCAGCGGCAAGCCCGCCGCCACAACCGCCAGCCCGGCGTCCCGCCTCCACAAACGCCGCAATCCCGCAATCGCCAAAACAATCGGCGGCGCAAACAGAAACACCGACTTCCCCGGCGACAAAAGAAAACCAAATAGCCCCGTCGCCAGCGGCGTTCGAAACGTATTGAGGTGCCGACCACCCTCCGCAACATCCGGATACCCGAATTCAAACGCATTCCCAAAATAAATCTGGTTGCGCACCAGATACGCCCCGCCAAAAATTCCCACAACCACCGCCAACGTGAACGCAGCTGTCAAACCCTTCTTCCGATCGCGAAGCAATAGCGCCACGAAAAACACCGGCGCCGCAATGAGATGCGAAGGCCGGACCCACAGCGCAACGCCAAGAAATATCCCCGCAATTGCCGCAGCTTTCCACGAAATCGGGACCGCCGCTTCTCCCGTGAAAAGCGCCAGCGCCGCAGCCAACAGCAGCGCCGCCACCAGCGGCTCCGAAAAAAACCACGCCGAATACGCAAACAGCGGCGTGGCCAGTGCAATCACAAGCGCCGCCCAAAGGGCCCGCTTCACGTCAATCCCCAGCCGGCAAAAAATCAGAAACGCCAGCGCTCCCGCCAGCGCCGCAAATGTCGCGCTGCTCGAAGCCACTACCGCATCCAAAACGAGATCCTTCGATCGAGCCGGGATCCCCGGCAATACCGCGCGCAAAATCCGCCCAGCAAAATGCCACGGCAAAACCAGCACCGCCTGCGCCGTCCCGTACGGCGCGCGCGCCTGCCCCCACCGGTCTCTCTTTCCATAAAACGTCCCCAGCGCCTCCGCCTGCGGCACCGCCGTATTCCCGTGCAGCGCCAAACTCTCCGCCTGCAAATCCACCGACACCTCATCGATGGTCCGCACCCGCCCGCTCGAGGTAATCAAAAAAAGAAAGTTCAACGCCAGGAACAACAGCGGGCCTATCCGTTTGGCAAGTGGAGTCAATGCGGCTGGCGGCATTAGAAAACATTTAAGCATCGCGGCCGCACCTTGGATAGCCGCTTCGGTCCCGCGTGTATCGTCCGAGGCACGCCGCTGGTGCGCCAATCATCCCCTTGCGGGAGCATCCTCCCTGCGTGCTATACTTTGAAGCCCGTCCCCCGGCGTTTTTGCGCTGTGTGGGGTGGGAGTGGGGTTACCGCTTTGCGGCCCGTGTGGGTCAGCCGATTCGCACCCGCGATTAACAAAGCGTCCAAGGGGGATTTATCGCAGAACGCAGCTTCCGGCAGAGCGACCGCATCCGCGTCAACGAGCGGATTCGCGCTCGCGAGATCCGGGTGATAGATGAAGAAGGCGGCCAGCTGGGCGTCATGCAGCCGTTTGAAGCCATCAAGCTGGCCAAGGAAAAAGGGCTCGACCTGGTGGAAATTTCGCCCACGGCCGATCCGCCTGTTTGCAAGATCACCGACTACGGCAAGTATCTGTACCAGGCCAATAAAAAGGCGCACGAGCAGCGCAAGAGCAGCCGTGGCTCGCAATTGAAGGAAGTCAAGTTTCGGCCCGCCACCGCGGAGCACGACTATCAGGTTCGCAAGAGCCAGATCATCCGCTTCCTCGGCGAAGGCCACAAAGTGCGCGCGATGATTTTTCATCGTGGCCGTGAAATGGCGCACCAGGAAGTGGGCCGCGCCAAGATGAATCGCCTGCTTATGGAAATCGGCGACCAGGGCCAGATCGAAACCATGCCGCGCATGGAAGGCAACGTTCTGGTGGCCTTGCTCGCGCCCAAAAAAGGCGTCAGCGTAGCCAAGCCGGCCGGCCAATCGGCCTCCAGCGCCCAGCAATCGCAGTAATCAGCGCGCTTCGCTGCGAAATGGAATATGTAGGGGCGGCCTTCTGAGGCCGCCCGCTTCGAGCTTAGGAGAGGATTCACAGCAATGCCAAGAAACGCATCGAAACCAAAATTGAAATTAAAGACGCATCGCGGCGCCAGAAAACGCTTCAAGATCACCGCCAACGGCAAAATCAAGCGCGGCCATTCCGGCAAGCGCCACTTGATGGGCACCAAAGCCCCCGGCCGCATGCGCAAACTCAAGAAGCTGACGCTCGTAAACAAAGCCGACGTAGCCGCCGTCAAGCAGATGCTTCCCTATGGCTAGATGGCTTTATCTTTGTAGTGGCGCAGCTCGCTGCGCCCTTTTTTTGATCAGCGACCATTGATCGCATTCGAATCCAATCATTGGTCCGTTCAAGTTTCTAAGAAGGCCACTTTCGGGTGCACCTTCCCAGAAAAATGCGAAACGCGAGTTTCGCAAATCGTGCCAGGCAGCGCTTCACGGGTGCCTGCCGGCCGATAAGCCCCGAGAAATTGTTGGGGCAATTGTAGAGGCCGGGCTTTAGCCCGGCGTCGTGCGCGAAAAGCGAACGACCTCTTCGGACAGGCCGCCCCGCGGCCAACCTAAGCGCACTACATCGCGTTACCCCCGGAAACAAACCCGTTGCGCAGCGCGTGTTTTCTTGCGTTCGCGCAACGCGTCTTGTTTCCCATTAAAATCTGTGGCCGCTGTTTGCAGAGCGCCGAGGTTTTGTAGTGGCGGGTCTTTAGACCCGTCCGAACAAAATCCCCACTCCGCATTCCCCGGCCCCGGCAAAACTTGAAGGAGAAACCCCATGGCTCGCGTAAAACGCGGCACCAAGCGCCGTGCACGGCGCAAGAAGTACCTCAGGAGAACAAAAGGCTTTTTCCTGACAAAGAGCAAGCTCTACCAATCCGCCCAGGAAGCCGCCAATCGGGCCGATCGCTACGCCAAGCGCGACCGCCGCGTCAAGAAGCGCGAGTATCGTAAGCTCTGGATTCAGCGCGTCGGCGCAGCCGCACGGAACAACGGCCTGACCTACGGCCAGTTGATTCACGGCCTGAAAGCCGCCGGCGTCTCCCTCGACCGCAAAGTCCTGGCCGACATCGCGGTCAAAGACGCCGCCGCATTCACCGCGCTCGTTGCAACAGCCAAAGCCGCCGCCCCACCGCCAGCGAAAGCGAAACGGGCGTAGCGCTGGAGCAGCCCTGTAGCGGCCGCCTTCTAAGGCGGGAGCTTTTTCTTCCGTAGAGGCACGATATATCGTGCCCCTACGGTGTAATGTATCTGGCGACCATGCCGAACGTAGAAAATCCAACAGAGAAATCACTCGCCGCGCTGGCAATTAACGATCCGCCCGCGATTGAAGAATTATTCGCGAACGAAAAAGCGCGCTTCGACAAGCAACTCGCCGCAAAGAATCCCGACGAAGTTAACTTCAACTTGATGAAGAATGCATGGCTGGGTAGAAAGGCTGGCGTACTTACCCTCATCACGGAGAATTGGCTCAAGCCCGCTCCGCCTTCTCTGAAACCGGCTGTCGGCCAGTCCCTGAATCAGCTCAAACGTCACATCGAAGAATCTCTCGAAGCATTTCGGGTCGCTGCTGAAAAGGCTTCTCAAGAAGGCGCGACGAGCCGCGACCGCGTCGACCTCTCCCTCCCCGGCGTCCTCCGTCCCGTCGGCTCCCATCATTTGATCCGCCAGGTCTTCCAGGAAATCGAAGACATTTTCTTCTCCATCGGCTTCTCCGTCGTCGAAGGCCCCGAAATCGAGACGCCTTACTACAATTTCGAAGCCCTCAACATTCCTGAATTCCACCCCGTCCGCGACGACATGGACACCTTCTACATCGATCTGCCCAAGGGCGCGTCGACGCCACTGCTGTTGCGCACGCACACCTCGCCCATGCAAATCCGCACCATGGAAAAGCAGAAGCCGCCCGTACGCGTCATCGTTCCCGGCAAGGTCTACCGCCGCGACAATCCCGACGCCACCCACTCCTTCGCCTTCCACCAGATCGAAGGCCTCGCCGTCGACACCGACATCACCTTCTGCGATTTCACCGGTACCATCGAATACTTCGTAAAACAATTTTTCGGCCCTAGCGTCAAAACGCGCTTCCGCCCCAGCTATTTTCCCTTCACCGAGCCGAGTGTCGAATTCGACGTCTCCTGCCCCTTCTGCGGCGGAACCGGCTCTTCGAATGGCGCCACCTGTTCGAAATGCAAAGGCGCCGCCTGGATCGAACTCTTCGGCGCGGGCATGGTCGACCCCGCCGTCTACGGCTTCGTGAACTACGACGCCAGAAAAGTCAGCGGCTTCGCCTTCGGCATCGGCATCGACCGCCTGGCCATGCTCAAATACGGCATCGACGACATCCAGGTCTTTTTCCAGAACGACGTCCGTTTCCTGCGCCAATTTCCGTAGGAAGTATTTGTAGAGGCCGGGCTTTAGCCCGGCCCGGTTTTGGTCTTACTGACAACTGAAAACTGAGGACTGAAAACTTAGTTCAATGACTTTCACCGACGCCAAACAACGCTTCTCCAATCGCGTGGCCGACTACGTCCGCTACCGCCCCGGCTACCCCGCGGCCGTGCTCGATGTCCTCCGCTCGGATTGCGGCCTGCGCCCCGGCCACGTCGTCGCCGATATCGGCTCAGGAACTGGTTTTTTGAGCGAACTCTTTTTGAAAAGCGGCAATCGCGTTTTCGGCGTCGAACCCAACACCGAAATGCGCCAAGCTGGCGAAGAGTATCTCGCCTCCTACGACGCCTTCTCGAGTATCGAAGGCTCTGCCGAAGCCACAACTCTTGACGACGCGACAATCGACTTTGTCACCGCAGGCCAGGCCTTCCACTGGTTTGAGCCAAACGCCGCGCGAAAGGAATTCGCGCGCATTCTGAAACCCGCCGGCCGGGTCGTCGTTCTCTGGAACGAACGCCTGACCGACACCACTCTTTTCTTGCGCGCCTTCGAAGCGCTGCTTCGCAAATTCGGAACCGACTATTCGCGAGTGAACGAAAGCTACCCACGCGAAGAACAGATGCGCTCCTTTTTCCAGAGTAACGCCTATCGCCAGCAACAGCTTCCCAACCTACAGGTTTTCGATTTCGATGGACTGGCCGGCCGCGTCCGCAGCAGTTCCTACATGCCCGCGCAGGACCATCCGGACTTTTCCCCGATGATGGCGGAGCTGCAAACCATTTTTGAAGCGCACCAGCAGCAAGGCGCCGTTCGCATGGAGTATCTGACTCGTCTTTACTATGGTCAGCTCGACCTGGCGAGGACTAACGGATGAAGGTCGTCTACAACTGGCTGAAGGATTTCGTGGACGTAACCGCGTCGCCGGACGAGCTCGCCTCGCGCCTCGCCCTCTCCGGCACGAACATCGGCGGAGTCGAAAACGGCCCGCACGGCGCGGTGATCGAAGCCGAAGTCAGTTCGAACCGCCCAGACTGCCTCAGCCACTACGGAATTGCGCGCGAAGTTGGCGCGATTTACAAATTGCCGCTCAAGCATGTCTCGCCCAAACCTGCGGAAAGCACGGCCAAAGCCAGCGACGCCGTAAAAGTGGAAATCCAATCGCCCGATCTGTGCGGCCGGTTCACCGCCCGCGTCATTCGCGGCGTGAAAATCCAGCCCTCGCCGAAATGGCTGAAGGACAAGCTCGAAGCCTCCGGCGTCGCCAGCATCAGCAATGTCGTGGACGTTTCGAACTACGTGATGCTCGAGCTCGGCCACCCGCTGCACACCTACGATTACGACAACGTCCGCGATCACAAGATCGTCGTCCGCCGCGCAAAACAAAACGAGAAGATTCGAACACTCGATGGTATCGAGCGCCAGGTCGACTCCAACATCTGCATGATCACCGACGGCGATGGTTCCAGCGCCGTCGGCATCGGCGGAATCATGGGCGGCGCCGAAACAGAAATCTCCTTTTCCACCAAAAATGTCTTGATCGAATGCGCCTGGTTCGAACCCGTTGCCGTCCGCCGCGCCGCGCGTTTCCTGAAATTGCACACCGAAGCCTCCACGCGTTTCGGCCGCGGCGCAGACCCGGAAATGGCCGAGCTCGCCTCGCACCGCGCCGCCGAACTGATTTTGCAGCTCGCCGGCGGCGAATTGCTCTCCGGCGTTGTGGATGTGTATCCCGGCAAGCGCGGCCCGAAAAAAATCCGTGTCACCCGCGCAGAAATTCTTCGCGTGATGGGCGCGGACGTCCCGGACAAAGAAGTGGAAGCCAGCCTCAGCGCGCTCGGATTCGCTCCCATTCGAATCGACCAGAACCGCGGCGCAGAAGGCTCGCTCCTGGCCGCATGGGAATGTGCCCAGCCGTCCTGGCGCGCCGAAGTCGAACGCGAAATCGACCTCATCGAAGAAATCGCCCGCATCTACGGCCTCGACAAATTTCCGCCGCGTTTGCCCGCCGCACGCCAGGGTGCCGCGCGCCTGCCGCACTACGAAGCGGAAACGCGTCTGCGCGACCGCCTCATCGGCCTCGGCTACCGCGAAATCCTCACCATTCCACACGTCGCAGAAGACCGCGATGCGCTGTTTCGTCCCGAAGGCGTCGCGCCCGCGCGCCTTTCGAATCCTCTTTCGGAAGAAGCCAACGTCCTGCGTTCGAACGGCCTCGTGACCATGGCTGCCGCTCTCGAATGGAATCTGAATCACGGCCAGCGCAACGCCCGCCTGTTCGAAATCGGCCGCCACTACCATTTGAAGGGAAACACTTCGGTGGAGACTCGCGTGCTCACCATCGGCACAACCGGCGAAGCACGCGAAAAAGGCTTGTACGACGCCGCCCGCGAATTTTCCTTCGCCGACCTGAAAGGCGATCTCGACTCTATCGGCGCGTTGGCCGGCGCACTCGAATGGCGCGACGGCGGCCCAGACTGGCTCCACGCCACAAAGCGCGGGCAAGTTCTACTCGGTCCGAACGCCATCGGCGCAGCCGGCCAACTCGCCCGCCGTGTCGCCGACAAATTCAAATTCCGCCAGGACGTCTTCCTCGCCGAATTGGAACTCGATCCACTCTGCTCTGCGATTCGAATCGTCAAAGACGCGCGCCATTACGAGCCGCTCCCGCGTTTCCCCGCCGTCGAGCGCGATTTTTCCTTGCTGCTCGCCGATGGGACACATTTCTCCGGCGTAACGAAAATCGTTCGAGCCCTCGGCATCGCCGAAATCACTTCGATCGAAGCAACCGATTTTTTCCGCGGCAAAAACGTCCCCGCCGGAAAATACTCCCTGCTCGTTCGAATCACCTTCCAGAGCCGCGAAGCCACGCTGACCGACGCGCAAATCAGCGACTACAGCGGCAAAATCATTGCCGCGCTCGAAAGAAATCTAGGCGCGCAACTCCGCGCTCAGTAGGGAATTCGAACGCTCAAACACATGCTCCGGCGTTGTTGGACCACTCCAACTGAATCGTGTAGTTCCCAAGCGTTCGCGTTTTCCACGCGCAAATATCGCCGATCTCCCCGTTGTTGTCGTCATACCAGCCCTGCCCGGGAATCGGATCCGTGATCGCTTCGCACAATTCGTGTGAACTCGTGGAAGTGAGAGCGTCGGCCACCGCGAGACCGCCGGTGCATCCGGAACATCCGGGATACGGCATCACCGCATAGAAAACGTTGTTGCTCGTGGCGTCGTGGTACCCGCAGAAATCCTTGCAGGAAGCGCTTCCTCCTTGCAGGACCTGCACGCCCGGCGGCAAGAAAAAAAAGTACAGCGAATTAGTCGTCGCCGCGGGCAAAACTCCCGACGCGATTTCCTGTTGCAGAAGTTGTTGAATCGCGCTGTCCTGCACGGAAGTTCCAGGAGCCGGCGCCGTCAGGATTTTGGTTCCCGTCCGCGTGCCATGCCCGATCGTTTTCCCAGCAACGTCGTATTCGCCCAGTTGATCGATCAGCGAACTTGTGAGAATGAAGTCAAAGAAAAGATTCATGCTGTTCATAACCACGTTTTGCGGCGACTCTTGCCACGCCGCGCCCCAAAAAACGGTGAAGACCTCGACGGCAGTGAGCAGCGGTCCTCCCCGATAGGTCAAGTGCGGCGCGGCTGCAGGCGCGGCGCGCTCAGCCTCCGGGCGATGCAGGGGTACGACGCGGATCGGGTGTTGTGGCGCTGCGGATTTCTTAGTACGAGCTTTGGTGGCCATGGGACGCTCCTTGTGCGGACAGACGGAATGTCACTGCGCGGGCTGGAAGAACGAACAGGCTGGAATTCACACGGTATCGAACCAATCCAAAAATGTAAATAGAACTCCGCGTGAGTCACCGAATCGCAAGCTCTCCTCGCCGAGCCTAGACGCGTATAATGTGCCCTCCACTTCAGGAGAGCACACTATGCGCTATCGTAAATTTGGCCGCACCGGATGGAACGTCAGCGAAATTGGCTACGGCATGTGGGGCATGGCCGGCTGGACCGGTTCCGACGACGCCGAGTCGCTCGACGCTCTCCAGCGCGCCGTGGATCTCGGCTGCAATTTTTTTGACACCGCCTGGGCCTACGGCGACGGCCACAGCGAAGAGCTGCTAGGAAAAATCCTGCGCGCGAACAAAAACAAAACAAACGTCGGCGGGACCGACAAAAAACTCTACGCCGCCACAAAAATCCCGCCGAAGAACCGCCGCTGGCCCGCTCGTCCCGAATATTCTCTCGACGATTCCTATCCGCCGGACTACATCTTCGAGTACGTGGACAAAAGCCTCAAAAACATCGGCACCGACACGCTTGACATCATCCAGTTTCACACTTGGGAAGACGCCTGGCTCGATGATGAGCGCCTCGCACGCGCCATCGAAAAACTCCGTAGCAGCGGAAAAGTCCGCGCCGTCGGCATCAGCCAGAATCGCTGGGAACCCGCCAACGGCATTCGCGCCGTACGCGCCGGCCTCTTGGACGCCGTCCAAATCATCTATAACATCTTCGACCAGAATCCCGAGGACCAACTTTTCCCAGCCTGCCGCGAAAAGAACGTCGCCGTCATCGCGCGCGTTCCCTTCGATGAAGGCTCCCTCACCGGCACGCTCACCCTCGACAGCAAATGGCCCGCGAGCGATTGGCGCAGCACCTATTTCGTCCCGGAAAATCTCAAAGCCAGCGTCTCCCGCGCCGACGCCCTCAAACCCCTTGTCCCCACGGGCTCCACACTTCCGGAAATGGCCCTGCGCTTCATCCTCAACAATCCCGACGTCAGCACCATCATTCCCGGCATGCGAAAAATCCGCAACGTGGAAGCCAATCTCGCCGCCAGCGACAAAGGCCCCTTGCCCGCGCCACTCCACACGCAACTCCGCCCCCACCGCTGGGACCGCACCCCGACCAAGTGGAGCCAATAGCTAAAACATGACTACTCACTACCACATTCAGGAGCTAGCGAACGGTCTCCGGATTCACGCGGGCCAAGAAAGGGAACTGTGGGAGAGGCTATTTGCATCGGGTATTGTCGCGGCCGTGATCGGATTTGCTACGGCAACTCTTCTGGGCCGCTGGTGGTGGTGCATTTTGTCTGCAATCGCAGCTGTAGGGGTCTTCCAGGCCGTAAGAAGCAGGAACGCAGAACTACAAGTCACGAATGTTGAATTCATTACAAGGGGAGACCTGGGTCAAAGAGTTCAAACACCCCGGGTCGTGTGCACGGGCGATGTTTGTCGGCTCGAGTTCCGCGGAGACATTGGCCCAATTACTTCCAATCGTGATGGGCTCTACGCACTGACCGAACGAAAGGAACTTTGTCTGCTGCCCTTCCTGGACTGGAAGCAGACGAAGCAAGTCATTCACGCGATCGAGAACAAATTCCCAGGATTGGGGGAGATCTGGCGTTCAAGAGAATCCATCGGCAACGGAGTCAAACAGGAATGACTCCCCACATGAGAGTTACGCGGTCTGCTTCAACGCGCGCTCCACGAGCGTCAGGCAACGCTCGGCTTGTTCGCGCAGCAATTCTTCGCTGTCGCTCCGGTCGCGCTGCATGCTGTGAAGTTCATCGGCAATCGCCAGCGCCGCGAGCACCGCGACTTTCTGCGTGTCCACCGTCGCCGTCGCGCCCGCAATCGTGTGCATTTTTTCGTCCACGTACTTCGCGAGCTTCTGCACGTACTTCTCTTCGAGCTCGCCACGAATCGAGTACGACTGCCCGAAAATTTGCACTTTAACCGGTGTGCTCATGGAATCCCCGTGCGTCCTTATCGGCACATTACCACATTCGCCCAAGGAATAACGGATGGACGGCGTGCACGGCTCAGAGCGACGGCGGGATGCTAACGTCTCCGTTTGCGGGAAGTCTGACCAGTTTGTTGGGGGAAGGGGCCATGAACGTGATGATGAAAAGGAATTTGCTGTTGCTGGGGTTGGCGTGCGCGTTGGGCACGACATTTGCTGCGAGGGTGCGCGGGGAGGCGGGGGAGGAGGTTGGGCGGCTGGCGGAGTTGATGGGATGGAAGGCGGGGACGATTGTGGCGGATATTGGGGCTGGCGACGGGAAATATACGTTTGCGGCGGCGGGGCGCGTGGGGGCGGCCGGGAGAGTGTATGCGACGGAAATTGATGCGAAGAAGCTCGAAGAGTTGCGGAACGAAGTGGCGAAACGCAAGCTCGCGAACGTGATCGTGGTGGAGAGCAAAGAGGTGGATACGAATCTGCCGGCGGCGTGCTGCGACGCGATTTTTCTGAGGCGCGTGTACCATCACCTCACGAAGCCAGTGGAGTTCGATGCGAACCTGGTGCGGTCTTTGAAGCCGGGAGGGCGGCTGGCGATTATTGATTTTCCGCCGCGCGCGGGGCTGGAGCCGGTGGAAGGAGTTCCGAGCAACCGGGGCGGGCACGGGATTCCGCAAAAAATTGTAATCGAGGAGTTGAGCGCGGCGGGGTTGAAGGTGGAAAAAATCGTGGACGATTGGCCGGAAGATGATTATTGCGTTTTGTTTGTGAAGAGGTGAGGACTGCGAGTGGTGGTTGTGGGGGGCGCATTGCAGAGGTATGCTTTCCTGCGCAATTTGAAGGGGGAGACGACAATGAAGACGAATATGAAAAAGATAGCGACTGCGATGTTTGCGGCGGTGATGGTATTTGCGGCGGCGGGGGCACGGGGCCAGCAGGCAGCGCCGGCCGATTCGCAGAAGATGGCGCAGATGGGAACGACGCCGAATCCAGTGAGCACCATAGTAAAAGGGCAATTGCCGCGGTTCGCGAAGATTATGGTGGCAGCGGCGGAGGCCATGCCGGCGGAGAAATATAGTTTCAAGCCGACGCCGGAGATGAATACGTTTGGGCACCTGGTGATGCACAGCACGCAGGCCAACAATGTGCTGTGTTCGAAAATTTCCGGGATGGCGGAGCCGGACGTGAAATATTCGGATACCGATCCAAAAGACAAGCTGGTGGCGGCGTTGAAGGCTTCGTTCGAATTTTGCACGACGGCCCTGGCTAATGTGGACGATTCGAAATTGGGCGATCAGATGATGCTGTTTGGTAGCAGGCCATCCTCTCGCGCAGGCGCAATGATTGCGGCGAGTGATGGGTGGAACGATCATTATGGCGCGCTGGCGGTTTATCTGCGGCTGAGCGGGATTTTGCCGCCGACGGCGCAGCCGGAGAAGAAGTAGCGGGGACGGTTTTGTCATAGCTGCAGACAGGTTCTAAAGAGCACAGGCTGAAGCCTGTGCCACTAAGGACCTCAGACCTGGAGGACGTCGCCGTCGCGCGCGACGATTTCGTAGAGGACGGGGTTGACGAAGAACCCGAGGAGCAGGCGCGAGAGCAGTCCTGCGACGACGACGATGGCGAAGGGCTTCTGCGTGTCGCTGCCGACGCCGGTGGACATGGCCGCGGGAAGAAGGCCGAGGCAGGCGACGAGCGCGGTCATCATAATGGGACGCAGGCGGAGGAGCGAGGCACCCATGGTGGCTTCGCGGACGGATTTACCCTCAAGACGGAGTTTGTTGATATAGCTGACGAGAATGACCGCGGTTTCGACGGAGACGCCGAGAAGCGCGAGCAAACCGAGAATGCTGGAGACGCTGATGGGCGTGTGCGTGAGCTTCAGGGCGATGAGCGCGCCCACGGGTTCGGTGAGAACGACCCCAAGGGCGATGCCAATGGGGAATTTGAAATTGCCGTAGAGCGCAAAGAGAATCAGGAAAATCAGCAAGACGGCGAGCGGGCCGATAATGATGAATTGCGCCTTGGCTTCGAGAAGCTCGCTGTATTCGCCGCCCCAATCGAGACGATACCCTTCAGGAAGTCTCACGGATTTGGCGACAGCGGTTTGACCGGCGTTGACGATGCCTTCCAAATTGCGGCCCTCAATCGAAAACTGAATGCCGATGTAGCGCGAATTATTTTCACGATAGATGAAAGACGCGCCGCTGCTTTCCTTGATGGTGGCAAGCTCGGACAAGGGAATTTGCTGGCCGGCAGGTGCGGGCACGAGAAGATCACCGATCTGGCGGGCGCCGGTTCGGAATTGCGGCTCCATGCGGAGGATGAGGTCGAAAAGTTTTTCGCCCTGAATGACCTGGGTGGCAGCCTGGCCACCGACGGCGGCCTGGACAACGGCTTCGACGTCGGCGACGTTGATGCCGTAGCGCGCGATTTTCTGGCGGTCGGCGTCAATGATCAAGCTGGGCTGACCAAGCTCGCGGACGACGGTGAGTTCGGTGAAGCCGGGAGTCTTGGCAAGGATGTTCTTGATTTCAACGGCTTTTTTCTCGAGCACGTCGAGGTCGGGGCCGAAGATTTTCACGGCGAGGGCGCTCTTGAGGCCGGTGAGGGCTTCGTCCACGGCGTCTTCGGCGGGTTGCGTGTAGTTGAAAATTACGCCGGGGTAGGCGTCGAGTTTTTTCTCGAGATCCTTCGCTAATTGTTCCTTCGTGTGGATGGACCCGGACTTCCAGGTTTTGTCGCCATACGGCTTCAAGCCGACATAAAACTCGCAATTGAAAAAGCCGGTGGGATCGGTGCCGTCGTCGGGGCGGCCGAGCTCGGAGCCGACGACGGTGACCATGGGATATTTGGAGAGCAAGTCGCGGACTTGCGGGGCGAACCTGGCGGCGTCTTCGAAAGAAATCGTGTACGGCATCGTCGCGCGAACCCACAGCGCGCCTTCGTCAAGGTGCGGAAGAAACTCACCGCCGATAAAAGGGACGAGCAAGAGCGTAGCAACAAAGATGAGCGTGGCCACTAGAAGAGTGGACTTGGGATGATTGAGGCACCATTCGAGGCGCTTGCCGTAGGAGTCGCGGACCCAATCGAAAATGCGGTTGGGCTTTTCCTGAACGCCGCTCTTGAACCAGTAGGAGGCAAGCACGGGAACGAACGTGAGCGTGAAAACAAGAGCGCCGACAAGAGCGAAGGCCATAGTGTCGGCCATGGGATGGAAAAGTTTCCCGGCGGGACCAGTAAGGGCGTAGATAGGCAAGTACCCGGCGATGATCACGGCGACAGAATAAAAAATGGGACGGTCGACGTCGCGGGCAGCGGCGAGAATCACTTCGTTAAGTTTATAGTCCTGGCCTTTGCGCAGGCCGAGCTCGCGGTAAATGTTCTCGACCATGACGATGGTGCCGTCAATGATGATGCCGAAATCGATGGCGCCGATGGAGAGAAGGTTGGCGGCTTCGCCGGTGGCGTTGAGGAAGATGAAGGCGAAAAGAAGCGCGAGAGGGATGGTGAGCGCGGTGATGACGGCGGCGCGGACGCTGACGAGGAAAAAAATCAAGACAATGAGAACGAAAACCATCCCGCGGATGAGGTTCCACTCAACGGTGTCGGTGGTGACGCGGACGAGGTCACTGCGGTCATAATAGGGACGAATCTTGACGTCGGGCGGCAGAACGCTGCGGTTGAGTTCCTCGGTTTTTTTCTCGACGCCTTCGAGGACGTTTTGCGTCTGCTCGCCACGGCGCATGAGGATGACGCCTTCGACGGCGTCGTCGTTGTTTTTTTGTTTATCCTGAAAACCAAAAATACCGAGCCGCGGGGCGTGTCCGATTTCCACGTGGCCGATGTCCCTCACGCGGATCGGAACGCCATTGTTGCTGCCAACGACGACTTCGCCGATTTCATCGGTGGATTTGACGAGGCCGAGTCCGCGAACGTAATAAAACTGGCCACCCTGGGTGTAGAAGCCGCCGCCAGTGTTGGAATTGTTGGCGGTGAGAGCGGTGAGAATCTGCGCGACGGGGAGATGAAAATTGTAGAGCTTCACGGGATCGAGCAGGACCTGATACTGCATCGTCGGCCCGCCGAAACCGGAATCGTCGGCGACGCCGGGAACGCTTTTGTAGGCCCTCTCGATGATCCAGTCCTCGTAGGTGTGCAGCTCCATCGGAGAGCGATCGGGACTCTCGATGACGTAGCGATAAACAAGGCCGCTGGGGCTGAACAGAGGAGCCATACTGGGCGTGACGCCCGATGGGAGCTGCGCGTCGCTGATGCGTTGAAAAACTTCCTGGCGAGCGAAATAGGAATCCGTGCCTTCGTCGAATGTGAGGATGACATCCGAGAGGCCATAGAGAGAGATGGAGCGCATGATTTTCAAATGCGGAGCGCCGTTCATGGCCAGCTCGAGAGGCAAGGTGGTGAGGCGCTCGACTTCTTCGGCGGCATGGCCGGGCCACTGGGTGATGAGCTCGACCATGGGCGGAGAGAGATCGGGATAGGCATCCACAGGCATGCGCCGGAAGGAAAATGCGCCGGCAATGATGATGAGCACGGTCACCATCATGACGAGGAAGCGCTGTTGAAGCGCGAATTGGACAATGCGATGGATCATCTGGAATTTTCGGCCGGCTCTCCGTCTAGTGCTGCAAGGAATTCTTGAACTGCAGGAAGAGCGCACCGTCACCGACGACGCGTTCGCCTTCCTTCAGACCATCCGTGACTTGCGTACGTCCGCCCAGGCTGTCACCAGCCTTGACGAGGCGGCGCGCAAATTGATTGGAGCCCGACTGGACGTACACAAATGCCTGATTCTCGGTGTCATGGAGTACGGCGGCATCGGGAACCGTCAGGGCATCGCGAATTGCGCCGGCTTGCACGGTCGCGGCAACGTACATGTCTTTCTTCAATTTTTTCGCAGGATTGCCGGTCACGATGCGCGCCTGCAAGGTCCGCGTGGTGGGATCGAGGGCCGGCGCAATATAGGAAATCTTCCCGTGAAAGATGTCCGGGTAAGAGTCCGTCGTAATATCGACGGAATCGCCCGGGTGCACGTAGGACATGTCGCTCTGGTAGACGTTGACGAGAACCCACACCGTACTCATGTCCGAGATGGTGAAGACCTGTGTGGCACCGCCCTGGAGCAATTGGCCGGGGCCGACGAGGCGCTCGACGACTTCCCCGCCGACTGGAGCGATAACGGGGATTTGCGAAGTCATCTTGGGAGGATTTTTCACCACCGCTTCGGGATCGTTCAGGCCCAGCGCGCGCAAAGCATCTTCGCTGGATTGCATGTCCGCCTGCGCCTGGGTGCGGCCGGATTCGGCTTGCTGAAGGTCGGATTCCGCGATGGCGCCATGCGCGTAAAGATCCTCCGCGCGCTTGTAGATTTTCTCGGCGAGGAAATAAGAATCGCGAGCCTTTATATAAGCGGAGCGCGCCGCGGAATAGTCAGGGCTGTTTACGGTGAGCAGCGGCTGCCCGGCGTGCACCGTCTCGCCCGGAGCAACCAGGATTTGGTGGACGGGGCCTCCGATAGCGCTGAAAACGGGGGTGGTCTGAAACGCGTTGTAAGCGACGTTTCCGGTGAGGCGCAGCACGCGGGGCAGCCTGGCTTTTTCGACGGACACGACCTGGACGTGGACCATCTGATCCTGCGGGACACTGAAGAGTGCGGCGGTGTCCGCTTTGGACTCGGTGCCGGAGTACGAAGTCATTTTCGATTCGGAATCGCCGGAGCCGGAGCCGCAGCCAGCAAAAGCGAGCGCGGCCACGAGAGTTGCGGCACAAAGTGTGGGAGTGCGGAAGAAAATTATTTTCATGGCAGAGTCCTTGTTCCGACGGCCTGGCGCATCTGTTCGAGCGTGGTCATGTAGGTGGCCAGAGCCTGGCGGTAGGCGAGTTGATTGGAGCGGTAGGTGCGCTCCGCGTCGAGATAATCGAGGAGGCTGGCGGCGCCGCGCTTGTACGCGTATTCGCTGATGTCTCGCGACTGTTTGGCCTCCTCGACGTAACCGCCTTGATATAGCTGCACGATTTGTTCGCTGGTACGCAGCGCGGAGTAGGCGTCCACAACGTCGGTGAGAACCTGCTGCGAAGTTTCACTGGCGAGTTCCTGGTTTTGGGTGATGACGAGGCGCGTGCGGGCGATTTCGCCTTGGTTGCGATCGAAAATGGGAAGCTGGATGTTGAAGAAGAACGCGCCGGTATTGGTGTCCGCGACGTGCGAGTAGTTGAAACTGGCGCCCAGGTCGCGTTTTCCGTTGGCTTCGGCCAGTGATTCCGCGCTGCGCGCGGCAACGACGTTTTTTTGCGCGGCTTGCAGGTCGGGGCGGGTGCGCAACGCAAGAGCTTTCAGATCGTCCAGACCGGCGTGAACCACTTGATAGTTGAGTTCCCCCTCGACATCGTAATTATCAGGAACGGATTCGAATCCGAGAAATTGCCGTAGGCTTGCGAGCGCCTGGACTTTGGACAGTTTCGCGGAAAAAAAATCGTTCTCGAATTGCAGCTTCTGCAGCTTGATCTTGAGGAGGTCGCCCTCGCTCATGTCGCCGGCCTTATAGCGCGTCTCGCTGATGTCCACCGTCTTCTGGAAGCTATCGAGGTCCTGCTGGGTGAACTCAATGGTGGATTGCGCGAGAATTACGGCGACGACCTGCTGGGAAACGTTGAAGACCAACTGGCGCTCGTTATCCGCAATCGTGGAGCGGCTCGCGTCGGTGACATCCTTGGCCGCCTGCAAACGATGCTGGCGTTTCCTCCCGCGTTCGAACGTGTAGCCGAGGCCCAAGTCAAACTGCGCCTGATTGTCTATGTAGTCTTCCGTGAATTTGTTGGGCTGGAAAATGGGAAGAAACTGAGCGTCCCAGGAAAGCACGGGGTTGGGGCGCAGATTAGCAGTGGTTTCGAGGGCCTGGTTCTGCAGGATAGTGGAGCGCGCCGCTTGCAGGGCGTGGTTATGCTGCAAGGCCAGGCGAATGGCCTCTTCCATGGAGATGCGGGCCGTGGGTGGCTGCGTGGTGTCCGCCCTTGGTGGCTGAGATGTTGGAGCCGCGGGCGGCTGTTGGGCCACGGAGAACAGCGGCGAAGCCAACAGGGCCAGGGCACCTGCCATACCTTTTCTCAAGTGAAGACTCCTCATACGTCCCCAGTGGGGAGACGAATAGCAACATCGAACGGGGAACAGGCCGTAGGAGATAGCAGAATGTTAGCGGGAGGGAGGCGCGCGCGGAGAAGTGGCGCGCGGAACTTCAGTGAAAATTGAAACAACCAGAGGAGCGGCTTCCAGCCGATGGACTACAGGCACGATGGCTATGCTGAGTTCTGGGGCAGAAAGAACGGAAACAGTCGCAGAGCACACCGGGCAGATGTGAGACGCGGACGGGGTCGGCGCCAAGTCCGAACAAAAGTGAAACTGCGCCCCGAGGAAGATAACCGCGAGGAGCAAACCACAAAAGCGCGTTCTGTTGGTTAATGCAGACACGTAGTAGGTAAGACGGAGCTTAGGTAAGAATGGTTGCGGGGTCAAGGGTATAAACCCTTTGCAATCGTGGGTTTACATACTATACTAGAGGATGGTATAAGAATGAGGGAGCATGGCACATACTGCGAGGGACAGAGAAAAGCTCCTGATCCGCGTTCGCCGCATCCGCGGACAAGTCGAGGCCATCGAACGCTTGTTGGGAACGGAGCACGAGTGCTCCGAGGTGTTGCAGTTGGTAGCTGCTTGCCGTGGCGCTTTGAATGGATTGATGGCCGAATTGGTGGAGGGGCACATCTGGTTTCACGTCCTGGACCAGGACCGGCCCAAGGATTCCCCGCAAGCGGCAGCGGCGGAAGAGTTGATCGATATCGTGAAGGCCTACTTGAAGTAGGGAATTGGCAGGGCTCGACTGAAGCGGGAGTTTGTAAATAATTGAAGACATGTGGTCACTTCGTGAGCAAAGCCAGCAACCAATCGGGTTGCTCGTCCGTCCAAAGTGCTAAGCTAAGGTGTAGCTCAATGAATTCTGGGAGATCCATTTTCGGCCGGAGGGCGCTGCACCGCACACTAGCGGTGTTGGCTTGCGCTGCGCTGCTGTATTTCGCCGCGGGCGGCTCCTTCCTTCACGAACATACGAATACGAACGGGCCGGATACGGCCTGCCACATCTGCCAGGCACTGCACATGCCGGCGCTGGTGGCCGCGCATCTTGATCTCGTCAGCACGCCTCAAATCATCACCCGATATTCTTCGCTGCCGCAGCACGCCGCGCCGAGCGATTCTTTCTCCCTGCATCGCGCCGGGCGCGCTCCTCCCACCGCGTAGTTCCTCACCCAACTGGAAGTGTATTTCCGCGCGCCGGCGTAGTTAAACGCCAGCGTCACCGCCGTTTTTCAGGCGGCCTCTATCCACACAAGACACACATAAACCTCGAAAGGGATGGAGAAAAAATGTGGAAGCGATTGAGTATCTGCGCGGTATTGGTTTTAGGATTTGTCGTGTTGTTCGGGACTGGACAAGCCAGCGCACAGCTGGGGAATTCCGGGTCGATTGATGGCGTGGTGAAAGATCCGTCCGGTGGAGTGGTGGCCGGCGCCACTGTCGAGATTTCAGATCCAGTGAGCGGTTACCAGAGGCAAACGGCCACGGGAAGCGATGGCGCATTTCACTTCGCGAACGTGCCGTTCAATGGCTATCACCTGGTGGTGACAACGCCCGGGTTTGCTCCATATACGCACGACGTGGATGTGCGCTCCACCGTGCCTACCAGCGTGCCGATCGCGCTGAAGCTGGGAACGGCGGAAACGAGCGTCACCGTGGAAGCCAACGGTGGAGACCTGGTGGAGAATGAGTCTACGTTTCACACTGACGTGGACCGCAACCTGTTTGACAAGTTGCCGCTAGAAAGCGCCTCTTCGTCGGTGAGTTCGCTCGTCACGCTGGTGACGCCCGGCGTGGCCGCGGATTCGAACGGCCTCTTCCACGGACTTGGAGACCATGCGTCGAACTCGTTTTCCGTGGATGGACAGCCGATCACGGACCAGCAGAGCAAAGTTTTCTCCAATCAAATTCCGTCCGATTCCATCCAGTCGCTGGAAGTGATCTCTGGCGCGCCGCCGGCGGAGTTTGGCGGGAAGACCAGTCTGGTAATTAAAGTCACGACGCGTTCGGGCCTGGGATTTACCACGCCGCATGGGAGCGTGAACGCCTCCTACGGCACGTTTGGGTCGTCCAGCGGCGGTTTCGATCTCGCCTACGGGGGACAGAAATGGGGAAACTTCATTGCGGTGAATGGCTTGAATACCGGCCGATTCCTGGATCCGCCGGAATTCACCGTGTTTCACGCCAAAGGCAATGAAGAAAACGTGTTCGACCGGGTGGATTATCAACTGACGCAGGCCGATGCGATCCATCTGAACGCGGGCTACTCCCGCTCGTGGTTTCAAACTCCCAATTCATACGATCAGCAGTTTCATCCTTGCGACGGTGGACAGCTAGCTACCTTAGGATTCACTTGCGATCCCACGGGCACAACACTCCTCAACCCTGTGACCGGCCTACCTCTGGGGCCAGCAGACCAGCACTCAAAGATTGGAACGTTTAACATTGCGCCGACCTGGACGCGCCTGATCAGTTCTACGGCAGTGTTTACGTTCGGCGGCTTCGTACGGAAAGATCAGTTTAACTATTATCCGAGCACAAATCCCTTCAACGATTTGGCTCCCGACCTCCAGGCCCAGACCTTCGGTCAGGACCGGAGGCTCACCAATGCCGGCCTGCGATCCGACATCTCTTATGTGAAAGGTATTCACAACATTAAAGCGGGGGCCACGTTTGAACATACGTTCCTCACTGAGAATGACCAGATTGGAATCGTCGATCCGACGTACCTGTCGCTATTCAACCAACTGGACGCAAATGGCAACGCCATTCCAGGTACGACGTGCCTGGATGCGAGTGGCAAACCCATTGCCGCTCCATGCACAATCCTTGCGCCCTTCGACTTGACGCGCGGAGGCGGTTTAGCCTCCTTTCATGGCCACACGGACGTGAAGGAACTCGGGGTGTACGTTCAGGATACGATTAGCAAGGGGAATTGGTCGTTCAACCTGGGCATCCGGGGAGACCTATACCGGGGACTGAGTCATGCGACTCAAGCAGAGCCGCGGCTGGGCATCGCTTACAACTTTAAGCCGACCAATACCGTGCTCCGCGTTTCTTACGCGCGCACGTTAGAAACTCCGTTCAACGAAAATCTGGTTATTGGGAGCACCGGGTGCGCCGACCCCGTCATCCGCTTCATTGCGCCGCCGCCGAATCTTCCGTGCAACCTGGGAGTGATCGATCCAGGCTTTCGCAATGAATTCCACGCTGGTATCCAGCAGGCGTTCAAAAAATATCTCGTCATAGACGCCGAATACATCTGGAAATACACGCACAACGGTTTCGACTTCGGCGTCGTAGGCGCCACGCCGCTCACCTTCCCGATCGAGTGGCAGAGGAACAAGATTCCCGGATACGCGGTGCGCGTCAGCGTTCCGGACTTCCACGGCTTCACGGCCCTGGTGTCCATGTCCGGAGTGGCCGCGCGCTTCTTCCTGCCGCAAGTCGCCGGGATACCCATCATCCCGGTGGGGAACAGCGTCTTCCGGATTGACCATGACGAGATTTTCAACCAGACGACACACTTGCAATACCAGCCGTGGAAGCGCGGGCCTTGGCTAGGGTTCAATTGGAGATATGACAGCGGCTTGGTGGCTGGTGCGCTGCCGTGCTTTGCGGCCACGGCAACGTGCGCGGCTGCGACGCCTGTTGCAGCGGGGGGAGCGAACACCAATCCCAATCTCGGGCCGAACCAAGTGGCTCTGGTAAATGGCATCACGGGGTTGCCCTTGACCGCCGATCAGGAATTTCAGGCGGGGCTCACTTGCGATGGCAAGCTTGCCGCTCCAAGCCCGTTTGGACCGGCGCTTGGCGTATGCGACGCAGCAGGGCTGGGATCCATTTACCTCAAGGTGCCGGCAGCCGGGAAAGAAAATGACGACCACAATCCGCAGCGTGTCGCGCCGCGCAGCTTGTTTGACGCCAGTGTGGGTCACGACAATCTGTTTCACGGCGACAAATACAAGTGGAGCCTGCGATTCACCGCCATCAACCTAACGAACAAGACGGCGCTCTACAATTTCCTGTCCACCTTCAGCGGGACGCACTACGTGACGCCGCGTGCGTTGACGGCGGAGCTGGGGTTCCACTTCTAGCTGTTTTGACGAGAGAGCGGTGGACCAGGGTCACGCGGTGTCCACCGCTCCCAATACGAATTTTCGAGCTGTGGCGCTGTTATTTCTGTGCGAGATAGCTTTGGCTTCGGCCAACTAGGGCTGGTCGTCGCTAGAGCTGAGGTTACTTCTCAAGATCGACGACCAGAGGCGGTTTGGTACATTCGGGCCTGTCGCCCTTGCCCTCGATGCAAAGGCCTAAGAACTTAAGGCTGTAAGCTTGCGCTTCGTTGTCAGTGGCCGGCGAATTGACCGCCATGGACGAGAGTATGGCTCCATGAAGAGCATCAAAGCGGTTGGGGGAATTCTGCAAGACCACCTTGTATTCGGCGAGAGCGTCGGCGGGGCGCTTGGCTTCCTGGAGCATGTCGGCGAGCATTTCTCGGGCGGGGATGCTCACGGACTCGCCGCCGTTTTTGTCCTGACGATCGGCGGCGGCGCGCAATTCCTGAAGTGCTTCGTCTATTTTCCCCTTGGCAAAGGCCAGCCAGGCTTCGGCTTCGCTGAGGTCCGTGGCTTTTTCCGCAGAGACTTTGTAGCCGCTCTTTCTGGAACGCTGTTCACGTTCGGAAACAGCCTGTGTGAGTTCTTTCGCCGCGATTTCTGCTCCAGCGGGGTCTCCGCTGCGCGCGGCCCCGATGGCACGAGCCCAATAGGTCGTGTCGAGTGAGATCCTGGAGATCGCCGGCACCGGCAGAGTGGCGGCTTCTTTCCAACGATGCAATTCAAGAGCGGTGCGCGCGGCAAGATAGGCGCGATGCTCGGCTTTGTTTTCTTCGGTGGCGCCGACGACGTGGTCCATGTGCTCGATCACTTGGCGTGCTTTGGCTTCCTGCCCGCTCTGGAGATAGGAGTAGCTCAAGAAATCCATGGCGTGGGTCTGGTAGTGCGATTCCGCCAGATGCAGTTCCGCGGCGTGCGCGGCGGAAGTGATGGCGGCGAGATTTGAGTTGATGGAGTCCTGCCAAAGGCCAAGGCGCACAAAGATGTGCGAAGGCATGTGCAAGGCGTGCGCGGAGTCCGGCGCGATGGCGGCGTAGCGGCGGGCGGCTTCAAGGCCCTGCGAGGCCAGCTCTGGCTTATCGGTGGCGTGTATCAGGTAATGCGCCACGCCGGGATGATCCGGATGCTCCTGAAGCAGCGGATCGAGGATGGAAATGGCTTTCTTCCGATTTGCGATATCGTCTACATCTTCTTCCGCGAGAGCGATCAAAGAGAGAGCATAGAAGGCGCTGATATCCACATCGTTCGAATTAGAGGCATGAAGTTGTTGGAGCGAGGAAGAGTAGGCCTTGATGCGATCGGCATGGCTTAGTTTGGATTTGTTAGCGTAAAAAGCCGCGGCGGCGGCGATGAAGCCTTGTTCGCGGGGCGTGCCGGGATGGAGCTTTTGCGCCTTCTCAATGTCCATACGGCCTTCTTTCAGAGTCTTCTCGTCGGGAAAATCCCAAAGCTGGTGATACAAGGCCATCGCCCTGCCCCACTGGGCCATTGCGCACTTCGGATCGCGCGTCGCCGCGTCACTGAAAGTTTTTTCGGATTCGGTGTATTGGAACGAGTGCAGCAGGGCGACACCCTTATCGATCGTGGCTCGTACTTCTGCGGCGCAACTCGTTGAGAACTGTACGTTGCCGAGCTGGTCTGGCAACGGGGTGGGAGAATTACCCGCGCGCGTGGCGGCGGGAGTCAACACGAGATAGAAGAAAAGCCCTATGGCAGACGTGCAACGAAGATACTTGCGCATGATGTTTCTCCTTCTTGGTTGCCAGTGATTCTACCTCCGGCAATAGCCCGCTGGGCAGCGAATCGTTTGCGGCAAAGGGCACGGCGGTTGGACGCGGATTCAGCGTGGAGGATACAATACGAATGGAGCGGTACTTCGAAGCAGGTGAGGGTGCGAAAGCTGTTTGAACCAATGACGAATCTCTGAGGTGCTGCGGATAGACAGCCCGTGTGCACGGCCTGTCCCGCTGGCGGGTTTCCTCGAAACCGGAAGAGGGAGACCAGCGAGTGGGGCAGGAAAGCCTAACGGTTGGCTCGTGGCGCCCTACTATTTCAGAGGTTCACGGCCTAGCTCCCCACGGCCAAGCAGTCCGCTCCATTTTTGTGTTTGGGGTCACAAAAAATAAATGCGCGTACTTTTCATAAGTGACATCGTCGGTTCGCCGGGACGGCAGATTGTTCATGACCGGCTTGCGGACATCGTGGCGCAACGCCAGATTGATCTGGTGATCGCCAACGGCGAGAACTCCGCGTCGGGCTTCGGCATCACGCCGCGCATCGCGGAAGAGCTTCTGAAACTGGGGATCGATGTGCTCACCGGCGGGAATCACAGCTGGGACCGCAAAGAGATCCTGGAGTTTATGCCCCATGAGCCTCGGCTATTGCGTCCGGCGAATTTTCCGGATGGAAATCCGGGAAGTGGTTTGTATGTCGGAACTGCGAAAAATGGCGTGAAATACGCTGTGTTAAATCTACAAGGACGCGTGTTCATGACGCCCATTGACGACCCCTTTCGCAAAGCCGACAGCGAGCTCGCGAAAATTCCAGCGGATGTCGCATTCGTGTTCGTGGACATGCACGCGGAAACGACCAGCGAGAAGATGGCCATGGGCTGGTATCTCGACGGACTGGCGACCGCTGTCGTTGGCACCCACACGCATGTGGCCACTGCTGATGAACATGTCTTGCCCCAGGGAACGGCTTACATCACCGATGTGGGCATGACCGGGCCGCACGGCGGGGTGATTGGCATGGACCGCAACGGCATTATCGCGAAGTTTTTGAATGGCCTGCCCGCGCGGTTCGAGGTCGCTTCCGGCGACGTGCAGATGAATTGCGTCTTAGTCGAAACCGACGACGACGGCCCGCGCAACGTGGCCGGCCGGCTTCGCGCGCGCTCCATCGAACGTATTCGCTTTTGCCTTGACTAGTCCGCACAAGAGTGGCCTGCAACGCAGGGCAACCTGCGCGCGTCAGTAGTAATCTGAGGATTCATGCGACAGAGGATAGGTTCACTAGTGCGAGTTCTTGCGGCGATGTGTCTGCTGGCGTGCGCAGCGGGAAGCGTATTTGCGCAGGTGGAAGATGATCTTACCGCCAAGCGGCGCGTTTTCCCGGGCGTCGGTCCAGGCCTGCGCGCGCTAAGACGGGGCACGAATGGAAAGCTTTACATCCTGGCTTCGCCTTCGCCTGGCCTGCTGGTGTTCGATGCCCAGGACAAACAAATTCTGTCCATCGGCGAACTTGCAATTGGTCCAGCGGCCGCTAAGGCAGAGAAATCGCTGATCACCTTCGGCGAAGATTGCGACACCGATGCGGCCGGAAATATCTACGTGGCGGACCGTGGCGCGAATCTTATTCAAGTCTTTTCCCCGGATGGCACACTGCTCCGCTCCATTCCGGTGAAGGCTCCGGTCTCGATCGCCGCGATGGCAGAGGGGGAAGTCGCCGTGGGAACGCTTCGCGAGCCGCACTTGCTGGAGGTCTTCGACAAAAGCGGGCGGGATGTGCGCGAGTTCGGCGATCCGGAGCCCATTGCCGACCGTGTGGACTTGAACCGCTATCTGAACATCGGGCAACTCGCCACCGACGCGCAGGGACATATTTACTACGCGTTTGCCTACTTGCCCGAGCCAACGGTGCGACAGTTCGACCGGCTGGGCTATGGGCACGAAGACATCCAATACACGGCGCTAGATGCCTGGCCGGCAGCGCAGGCGGCTCGAAAGGAAATCGACCGCCAGGAACGACGCGGGGACCCACCGTCGTTGAGACGCACTGTTACTGGAGTGGGTGTTGATCGTGAGAATGGAGAAGTTTGGCTCGCTCTGTACGACACGCTCCTGCATTTTGACAAAGATGGGAACCGGCGAGCGACGTACAAAATTTACACGCCCCAGGGAGCGCGACTCGACGCCAACGTCATTCTCGTCGAGAAGGACCGTTTACTGATCGGCAGCGATCCGCTGGGCATCTACGAATTCGCTCGGCCAGATAAAATAAATCCATAATAGGCCAAATTTTCCTCAGGCAAACTTGCACTCGTTTTGTGCAAGGATCGCGCTTCACGTGAAAATAGATTGAAAAATGCCGCGAAAAACGAAGCTGGATCACGGCGTTGCACAAAAATTGTGCTTGTGGAAAAACTGTGTATGCCGTGTGAAAGCCGGTGAATGGTTTCGCACACTTTTCGCTTGCCCCCCGCGTATGAATCGGCGACAATCCCGCGCTGTCTCATAGCGACAGTACATGGGCCGGCAATTCCAGACGGGCCGCGCTCGGAACGATAGGGGCTAGGGAAACGTTCCGGCACGGGCAAGAATCCCGAAGACTGAAGAAAGATGCGAGTGGACCTGCTTTCCACAGCTTTTTCACATCTGTGGAAATAGCATAGGGTTTTCTTTTCTCCTCCGATGACAACAGCAACTCAACCTGGGCGCGAGCGCGAAGGGGCGAATCCCTGGGACAGATTTTTGGAACGCGTGAAGTCCCGCGTTAGCATCAACACGTACACGACGTGGTTCCAACCCACGCGCTTGAACCGCGCCGAGGGCGAAACGCTCTACGTGCAGATTCCCAGCGCGGTATTCCGCCAGGTGTTGACGCGTACCTATGGAGACATCGTCAAGGCGGTGTTCCACGAGCTCGCCACGCCGAACATGAAAGTGCAGTACGTCTGCACCGAGGAAGAGCCGATCCTGGCGGCGCCCGTGGTTTCCGGCGTGAAGCAATCCAAGCTGGATTTTGAGAGCAGCGACCACCAACTGAACACGCGCTACACGTTCGATTCGTTCGTCGTTGGCAAGTCCAACGAATTTGCGCACGCCGCCGCGCGCGCCGTGGCCGAGCAGCCGTCCAAAGCTTACAACCCGCTCTTTTTGTATGGCGGCGTGGGCATGGGCAAGACGCACTTGATGCACGCGATTGGTCACACCATCAAGAAACGTAATCCGGCGATGCGGCTGAGCTACGTCAGCGCGGAGAAATTCACCATCGAAGTGATCAATTCGCTGCGTTTCGACCGCATGATCAGCTTCCGCGACCGCTTCCATACCGTGGACGTGCTGCTGGTGGACGACATTCAATTCATTGCGGGGAAAGAGCGCACGCAGGAAGAATTCTTTCACACGTTCAACGCGCTTTACGAACAGCAGAAGCAGATCGTGATCTCCTCCGACTGCCTGCCAAAGGACATCAACTCGATCGAAGAGCGTCTGCGCTCGCGATTTGAATGGGGATTGATCGCGGACATTCAGCCGCCGGACCTCGAAACCAAGATTGCGATTTTGCAGAAGAAAGCGGAGAACGACCGCTTCAGCTTGCCCGACGATGTGGCGGAATACATCGCGCGGGCGATCAAGTCCAACGTGCGAGAGCTGGAAGGCGCGTTGACACGCCTGATGGCTTACGCATCACTGACCGGTGCGACAGTTTCGCTGGCGACGGCACAGCAGGTGCTGCGCAACATCATCGCTTCGCAGGAAAAGCGCGTCACGATCGACCTCATCCAGAAGCGCGTGAGCGAGCACTTTAATTTGCGCGAGCAGGACTTGAAAGTCCGCAGCAACACGCGAGCGATTGCTTTTCCGCGGCAAGTGGCGATGTACATCGTCAAGCAGCTCACCACCGCTTCGTTGCCGGAGATTGGGCGGCAGTTCGGCGGCAAGCATCACACCACGGTGCTGCACTCGATCAACAAGATTGAGGAGTTGCGCCGGTCCGACAAAGACTTGAACCGCACCATCACTCGGCTGATGGACGCCCTACAGTAGCTGACGCGCTACGCACCAGTTAGCAATTCTTGACAAGTCTCAAGACTTCTTCAGCCCATCGAGAGAATAGCGGCCGGGGCCAGTCAGCGTCAGCGTTGCAAAGATAATGGTGTAGTAAGCGGCCAGAAACCAACTTGCTTCGCCAAGCTTCAGGCTACAGGCCGTGGCCACGGCAAAGCCCAAGGTCAGCGACAAAGAAGCCCACTGCGCAAAGAAACCGCAGACGACGAGTAGCGCTCCTAAGGATTCATTCAACGTTTGAAGAAACGCAACAACTACTGGCAGCGGGAGCCCGACCTTGCGGTTGAAATCGACGAAAGGCCACACGCCGCTATGCAGGATGGCCTCCCCTTCGCACCATAAAATCACGGATTCCAATCGGTGTTAGACGCAGAATGCCTGGAATCTTCTTTGAGCAAAAGATGATCTGCCGTACAGCGTAGTATTGCAAAAAGTTCTTCTGTAATGGGGTTGTGGAGAAACTATGCTTAAGCTGCGGATAGTTTGTTGAAGTACGTGGATAAAATTGTGACTTCTCCACCTGTGCGAGCGGAGGGGCTCTGGTTTTCCACGAATATCACAAACAGCCACCTGTCATTCGAAGTTGTAACTCGTGCTCTGAGCAATGCTTCGCGGGCTTTCCACAGATTCACAGCGCTCATCACAACAACAAGCTTTATGGTTTCTAATTTTAAGAAACCTTTTTCTTGTTGTGGTTGATGATTTTAGTCACTCCTGCGTGCTGTCAATGACTTTGCTTGAACGCGTGTTTCCCACCTATTTCCACAGCTTTGCGCCATGCGCCGGACTTTATACTTTGGGAAAAAGCGAGTACAGTACGACTGCGGTAAAATCAGGCGAAAACGGGCCCCGTCCCTGCCCGAATCGAGGAACTAACGCAAAATGACCGCACCTGGAACGGCACGCGAGGATCATCAATCGATGGAATTCAGCGTCAGCAAGTCTGCTTTATTGAACGAACTCTCGACGACGCAGGGCGTTGTCGAGCGCAAGACCACGATTCCCATACTCTCCAACCTGCTCGTAGAGGCCAAGGGAAGCACCCTGACGATTACGGCGACGGATCTCGAGCTGAGCATCCGCACGTCTTGTGAAGCAAAGATCAAGAAAGAAGGCGCAGGGACTATCCCTGCCAAGAAATTACTGGAGCTTGTGCGCTTGCTTCCTGAGGGTGAAATCAAGGTCAAACTTCTCGAGAATCACTGGGTGGAAATCGTCAGCGACAAAAAAAAATACAAACTTGTCGGCATGGCTAAAGAAAATTTCCCCGCGCTGCCGGCGACGCCGCACACGCTGGTGAAAATTCCCGCCGCCATCATCGAGAGCCTGATCGCCAAAACAAAATTTGCAATCTCCATGGAAGAATCACGCTACACGCTGAACGGCGGATTGCTGATCCTGAAGCCGGATACGCTGGCGATGGTAGCCACCGACGGCCACCGCCTGGCGCTTGCGGAAACCGATCACAAACTTGCGGGACTCAACGGCGAAGTGAAAGTGCTGATTCCCAAGAAAGCCATGGACGAAGTCGAAAAGCTTTCCAGCGCAGCAGGAGCCGACGCGAACATTGATTTTGCCAAGGATGAGAGCCACCTTTTTTTCCAAGTGGGCCATCGCTTGTTGATTTCGCGCATTTTAACCGGACAATTTCCAAACTATGAAGCGGTGCTCCCTCGCGACAACAACAAGAGCGTGGTGATCGAGCGCGCCGAATTGAGCGACGCCGTGCGGCGTGTCTCACAGCTTGCCGACCAGCGCTCGCATGCCGTGAAGTTAGCCGTTTCGAAAGAAGGTATCGAAATTTCCGCTTCGAGCCCGGAGTATGGCGAAGCCAAAGAGAATATTGAAAAAGAGTACAAGGGCGATCCCATCGCCATCGGCTTCAACTCCAGCTACATGCTGGATTTTCTTGCGGCCGCGGCTGATGGCCCCATCAGCATCGAACTGAAGGACGAACAGTCCGCCGGCCAGATGCGCCCGCTCGCCGACGAATCCTACCGCTACCGTTACATCATCATGCCCATGCGTATCTGAGCCTGCGCACAAAAAGCGAACGCGTGCAAAGCGATAGCTTTTACCAATAAATAATATATAGCTTGCTTTATCATATGTCGCGATGTAGACTGCAAGGAGCTTCTTTCGCGAATTGCTCAGAACGCACGAAGAGTTGCGCCGGAAAATTGACGCGATGGAAAAGCGGTACGATGCAAGATTTCAGACGGTTTTCGATGCGATTCGGCAGATGCTGGAAACCCCGATTCCGTCTAGAAAGGTGATCGGATTCCACGCCAGATTCGATTTTCCACCGAACTCCGCCAAGCCCACAAAAGCGACTCTAAATAACACAAAATAAATGCTTTACGGCACAACTTTCTTCCCGCTGCGGCCTTGAGGATGCCCGCCAATTCAGCTATACTAAAGGCGTTGTCGATTGGTTTCCAGCTTCCTCCAAATCGACACGTCCGCCAGGAAAATGGGACCCAGAAATGAGCTTCGCGCCAGGAGCTTAGGGACGCATAAACCTGGAGAAACATGAGTCTTCGCCACGTCTCGCTGCGCGAGACGGGATGGAGCAGGAACCCTACGAGTTTCGGATTCGCTTGGGCGGAACCGGGATCAAAGGGTAAGGCGACGCACGGGATATTCCGCTAACACGCCTTCCTTGCTTCACATAAATCGGTTTTTTCGAGCGCGGATACTTGCTCCTGATGGTTCGGGGTCTGTCCAGCGCTGGCAGTCCGCTTGATAAAGTTGCTGCGCGGGGAGAAAAAATGGGTGACAAAGAAAACGCCGGCGCAACACCGCAAGGCGGCCACAAGTACGACGCCAAGTCCATCAAAGTTCTCGGCGGACTGGAGGCCGTGCGCCTGCGCCCCGCGATGTACATCGGCTCGACCGGGGAGATGGGCTTGCACCATCTTGTCTGGGAAGTGGTGGACAACTCCGTTGACGAGGCGATGGCCGGATTTGCGGACGAGATCAACGTCACCGTGCACGCCGACAACTCCGTGACCGTCGTGGATAACGGGCGCGGCATTCCCGTGGATATGCACGCCACGGAGAAGCGTCCCGCCGCAGAAGTCGTGCTGACGGTGCTGCACGCCGGCGGAAAATTCGACAGCGACACGTACAAGGTTTCCGGCGGTCTTCACGGCGTGGGTGTTTCCGTCGTGAACGCGCTTTCGGACTGGCTGGAACTGGAAATTTCGCGCGATGGCGCGGTGTGGGAGCAGACGTACGAAAAAGGCAAGCCAACCAACAAGCTGAAGCAAACCGGCAAGACGCGCAAGACGGGGACGAAGGTCACGTTTCATCCCGACCCCGGCATTTTCGAGAAAACCGTCTACAGCTTTGACACCCTGGCGCAGCGTCTGCGCGAACTGGCATTCTTGAACAAAGGCTTGAAGATCACGCTCAACGACGAGCGCACGGAAAAGGCCGCGGAATTCAAATTCACGGGCGGCATCACGGAATTCGTCAAGCACTTGAATCGCGGAAAAGAAACGCTGCATGATTCTCCGGTTTATATCGAGGGAAAGCGCGGCAACGTCGAAATTGAAATCGCATTGCAATACAACGATACCTACGGCGAAAACGTTTTTGCTTTTGCGAACACGATTAACACCGTAGACGGCGGAACGCATCTTTCCGGGTTCCGCTCCGCGCTGACGCGATCGATCAACAACTTCGCTTCTTCGGCGGGAATGCTCAAGGAGCAGAAAGACGAAGTCACCATCACGGGCGATGACGTTCGTGAAGGCCTCGTTGCCGTGGTGAGCGTGCGGCTGCCGCAGCCGCAGTTTGAAGGGCAGACCAAAGGAAAGCTGAACAGCGATATCAAGGGTGATGTCGAGCAACTCGTCAACGAAAAGCTTGGCGAATGGTTTGACAAACACTCGACCGTGGCGAGGCGGATTATTTCCAAGTGTATTGACGCGGCGCGCGCGCGCGAAGCCGCCCGCAAGGCGCGCGAGCTGACGCGACGCAAGTCCGCCATGGATTCGAGCGGTTTGCCCGGGAAACTTGCGGATTGCCAGGAACGCGACCCGGCAAGGTGCGAACTCTTCGTGGTCGAGGGTGAGTCCGCTGGCGGCTCGGCGAAAATGGGCCGCGACCGGAAGTATCAGGCGATCCTGCCTCTCAAAGGCAAGATCCTGAACGTAGAGAAGGCGCGCTACGACAAGATGCTAGGCCACGAAGAAATTCGCGCCATCATCACGGCGCTGGGCACGGGCATCGGCAAGGATGATTTCGATGCCGGAAAACTGCGCTACCACAAAATTATCTTGATGACCGACGCGGACGTGGACGGCAGCCACATTCGCACGCTGCTGCTGACGTTTTTCTTCCGGCACATGAAGGAATTGATCGATCGCGGGCACATCTACATCGCGCAGCCGCCGCTGTACCGCGTGAAACGCGGCAAGACGGAAAAGTATATCCGCGACGACCGCGATTTTGCGCGCGAGCTGATGAAGCGCGCGACGGAAGACCACGTTGTGAAAGCCAAGGAAGGCGTAAGCCTGGAAGGCGCGCGGCTGACCTCCTTCCTGCTGAACGTGCAGGAATATGAAGCGGCAGCGGCAAAGCTTGGCCGAAGGTTGCGCGAACCAGCGCTGGTGGAGTTGCTCGTGGAAAGCGGCCTCGAGAAGAAGACGGACTTCGAGGACAAAAAGGCGCTGGAAAAACTCCTGAAGCAACTGGAGAAGACCAAGCTGAAGCTCGAAGGCAAGATTGTTTTCGACGAAGAGCACAGCTTGCACGAAATCCAGTTTGGGCCGCCGCACAGCCAGAAGATCAATTGGGCAGTGGCGTCGACGGCGGAATACAAGCGGTTGCGCGGGCTGGCCAAGCAGATCGAAGAATTCAACCATCCGCCGTTTACCGTGTCGCGGAACGGCGACAAAGTGACCAAGGAAAAGGTCACCGACGTACTCAACTATGTGGTCGAGGACGCCAAGAAAGATTTCACAATTACACGATTCAAGGGGCTGGGCGAAATGAACGCCGAGCAGCTCTGGGACACGACCATGAACGCGGAAACGCGCACGCTGCTTCAGGTAAAGCTCGAGGACGCGGTTGCGGCGGAAGATATTTTTACGACGCTCATGGGCGAAAACGTCGAGGCGCGCCGAAAGTTCATCGAAGAAAACGCGCTGGAAGTCGTGAATTTGGATATCTGATGGGTACGCGCAAGCAAGAAGGCGATAGTTTGCGGACGATTTATGATGTCAGCGTTTCGCGGCGCGTCTGTTTTTCTAAGAATTCAGATGGTACGTTCTGTTTTCTTGAATGGAAGTTCAGCGCGGAAGACGACAGTTGGTTGCCAACACGGGTCGGTATTGGGTCGCGACTGAGCGCACTTGAGGATGCTGTCCGCGAAGCCATGGGAAGAGTCGATTGGCTTAAGGCAGTTTGTGAACGAATGATTTATCAGTTGGGCTGGACGGCGTTGCCGGGGCTGCGGGGGATAGGTTGTAGCGGGTTTCGCGCGACGCCGACAACCGCTCCGGACAACGAACATGGTGTGGCGATTGCGTTTGTGAGCGACTCCGAACGCGATGAGTTTTTGCGGCAAGCCGAAGAGCATTTTGCGACGCGGCGGTTTTCGAATTCGGCGGACGCCTTCGATACGGTGAAGGCGTACGCTCTGGAACACGCAGCCAAACGATAGAGAATTTCGGCAACAGCGAGGGGAAATGGCGGACGAGGCAAATACATCGGTACTGCTTCCGATTGATATCGAAGCAGAAATGAGGAAGTCGTACCTCGATTACGCGATGAGCGTGATCATCGCTCGCGCGCTGCCCGATGTGCGCGACGGGTTGAAGCCGGTGCAGCGGCGCATCCTTGTGGCCATGAACGACCTCGGACTGGCCTCGAATCGCGGCTACCGCAAGTGTGCCAAGATTTGCGGCGATACCTCCGGCAATTATCACCCGCATGGTGAGGCGGTGATTTACCCGGCGATGGTACGTCTCGCGCAAGACTTCAACCTGCGCTACATGCTGGTCGACGGCCAGGGAAACTTCGGCTCTGTCGACGGCGATCCTCCGGCGGCCATGCGGTACACCGAAGCGCGGCTGGCTAAGATTTCAGAAGACATTCTCGCCGACCTGGAAAAAGAGACCGTTGATTTCATTCCGAACTTCGATCAGACGCGCGAAGAGCCGGTAGTTTTGCCGTCGCGCATTCCGAATCTGCTCGTGAATGGGGCGAGCGGCATCGCTGTAGGAATGGCCACGAACATCCCGCCGCACAATCTGCGGGAGATCGTGGACGCGGCCATCCTACTGATCGAGAAGCCGGATGCGACGCTGAAAGAAGTGATGAAGATTGTGCCGGGACCGGACTTCCCGACGGGGGCGTACATCGCGGGACGCGAAGGCATTGAAGCCGCTTACAAAACGGGCCGCGGCAGCTTCGTCATGCGCGCCAAGGCCGCCATCGAAGAGACCACTAAAGACCGCGAGAGCATCATCATCACGGAAATTCCGTATCAAGTGAACAAAGCGCGGCTGATCGAGCGCATCGCCGAATTGGTGCAGACCAAAAAGCTCGAAGGCATCTCCGACGTGCGCGATGAATCCTCGCGCGAAGGCATGCGCATTGTCATCGAGCTGAAGCGCGGCGAAGAATCGCAGCTCATCCTGAACAATCTTTTCAAGTTCACGCAGATGCAGGAATCGTTCGGCATGATCCTGCTCTCGATTGTTGCCGGACAGCCGCGCGAACTGGGCTTGATCGCGATGATCAAGCTGTTCATCGAGCACCGCATCGACGTGATTCGCCGCCGGACGATCTTCGAGTTGAAAAAGGCGGAGCAGCGCGAGCACATTTTGCTGGGCTATCAGATCGCGCTGGATCACCTCGACAACGTGATCCGCATCATCCGAGGATCCACTAGCCGTGCGGATGCCAAGGAAAACCTGTTCAAGTATTTCAGCGAACAGGACGTCACCATCACAGAGAACGGAAAGCCGCGAAAAATCGAGGGCGTGAAACTGGATGGCCGGAAGTACCGCGCGCAGGGAGCGCCTGAAATCGAAGCGGCTGGCCGCGGAACCGGGCTCGGCCTCAGTTACGCGCAGATTGACGCCATTCTCGAACTGCAATTGCACCGGCTGACGCAGCTTTCCATCGACGAAATCATCAAGGAATTGAAGGCCATACGCGAACTGATCGGGGAGTTGCGCGAGATTTTGGCGAGCGACAAAAAACTCAAGCAGGTGATCGTCGGCGAGTTGCGCGAAGTGCACAAAGCGTACGGCGACGACCGGCGCACGCAGATTGTGGACAAGGTGGACGAGATCAAGCTGGAAGACTTGATCGCCGACACGGAGATGTTGATTACCGTCAGCCACGCGGGGTACATCAAGCGCACGGCGGCGGATACGTACAGGCATCAATCGCGCGGTGGCAAGGGGCGCATCGGCGCTCGGACGAAGGAAGAGGATTTCGTCGAGCACCTGTTCATCGCTTCGGCGCACAGCTACATTCTGCTGTTCACTTCGAAAGGCCGCGTGTACTGGCTGAAAGTCTACGAACTGCCGGAAGCGGCGGCAGCCACGCGCGGCAAAGCGATTTCCAGCCTGGTGAAATTCCAGGAGGACGAAAAGCTGACCGCGCTGGTTGCGGCGCGCAACCTGGAAGAGGCAGGCCAGTTCGTTTTCATGGCCACGAAGAGCGGCACGGTGAAGAAGTCCGCGCTGACGGAATTTTCCAATCCGCGCTCGACAGGCATCATCGCGCTGACGCTCGACGGCAAGGACGAACTCATCGGCGCGAAACTGACCGACGGCAAGAAAATGATTTTCCTGGCCAGCCATGAAGGCCAGGCGATCCTTTTCCGCGAAACGGAAGTGCGCCCGATGGGCCGCAACGCCGGCGGAGTGAATGGTATGGATCTCGACAAAGAGGACTACGTCGTGAGCATGGACGCGGTGCAGCCGGACTTCGAAATCGTCAAGAAAGAGCACAACCAAGAGTCGCAAAATCTCGAAGAGCTTGAGAACGAACAGATTAAGGACTCGCTGACGACGCTCATGCTGACCGTGGCGGAAAAGGGCTTCGGCAAGCGCACGCCGCTGGCGGAGTACCGCATCACGTCGCGCGGCGGCAAGGGCGTGGTGAACATGAAGACCACGGACCGCAACGGGTACGTTGTGGCCACGCTGCAGGTCACCGAGGAGTTCGATGTGATGATCATCACGCACAATGGCAAAGTGATCCGCGTGCATGCGAACGAAATCCGCGAGGCCGGCCGATCGACGCAGGGCGTACGCCTGCTACGGCTTGAGGACGACGACTCCGTCGCCGCCGCTGCCGTCTTGCAAGAAGAAAACGAAGAAGAAAAAAAGTAAATTCCCCTGTGATGCTAGAATCTTGAGTCTCATGAAACTCACACGAAGAGTTTTTGCGTTCCTGCTGGTGCTTGCGGCGCCGGTGGTGCTGCTTTCTTCGGCGGCAAAGAAGGAGAAGGCTCCGGCGCACCGCTGGTTTCTGGTCTACGGCGGGACGTACACCACAAAGACGAACAGCAAGGGCATTTACGCGTACCGTTACGATGGCGTGACGGGGAAGCTATCCTCGCTCGGTGTCGCTGGGGAATCGGCCGATCCGTCGTTTGTGGCCGTGCATCCGAGCGGAAAATTTCTCTATGCCGTCAACGAGGCGGGAAAAAACAGCATGGTAAGTGCGTTCGCGCTGGAGAGAAAAACCGGGAAGCTGACGCTTCTGAACCAACTCCCGGCGCTTGGCGAAGATCCCTGCTACATTTCGTTCGACAAGACGGGCAAGTACGCCCTGGTGGCAAACTACACGTCGGGGAATGTCGTCGTATTTCCGATTCTGCCGGACGGAAAACTCGGCGAGCACACAGCATTGGTCCAAGACAGCGGTACGCTTGGGCCTAACAAGGAGCGCCAGGAAGGCCCCCACGCACATTGGATCGAGACTTCGCCGGACAATCGCTTCGCGCTGGTTTCCGACCTGGGCCTTGATGAAGTGCTCGTTTACAAATTTAACGCAGTGAAAGGCACGCTTTCGCCGAACCAACCGCCGTACGTCAGGTTGAAACAGGGATCAGGTCCGCGTCACATCGCAATTCGCCCGGGCGGCAAGTTTGTTTACGTGGTCAGCGAGCTGAGCTCCACGGTAACGGCGTTTCGCTTCCATGCGAAGGCTGGAACTCTCCGTGAATTGCAGACTGTTACGACGGTGCCCAAGGATTTTTCTGGAAGAAATGACACCGCGGAGATCGCCGTGCATCCCAATGGAAAATTTCTTTACGCTTCCAACCGCGGGCACGAGAGCATTGCCGTTTTCGCCATTCACGCCACGAAGGGCACGCTGACCCTTGTCTCCAACGTGCCGACCGGCGGGAAAGAGCCGAGGCACTTCGCCATCGATCCCGGCGGGAACTACCTGCTTGCGGAGAATCAGTTGTCAAACAATATCGTGGTTTTCAAGATTGACCTCGCAACGGGCGGGCTTACGCCCACGGGCGACGTGATTGACGTGCCCTCGCCAGTGGATCTTGCCTTCTTGCCAGTAGAGTAAGAGCTCCCGGCCTCGCTCGGCAGAGCATGACTTGCACAGGGAGCAATTTGCGATACAATCCCGCCGATTATGGCCAAGCGCCGAGCGAAGAAAAAGGCTCGCAAGCCCTCGCCAAGAAGGGGACGTGGGCGTGCCGGTGGCAGCGCAAAGCTGCCCAAAGAGGCAGTGACACTGGTCGTTTTATTGCGTGCGCGCGAAGGCCAGGAAACGATTCTCGAAGCGGAACTCCGCGCCCTTGTCAGTCCCTCACGAAAAGAAGAAGGCTGCCTCCGCTACGATCTGCACCGTTCCGTTGACACGCCCGGCGCTCTCCTGCTGCATGAAGTGTGGGCCAGTAGGGAAGCGCACACCGAGCATACCTACACGCCGCATTTTTTGCGCTGGAACGCCCGCAAAGATGCGCTGCTGGCCTCTCGCGAAGCGAACTTCTGGAAGCAAATTTCCTGAGACTCGTTGCCGACTTAGCCTTCCGGTTGAGCGAGGTAATAGCCGGGGCGCGCGCGGACTTTCAGGTTCTTCGCGTCCTTGCGAAGGACATTCACTTTAATTTCGTGGTAGCCGGGCACGTCGGCGTCGGTAGGCGTGTAGCTGATGGTATATTGCGAGTGCAACTCGCCACCGATTTCGTCAATGGCCTTTTCGATGGTGCGGTCCTTGAACGCGGCCAAATGCACGCCACCGGTGGCGGTCGTTGCAACCTCAAGCGCGTTCGCCGTCACGGCATCGTGGATGTGCTGCACGGCCCAAACGGCCGCAGCCATCAAGTCAATGTTGCCGGAGCGGTTGTCCTCGGTGGTGGGAGTTTGCACGGACCCGGGGAATGGCGGAAGCGGAAATGTGCCCGGAGGATTCATCTCCGGCCGCGTGTCTTTCGGCTTGGAGCGAAATTCAGCGCTGGTGGTGGACAGCCCCACGCTATAAATCGTCACGTTGGCAAGCTGCGCTTGCCGCAGCACCTCGCCTAACTTTGCGGAGCTGCCTTGATCAGTGGCTTCGGACATGATCATCAGCACGCGGCGCCGCCCCGGTTTCTCCGGCGTGGCCTGCGGCCGTCCCGTCAACATTTCCACACCGACGGTCATGGCATCGTAGAGTTTCGAGCCCGACGTTCCCAACTTCAAGCGCGCGATGGTGTTTTCGATCACGTCGCTATTGGTAGTGAACTCCTGCAGCTTGTCCACGGAGTCGTTGAAACCGACAACGGCGGCTTCGCCGGACGGGCCCATGATTGTTTGTGTGAAAACAATGCCCGTTTTGCTCATGGCCGGCAGGAGGGGCGCAATACGCGAACTGGTCTCGACCAAAATGACCATGGAGATTGGGTCGCCGCCCAAATCGAAGTGGGAGATCTGCTGAGGCGCGCCGTTATCGGTAATCTGAAAATCCTGCGCCTCGAGATTGTGGACCATTTCGCCGCGGGCATTGCGAACTGTGACGGGCGTATTCACGAGGGCCACTTGCACCTTGAGCTTGGCCTGCGCGTTTTTAGGAGGCTGCTGCACGTCGGCTCCCGGTTTTGGCGTCAGCGGACCGGAGGGAGCCTGGGCGCGGGCGGGAGCGGCCGCGAGAGCAAGCAGAAGCGCAAGGATCAGGAAAGCGCCTATGTTTCGTCCCATGTGAATTACCTGGCAGGACAAGCCTGCCTGCGGCAGGCGGGCCTGCGCCACCGGAGTGTACTTCATTCGACGCATGTTCTGCGGAAGGCGTTGCCGCGAGCCTCGCGGATTCCTACAATCAATGTTCGCCCCTACGGAGACAAGACCCATGCCCGACGGCAGAAGACCAAAGCCGCAACACGCACCGCCAGCGCCCCACGAAGACCCCAAGTTTCTAGCCAGCACGCCGGCGCGGCCGATCCGCATTCTCGGCGAATACATCCACCCCCTGGTGCAACTGAAACGGGAGGGCATCGGCGACACGGTGGTCATGTTCGGGTCGGCGCGGATTGAATCGCACGAAACGGCACAGGCGCGAGTGACGCGGCTGAAAAAAGAGAAAACCTCGAAGATGTCCGCGGCGAACCTGGCCAAGCACCGCGCTGCTTTGCGGCACGCAAAAAGCCTGCTGGAGATGTCCCGCTACTACGAGGAAGCGCGGCAACTTTCGCACAAACTGACGACGTGGTCGTTAACATTGGGACCGCGACCGCGGCGCTTTGTGGTTTGTTCCGGTGGCGGGCCGGGCATCATGGAAGCGGCAAACCGCGGGGCGTACGAAGCCGGCGGCAAATCCGTGGGGCTTTCGATCGAGCTTCCGCACGAGCAATTCGCGAATCCCTACATCAGCCCGGAGCTGAGCTTCAATTTCAAATACTTTTTCATGCGCAAACTGTGGTTCGCGCAGATCGCCAAGGCGCTAATCGTTTTTCCCGGGGGCTTCGGAACGATGGATGAGCTGTGGGAAATGCTCACACTGCTGCAAACCAAGAAGCTGCCGAAGCACAACATCATCCTCATCTACGGCCGCAAATATTGGGATGAAGTTCTGAACTGGAAGGCCATGGTGCGCTGGGGCACGATCGACGAGGAAGAGTACAAGATGCTGAAGTTCGCGGATACGGTGGACGAAGCGTTTGATCACATCCGCGCCGGGCTCGAAAAATACCACATGGATGCCGATTCGTTCTTGCAAGCCTACTAGTCGAACCGATCCAAGCTTCTTCTTTGAACTTGCCGACGGTGCAACTTCGCAACCTTTTTCGTGGATCCGGGTTTCCTATACAGCAAGAGAATTCGGAACGACTTGGATCACGAACGAGGGAGGTTCTTATGCGACGCAGCTTACAGATGTTGAAATCTTCTTTCGGCAAAGCAATTCTAGCGACCGTAGTTCTAGGAGGCTTCCTAAGCTTCTTCGGCGCCTCCAGCGCTTCGGCCGCTACGGTGATCGTGGAACGGCCACACGCAGTGGTGCGCGGCGGCTTCTATGGTCCACGCTTCTACGGTCCTCGCGAGCGAATTGTCGTCTACCCACATCGCTATTGGGACGCGCATTTCCGCTGCTGGCGCTATCGCTAAGAATGGACGAGCGCGGACGCAACTAGTGCGGCGCACAACCTGATCGATTGAAAAGAAAAACGGGGCGCTCCGATTGAAACGGAGCGCCCCATTTTCGTTAAGAGATTGAAACAATTTAGTTCGAAGTCACCAAATTTTCGTCGGAAAAAACGGCTTCGAACCGCCGCGTTTCATCCTGATCGTGAAGCATCACGATAGGAACAACGCGCACGGATTGTTTGCAGGAATGGCACAGTGTGACTTCGCCTTGCAAGTCTTGCAAAAAGCCATCCGTGAAATGATACAGCGCACGCTCGCGCCGGGCATTTTTCTTGTCCCGCGCGCCGCAGTGCGGACAGATGAATTCCACCGTGTCCTGCTGCGGATCGCGGTCCAAAGCGGCCCAGCCGGTGCGGCGCACACCAACAGTTTCCAAATTACGCCGGTCCATGGGGCTAATCCTCCTCAGATCCACGTCCACAAAACATAAGATGCAGCGGAGCGAGAAACGGATACCGAATTCTGTAACATGTTAATTATGAAAGACTTACAAGGATATTTTTGGGAGCATGAAGCATTCTCGGCTGCCTTCAAAGATGCCGCTTCTCGGCGTGACGGGAACTTGTGCCCACGCCTGGTGTCCAACGAAGGGAGGACGCGCGCAACCTCACATCCCTGCGAGCGCGGCGCCGGTCTCCTGGAGAACTAGAGCAACCCCCAGGATATCGGCGCCGCAAAATTTCTGCTGTTCCTTTTTGTGTGATCTAGGAGCGGCGAAAAAACATGGCCGCATAGCGGCCGAGGCTCGCGGCAAGAATTGTGGAGGTGTGTGATGTCTCTCGAGCCTGGAAAAGTTCCTGAAGACAATTCCGAAGCAGGCCTTGGTTCTTTGCGCGGGTGCCTGGTGGAAGGCACCGCCGAGCAGCGGCGCGGTGAACGACGTGTGCGGCGGCGCGCGCTGATTCTTTCGGTCGCGTTGCAATGTGCGGCGTTAACACTCTTGGTACTGGTTCCACTGTTTGGAAAAACCGAGCGTATCGCGGTCAAAAACTTTGTGCCGATTCCGCCGTTTGGCCGCGTAGGCAACCGTCCGCGCGGCAACGCCAGGCCAACGACTCCCCGACCGGTCGATCCTGATTTGCGGTTTACGTTTCACCCACTGACAAACAGGCCTGCGGTGCAACCCACCGGAGAACAGAGTTCGCCGGATTCGCCCGATTTCGGGCCAACTACGGGCCAGCCACAAGATGGCCCAAGCTGCGGGTGGTGCGTGGACCTCGGAGGGAAGAACAATGGCCCGCGTCCGCCGCAACCTGCCACAGAAACACATGCAAGGCCTCAGATTCTACGGATGACGAGTCTTGATCCGGCGATGTTGATTCACCGCGTGGAGCCGGTTTATCCGGCGTTGGCGCGGCAGATTCATAAAGAAGGGCGCGTGGAATTGCGCGCCATCATCGGGACCGATGGAACAATTCAATCGTTGCAGATCGTCAACGGCGATCCCCTTTTCGATCTTTCTGCAAAAGAAGCCGTGGCGCAATGGCGCTACCGGCCAACGATTTTGAACGGCCAAGCGGTGGAAATTGATACATACATTACGGTGGTCTACACGATGCAGCATTAAGCTTCGTGCTGGACGCGGAAGTAAGAGCACAAAGGAAAGAGCCGCCCTAATCTCCGGGCGGCTCTCCGCTTTTCGTCGTTGCTGTTTAAAACTCCGAACTCTTAAGGATCAAACCTTCTTACATCTCGGAAAGTCGCGGGAGCGGTGCAAGGGCCGCGTCTGCCTTTACCGCGCGGCCCTTCTGCCTGCACCGGGCAACCGAGTTGCTGGTGTTTGCGCGCCGGAAGAATTACTTGAAATGGAAAACGATTCCGGTGGAAACACGCACGTTGTTTTGCGTTTGGGTGTTGCCGTTGCCAATTTCCGGCAAATGGGTCAGCAAATAGTCGACCTCTAACGGCCGGATCGAGAAACGATCACGCACGTTCCAATCGATGCCAACGCCAAACGCCGAAGCGAAGGCGCTGTGCGAATTGGACGTTCCAAACACGCCTGAGCCAGCGTGTGCCGTCCCAAATAGCGCCTGAGCGAAGGGTGAGAAACGGCGTGTGCGGTATGTGATACGCGGACCGAAGAGATATGTGGCCAGCGTTCCGTCCACGTTTACGCCGTTAGCACTGCCAACGTGATAGCCGCCGAAATCGGCCACGCCGCTCAGCCAGTCCTTGACGTTATAGGCGACTGACGCGCTTCCCCCATTCAAGTTAAAGTCGTTAAGCCCCGTCATAGCAGGATTCGCACGAAGATACGAATAGCTGACGGACGCGTCTATTTTTGGAACCTCCTGTGCGTTGGCTGATAGGCCGAAAATCGTCCCAAAAGCCAGCAAACACACAACAAGTTTAGACTTCATGAAGCCTCCGAAATATTGGATTTTTCTCGCGGGCAGGGTACGACGTTAACAACCCCCGAGTTTGCGGCATGCCCAAGGCAGGTAGGCAGGAGGCCGCGTTTCTACTCGTGTACAAAATAGATGCAGGGGAACGCTCGTGGGTTGCAGAGAATGTAAGCTGCGGACTATCGTCGCGGATGTCTCATAGCAACGGTTCGCCGGAGTAACGCGCAATGGCCTCGCGCGCAGCGTCGCGCAAGCGAATCAGTTCGTGCCAGCCGGAAGGATCCGTGGAGTTCTCTGCGGCGTTCGCTGTGCGCGGATAGATTGGCGGAGAAAGAGTGATGGTCACGCTGGACGGACGAGGCAAGTAGGTTCCTTCGCGGAGAAATGTTCGAGTTCCCGCGAGCGACACAGGAAGGATCGGCGCACCCGTGGCGACCGCCGCTTTAAAGGCGCCCAGTTGAAACGGCCTCACGCCATCCTCTGCCGTAAACGTTCCTTCCGGAAAGACAAAAACCGATTCGCCGTGGCGCAGAAATTCCTCCATCTCCTGCGCTTGACGCAGCCGCGATTCGGCGTCGGTGCGATCGAATTTCAGATGTCCCATGTGCTTCATGAACGCGCCGATGAAAGGCATGCGGGTGACTTCCAATTTCGCCACGAAGCGGTATGGGACGCCCAGGCCCATCATCAGCGCCACCACGTCAAAATAGCTGGTGTGATTGGACGCGTAGATTTTTGCGCCAGGCGTGTTCATGTATTCCTTGCCGATGACGCGCACGCGGCAGCCGATCAACGCGAACAGAATCTTGAGAGCGGAAGATGTGAAGCGTCCTGCCTTGCGGTGATCCTGGATGAATTGCACCATGACCCATGTCGGCACGATCCACAGCAGAAACACCACTCCGAAATAGAGGCCGTAGATTATTTCGAGGCCGCGCTTTATTCCCGCGAGGACTTCGCGCCAGAGATTACGCGCAGCGCCGCTCGTCCCGAGCCGCGCAATCTGGAGCCAGGCCGGCGCTCTGGAAGCAGAAAGCGTTCCCGCGAGATAGAGCTGCTTGGTTTCTTCACGGCGCAGCTTGCCGCTGGAAGTTTTTGGGATGCTCCCTAGTGGAACCAGTTCGACGCGATCCGGCGGAAGTCCTAAACCTTGCGCGACCAGATCCGTCACAGATGACGCCAGCGCCGCGCGCCGCGTCAGATTGCTCTCGCGCGTTTCGGCGACCACCACAAGTCTTTCCGTGCCGGAAACCTCATCCTTCAAGCCAAACGCCACGATGCATCCTTTGCGAATGCCCTCGGCGCGCGCGGCCAGTTCTTCGACTTCGTGCGGATATAAATTTCGTCCGCCCTTGATAATGATGTCCTTCACGCGCCCGGTGACGTAGATTTCGCCGTCGGCGCGATAGGCGCGGTCACCGGAATTCACCCAGTGAAATTCCCCTTCGGTGGTCGCGGCGCCCATGGGAAGAAGTTCTTTCGTCGCCGCGTCATTGTGGTAGTAACCGCTGGTTGCCGATGGGCCCCGGAACCACAAGAATCCCTCCATGCGATCCGGAAGTTCCTTCCCGCTGTCATCCACGATGCACACTTCGTGGCGCGGCACGGGTTTGCCGGAAGAAACAAACGCAATGGCGGCGATATCGTCAGGATCCGCGGGCACGGCGCGCCCCTGTACCGTAAACGTTTCGCGTTCGACGCGATCAATCAGCGGGCCGCGGCCCAGCGGCGGCACGGTGACGGCCAGCGAAGCTTCCGCCAAACCGTAGACGGGGAGCTGCGCTTCGCGGCGAAAGCCATAACTCGCAAAGCGATTTGCAAATCGTTCCAGCGTGTCGGGATTGACCGGCTCGGCGCCGTTCAGCGCCGCGCGCCACGAGCTGAGATCCACGCCCTGGATGTCTTTGTCGGCGATTTTGCGCACGCACAGTTCATACGCAAAGTTCGGCGCCGCGGCGATGGTGCCGCGATGCTTGTGAAACGCCTGCAGCCAGCGCTCCGGACGCGTCAAGAAGGCCAGAGGAGACATAACCGCCAACGGGGTCCCAAAATGTAGCAGCGTCAGCCACGCTCCAATCAGCCCCATATCGTGATAGAGCGGCAGCCAGCTGATGCCCACATCGTTCGGGCTCATTTGCAGCGCTTCGCCGATGGCGCGCATGTTGGCCAGCAGGTTTGCGTGTGTGAGTGTTACGCCCTTTGGATCACCCGTGGAGCCCGAGGTGTATTGCAGCAGCGCGATGTCACTGCCCTTTCGCGCGCGGCTGCCGGTCAGGTGCAATGGCAGCGCGCCGGGCGAAGGCGGCGGAGCCTTGTCCGCAGCCTCGATCAGTTTTTCCGCATCCGCAACACCGCTGAGTGAACTCACTTTGGGCCGCAGCAGTTTCGCCACTGCTTCTGCGCGGCGGAACGTCAGCAACAGACAGGCCTCGGCATTGTTGAGGATCGCCGACTGCCGCGCCGCGTACTCCTCGATGCGGTCCGCGCGAAACGGCGGATAAATCGGCACGGGAATCGCTCCCGCAAGCAGGATTCCCGCGTAGGAAACGAAGAACGCGCGGGACGTGGGCAGCATCAACGACACGCGTCCGCCCGCGGGCACGCCACGCCGCGCAAGTTCCGCGGCGCATCGCTGACCGGCGGCGTATAACTCGCCAAACGTCAGCGTGAAATTGCGTTCGACCCCGTCGGTATCCTCCGTGATTTGCAGGTGCGTGCGCTCGGCATCATGGGTAGCGCGGTAGCGCAGCAGGTCGAGAAGCGTTTCCGCAGCATAAGCGCCTGCGTCCGTCGCTTCGCGGTGCAGTTTATGCGCCGTAACTGTCGCCCGCAACGCCGAGCCGGATTCCGCGTGTTCGGTTCTAGTTCCGGGAGCGGCGAGAATGGCGCGCGCCAGATCGTCCGGGGTGTTGGCTTCCGTAACGACGCGGTCCGGCAAACGAACGTCGAACGCCGTTTCCAGCCGCGCCAGCAATTCCACGCGCTCCAAACTTCCGAGCCCCAGTTCGCGGTCGAGTTGCGAGCCAGGATGGAGCATCGGCAGCGCGCCTTGACTACCCAATTCAACGAGCAGCGCGCGAATCACTTCCAGAACGCGCTCGCGCACGGCGGAGCTGTCGAGTTGTGTGATCGATGTGGCCACCGGACTCACGAAGGGGTTCGTCGTCTTCCGCGAGAGGCTACCATGCAGGGGCGTGGATTGCTATTCACAAGCATCTGAGACCGTTTTCAGGCGCTCTTTTTCTGAACTTTTTCCGCGGTAAGGCCCTTGGGCAGCAGCGTGGTGGAAAGATCCACGCCGGAAAGGTCGGCGCCGGTCAAATCCGTTTCGCGCAGAATGGCCACGCCCATATCCGCGCCCGAGAATTTCGCGCCGTTCACGTTCGCGAGCCGCAGATTCACGTTGCGCAGCTGCGCGCGCTGGAAGTTCACGTTCGAAAGGTCGCAGCGAAAGAATTCCACGCCGCTGGCCTGCGCCTCCGTCAAGTTGGCGCCCGGCAGAATCGCTTCAGTCATGTCCGTGTTGCGCAGATCGGCTTTGCTCAGATTGGCCCCGGTAAGGTCCGCGCCCGGAAGCTTGGCTTTGCGCAGGTCTGTGCCTTCCAGGTTCGCGTTGCGAAGGATTGCCCCGCTCAAGTTTGTGCCGCTCAGGTCCGCGCGGGAAAGATCTGCGCCAGTCAAATCGGCGCGCGCCCCGCCGTCTTTTCCGCTGAAAAACAACCCATGCGCTTCCAGAATTTCCGTCAGTTTCTTGCCATTGTGCTTGATGCTCTTTGGTTTTCTCAGTCCCATACTCCATCCACCATCCATGCGCTCAGGTCTATAGTTTACTGGAACTGGCGACTGCGCGGAACTGCGCAGATTTAGCCCCTCACGGTGACATTTTCTCCGGAGCTTATGTCCTGTCCCATCCGTCTATCCCTAACGGGTGAGCTGTCCTGAGGCCAATCGTTTTGAGTTACCCGGATGGGACGTGTGGCGTGAAGCTCTTCGCAAGCTTTTTGTTCTTAGTCCTGCTTTGTGCCTTCGAGTCTTTTGCTGGCCCGCCAGTCACGCTCGTTCTCGAACATGTCACCGTCATAGATGCCACGGGCCGCGCTCCGCAATCCGATCAGACCGTTGTCATCGTTGGCGGGCGAATCGCAGCAATCGGCCCGACCGAGAGCGCAAAGTTCGAAAAAACAGCGCAGGTTCTGGATGCCCGCGGCAAATACTTGATCCCTGGTCTCTGGGACATGCATGTCCATCTCGCCGGAGTGAACGCCGATCCCTCGTGGAGCAAAGACACCCTGCTTCCGCTGCTCTTGGCCAACGGCATTACCGGCGTGCGCGATATGGGTGGCGATCTGAATGCGCTCCTCTCCTGGAGACGCGACATTGAATCCGGAGCGCTCCTTGGCCCCCACATCGTTGCCGCCGGCCCCTGGCTGGCCAGCCGCGGCAAACCCTCGCCGGAACAGATTCCCGTCGCGAATGCCGGAGAGGCGCGAGCCACCGTGCGCGATCTGAAGCAGCGCGGTGCGGACTTCATCAAAATCATCTCCTTGCCATCACGCGATGCGTTTTTCGCTGTTGCTGACGAGGCGCGGAAGCAAAACATTTCGTTCGTGGGCCATCTTCCGCTCGAAGTGGGAGCGGCCGAAGCTTCGAACGCAGGCATGCGCAGTATTGAGCATTTTTTCTACAGCGAGTTCGTGCTCTCGTTCTCCTCGCAGGAGGACGAACTTCGTAAACGCCTGCTGGAGGCGCGGAAAAACCGCGACGCCACCGCCTGGGAAAATATCGAGTTGCAAGCTGATGCCAGTTACAGCGAGGAAAAGGCAGCAGCTCTGTTTCAAACGCTGAAGAAAAACGGAACGTGGGTCACTCCCACCCTTGCGTCGCTCGACATTACGTCGCATCCTGAGGCCTGGAAACTCGATGATTCCAATCTGGAGTATATTCCTCGATCGCTGGCCAAAGAATGGCGAGCCTCTCTCAACGATGCGCACATGAAGGAAGGCGCCGCGCAGCTTCGGCGGCTCTCGGCCAACGATTGGAAGCTGACCCGCGAAATGCATCGCGCAGGAATGCCGCTGCTGGTCGGTTCGGATTCTCTGGACCCCTTCGTTTTTCCAGGTGACAGCCTGCACCGGGAACTCGCCGAATTCGTACAGGCTGGTTTCACGCCGATGGAAGCGCTCCAGGCCGCCACGCAGGGCGCAGCGCAATTCCTCGGCCGCCAAAAGGAGTTGGGGACGATCGAAACGGGCAAGACGGCCGACCTGGTCCTCTTGGATGCGAATCCAGTGGAGAATATTTCAAACACGCGTAGAATTTTTGCTGTGATTCGAAACGGCCAGTACCTCGACCGCGCCGCGCTGGACGCGCTGCTCGCCCGGGCGCGAGCCGTGGCCGCCGCTGTGCCGCCGACGAAGTAATGTTCACACCGTTCTCATCACCGAGGAAGTCTCGCGGCGCGCCGCAATCCTGGCGACGTTTGTCTTTGCTGCTGCTCTTGTGTTTCGTGGCGGCCCTCCCCTGTTTCCCTCAGAGCCAGGATCGCGAGGATGAAATCGTCGCCAACCTCGCGGGCGGCCGCGCCATCGTGCACGTCGCCCGGGACGTCATCATCTTTGCCGCCATCGATAACCCCGTTGAGAAGAACTCCATTCCGCCGCGCGTCCTGGACTTGGACGCCACGCACATCGGCATTCTCTTCGGTGCCTCAGAATGGCGCATTCCCGCGGACCCCAAGCCCGTCCGCCTGGACCGCAATTTTCAGCGCGTTTCCGGACGGGACCCGCGCTACCAGGGCCCTACGGGCGAGGCCGAATCCGATCTCGAAACGCTCGGCACAGCCTTTCTCGAGAAGCTTCGCCCACTGGTCTCGCAACTGCATCACAAGCTAGATTTTTCTCCGGACGAGCCGATTTTTCAGGTCGTCATCATTGGTGATGCGCCGAATGATTACGGCCCTGAAGTGTGGGTTATGGAGTATAGAATCGAGCAGGAGCTCATCGCTACGCGTGGCGATTACTGGCAGACGCGCATCCTGCGCCCGCGCTTTACGCAGCTTTACCCGCCGGAAAAACATGCGGCACATGTGATTGTGGAGACCCGCTATCCGCCCGAGGAGAAAGGTCCGACACTGGCCGAGTTGATTCAGGGGAATGACCCGCGAATCACGCATCTTGGATCCGGCGAGCAACGCTTCTCGAAGGTGCTGGATTCTCTGCGCGCAGGCCAGGCGCAAAAAGCGGTTCCGCTGGATTCCGCCGATTTCATGCGCGCCGTGCTTCCGCTCATCGCCGACGGTGCTCCGTTCATCTTGGGCACCATGGAAGAGCGGCGGGGCTTGGACTGGATTGTGCCGCCGCAGGAGCCCGTCGAAAAGGTGGAGCAGGACAAGAATCGCCCTCCCGACGCGCCCACACTTCGCAGAATTCCCAAGCCGTAGTCGTCAGGATATTTTTTCGATGGCGTCGCCGCGGCGAATGGTCCCGCCCTCAAGCACGCGGCACATCATCCCGCGCCGCCCCCAAAGCTCCTTGCGAAGGCCCTGGCGGATTTTTTCCATTTCGTCGCACGGCGTGCAGACCGAACTGACTTCCATGCGCGTCTCGCCGATACGCAGTTGCTGGCCCGCTTCCAGCCCATTTACATTTAGGCCGTCCGTCGTGATGTTCTCTCGAAGGATGCCCGGAGTAAGATTCATAGCCTCCAGAGTTTCGCGGTCCACGAGCAAGACTTGACGCTTGCCTCCAGGCCTCGCGTGCGCGCAGCCCTCGAACCCGACCTCTCGGACAGCGCGAACTTCCTGAAGCTCCTCCATCGGGAAATGTTTTTTCGGAGAGCGAAACAGCTTCAACACCTGCGGCATGGCCCTCAGTCTCCTGCAGCTTTCAAGGGCGTCACGTGTGCTCCAATGTCTTTGCGGTAGTGCATGCCGTCGAAATGAATTTTTGCGCAACCGCCGTACGCCGCAGAGAGAGCTGCGGGAAGTGAAGCTCCGACCGCGGTGACTCCGAGGACTCGGCCGCCGTTTGTGACGAGCGACTCTCCAACAAGCTTCGTCCCTGCGTGAAAGGCCTTCACACCTGTAATGTGGTTTACAGCGGTTAGTCCATCAATGGGCTTCCCACTCTCAAATTTTCCAGGATAACCACCTGACGCCAGCACCACGCATACGCTCGCTCCGGGTTCCCACCTCAATTTAGAGGGCTGAAGATTCCCCGCCGCGACATCGCGCAGCACTTCCGCTAAATCAAAGTCCATCCGCGCGACGATGGCTTGCGTCTCCGGATCACCCAACCGGCAATTGAACTCCAACACCTTCGGCCCAGATTTCGTGAGCATCAACCCGATGTACAAGAATCCCTGATACGGGATGCCGTCTGCCGCCAGCCCGTGCAAAGTGGGTTCAACAATTTTGGAAATGACGGTTTGACGCAGCCCGTCTGGAAGCAAATCATCCGTTGAGTACGCTCCCATGCCTCCCGTGTTCGGCCCTTCGTTGCCGTCAAAAACGCGCTTATGATCGCGCGTCGGCACCAGCGGCGCGTAGCGTTCTCCATCCGTGAGGATAATGAACGACAGCTCTTCGCCTTCGAGCGTTTCCTCGAAAAGAATCCGATGTCCGCCAGGGCCCAGTTCGTTCTTCTCCATCACACGCCGGATAAAATCCGTCGCTTCCTCCGCGTTTGAAGCAAGAAACACTCCTTTGCCGGCGCACAATCCATCCGCTTTGATCACCACCGGCCATTTCACAGCGCTCAACCCACGATAAGCCTGTTGCGGAGAAGCATACGCGCCGTACATTTTTGCCGTGGGAATCGCATGGCGTTGCAAAAACTCTTTCGAAAAAACCTTGCTGCCCTCGAGCTGCGCAGCTTGCTGCGAAGGCCCCACGATTGCCCAATTCCTCTGCCGAAAAGCGTCCGTCAGGCCATTCACCAACGGAAGTTCGGGACCGACGATGGTGAGGTTCGGCTGAATTTTCTCTGCAAGCGCGACGACGGCTGCGACGTCTCCGGAATCCACGGCAACGCACTCCGCCTCTTCCGCGATGCCGCCGTTCCCGGGGGCGCACCAAATCTTTTCCACGAGCGGGCTCTGCTTCAGCTTCCACACCAGCGCGTGTTCCCGCCCGCCTCCGCCGATCACCAAAATCTTCATTCGCAAATCCTCGTGGACAACCTTGTCGAACGATAGACGCGCAATTCGAACGTGTCAACTCAGCTTCCCAGAGCGCATCGAAACTTCTCTCAAGCAGTTGAGTTCACCTAACCGCAAAGCACAAGATGCCTGGGACGCGCAGATCCGGCTCGTGGAAGACCCAGTCTTTTTGCAGAATCAGATGGACTCCCTCTCACAACGTTTCGCGGACGAAGAGAAGGCCTCCATCATGGAGAACTATGCCTTCGTGCCAGCGCATCCGAGGCCTATCTCGTATCTAACCTCTATGTTCCTCCATATAGGTTGGATTCATCTGATCGGCAACATGTGGTTTCTCTGGCTGGCAGGCTTTGTCCTCGAGGACCGCTGGGGCCGAGTGATTTATCCCGTTTTCTATCTCCTCGCCGGGATCGGGGCCTCTTTGGTCCATGCCGTGTTTTATTCGCACAGCATCGTCCCGACGCTCGGCGCCTCGGGAGCAGTCGCGGCGCTCATGGGTGGCTTCTTGGTGCGGTTTCCGAAGCTGAAGATCGAAATGATGTGGTTCATGCTGTTCTTTCGGGTTCGCTTCAAAGCCTATGCCTACTGGCTTCTTCCACTTTGGCTTTTCAGCGAAGTATTCTACGGCAGTCTGTTTGGGCAAACCTCTGGCGTAGCGCACTGGGCGCACGTAGGAGGATTTATCTTCGGCGCCCTTGGAGCGCTATTGATTCAGCGGACTGGGCTGGAGCACAAAGCCAACGCGATCATTGAAGATAAAATTGGCTGGACCGCGGATCCCGCGATTGTGCTGGGCACGGAACTCATGGAAAAAGGGAAACTTGACGAGGCCATTGCCATCCTCAAGAAGCATGTCGCCGCAAAACCAGACGCCCTCGACGCGTATTCGCTTTTGCGGCAACTCTATTGGCGGAAAAACGATCTGCCCGCCTTTTTCGAAGCGCTTGCGAAGCTGTGCCAACTCCACCTCAAATCGCAGGATGCAGACGCCGCCTGGGAGGACTACGTCGAGTACACGAACGCGGGCGGCGATCGCATGCCTGCCGCGACCTGGCTGGAATTGTGCCGCATCGTTGAGGGAAAACAGGATTTCGAACGCGCCGTAACAGAGTACGAGCATCTAGCCAAAGCGCATCCAACCGAGCGGCCGGCCTTGCTTGCACTTCTCTCCGCTGGCCGTCTCTCGCTGAAAAAACTCAATCGTCCCGCTGACGCGCTACGGCTTTACAAAGCCGCCGCTTCTTCAACTGTCCCTCACCTGGATTGGGATTCGAACATTCAGACAGGGATAGCAGGAGCGGAAAAAGCGATGGGTATTGTTGTCACGCCGGTTGCGTGAACTCGCAAGTCCTCATCAGGAATTGACGAATGTTGATCAGGCGTTGCCGACGGCACGGATTGGAATCGTAACCGTGGAAGCCGTATCCGACGATGCCAGCATGTGGCAGCGGCCGTCAAAAATCCCGCCCGGATCAATGACCATGCAGGGCGAGTGAACTTCTCCCGTGACCACACCCTTGACTTGAATCTCGACGCGGCCCTTCGCAAAAATCACTCCGTCAAAGCGGCCGGCAATCACCACGCGATTGCCTTCAATCTGCCCTTCGACCTTGGCGCCTTCTCCGAGAATCACCGTCTGTTCCGAAATGATGTTGCCCTTGACGTTGCCATCAATGCGGAACGTTCCCTTGACCGTGAGCGTCCCCTCGAGCATCACGCCCTGGTCAATGAATCCTGTCCATTCTTCACTATTGCCGTCTTTCGCGGCGGCGGGCCACTTCCATGCCATGTCCAAACCCCCAATGAGCGACTGTTCTACTCTAGCCGCATGCGCAAACAAGTCAACGCAGCTTCACACGTGAGTTGTCGAATGAACCGACTGAACGAAGGGACAGTTGCTCGCCGTGATACTCGCGATGGATACTCGTCGCGCTACTTCATCAGGCGATCGTAAATTCCCATCAGTTGCGCATCGTCGTAGTATTCCAGAACGAGCTGGCCCGGGCGCATCTTTGTTTTCTGGCGCAATAAAACTTTCGTTCCGAGATGCCGCTGCAACTCGTCCAGCGCGGACCGAATGTTTGCATCCACGTGAACCTCTGCGGCCGCATGACCTCCGCGCGAACGTCGTGACGCCAGGCGCTCGATCTGGCGAACCGTCAATCCGCCTCGTGCCGCGCGCTGCGCATAACGCATGCGCAACTGCGAATCCGGCACCGCCAGCAGCGCGCGCCCGTGTCCTGCAGTAAGCTTGCCTTCTTCAATCCACTCCTGAATCGTGGATTCCAGCTTCAGCAGCCGAATCGCATTTGCAACCGTGGTGCGGTCTTTTCCGGTACGCTCCGCAACCGATTCTTGCGTCAATTGGAACTCATCCATCAAACGCTCGAACGCGCGCGCCGCTTCAATCGCATTTAAATCTTCTCGCTGGATGTTCTCGACCAGTGTCATTTCCAGCGCCAGCTCGTCTGGGACTTGCCGAACAATCACCGACACCTTCGTCAGGCCTGCGCGCTGCGCCGCGCGCCACCGGCGCTCTCCGGCAATGAGCTGAAATCGTGAACCAATCGGCCGCACCACGAGTGGCTGGATAATGCCGCTGGCTTGAATCGAGCGAGCCAATTCATCGAGCGCCTCTTCGCGAAATCGCGTTCTCGGCTGGTAAGGGCTCGGCTCAATTAAATCGATATCGATCTGATGAGGCCCTGCATGCACAACTTCGCGTGCAGGTGCCGCTGCCGCAGCGCTCGCGGTCGTGGCGTGAGGCTGAATTTGGGGTGCATCCGACTGAGCCTGCGGCTCAGGCTCCCGAATGAGCGCTCCTAGCCCCCGTCCCAGCGCGTTTCTCGGCATTGGCAATAACCTCCTGGGCGAGCTGCGTGTAGCCCTCGGCCCCTTTGCTATGAATATCGTAAAAGATGATTGGTTTCCCGAAGCTTGGCGCCTCAGCGAGGCGCACATTTCGGGGAATCACACTTTGGAAGACCTGTGTACCGAAAAAACTGCGCAAATCCGTCGCGACCTGCCGTGAAAGCGTCGTCCGCTCATCATACATTGTCAGCAGGATGCCCTCGATCTCAAGGCTGGGATTCAGTGTTCGACGTATGCGCATCAGCGTATCGAGTAATTCCGACACGCCCTCGAGAGCCAGGTATTCGCATTGGATAGGGATCAAAACCGCACTCGCCGCTACAAGGCCGTTCAAGGTCAACAAATCCAAGGCGGGAGGGCAATCGAGAATGATGAACCGATACTTGTCGAGCAGAGGTTTTATCGCCGTTTGCAGCTTATATTCGCGATTTTCCGCGTTCACGAGCTCAACCGCAGCCCCGGCGAGGTTTTTGTCGGCGGGGACGACATCTAAGCCATCGACTTGCGACTTTTGGATAATTTTGTCAAAGGATTCGCCCAAAATCAGCGTGTGATAGAGGGTTCTGCGCGAGGGATCCTTCGGAAACCCGATCGCTGCTGTGGAGTTTGCCTGGGAATCGCAGTCGATCAGGAGTGTCGGTTGTTCAGCGGCACCGAGGCAAGCGGCTAAATTCACCGCTGTTGTAGTCTTCCCAACCCCGCCCTTTTGGTTTGCGACCGCGATGACCCGAGCCAATCGTTTCCTCGCCAGCGAAAATCTAGCAAAGCCCACGGTGGGATGCAAGTTGTTTCACGTGGAACACCCTGCAGGCGGTGGAAATCTGCAAAATAGCTCTCTCAGTGTTCCATGTGGAACTATTCCCACCCCGGGCAGGGCTACGAGTCTGTTTCACGTGGAACATTGGCTCCTTGTTAATGGATTCGCTGGGATGTTCCACGTGAACAACCGAACGCTCTCTCACGCCGGGAACGGCGACGTTCCACGTGGAACGCCAGAAGCACACTCGTCCCTCGATTTCAACTCCGGGCAGTTCCGTCGACGGGTGAAGCCCGCAAAAGCCGGCTAGCCGACCAACCGCCTTCAAACTCATCTTCCAAGGCAATATCCTCGTTCCGAATAGTGACGCCGCTGACTTTCCACAAGCTCGATAACCTCTTCATCCGTCCAAGGACATGCCGCCTGAAATGTATCGCATGACCGCTGGGTCCGTGGCGATGGGCTTGAACGTAACCCAATCCACAGATTCCCATGGAACTAGCAGAAGTCTTGTGCTTTCAAGTCGATACGCCGACACTTCAGACCTTTGCTGTGCCGACCAGGAGGAGACGCCGCAGCGAATGGGGAACTGGAATGGGTTCGCGCCACTCCCAAGTCCGGATCTTCTGAATCTCAGGCAGGTCCCGCGCGCCAATCCAGAGAATAACTTGTTTGGCTGCAATCTGTTGCGAGCGAGCCCAGTCCAGGAAGGACGGGAACTCCCCCAACGCGCGCGAGCACACGAAATCGAGAGGTGCGACCTCTTCTCCGAGTTCCTCGTATCGCCGTACCAGCACCTGTGTGTCCGGAAGTCCAATCTCTCGAACGACTTCCGCGAGAAAAGTGGCCTTTTTCAGGTTCGATTCCACCAGAAAAACACGCAATTCCGGCCGCATGATCTTGAGTGGAATGCCCGGAAAACCGCCTCCGGAGCCCACGTCGGCGAGCCGACCATATTCCACGGGCACGGCCACTGCTGCGTACATACTTTCGCAGAAGTGACGATAAAGTATCTCCAAGGGGTCGCGAATCGCGGTCAGATTGATTTTATCATTCCAAAGCAGCAGAATCCTTATATATTGTTGAATTTGAAGCACTTGCGCGTCACTCACGGAGAGCTGAAACTCTTCGAGAGCGCGTTGGATCTTCTCCGCGTTCAGTGGGGCAGGGCTGGGGATTAACATAAGAGTAACTATTCTTGGGTTGCTTTCAGTTCTCTCCTTGCGGCGCTACACCCGCCGCTCGCAATAAATACCGTGGCCCGGCAATTCCCGCCACCACATCCACCGCGCTATGCCAGAAAATCACCGGAACCAGACTATCGTACGCGATTCTGCCGCTTCCGAGAACTGTGCCGACGACCAGTGTGCTCACAAGGCCCCCGCGCCCTTGATAAAGGTGCGCCAGCCCGAACAGGATCGAGGAGAGCAGTACGACGCTCCAGGCCGGCAATCCCACCCGCGTCAAAACCGCCATCGCAAATCCGCGATAGAGAAACTCCTCGCAAAGCCCCGCCGTAATCGCCAGCGCCAAATAAGGAAGCAGCTCCACTGTGGATTGCGGCAAAATCCTCTCGGCAATGGCCTGAAGAGCGCCCCGCGATGCGACAGCAATTCTCCCCATGCGCCGCAGGTTCAGCCATTGAAGCGCCGCAATGGTCGCGGCGCCGACAAATGAAGCAAGAACAATCTTGGTTCTGCCATGAAAATTCAATCCCAGTTGCGCGGCCGTGTAACCGTGCGCCCAAGCCCGCCAAGCGACCACGGTCGCGGCAATCCATTGAAACGCGATCGTCGAAGCGTAAAGCGCAAGCCGCTCCATGGTGCTGACGGCGGGCAGCGTAAGCAGTTTCTTCATGCGCGCGCGCCCGCGCCACGGAAGTATCACGCCCAGCGCGAAAAAAATCAGCCAGATGTCCCAAGGCATCCGCGAATCAGAACACTTCCGCGCCCGCCGCGCAAGTAACGATAATCGTACGGTGCGCAAGCGCGCGCGGCGCCATATCGTTATAATCAAAATGCTTTACAGCGAGGTGCGGCTTGACCCCATCCGTGAAACTCACGGCTATGGTCAAGGCAGCGGGTTGAGCGGCGAAGCTGAGTCCAGGGTTGCTGGATTCCGTTTTGCGCCGTTTGCCGCGGCCAACTGATCCGAACGTGCTCGTTGGTTTTGATACCAACGACGACGCCGGGGTGTATCTACTGAGCCCCGAAATGGCCATGGTTCAAACGGTCGATTTTTTTACTCCCATCGTCGATGACCCTTACACCTTCGGGCAAATCGCGGCGGCGAACTCGTTGAGCGATGTGTACGCCATGGGTGGCAAACCTGTTTCCGCGCTTTCCATTGTGGGCTTTCCGGACAAGGGCGATCCCGAAATTCTTGAGGCCATTATTCGCGGCGGCCTTTCGAAAATGACGGAAGCGAAATGCAGCGTCATTGGTGGTCACTCGATTCGCAATGACGACATTCAATTCGGCTACGCCGTCACCGGCATGATCCATCCGCAGCGAGTTTGGCGAAATGTCGGCGCGCGCACGGGCGACGTTTTGCTGCTAACCAAAGCGATCGGCACAGGCGTGCTCTCAACGGCTCTGAAGAAGGACTGCGCCACGCCCGGCTCCCTGCAGGCTGCCATTGCGTCCATGTCGCAACTGAACCGCGCGGCCGCGGAAGCGTTGCTGGAACTGCTGGAAAAAGCGGGAGCCGCTTCTCCGATCCACGCGGTCACCGATATTACCGGTTTTGGTTTGCTCGGCCACGCGCGGGAAATGGCCCTTGGGAATCCGGAACGCGGAATCGAAGCAATCTCCCTCGAAATCGATCATTCCGCGATTTCGTATCTTCCAGGCGCCGCCGACGCCGCGCGCGAAGGATTCCTTCCGGGCGGCTTAAAGAATAACCTCGATTTCATTGGTGATTGCGTCGGTTTTGCTTCCGACGTTCCGCAGGAGGTCCGCGACCTGCTCTTCGATCCGCAAACTTCCGGCGGCCTATTCGTCTCCATCTCCCCCGAACTCGCCGACGCTGCCATCGCCGCGCTAAATCAACATGGCGTCGCAGCTCGCCGCATCGGCAAAGTCATCCACAAAACAAATCCGCTGATAATGGTTCGCTAGCCTCAAACGATGGACACCATCACCCACGGCATCGCGGGCGCGTTGATCGGCAAAGCCGTTTTCCGCGGCGAAGACATGTTCGCCGCCACGCCGATGAACCGCGCGCGCATCATCACCTGGTCGCTGATGCTTGGCGCCATTTTTCCCGATTCCGATGTGATCCGCGACATTTTCTCCCACGACAAGCTGCTGATGATCACGTGGCATCGCAGCATCACGCACTCCCTGCTGATGCTTCCGCTCTGGGCGCTGCTTCTCGCGGCCATCACACGCGCATTCACTAATTGGCGGAAGTGGGAAGCGCCCTCGTTTGCCGCGCTGACCGCGATTTATGCCGTCGGCATCCTCAGCCACATCCTGCTCGACCTGGTCACCACCTTCGGCACCATGATCTGGTCGCCCTTGGAGTGGTCGCGCCCCGCCTGGGACCTCATATTCATCGTGGATTTCACACTCGCCGGAATTCTTCTGGTGCCGCAATGGCTCGCTTGGATTTATTCGCGCCCGGAAAAAGTGAAATGGCGAGCCCTCGGCATGTGGGTGGTCTTCCTGCCCCTTCCGTTTCTGATCGCCAGAATTGGCGAAATTGTCGGCGCGCCGATTTCCACTCCTGCGGTGTTTGGTGTCATGTTTGTCTTGACCGTGGTGTTTCTCTTCCCAGCACTCGGCAAATGGGGCGTAAAGGTTCCGTACGCCACGTGGAACCGCGCGGGTTTCGCTGCGTCATTGATTTACATTGGGCTAGCGGTCTACGCCCATCACGCTGCGTTCGCCCGCATCGAAAAATTCGCCGAACTCAATCATCTCGACGTGCAATCCATCGGCGCGTTGCCGCTGCCGCCATCCCTCTTGCACTGGGACGGCCTAGTGCGCGCGCCGCGCGGCGTCTACGAACTGCGCATGGACCTCAGCGAGAAACCCGCCGGGGATGCCGGAGTGCTCGCGCAAGAGCACACCTACTTCCCCGACGCCCTCCCGAATTCCTACATCGAAGCCGCCAAGCGCCTCCCCGAAGTCCAAAAAGTAATGTGGTTCGCGCGCTTCCCCGTCACGCGTTTCCACAAAGAAGGCGAAGATGCCATCGTCGAAATTTCCGACCTGCGCTTCCCCCGCGCCCGCCCCGGCCGCCCCGCCTCCTTCACCTATCGCGTGCGCTTCGCCCCCGACGGCACCGTCCTCTCCAAAGGCTGGGTCACCCAGTAAGTAGCACAGGCTCCAGCCTGTGCGCTTTGACTTGGCTTCACGAAGTATGCCCGCGGCAGGTATTGGTTCGGTTTCCGATATTCAGAACGTAGATTAGTCAGTGCTCTTTTTCTGGGTTAAACCATTCGCGCACATCTGCCAGATTTAACCAATAGAGCAGAAAGAACCCAAGGATGGCCCATGCTATTACAATTGAATCGTAAACAACTACAATTCCATGTGGGTGAATGAGGGAGAGCAAGTTGATGACAGAGAGCACAGAAACAACCAGCACGCAAATGCGAGCCCAGTTCCTGCCCTTCCAGAAAAACCAGAGCACTAAGTAGCTAACCACCACGATAAAAATATCTGCAACAAGAGTTACAAGGAAGAAACGGTCAATCCATTGCAGGCTAGCAAATGCCGTCAAATTCAGGATTCCCATGGCGACGGTGGCCGCCGACATGAACCGAGGACGCATATTGTTGAGTCTAGAAGATTCCTCAGCTAGCTCTAACGTCTATTTAGTGCGAGCGGATTCATAGACAAGCACTCTATCGCGCGGCTTTGCTTTCCACTGGATGAATGACGACCTGGCGCTCTTCCCCGACGCCAACGCTTTCGGTCCGCACGCCGGTCATGTCCTTCAATGCCAGATGCACTATGCGTCGTTCGCGCGACGACATGGGATTCAGCCGGAACGGCTGCCGCGAAGATTGCACGCGCTCCGCAGCCACGCGCGCCGTCATTTTCAACTCTTCAAAGCGCAGCGCGCGGTAACCGCCGCAATCAATATGAATTTTTTCGTGATACGCCGGCTCCAGGCGCAGCGCCTTGAACGCCAGGTGTTCGAACGCCTTCAAAACTTCCGCGTTGTGCCCCAGTAAAATCTCTTTATCCCGCCCGTCCAGATCCGCAAGCACTTCCGCGTCGCCTTGCGTCCCCGCCGCGTCCGGAGCGACCGCGCGCACACTGACCTTCAGCTCCAGCCCCGACGCGCGCACCATGCTCTCCAGAAACAACCGCAGCGCCTCGACCGTCGCCTGCCGGTCCAGCACTCCATCGTGAATGAGTTCTGTAGACATGACCTGTTCGAAAGGAAGGAGCCCCGTCCGCTCCTCTGAAAAAAATCGCAGGCCTAAGACTTCTTCCCGCGCACCGGCTTCACCGGCACCACCACAGGATGCGTCCGGTTCAAGTACCACTGCTGCCCGATGCCCACCACACTACTGGTGAGAATATACACCGCCAAACCGCTGGAGATTGGGGAAATCATGAAGATCGCCGCCATGGAGATGGGCATGATTTTCATCATCATCTGCTGCTGCGGATCCGTCGAAGTCATCGGCGTCATTTTCGAAACCAGATACATCGAAAGCCCCATCATAACTGGCAGCACATAATATGGATCTCTCGACGAAAGGTCCGTAATCCATCCGAACCACCGCGCGTGCCGCATCTCGATCGCATAGCGCAGCGCCGTATTCAACCCGAACCACACCGGCATCTGCAGAAACATCTGGAAGCAGCCGCCCACGGGATTGATTCCCTCGCGGCTGTAAATCGCCATCACTTCCTTGTTCATTTCCGCTTTTCGCGGATCGCGCATCGAATATTTTTTGTACTTCTCCTGAATCGCCTTGATTTCCGGCGCCACCCGCTGCATTTTCAGCGTCGTCTTGTAGCTCGAAATGCGCAGGGGAAACAGCAGCATATTCACGACCAGCGTCAGCACGACAATCGACCATCCCCAGTTCGGGATGTAGTTGTGCAGCCACTTCAATCCGTGAAACAGCGGATCCGCGATGAATTCCATCCAGCCGAAACTCACCAGCCCGTTCAGCGGCGGATTCATCTTCTTCAAATCGTCGTAATCTTTCGGACCAACGTAAACGCGCACGGCCAGCGGCTGCGCCGGCGCCGACACCGCCACTTCCGGCACCGGCTCCAGCGTGTCTTGCCCGCCAACTTGAACAGTGCGTGATGTTTTCCAGTACCGCGTTGTGAGCGTGCCCGGCGCCGCTCCATTCAGCGGCAAAAACGCCGCCGTAAAATACCGGTCTTCGATTCCAACGTAATCTTTGCCACCCTGCCACACGCCCGGGCCCAACTTGTCCAGCCCATCCAGCTTCTTGTGCAGATAATTCGTAATCTTGCCGCCTTCGCTGTAGTACGTCGAAACCGTTTCCACCGGCGCGGGATTCGTCACCGTCAAATCGCCAAATCCGCCAAGCCAGCCCAGCCCCGCATTGATAGGCCGCCCGTTCAAACTGGCCGAGGTTGCCACCCGCACCACATAAGTATGATCGAAGCGGAAGTGTTTTTTGATTTCCAGGTGGCCGTCGCTCCACGTAAATTCCGCGTCCGCCGGCGCCTGCAACGAATTTGCCGGCGAAGAACTTTGATAAAGCCCCGCGTTCGCCGCATTCTGCAGTTCCGCATCATCGAGCACCACAGCAAATGGCCAGCCGTCGGTCTGTTTCGAAGCATCCGGATGCACCACGTCCAGCACCCGCTGCGGCTTGGCATCATCCATGTATTTCTTCAGCTGCCAGCTTTTCACCACCGCGCCACGATTCAAAATCTCCACGCGATACAGATCGTTTTCAATCACGATCGTCCGCTCTTGCGAATCGCTGACCGGCGTAACCGTGACCGGCGCAGCCGGAGCCATCGCCGCCGCGGTTGCAGGCGTCGGCGAAGTCGTCGCCGTTGAAGAAGTTGCCGGACCCGGCGTGGCCGGAGCGCTTACCGCCGGCCGGTTCGCCTGCGGCAATTGCACCGGCGGCTTCGGCCCAAAATATTTCGCCCAAAGCAAAATCACGCCCATCGAAAGCAACGACGCCACAAGGATCCGCAGCTCCGGGGTGAACTTGTCCTTCTGTCCCGGCAAGCTCACGAACGCACCTCATTCGCCGCGCCTGACGAGCGGTCGGCGCTAGCCGCCGCCTTCATTTCCAATCCCATGGTTTCCTTTTTCTCCGGAACTGGGTCATAACCAAACTTGCCCGAAAATGGATGGCACCGCAGCAGCCGCTTCGCGCCCAGCCACACGCCACGCAGCACGCCAAATCGCTCGATCGCCTCATACGCATACTGCGAACACGTCGGCTCGAACCGGCAGCTCCCCGCAAACAAAATGGATAAGTAAGCTTTATAGAAGCGCAGCGCAAATAGAGCCGCGCGAACTTGCAAGGAAGCACCGTGGTGTTTCCCTACGTTTTCCCGCTCGGCGGACTCTTCAACACCTTCAACAAATCCGCCACCAGCGCCGCAAACTCCGCGCGCCCCACCGAACTCTTCGGGTGTATGACCATGTCCCATCCTGCGGGTATCTCCAGCCGGTGGCAGCGCACCATTTCGCGCAGACGCCTCCGGATCCGATTGCGCACCACCGCCCCGCCCAGCGCCTTCTTGATGCTGAAGCCGAAGCGGCTCTGCGGCAGTTCATTGGCGCGGAAGAAAACTGTGAAGTGGGAACTCGAGCGGCGCTTTCCGGCGCGGTACACGGCATCAAACTCTGCCTTCCGCACAAGCCGCGCCTCGCGCGGAAATTCCTGCCCGTTCCCCCTCGCGCTTGCCGAAGGCAACGGGCTCCCCGGATTATTCAGGGGTAAGCCGATGACGTCCCTTCTTGCGGCGTGCCGCCAGCACCTTGCGGCCGCCCTTCGTCTTCATGCGTACGCGGAAGCCGTGCGTCTTGGCGCGCCGGCGTTTGCGCGGTTGAAATGTGCGCTTTGGCAAAACAATCCCCCTTTGTTATCCCTGATCTGTACTACGCGATCGCCGGGCAGTCCATATCACCCGCGACGCCGGAACGGCCCTCTACTCGCTCCACCGGCTGCGTTCGAATCTAGTAGTGTATTCGACCCTTGCGCACAGGGTCAAGAAAACGTCAGTGTGCCGTGGTTCCCGTTGGATTTCCCGCAGGCATCGCAAAAATCGCATCGTCCACCGGCACGTTGTGTTTTACTTCCTGGATGCTGATGACAAAACTGAAGGCCGAGGTGGTGACTCCAATTTTCGTCGGGATTTGAATACCCTCCACCGCCTTGTACTCCTCAAACGTCAAGCTTGTCTTCTCCACTTTTCCGCTTTCGTCCGGCCCTTCCGTATCTTCCGCGACTCGCCTCCCGCTCTCCGCGTCCAAGTAAAAGGTGAGCGTTTTTCCCCCAGGCACATGCGCGACCGCCGTATACGCATCGTGACTGCCAACCTTCGTCCGCCCCGTCACTTTCAGGTCCGGGTAAATTTCCTTCAGCCTCACATCCGTGTCGAAGTTCGCATCCGTCCTGGCCTCTTCCAGTTCGGCTCCCTCCAGCTTTTTCAGGCCCTGCTGGGTGTCAAATTTCCAGCCCACTCGCCCGTCGAATCCTTGCTTCTGCACGAATTGCCCATCCGCGAGCGAGGTACTTTGCAGGATCTTGTTCGGCGCCTTCGCCACCACTTCGACTTTCCCCGTCGCTCCCATCGCCGGAATCTCGATCGTCCCGCTCAACACGAGCGTCGAGATCTTGGCCCACGCTTCCTTCCCGCCGCTCCCCTTGGCGCATTTCGCCGACAACTCCTCCGCGCTCGGCAACGCCGCATCTTTAGCTGGCGCGCCGCCAGGTGCCGCCGTCTGCGAAAACGTCGGAGCAACGCACACAAATAGAAAACCAAGAACGGCCGTCAGCAATTTTCGCCTTAATCCCATGGATTCCCCGTTAATCCCGCATTTTTTAGGATGAATGATCGTCTCTTGCGAGACTTCCGCAGTGTCCCCCGCAACAGCAAATCCGTCAATCATCATCTGGCCGTCGGTCAGCTTCCTCTTTTGTGCCATCCTTATTCACGCTAGCTGTACGCTTTTGCGAGCCGTCTTAGCGGCGACGTGCATATCCGCAGGTATTTCGAGTTCAACGGGATCGCAAGAAACGCTCCATCGCGACGCGCGGTAAAGAAAAAGTCAGGCATCGCCTGATTTACACCGCTCCGATTATAATCGCGCGGATCGCCCATACGCCTGAATCCGCGACGCTGAAAGGCACTCACGATGAATGAAAAGCAAAGCACAGAAGCCCGACTAACTCCCGCGGAGCAATCACTCAACGACCTTTGGGAGCAGCACATCGGCCACGAATTCTCGACCCAAGACACAAATGCCACGCTGGAGACCATGGTGCCCGACGCCTACGTGAACCACATCCCGGTCTTGACCGGCGGCGTGGGCCGCGAACAATTGCGCCAATTCTATTCGCAGCACTTCATCCCCAGGATGCCTCCCGATACGAAGATCATTCCCGTCTCCCGAACCATCGGCGCGGAGCGCCTGGTGGACGAAATGATTTTTCAGTTTACCCACACCATCGAAATGGACTGGATGCTCCCCGGCATTCCTCCCACGGGCAAGCGCGTGGAGTGCCCGCTGGTCGTAATCGTCCACTTTCGCGATGGCAAGCTTTCCAACGAGCATATCTACTGGGATCAAGCGTCTGTCCTGGTGCAGCTCGGGCTTCTCGATCCCTCCAGCCTGCCCGTCGCCGGCATAGAAACCGCGAAAAAGCTGGCGAACCCCCGCTTGCCTTCCAACCATTTAATTGAGCGGGCCAAAGCTGGCCGCAGATCGTAAGCATCTTTCGCAGCCGCGCCACTGCCCGGCGCCGCCGTCTGCGGAAACGCCGGCGTCACACCCGCCTCTAGTCCTCTTGTCGCAGGATTCTTCGGGATAAACTCAGTTAAACCTTGCAGTTCCAGAGATCAGGAATGTTTGCAACCGTTTTCCGGTAGTTTTGCCACGAAGAGGCCGTAGACGAAATTGCCGGACGCGAAGCCGGCACGCATGGCGCGGAATGCTTTCAGGTTGGTGACGAATTCGGCGCCAAGTTTCGCGGCCAGCGCCCAGAATTTTTTGCCTTTGATGATGTCCAGGGCAAGGTCCCAGGATTTCGCGCAATGGAGCGTGAGGTCTTCCCGGTGGACGATGTGCAGGCCATTCGAAACCAGAAAGTCTCTATATTCATTCATTCCGCGGAGTTCGACCATCATGCCCTTCTCGATCGGCTGGATGAATTTCTTTTTGTCGGCGGGCGAAAGGTTTTCCTTCTGGAACCAGTCCGTAAGGGCGAAGCAGCCGCCGGGTTTCAGGAACTTCACCGCCGAAGCGAAGAATTTCCGCGGATCATAATAGTGAGAAATGGATTCGACGGACCACAGCACGTCAAACTGCTGCGAAAACTGCATGTCCTCCGCGTCCATCAGGAAAAAACTGGCGTCCAGGTTGGTCTTGGCCGCAGCTTCCTTGGCCATTTGCACCTGCACGGGAGAAATGGTGATGCCCGTCGTGCTGACGCCGTACTTTTTCGCGAGATAGAGACTGCTGCCGCCAAAGCCGCAGCCGATGTCCAATATGCGTGAGCCGCTTTTTATGTTTGCGAGCTGCGCGAGATGATCGATCAGCTGGATCTGCGCCGTTTCTTTCGATTCATCGCCGCGGACCCAGTAGCCGTGGTGTATATGCTCACCCCAAACGGAGTGGTAGTAAGGGCTAACGGCGTCGTAGTGTTCAATAATTTTCCGCTTCTCGTTGACGCGAGGGTTGGCCACCGAAGACCGCACAAGAGCTTCCGGATATGGGTTCTCAGGCAAGACACCTATTCTACCTCGACAGTGCGATCCGCCGCGCCAGCCGTTCGATGCTGGAACTTTACTATCCTTGGATGTAAAGTCTTTTCGAGCATGAAAGTGGACCAAGCCCCTCAATTGGAATAACGGCGAGCATGCAATTCGCAGGCAAGTTAGCGCAAGCGGCTTTGAATGACGGGCCAAAAGACGCTCGCTCAAGCATGGATGCGCCTGCGGTCAATCCTGACGCGATACGCAAAATCCTGCTTCGCTGCTTGTCGGTGCCCATCGCTCTGGCAAGCATTGCTGCCGCATCGCTCGAAGGCACGCTTTCCGTCGCACTCTATGGCGCGGCCATGCTTCTCGAGAAGGTTCGTCCACTGCGCCAGGCGTATCAATTCCTTTCGCGTACCTACGACGGGTTCATTGGCCGGCTAGGCGAAAAAGTTCTGCGGGACTCCCGGGACACCCCCGCGTTACGCATCATGGTGTCCCTCACCCTGACTGCCCTGCCAATTTTCGTAATCCAACTCGTTTTAGGGAAACCTCGGCTTCTGCTCGTGATTGCGTTCTATCTCGCCCTCTGCGGTCCCAAGTTTCAGCGGTCCGTCAGGATGTTCAGCGCAAAACACATGGAGGCGCATCGCCCCGAAGGCTATTTCTCGGATAGATACGATAGGATCTTCGGCCGCTACGTCGAATTCTTTCTCGGATATTTGTACGGGGACCTTCCCGAACTGGGTCGCACCGTTCACGTCCGTCTCCACCACAAAGAGAACGGCGGACCCGACGACAATGCCTCCACCATGGGCTACGATCGAACGAATCTTCTCCATTTCCTTTGGTATCTTGCGGATAACATTTGGACCACTCTGGGGCTCGCTCCCTACGCCTACTTTAGAGCTAGAGGCGACATAAAGAACCAAAGGCGAGTGGCGTGGGGAATCACGCGCTACATCGTTTATTTCGGCGCTGTCTTTCTTTACGATTGGAGAATCGGAATCCCGTACGTGCTGGTTCCTCTTCTTACCATGAACTTCATCATGGCTCTCACCTCGTGGGTTCAGCACGCCTTCTGTGACCCGGAACATCCCGAGGATTATTTTGTAAATACCGTAACCGTCTTCGATGAGGTGAACTTCATGAACGAAGGTTACCACCTCTGTCATCACCACCGCTCCGCGCTGCACTGGACCGAGATGCCCGCCCATCTTGAGCGCCTGCGTGACAAGATGAGAGAGTCCGGCTCCCTGGTCTTTCGCGATTTGGATTTTATGCAGCTTTTCATCGACTTGACGCTGCTTCGCAGAATGGATGTGCTAGCCGAAAAACTTGTCCCGTGGGAGCCCATGACTCACGAACAGAGGCTGGCTCTCCTTGCGAAAAGAACGAAGCCTGTGCGAGCCGTTGCGGCGTGAGGCCTCACGCGTCCCTCCTGAAACGGTCTGTCAGGCTCAGGAACCGGCTGCTCACCTGTTTTAGTTGTTTGCTAGTCAACGCCTAAGTAACGCCCCTACCGGGAGTTAACCCTAATTGTGACCCCGCGGGTCGTCGATGCTGCGCCCCGCCAAAACGTTCCGAAGACATGGACACGATAACTCAAGAACGCTGGCTTCGTTCAGATAGAGGTGCGATGCGTAGAGGGACCTTTTGTCTTCGTTGACCCGAATCACAATCGCTTCCGCGCCGGATGTTCGCGCTTCGCCGTTCTTCCAGGGGGTATTCTGCAAGACGCCCAAAGCGTTTTGTAGAAAATCCTCCACGCGCTTTTCGGCCTTCTCGCGAGATGGATAGTAATAGTGAATTCTACTGATGCCCGGCCCGTCTGAGGCGGACCAAACTTGAATATCCGTCACAGCCCCGTCATCTGTGTGGCCATTCGCCATGAGGTCCACGTGAAACGTGACTCTTTTGTTCCCCGCGGTTTTCTCGATATCGCCTTCTGAAACCACTCTGTCAGCAGCTCTCTCCACAGAAGACATCTCTTCGTCGAAGCCTGACGGCGTCAATTTAATCGTCCAATGGATGGCCGGTCCGCCCGTAACTGTCAACTCGCGTGTATACAAGTCCACCGAGTAGCCCCCGGCTTCACGAAAAATCTGCGGCGAATGCGCAACCCCGACTAGGTCCGAAAAAGTTCTTGGGATTTCTGGATCATTTTTCAACCTGGGTTTGCCGCTCCTCATGGCGACAAATTTATCGGGGTCATCATCTTGATAGAGAGACAGAGCGAGATAGAGCTTAACGAGGTTCAGAGCGTCCAGGCGGTTTTTGGGGGAGGAGTTGGTCACTTTTATAAGTTCGCGCATGGCCTCGGAATTCTCACTGCAGAACAGACCATCGAAGATGAACAACTGGTCGCCAGCAGATACGCCTGTCACGGTGAAGCGGCGCGCCATGTCGCCAACGCGCAGAATGTGAATCTTCTTTAGGATGGGTGCGGCTCGGATGCTCCAAGTATCCGTGTCTTGCGATTCCTCCTCCCAGGCTTCAGCCGTGGGAAACAGCATTTTCGCGCGTGCCTCCGGGTAGACGCGATATTGCACGAAATTGCCATCATGACCAACAACCCTCAAAAGCGCGGATGCTGAATCGCTCGAACCTGAGATTAGTCGCGCCGAGCAAATTGTAAAAAACAGGACAAGGCAAGCGTTCAGTAATCCGTGGGCGACATTTCTGGGCGGCACAAGCTTCATAGTCGTAATTATAGCCACACGCTCGACGGAGCTCCTCCGCGTATCCGAGTTTTCGTGTTCTCCCACATCCAGTTTTCAATCTTACGGGCAGTCGTATAAAGGGCGCGCAGGTAAGTGTGTCAGGCATCACCCTTCCGCGAGCCAGGCGTGGGGGGTTGCACTTTGACTTGCGCATCAATCTTCAGCTTCTTCAGGACTCCCTCCAAAATCCCGGGAATACTGGAAGTCGGTGGAAAGGAACTCAGGTTCATGGTGGAAAGTTTGTCCGCGAATACGAACAGATTCCTCCCCGGTATTTTCTTCCAATAGTGATCTTTATTAACGGAATTCTTTGCGTCCTTCCCCTTCAGATAGGAGTGCCGGTCAAATCGCAGCGCATCATTTAACATGATCCCTCGAAGGTTTCCCTCCGCGTCCACTTCGTAGCCCACAATCTGCCCGCGATAGAGATGGTCGTCCGAAGTAAGCAGATCGGCGATCACCTTCCTTTCGGGTTGTTCAGGCCACGAGAAAGTCGTCAGGAGAACGTACCAGCTGGAAATGTTCGGGATCAGAAGTTTCTCAGCAAGGAAGGCGTATGGCTTGAACCTTCGGAACCTTGCATAGCGCTTACCAAGCCACCCGAAAAGGAAAGCCTCAACAATTGTTGAAACATACAGCCAAACGAGAATCCGCCCCTGGCGCTGTGTAACCCTACTCGAGGCATCCCAAAACTCCGTTTGGTGTTGCAAAAAATAAGCATCGCTGTGAAGCGATGATGCCACCATTCGATAGTCCGCCTGCTTTTGTGCCGGTGAGTCGGGAAACGAAAAAGGATGATTCCCGATCCAGCCGCCGTTCAACACGGATAGCAAAGTCAGCGTTAGAGGCAGCAATGTGGTAACCGCGCCAAACGTGAACTCTTCGCTCCTGGTGCGCCGGAACTTTTCTAACGGGATGAACAACGAGAAGATAAATTTGAACAGAAGACCTGGGGCCAAAAGGTAGGCAATTAAGACAGTCGATGCGACGAGAGCCAGCATCTTTAGGCCGAGAAGTGTTCGCTAGTGTTTGCCCTGCTCTGCGTGGCCGTTCTTCGAAGTAATCCGATAGACGTTTCCAAACGCGTCCTCAATCGAGTACTCACCCTTCGTCTCCAGCGCCTTTCGTATGGAGTCAGCATTTCTCACAACTTCCTTTTCGAGGATGTTGTCGAGCGCTGCCTCTTCCAGAGACTCAACCAAATTGTATAAGTTTTCTGTCATTTGCCATTTCCCTGTTTTATCCACTCGCTTTCCTAACACTTATAGTGTGCTTGAAACCGCTGAGCGTCAAGTTTTACTTAACCGAGTATTCTAAAAACAGCTAACCATGCATATTTTCTTGCAACGCTTCGCAGGGCATTGACCTCACGCATGAATCTTGCTGGATCGATATTCGTCGAACGCCGCCAAATACCGGTCCACGTCCTTCCGCAGCAAATAATACGGCGTCGAAAGCCGGATCTTCGATGGCGCCCCGCCGCGAATGCGGATCTTCTTGTTCCTCCACATCCAGTTTTCGATCTCACCGATCTGAATCGGCGCAACATTCACCGCCGCAATCCGGCAACGCAGCGCCGCATCCGGCGAAGTCCACGACGTCGCGCCTCGCTGCACCATCTCTTTCAAAATGTAATCCGCCGATTGCCGGTGCCGCCGTTCGATGCGCTCCATTCCGATCGCATTTGCAAATGCGATCGCCGCGCGCAATCCGCAAAGCCCCGGCACATTCGAACTTCCAATGCGCTGAAAACGTTCCGCCCGCAGTTTCGGATCGTTCCAGCCTTCTGTCGCGATTGTGTTCCACAGCCGGTCGATCATTTCGTCGCGCACATAGAGGAAGCCGCTGCCTTTCGCTGCTTGTAGCCATTTGTGCGGACTCGACGAATACATGTCGCAACCCAGCTCGTGCAAATTCAGCCGCATCATCCCTGGAACATGCGCACCATCCACCGCGGAAATAATCCCCTTCGACCGAGCCAGCGAGCAAAGCTCCTTGGCTGGCAGCACCACCCCCGTCACCGTCGTGATATGGCTGAAAAACAGCACCCGCGTCCGCGGCGTAATCGCATCGTTAAAAAGATTCAGCACCCCCGCCGCATTCGGCACCGGCCTCGGCAGCGTCACTCTCTTCACCACAATCCCATACCGCTTCGCTCGCAAATTCCATGGATGCTCCCCGCCCGGATGCTCCTGGTCGGTCATCAACACTTCATCGCCTTCCTTCAAATCCAATCCGTTCGCGATGTAACTGTTGGCCTCCGTCGCGTTTCGCAGCAGCGCAATCTCATCGCGGTTGCATCCCACAAATGCCGCGAGCGGATCCCGAAATTCATTCCATGCCGCGTAGCCCCAGATCGGATAATCCTCCGGATCGCTCTGTGCCATCTTTTCCTCATCGTTGTAGCAATCGAAAATTGCGCGCAGCACCGGCAGTGGCGAAGACCCCACCGTCCCGTTGTTCAAGTAAACCTCATCCGCGGGAATCACAAATTGCTTGCGCACCTCAGTCCAGTACGCCTCCTCATTCGAATCATAGAGCGTCCTATCCGGCAGCTTCGACGCCTCCTGTTCGAACAACGCCAGCCTCTCCCCCGAAACTCCCAGCACCCCCGCGGCCCCGGCAAATCCGGCAAACGAAGATAAAAATCCACGCCGATCCACCATCATTCCCTCCACAAGCCCACTCAATTCCACTCGCAAACATCGCTGCGCGAATTCTACGCGCCATCCCCCGCCACAACAATCCACATTCGTGTCGCAAAAGCTTGCAGCAAATCGCCTCTCGTTCTATCTTTGCGCGGCGCCATTCCCATTCGAAAGGCCGGTACCCATGCAATTGTCGAAACGCTTCGTCGCATGCGCATTCTGTTTCTCCTTCTGCGCTCAAATCACTCTGTTGGCACAACAGAAAAATTCTCCGCAGCACGCCGCGAAAAAAACTTTAACCGCCGCAACTCCCAAACCCGCCACTCCTCTCGACGAAGTCATCAACACCATGTTCGCCGCCCGCCGTTTCGAACAGACCGCCATCTCCCCCGACGCAAAAAAAATCGCCTGGGTCGAAACCCTCGTTGGCAAAGACGGCGCCCCCGACGGCAACACCGCCATTTTCATCGTCGACACCGACGCCACCGCCCCGCCAAAACGTCTCTCCGCCGCAACTGTCAACGCTGCGCGCGCCGAAGGCAGCGTCGCCTGGTCCCGCGACAGCAAGCAAATCGCTTTTCTCTCCGACGCCGCGAAGCCCGGCCAGCTTCAGCTCTACGTCGCTGCCGCCGCGGGAGGCCCCGCCAAAAAACTCACCAACGTAAAAGGTCTCCTCGCCTCGCCGGCGTGGTCCCCAGACGGCAAAACCATCGCCGTCCTCTTCACTGAAAACGCCACGCGCGCGGCCGGGCCGCTCGTCGCCGAAACTCCCGCCACCGGCGAAATCAAGGACTCCTATTTCGAACAGCGCCTCGCTCTCGTCGATCTCGCCACCGGCGACTTCCGCCAAATCTCTCCCGCCGACATGTACGTCTACGAATTCGACTGGTCGCCCGATGGGGCGCGGTTCGCGGTCACTGCCGCGCCGGGCAATGGCGACGACAACTGGTACATCGCGCAACTCTACACGCTCGACGCCGGGCCGCTTGGCATGATGAAGTCCGTGTACAAGCCGCCGCTGCAAATCGCCAATCCGGCGTGGTCGCCGGACGGTAAACGCATCGCGTTCATCGCTGGGCTCATGAGCGATGAACCCTCCGTCGGCGGCGACATCTACACGATTGCTGCGACCGGCGGCGACGCGACGAATCTCACGCCGGAACGAAAATCTTCTGCAAGTTGGCTAACGTGGACCGCGCAAGGGGAAATTCTTTTTGGGGAATTTATTGGCGGGGACGCTGCCATTTCTACCGTGGATCATGCCAGCGGCTCCATCGCGCCGCTCTTTCAGGATGAAGGCTCACTCACGGCGGGCCTGTGGGGAACAAACATTTCCGTCGCCAGTGACGGCAGCACCGCGGCCGCCGTGCGCAGCGCGTTCGGCACGCCTCCCGAAGTTTGGGCCGGCCAGATCGGCCACTGGAAACAAATTTCGCATCGCAACGCTGTGAAACCCGCGTGGGGCGAAGCGAAGAGCATCTCCTGGAAAAACGACGGTTACGACATCCAGGGCTGGCTTCTCTATCCGCGCGATTTCGATCCCGCGAAAAAATATCCCATGATCGTCGTCGTCCACGGTGGACCCGGCGCCGCCGTGCAATCCGGCTGGCCCGATTCCTGGGATTTCTCAACGGCTCTTGCGGGCGCGGGATATTTCGTTCTGCATCCCAATCCGCGCGGCAGCTTCGGCCAGGGCGAAGCCTTTACGCGCGCCAACGTCCGCGATTTCGGCTACGGCGATTTTCGCGACATCCTGGCCGGCGTGGACGAAGCTCTCCGCGTCGCTCCCATCGATCCAAATCGTCTCGGCCTCACCGGTTGGAGTTACGGCGGCTACATGACCATGTGGGGCATCACGCAAACCAATCGCTTCAAAGCCGCCATGGCCGGCGCTGGCCTCGCCAACTTCCTCAGCTACTACGGCGAAAACCAAATCGATCAGTGGATGATTCCGTTCTTCGGCAAATCCGTCTACGACGATCCCGACGTCTACGCCAAAAGCTCACCCATCACTTTCATCAAAAACGCGAAAACGCCCACGCTCGTGATCGTCGGCGACAGCGACGGCGAATGCCCCACGCCGCAATCCTACGAATTCTGGCACGCCCTGAAAACGCTCGGCGTCGAAACCCAACTCGTCGTCTACGAACACGAAGGCCACCATTTCTCCAGCCCCGCCCACCAACGCGACCGCATTCGCCGCACCGTGGCCTGGTTCGATGGGCATTTACGCTAGCAACTCGCCCTAGCAAGAGAGGGCACGATTTATCGTGCCCCTACTCGAGACAGAGACCTTACGGCGCCGCCAACGGATACAGAGCAAGCCCGGTCAAGCGGGCGATGCGCGAGAAATCCTTGTCCAGAGTGAACACGCTGGCGCGATGTTCCAGCGCAATCGCGGCGATGAGCACATCAATAGTCGTCAGGCTCACGCCTTTGCCGCGCCCCAGCCGGAAAATCGCCGCCGCTTCGCGATACGTGCGGAAGCCGCGCGGCTCCAGCAATTCCCACTGCGAAAGATAGTGCTCGATCCGGCTCACGTCGCGTGTGAGGCCTTGAAGAATCTCGGCCACCACCACGCCGGTCAGCGCGAACGGTTCGGCGTCTTCGATCATTCGCCGCAACTCATTCCCTGCGCGGCCCGGCGCAGAACTGAAAAAATCAATCCAGATCGAGCTATCCACCAGGATCATCCAGCGATTTTCTGCGGACCGGATTTCTTAGGGCCGGGCGCGGTTCCTCCGCATTGCTTTCAAGTCGCCCTTCCAGATCCCCGTCCCGAAATGGCGAAGGATGCCCTTGCGGCTCTCCGAACGCACCAGTAGCTCCAGCGCTGCGTCCACGATCTCTCGCTTCGTTTTCAGCCGCGTGAGCTTGCGTGCTTTGCGCACCAGCTTTTCGTCAATCACAATGTTCGTTCTGCCCATACAAAAAGGATACACCATTTCTTAGGAATTTGGTGTACGGACTCGCGAGCACCCTAGGCTCCCTAGTTCAATGAGCAGCGGCTCCCGCGGATGCCGGGGCCTCGGCTGTCGCGTCGACGGACTTGGCCTTGATTTCGAGACCATTCTTGTTCATATCGAATCGCTGCTTGCGGTCCAAGCTTTTGACGAACTCGCGGACGGCTTTACCGACGCCTCCGGGAAGACTCGAGGCCTCCACTTTTACGGTCGATTCCACAGTTGCTGCAGTTCGATCTTGATAACGAAATTGCACCTCAAACGTTTTCATGCCCTATTCCTCCCTTTTGTGAGAATGATTCTGGAAACCGGTTCGCGCGGTGCGCGTCTTATGGCTGCTGTGAACTTTGGCTCTGGCGGCGTTTCTTGCTTGCCGCTTTTTTGCCGGAGTGCTTTGTTTTCCGGGCCTTCAACTGGGCTTTCAGGGTTTCGTTCTCTTTTGTCAATGCATCGCGGGCGGCGGCGACAGTTTCGATTTCGTTTCCCATTTGGCCGTTCTCTTTCTGGAGTTCCGCCACCTGGGTCTTCAAGCGCTCGTTCTCTTGCAGAGTTTGTGTGTCCTTGCAGGCCGTGAACGGCAGACTCAGCGCTGCCGCCACAGCAAGTATGGCCCAAGTGTTTCCGCGCGTCATACGCCACCCTTCGTTGACGAGAATTTGAATCGCAGCCGGAACGACCGCGGGCGGGCGAGGTGGGGAGCCAACCGCTGGCAACTTGGCCAGCGTAATGGAGTTTCCTGGATCGCGCAAGCCCGATAGACCCGATACATAGGTCACCTGAGAACCGCCTTCGACCGTCTAATCTGACGAATAGCCTGGGTCATTGGACTTGGCAGCGCATCAATCCTGCCGAGTCCGGGAGCAAACCATGAAGAGAACGCCCCGTTTGTGGTTGCTGACAATTGGTTTGGCCGTGACCACCGCCGCATGGTCGGCGAGTTTTCGCGGAACGGTCAGCCGTCCTCCCGCGGACACGGACCACGTGCCGCGACTCGTAAATACCTGCTTGATTACAAACAACGTGAACGAGCTTGTTCAGTTTTACGAAACGGCCTTGGTGCTCAAAGCCCAGAGGTCCGGCGAAACGTACGCCGAATTTCACACCGGCGCTGGTGTGCTTGCGATCTTCTCGGCTGACGCCCAGGAAAAATACATTCCTGGATCCGCCCAAGCGGCGATGAACAAGGGCGTCATCCTGGAATTCCAGGTTGCCGACGTCGATCAGGAATTCGCCCGGCTTCAGAGCCTCGTAAAGACGTGGGTCAAGCCGCCGACCACGCAGCCTTGGGGCACTCGTTCCATCTACTTCCGCGACCCCGACGGAAACCTCGTCGATTTTTACGTCCCACCGAAATCCCAATAACGCCTTCGCGAGCGTCGAATCAAAGTCAAAACCCCCACACGCAAAACCCGCGTATGGGCACCCACGGATTTCCCGTAACGCCGTACTTGTACCTCGCGCGGTACGCCTGTACCATAAGAGGTGCACCGATGACTAAGATGCGCAAGAATCGGAGAAAGCACATGGGTTCGGGCACTGACGATTTTCTGAAGGAAGAGGGCATCTTCGAAGAAGCCCAGGCGCAGTCCATCAAAGAAGTCGTCGCCTGGCAGCTCGACGAGGCCATGCGGAAACAGAAAATCTCCAAGAACAAAATGGCCACGCTGCTCAAGACCAGCCGCACGCAAGTGGACCGCCTCCTTAATCCGAAGAACGACATCACCCTTTCCAGCCTGCAACGCGCCGCCGCGATGGTCGGCCGCCGCGTGATGATCCAGTTGGTTTGACATCACCGTTCACCAGCACCGCACTTTCACTCGGAGCGGGGCGCGTCGCTTACGGGTTGGGGGGACTTGCCGAGGCCGGCGAGGAGTTCGCGGGTTAGGTCTACGTGCATGTCGTCATCGTCGCGTTGGCGTTGCATGAGGGTGAGGCCCGCTTTTTTGCCCGGGCGGGCGGTTACCTGTCCGAAGGACGTGCATCTGGCGTACTATTGGGGCGAGCAAAAGTTTTTCGCAGGATAGGGGCAGGCCAGATTACGAACGTCTTGGGCATCGTAGGAGGGTGCGATGGGCAAGTTCTCTCGTAGTTGGGAGCTGGTGAAGCAGAGCTTTGCGATTCTGCGGTCGGACAAGGAATTGATGCTGTTTCCGGTGCTTTCGGCGGTCAGCTGCCTGATCGTGACGGCGGTGATTGCCACCGGCGGGACGATTATGATGCTGCCGATGCGAGCCGCGGCGCTGGCGGCGGGCGAACGGTTCCAGCCGAACCAGTCGCCGGTGTTCCTGCTAGGGATGTTCACGCTGTACGTGGCGAACTACTTCATCATGGTGTTTTTCAACGTGGCGCTGGTGGGCGTGGCCAATAGCCGGTTGATGGGCGGAAGCTGGACGTTCCGCGACGGCATGGAGCTAGCGTGGGCGCGCAAGGGCACGATTCTGCAATGGGCGCTGGTGGCGGCGACGGTGGGGATGATCCTGCGGACGCTGGAACGACGCATGGGCTTCATCGGGAGCATCATCATGCGGATTATTGGCGTGGCCTGGACGCTGGCGTGCTACTTCGTGGTACCGGTGCTGGCGTTTGAGGACTTGACGCCGATTGAGGCGGTGAAGCGGTCGGCGAAGCTCTTCCGCGACACGTGGGGAGAGAAGGTCATCGGCGGGTTCAGCCTGAGCCTGGTGTCGCTGGTGCTGATGCTGCCGGGGATTGGGTTGTGGATCGCGCTGATGTTCTTGGGCGGGATCAAGGGCATGCTGTTCGGGTTGGCGCTGATGATCCTGTACTTCCTGGTGCTGTCGGTGTTCATGTCGGCGGCGCAGGGGGTGTTCAACGCGGCGCTGTACCGGTATGCGTGCTTCAAGCAGGTGCCGCCGGCGTTTGATCATGACTTGGTGGCGGCGGCTTGGGCGCCGAAGAGCTAGACGGTCCATTGGCTGAACGATTGATTGGCTAAATGATTGAAGGGGCGGGCTTTATGCCGCCCCTTCCACTTTATGGCCGGGGGCGCTGTGGCGCAACTCTTATCGTTTTCGGCCAAATGGACTGTAACCGGGCGCAGGGCGCATGCGTCTGTCGGGATATACCGGGTGTTGGCCGCCAATCAATGAAGTAAATCAGACCGCGCGGCGCGAGTGATCGAATCTCTCCGATAACGATTGCTCCGCCGCGCCCTTCCTTTTTTGCGTGAATTCTCGCGTGGTGCGAATTTCGGATTTCTCTTGCGCCCGTTGCGAGCGTAGAATGCCCTCTGCCGCTTGCGCGAATTGCTGAGCGGTTGCTAAACAAACTGGATCATGATTCGATTTCTCAAAAACCGATTTGGGCGGGGCGCGGGCGCGGAGGCAAGATTTTCGCTGGGGCGGCTGGAGTTTGCGCTGATGGAAATTTTGTGGGCGCGCGGGGAATGCAATGTGCGCGACGTGGCGCGCGAGCTGGAGCGACCGCTGGCGTATACGACGGTGATGACGACGCTGGACCGCTTGTTTAAGAAGGGATTGCTGGAGCGGCGGATGCCGGAGCGGGCGTTTGTGTATTCGGCGCGGATGACGCGGCAGGAATGGGAAATTCAGCGGGCGGAAAATGTGGTGGCCAATTTTTTTGCGGGGCCGCACCCTTCGCGGGAGCTGCTGGTTTCGTCTTTTTTGGAGGCGGTGGGCGGGCACGACGCGGCGCTGCTGGATGAGCTGGAGAAGAAGATTCGAACGAAGCGCAGGGAGCTTTCGCGGCGAGGGCCATCATGATTGCGCCTTACGCGGTGCGGCTGTTTTGTTTGTGCCTGGCTTCGTTTTTTGTGGTGAATTTGAGTGCTGGTTTGATCGTTTCCGCGGCTTCGCGCGGGGCGATGCGTGTTGCGGGGACGATGCGAGCGCGAGTTGCGGCTCGATTTCTGTTTGGGATACGAATTCTTCCGTTTGCGCTGGGGATTGGCGCGGTGCTGGGGCTTTGTGTTCCCAGTTACTTGTGGTTCGAACCGCAGGCTACGCCGGAGCGCGTGGGAGTGGGCTGCCTGGCGCTGGTCGTTTTGGGCGCGATGAGTTGGTTTGTTGCGATGGGGCGCGTTTCGCGGGCGCTGGTTGTGGCATCTCGTTGCCGGCGGATTTGGAAAGAAACTGGTCATGAGGATCACTTGCCGAGAGAAAGTTCGCGGGCGGTGGTGGTCGAGAAAGATGCTCCGCTGCTGGCGCTGGCAGGAATATTGCGGCCGCGGTTGATTGTTTCGCGGGGCGTGCTGTGCGCGCTCTCGGCCGATCAACTGGATGTAGCGGTGCATCACGAGAATGCGCATCGGGTTTCGCGCGACAATTTGAAGCGGCTCTTTTTGCTGATGGTTCCCGATTCGATTCCGTTTGTTCGCGGGAATGGGGCGCTCGAAGAGGCCTGGGCCAAGTTTGCGGAGTGGGCCGCGGACGATGAGGCGGTTCAGGGAGATTCGAACCGCGCGGTCTCGCTGGCATCAGCGCTGTTGCGCGTGGCGCGGATGGGTGCGGGGCCGCGGCTGTCATTTCTTCATACGTCGCTCGTCGGCGAGGACCGTGATCTTGCGGCGAGAGTCGAGCGCTTGCTGGAATTCGAAACGGTGAATGGCCGGCCGGCGTCGCAGACGCGGTCGCTGAGGTTGGGCGCAGGCTTTGCGATGGCTGCGCTCGTGGCAACACTGTTGGCTGGGCCGGCTATTCTTTCCTCTGTGCATGGGCTGCTGGAACTCTTCCTTCACTAAATCATTCGAAATCATCGTTCGCCCGTGCTTTACATAATTTCCTGCAAGGATCGAACGCACCTACGAGCTGTGGTAGTAGGGCAGCGCTTTTCGTAGCCTGTCTCCCGACATGAACAAGCGGTTCGTTCCAACGACAAAACGCTCTTACTGCGCCTATCTGTTTTCACTGCTGCTTTTTGCGGTGCTTCCAGCGGCGGTGCAGGGGCAAAATCCGCGCGGGTCGCTGCGCGGGATGGTGCAGGACAGCAGCGGGGCGTTGGTTCCTGCGGCAAAAATCGTGGTGCAGGCGGCGGATTCTTCTTTGCAGCGTGAAACCATTTCGGACGTTCGCGGAGAATTTCGAATCGAGGATCTTCTGCCGGGAACGTATCAGCTGACCGTGAATGCCAAGGGATTTGCGGAGGCGCGTTCGAATGTGAAGGTGCTGGTCAGTTCCGTGCAGGAAGTCACGGTTCGGCTGAAATTGCAGGCCGTGGAGCAGAGCATAAGGTTGGAAGTAGACGGGCCGGGGTCGATTACGACGCAGCCGATTGATAGCACCAGCGCGGTTCATCAGGCGGTGATCACGACGCAGGATCTTCAGGCGATTCCGCTGGCGGCTCGCAGTTTTGCGAACATTGCTTATCTGGCGCCTGGAACGGAACCGGTGGAGCCTTCGGATCCCACGAAGGCGCGCATCACGGCGGTCTCCACGGGCGGAAGTTCCGGGTTGAACAACGATCTTTCGGTGGATGGTGCGGACAATTCGGATGACTGGATTGGCGGGTTTCTGCAGAATTTCTCGCCGGAATCCATTCAGGAATTCGCGGTGCGGACGGCGCTGGAAGATGCGGACACCGGGCGGACCACGGCGGGCTCTGTGGTAATCACCACCAAGGCGGGCACCAATCATTGGCATGGCTCGGGAGCTTTCTACGAGCGCGCCGCCGCGCTCAACGCGCGATTTCCTATTGAGAATCCGGCGCCGAATCCGAAACAGCCTTTTTCACGGCAGAATTACGTCGGAACGCTTGGCGGACCCATCGTTGACAATAAGGTGTGGTTTTTTTCTTCTTTCGAATACGTACATGAGGACGCCAGCATCGCGTACAGCCCGGCAAGCCAGACGCAGTTTGATGCCCTGTCGCAACTTGCGGCGCAAGGATTGGTGGATGTCAACGGCACAGCGGTCACAAACATTGCCGTTCCGTCGAGTGTTCCTATTCCGTTCCGCGATTATCTGGGCCTGATTCGTTTTGATTGGGCACAGAGCACGCGCTCGCGGTGGTTCCTGCGTTTCTCTGCCGATAGCTATCTGACGCACAACGCGCTGGTGCAGCAAGGGACGCTGCCGTCGACGGGCGCGACGGCTCACAATAACTACACGAATTTTGTGATCAACAATCAATTTACGTTCAGCCCGACGTGGCTGGGGACGCTGGTGCTTGGAGGAAGCACGTTGCATTTGACGCAGGCGCGGAATTCGGACCTGGGATTTGCGCTGGCGTTTCCGTTCAGCTCGACATCGAACGCCATTTCCGGCCTGGAAACATTTGGGGACAACCAATTCGTCACGGCGGTGACGGCGTTTCCGGTGCTGCGCAATCAGGAGAAATACCAGTTCCGTTACGACGTGAGCCACATCGCGGGCGGGCATGCGCCGCGCTTCGGCATCAATTTCATTCATGAACCCGTGTTGAGCGGGGCGCTGACGGCGAATGCGGAAACGCTGGTTACGCTTCCGGAGGATCCGACGTTTTATCTCTCTAATCCCGCGCAGTTCACGGCGGACATCGCCGCCAACAGCGCCTCCACTCCCGCCGGGGACGGCAGCTTTTCGCAGAATGTGCAGCGGCTGGGCTTTTACGCGGAGGATTCCTGGCGCGTGGCGCGAAACCTGACGGTCAACTACGGGCTGCGCTACGATACGACGTTTGGGCTGTTCGTCGCTTCGGGGCATGACCAGAGCTTGAATCCTGCGCTCGCGGGGAACGGGATTATTGCCGGGATTCCTCACGACTATCGCAAGGCGTTTGCGCCGCGACTGGGAGTCGCGTACGGGCTTGGATCTTCGGGAAAAACCGTTCTTCGCGGCGGTGTAGGCTTGTATTACAACGACCTAGCGCAAAACGGGTGGGTGGAAGCGTTCAACGCGGTGAACAATTTCAACATCATGAATGCTTCGGGGCCTCCTTCACTGATTGATCCGAACTACCACACGCCGTACGCACTGCACGCCACTGGCGGCGTACAGCACGCGTTTAACTCGGACTGGGTGTTGAGCGCAGATTTCACGCTGGAGACGGGGATGCACGGCTACCGGCGGTACGACTATGCAAGCGGGATATCGGTATTCCGGAGCGACAATCGTTCGAGTTACAAGGGGCTTGGGGTGCACCTGCAAGGAAATGTGTCCAAGCGATTGAGCTTGGTGGCGAACTACACGCTTTCTTCCGCAAAGACGTGGGGCTGCGTGCTGGGCGAGCTCTTCGATTACGTCAATGGTGTGTGCAATACAGCGGATCCGTTTGGTCCGGGGGACTATGGGCCGTCCGGCGAGGACGTGACGCACCGGTTCGTGTTTGCGGGGACGTTTCGAGCGCCGGGCGGTTTTGAGCTGACCACGCTGACGCAGGCGGAAAGCGCGCGTCCCTTTGTGATCACCACGGCGGACAACAGCGAGAGAATTTCCGTGAATGGAGTCCCGACTTCGCTGGATGAATTCCGGGGAACGCCGTACATTCAGGCGGACTTGCGTGTGAGCCGGCCGTTCAAGATCCACGAGCGGTGGACGGTCTCGCCGTTCGTTGAATTTTTCAACTTGTTCAACCGCAACAATCCGGGCGCGAATTATGTGACGAACGCCGCCGCGCTGCCGGTTCCGGCGGCGCAAGCGCAAGCGGGGAATGTGACGGACATTTGCACCAACGCGGCATGCACGACCACGCAGCCGATCACCAGGCTGAGCCAACTGACGGTGCCGGCGGGCGGGCTGGGTGATTTTTTTGGTCCGGGGACGACGGTGGGGATCCCCTTCGCGGCGCAGATCGGCGTCCGGCTCACGTTCTAAGCAGCGTTTGATGGCCGCGGTCGTTTAACCTGCTATGCTTCCGTGCGGCTGAAGCACGGCTCGCTGCTACGATGACCGGCAACTCCGATTCTCAAACCGCGTGGGCCTACCACGAAGCGACGAAACATTCCTACGCCAGCATTCGCGCCGATCGCCATTTTTTGGATTGGGAGAACCGTCCGCTGCCGTTCAAGATCTACCCAACGGTCGAGCCGGTGCGACTCCCGGACGAACTGCGGCAAACCGGCGTTGCGGCGCTCTCCGCTATCGCCTCGAGCCTACCTGCACAGACTGAGGCGGTTCCGGATCTGGAAGCGGTTGCTCAACTGCTGTATCTCTCGGCGGGCATTACCCGCAGACGAAAATATGCCGGCGGGGAGATTTACTTTCGCGCAGCCGCCTGCACGGGGGCGCTTTCCGAGGTGGAGCTGTATCTGGTGAACAGCGACCTTGCGGGTCTAGCGGCCGGCGTCTATCACTTTGCTCCCGCGGAGTTCGGAATCCGCCAACTGCGGGCAGGAGATTATCGCGGTGTGTTGCTGGAAGCCACGGGCGGCGAACCGGCCATCGCGCACGCGCCGGTCATAATCGTTTGCACGTGCACGTATTGGCGGAATGCCTGGAAGTATCAGGCACGCACCTACCGGCATTTCGGCTGGGACAACGGGACGCTGCTCGCCAACCTGCTGGCCGGGGCAACGGCCCTGGGGCTGCCGGCGCGAGTGGTTTGCGGCTTCGTGGACGGAAATGTCAACCGCTTGCTGGATGTAGATGCGCAACGGGAAGTGGCTTTCTCACTGGTGGCGATCGGGCACAGCGATATAGCAGCACCACAAACTTGCGAGAAAATTCCGTCGCTTGGATTCGAAACCGTTCCGCTCTCTCAGCGCGAAGTGGATTATCCGCTGATGCGCGAAATGCATGCAGCTTCTTCGCTGGAAACGGGCGAGGAAGTGAGGGCCTGGCGCGGGCAGACGCCGGCGACGGAGTTTCCGCCGCCCGCCGGAGCACTTCTTCCGCTTCGGGCATTTTCGGATGCGGAGATTGCGCGCAGCCCCGCCGAGCAGGTCATCCAGCGGCGTGGTTCCACACGGAAGTTCGCAGGGAGCGCGATTCGTTTCGAGGAGCTTTCCACGATGCTGGACCGCGCCACCCGTGGAGTGCCGGCGGATTTTCTCGAGCCGCTGGGAACTCAGCTGAATGATCTCTACGTGATCGTCCATGCCGTGGACGGAGTTCCGCCCGGGGCCTACGTTTTTCATCGCGACCGCGGCGCGCTCGAATGCTTGAAAGAGGGGGATTTTCGCGCGGAGGCCGGTTACCTGGGACTGGGGCAAGAGCTTGCCGCCGACTCCGCCGCGGACGTCTTCTTTTTGGCGGACTTGAGGCCGATCTTGCAGCGCTTCGGAAATCGCGGGTATCGAGCGGTACAACTCGAAGCCGGCATCCTCGGCGGAAAGCTGTATCTGGCGGCTTACGCACAGGGGCTGGGTGCCACGGGACTCACTTTCTTCGACGACGATGTGGTGCAGTTCTTCACGCCTCATGCCGAAGGCAAGAGCGCGATTTTCCTGGTGGCGGTGGGGCACAGCGCCAAACACAAAAATGGGTGAGCGGACGCAAAGGAGAACAGGGAGCACTCAGCTGCGCCAAAGTAATTGCAGGAAGAAAAGAGGAGTCGCTGATGAGCTAGAGTCCGCAACGAGTGAAGGGGCGACTGTTCCGGAATGGAACACTCCGGACGCAGAATGGTAAAGGGTACCCAATTAGTTGAACGCTGGTGAAATTTCACTGAGAAACAAACATCTGGAGCCCGCGAACCGGAGAGATTCACGCTCCGGGCCCTGCCCTGCTATTCTTAGAGAAGGCGGTCGAGGTATTTGTGTGAACCATGTTTGAGAATCTTACAGAGAAGCTGCAACGGACGTTCAAGAACCTGCGCGGGCAGGGCAAGCTCACGGAAGAGCATATTGACGCGGCGCTTGGGGAAATTCGTGAGGCGTTGCTGGAAGGCGACGTGAACGTGGGCGTGGCCGATGACCTGCTGGCCAATATTCGCGCAAAGGCGATTGGCAGCGAAGTGATGCTGCAGCTTTCGCCGGATCAGCAGGTTTTCAAGGTGGTTCGCGATGAGCTGGCGGCGATGCTTGGCAAACATGCGAAGCCGATTTTTGCTTCACGGCCGCCGTCGGTGTGGATGATTGTGGGGTTGCAAGGTTCCGGAAAAACCACGACTACGGGCAAGCTTGCGAAATGGCTTTCGCAGCATGGGCACCGGCCGCTGGTGGTTTCCACGGACGTGTATCGCCCTGCGGCGCGCGAACAGCTGGCGCAGGTAGCGAAGGCGGTGGGGACGGCGCTGTGGCCGGGCACGGGTACGGACAAGCCTCTGGAAATTGTGAAAGGCGCGATCAAGGAAGCGAAACTTTCGGCGAGCGACGTGGTTTTGGTGGACACGGCGGGGCGCTTGCATATTGACGATGATTTGATGAACGAGCTCAGCATGCTGAAGAAGGAATTGCAGCCCAGCGAGATGCTGTTCATCGCGGATTCGATGATTGGGCAGGACGCGGTGCGGTCGGCGGGGGAATTTCACAAGCGGCTGGGGCTGACCGGCGTGATTCTTACCAAGCTGGACGGCGATGCGCGCGGTGGGGCGGCGCTTTCGATCGGGAAGGTTACGGGTGCGCCGGTAAAGTTCGTGGGCTTGGGCGAGAAATATGATGCGCTGGAAGGATTTTATCCGGAGCGCATTGTTTCGCGCGTGCTGGGCATGGGCGACCTTATGTCGCTCATCGAGCGGGTGGAGCAGACGGTTGATAAAAAAGCTGCGGCCGATCTTGAACGCAAGCTGCGCAAGGAAGAGTTTACGCTGGAGGATTTCCGCGATCAGTTGAAGCAGATTCGAAAGATGGGACCGCTGGAAAAAATTGTGGACATGCTGCCGAAGATGGGGCCGCTGCAGAATCTTCCGAAGGATGCCAAGGTGGATGAAGGGCAGCTCACGCGGGTGGAAGCGATCATTAATTCGATGACCAACCAGGAGCGGCGGGACCACAACGTGATTGATGGAAAGAGGCGCAAGCGCATCGCCAAGGGCAGCGGGACAACGGTGCAGGACGTCAACACCGTCCTGAAACAGTATCTGCAAATGCGCACGATGATGAAGCAGTATGGGAATATGGCGGCGCGGGCGAAAATGAAGGGGCTGGGGAAGCTGGCGGGTTTGTCGTGAAACCAGTCTTGCAACTCAACCCGCGGGCAACGACCGTCTTGATTCCGGTTCGAATTACTTCGATGGGGGATTGGAGTTCGGGACTTGCAGGGCGAGCTTTTCTGGATCCAGGTCGGTGCGGTTGCAGAGAATAATGGTGGTAAGTCCGTTAGGCGCCGTGAAACGTTCTATGACCGTGCGGAAGCCCATGGTGCTTCCGGTGTGCCACATTCGCCGGCGCGTCCCGCCGTATGATTCGTAGGGATCGAGGAACCAGCCGAAGCCGTAGGAGACGGGCTTGCCGGGGTGAAGATTATCGTCGTTGGCTTCGAGGGGCCAGTGAGGATCGGTGGCGTCGTTGAGTTTCACCGGAATTAGCGCGGGCTTAAATTCTTTTTCGCTGAGCAGTGTGTGATTGCGAAGGGCGTCGTCCCATTTGGCGAGGTCTTCGAGATTCGAATAAATGCCGCCGTCGCCGAGAGTCGCTGAAGTGGAACTCTGATCGGTTTCTTTGAGAATACTGCCTTCCTTGGAATGTCCGAAGGCGCGGTTCGAGACTTCGTTCTTTCCCTTTTGAAAGACGATAGTTTGATCCATTTTCAGCGGGGCAAAGATTCTTGTGTGAAGAAATTCACCGTACGAGTGTCCCGACAATTTCGCGACGATGAGACCGAGCAGGACGTAACCGGAATTGCTGTAGGACCAACTGGTCCCCGGCACAAACTTTCCGCTTTTTTCCTTCTTCAATAGTTCCAAGACTTCGTCATCCTGAATTTGTTTTTCCGCCGACCAGAGCCGACCCTTTGCTTTTTCCGCTGCGTCCATCAAATCTTCGTAATCGGGCAGGCCAGAGGTGTGATTCAACAGGTTTCGAACGGTGATGCTTTTTCCATAAGTGGGAAAGTCTGCAAAGACTTCGGTGAGCGTTTCGTCGTAGCGGAGTTTTCCGTCATGGACGAGGAGCATGATGGCCATGGCGGTGAATTGCTTGGAGAAGGAGGCGAGGCGGAAATTCGTATGTGCATCGATCCTGGTTTTCGAACGGAGATCGCGCACACCCTCTGTTCGCGTGTAGGCGGTTCCAAGAGCGTTGCGGAACAATGCGGCGAAGCCTGGCTCACCCGGCTTTACCAATCCGTCGAACACCGGGTCTTCAAGGGCTTTGGCGGGTCCACGGCCCTGGGCGCGAAGTTCAACGGACCAAAAAGAAGCCAGGGAAAACGCGACGACCGCCATGCAAAAAGTCTTATGCGGCAAACGGCACCTCAGATACCAATCGGAGGATATCATTCCAAGCAGGCCCGTTAGGCGTTCATCTGGCTGTAACACGGGTGCGGTATCTCTGATGGTCCCCTGAGACAGCTTATGACACGCATTGCGCTCGACGACCCGCGCTACTACCTAAACCGCCATGTGGAGTGGCTGGAGTTCAACCGGCGAGTGCTGGAAGAGGCGCGGGACATTGGGAATCCGCTGCTGGAGCGCGTCAAATTTCTGGCGATTACGGCGAACAACCTCGATGAGTTCGTCGAGGTGCGGGTGGCCAGTTTTCTGCAGCGCATCGAGCATGGCTCGCGGGAACTAAGCCCCGACGGGCTTACCGCGGAACAGGAGTTGGGGAAAGTTTCCGCGGCGATGCAAATCTTTGTGCGGGACCAGTACAAATGCTGGAACGAAGAGTTGCTGCCGGCGCTGGCGAAACAGTCCATCCGAGTTCTGCGGATGGACGAACTGGATGCAGGAGCGGCGAAGGCGGCCAAGACTTTTTACGACCGGCGCGTGAGCCCGATGCTTACGCCGGTGACGGTGGACCCGTCCCACCCGTTTCCGCACGTTTTGAACAAAGCGCTATGCGTGGCGTTTCTGCTGCACCGGCGGCGCGGGGGCAACGGGAAGCCATACTTCGGAGTGGTCACGGTGCCGCGTGCGCTACCGCGGTTGCTGCGCGTTCCCGGGAAGAACGGGAGCATCGATTACGTTTCGCTGCAGGAAGTGGTGTCGGCGTTCACGGCGAAGCTTTACCGAGGCTTCGAGATTCTGGCGTCGGCGCCGTTTCGAATCACGCGCAACAGCAATCTTTATCTCGAGGAAGAAGAAACGCGGAGCTTGCTTGACGCGGTGGACTCGCAGGTGTCCCAGAGAAGGAAAGGCGACGCGGTGCGGCTGGAAATCGAAGCGGGTGCGCACCCGGAAATCGTGGAGCGGCTGGTGTCCACGTTTGAGCTCGACGAATCGCTGGTGTTCCGGGTCAACGGCCCGGTGAACCTGCAGAGGCTCTTCCATCTCTACGAGGAGACGGCGCGGCCCGAGCTGAAATATCCGCCGTTTGTGCCGCGCCAGGTGCACGTGGGCCACGATGCTGATTCGATGTTTGAAGCCATCCGCCACCAGGACGTGATGCTGCATCACCCGTACGATTCCTACGATGCGGTGGTGAATTTCCTGCGGACGGCGGCACACGACCCGCGCGTTCTCTCGATCAAGCAAACGCTCTACCGGACGAATTCCGACTCGCCGATTGCTCGTGCGCTGCTGGAAGCCGCGGGGAAGAAGGAAGTCACGGTGGTCGTGGAGTTGAAAGCCAGCTTCGATGAAGCGACAAACATACGGTGGGCGCGGAGCTTTGAAGACGCGGGCGTGCAGGTTTTCCACGGAGTGGTAGGGTTGAAGACGCACGCGAAACTGGCGCTGATTGTGCGGCAGGATGCGGATGGCAAGATCCGGCGGTACGCGCATCTGGGAACGGGCAATTACAATCCGTCGACGGCGCGGTACTACACGGACCTTAGCCTGCTTACGAGAGACGAGGCGATCACTTCCGCGGTTCACAATGTCTTCAACTACCTCACGGCGTATGCCGAGCAGCCCAACTACAAGCCGCTGCTGGTGGCTCCGCGCGACATGGCCAAAACATGCATTGCGCTGATCGATCGAGAAGCGCGCCACGCACGGCGCGGACGGCCGGCGCGGATGATCGTGAAGGTCAATGCGGTTGTGGATCCGCCGGTGATCCGGGCGCTGTACCGCGCTTCGCAGGCGGGAGTGGAAATTGACTTGATTGTGCGGGGGCAATGCGCGCTGGTTCCCGGGGTTCGCGGGCTGAGCAGCCGCATCCGGGTGCGCAGCATCGTCGGGCGTTTCCTGGAGCACAGCCGGATTTTTTATTTTGAGAATGGCGGCAAGCCGGAAGTGTTTTTAGGCAGCGCGGATTGGATGCAACGGAATCTGTACGAGCGGGTGGAAGTATTGTTTCCACTGAAGGATCCGCAGCACTGCGAGCGAGTCTGCACGGAGATTCTGTCTTCGTACCTGGCGGACACGCGGAAAGCGCGAATCCTGGGGTCTGATGGTTCCTACGCGCGGCCGCGAGCGGTACGCAACGGCCACGGGTTTTCCGTACAGGAACATTTGATGCGCCTGGCAGCAGGAGCGGTGGAATCACAGCGCAATGCGGCGGTGCATGGTCCTGCGGTCGTTTATACTTCTAAAGAGGTTCCGGCCGGAGCAGCAAACCCCGAGGCCGAAGCCGCAGCGCAGGACTCTTCGAATGCAGCCGTATGACCTGATGACACTTGGCTGCGGCGCGCGCGTTGAAATAGATGTCTCGCGGCCAATTTCACATCGATCCCAACCAAATTACCGGAAGATGAGCCGCAAGGGTATTTGCAAGCTTTTCGTCGGCGGTCACAAGTTGGGCATTCGATTCCACAGCGAGGGTGACGTATAGACTGTCGTACACAGTTCGACCGTAGGTGAAAGCTTTGTCAAAAGCCGCGTCCAGCAGCGCCAATGCTGGAATTGCCGGTATTTTGTATGCGCGCAGAGTGCCCAGAGCAGCCTCTGCAGTTTGCCTGGTGCAACGTCCGCGACGGACCATTTTCCAAAGGATATTCGCCAATTCCGTCCAAAAGAAGTCCGGCACGATGAGCTGGATTTCGCCATTGGTCCAGCGACGCAGGAGACGCAAGGCCTCTTCGCTTAGGGGTTCATCCGCACCAGGAAGCACCCATTTCGCGGCGACGCTGGCATCCGCCACAAAGACGTTCACCGCTTGCGGTCCTCGCGAATCATTTCCTCAGATGAGGGGAACGGCCCGGCCGAGGGAGATGGTGTAGCGCGCAGTTTTTCGAGCTTCTTGAAGAGTTTTCGACGGGCCCGCAATTCCTTTTCGGTAGGGATAGTGGTTTCGAGCAGGGACAAGACTTCTGCGGCAATGGAGCGGCGCTGGCTGCGGGCGCGCTTGCGGAGGGCTTCGTAGAGGTCGGCGGGCACGTTTTCCACGTAGAGTGTTGGCATAGGGTTTCCCTAGGGAAAGCATAGGGCATTCCTAGACAATTTGCAAGTACCGTGGCAGTGGGTCGCCTAGAACTTATCGGGACTTACAGGCGAAGTGCTCCCTGATTGCCACCGTTGTCGCTTCTTTGAAACTCAGAGTACAATGTTGCAGTTGGATGTAACCCCCGATGATCCTCGCTCTTTTCGTTCCTATTCAATGAATACACGCAGCACACTAATAGGCACGCTGATGTTTCTTGTCGTCATACTTGTTAGTTGGCGGGGCTGTCTTGGCCAGAGCAAAATGGATGCCTTCTTTGACCCAGACGAGGTCAGCACGCATCGAATTTTGGTTGCTGATGCCTTGAAGCAAATCTGTCCACGGGGGTTGCTCTCGTTTGACACGCATGGAAACGCAACAGGCTGTCATTACTGTCCTCCTCAGGCGACAGAGCACGATGCGGATGACCTGAGCTGGGATCTGAAGAGGACTTTTGCTGGTCACTTCACGTCGCCAGATGAGGAAAACATTGTCCTGACTGGTCGTGGCTGTGAGTCACACAGCGCAAATTTTGGCGGCACGTTTGTTTTCGCAGTAAACGGTTCGGTCCCGCAGCTGCTGCATTACGAGAGCGCCCTCATCACCGAAAGGTGCCACAAATTCCGAGTCGCAAAGTCTATGGACATGTTAGTTTGCGTGGATGACTGGGGCGCTCAGGTCACATTATGGTCTTACGTGTATTTGGTGAAATTCCACCAAAACGGCCAAAGCAATGTCCAGCATATTTTTGAGACTGTGGACAAGTCGAGACAGGCGTGCGGCATTGACTTCTTTGATGGTCGCAACACTTCGGTTCAAAAGTCCGGAATCACTGCCCTAGAGTTCGCCGAACCCAGAGACAAGTCTGTGACGACCCTTGCTATAACCGCGACGCTGGGCGAGAAGAGTCCTACTGATGAGGAGCGAAGAGCGTGCCAACAGGGGAAACCTGTTCCGCTCACTCTTAATACCTACCGGATGACATTCTTATTCGACGGGAACATTTTTCGGCCTGCACGGGAAAGTGAGAAAATGCTGGAGCTATTTCCCAAGGCCGAATCAGCAGAGCACTCGTATTCAACCGAACATTGAGATAGGTGACTGCCTTTCATCCTGACAGTTATCAAAGTTTCTGGACCGAAAACTCACCACTAGCGCACCAGTTGAATGCGATTCATTTCTTTTAGTTCCTGCCCGTGGTTTCGTTCCAGAGGAAGGCTAGCTCGTCGGCGGTGTCGTTGACGAGTTGGGTGATGGAGACGCCAGTGCTGTGGCCGGCCTTCAATTCGTAGTGCAGGAGGATGGGGCGGTCGCTGCCGTTGTCGGCTTGCATGAGCGCGGTCATTTTGCGGGCGTGCAAGGGATCGACGCGGGTATCGGAGTCGCCGGTGTTGAAGAGAATCGCGGGATACTTTGTTCCCGGTTTGACATTTTGATAGGGCGAGTATTTCAAGAGATAGGGAAACTGCTCGGGATTGTCGGCGGAACCGTATTCGGTGGTCCACCAGCGCCCCACCAGAAAATTCTGATAGCGAAGCATGTCGAGCAGCGGGTAGCCGCACCAGATGGCGCCGAACAAATCGGGCCGCTGGGTGATGGCTGCGCCCATGAGGAGTCCGCCGTTGGAGCGCCCGCGAAGGGCGAAATGCGCGGCGTTGGTGTATTTGTTGGCGATGAGATATTCGGCGGCTGAAAAAAAGTCGTCGAAGACGTTTTGCTTTTTTTCGAACATGCCGGCTTTGTGCCAGGCTTCGCCGTACTCGCCGCCGCCACGAAGATTTGGTTGCGCGAAGTAGCCGCCCTGTTCCATCCACCAGGCAAATTCGGGGCTCCAATAGGGAGTGAGGCTGACGTTGAATCCGCCGTAGGCGGACATGAGCATCGGCGCGGCGCCGTTGAGGGCAAGCCCTTTCTTGGAGGAGATGAACATGGGAACTTTGGTGCCGTCTTTGGAGGCGTAGAAAACCTGCTTGACTTCGTAGTCCGCTGCGGAAAAAGGCACTTTGGACTTGGCGAAGACTTCGGTTGCGCCGGTTTCCACGTCGTAGTGATAGATGGTGGGCGGCATGATGAAGGATTGAAAGGTGTAAAAACCGTGGCGCGAGCCCGCGAGGCCGCGCACGGAGGACGCGGAACCCAACGCCGGATAGCTGAGCTGACTCAGGAATTTTCCGTCGAGCGAGTAGACTTTGGTTTGCGAGACGACATCGTGCAAACCGCCGACGATAAGTTTCCCGCCAACAATGGAAAAGTCTTCGATGACGTCTTTGCTCTCCGGAATGATGGTCTTCCAATTCTCGGGAGCGGGGGCTTTGATGTTCACTTTGATGACGCGATAGTTTTCCGCCTGGTAGTCGGTGAGGACGTAGAGGTCATCGCCTTCGTTGATCGGGCGGAATTGATTATCGATGCCGTGGATTACCGGGAGAATCGGAGCGTCGGGCGCGCGGAGATCCTTGGAGTAAATGTCCACGCGCTTTGCGGGGACGCCGTGGGCGACGTGAATGAGAAGGTACCGGCCGTTCTCCGTGACTTCCGCGTTGATGAGGTCCATGGCGCCGAAGGTTTCATCCTTGAACTTCTTGCCGAAAACCGATTGGTCGGTGTCCATGGGGGTACCGAGGCGGTGGGAATAAATCGCCGTGCCGCCCGGCTCGACCTTTGCGTAGTACAAGACCTGGTGAGTGGCGTCAAAATTTACGCTGAAGTAGCGCGCTCGGGGCAGCACATCCTTCAGTTCCTGGCGCTGGCTGACGTCCAGAATGTGAATGGTTCGCTCGTCGGCGCCGCCTTCGCGAATGCCGTAGGCGAGGAGTTTTCCATCGAGCGACAGATCATCGATTTCGACTGAAGTATTTTGGTCGGCGCTGAGCTTGGTGGCGTCCACGAGGCGCTCATCGCTGCCCTGAAGGCCCTTGCGCATATAGATGGAGGCCTGGTTCTCGTCCGCCAGGCGCTTTGTGAAGAAGTAATTCCCCCGAGCTTCCGCGGGAATCGAATAGCTTTCGACGCGCGAGAGTTCGGTGAGGCGCTTGGCAAGTTCCGGGCGGATCTTGACCTGCGAGAAATACGTTTCGGCGTAGTGTATTTGCGCTTCGATCCAGGCGCGGGTGGCGGGACTGTGGGCATCCTCGAGCCAGCGGTACGGATCGGTGATGGTGGTGCCGTTGAGAGTATCGGTAACCGGTTTGGCTTCCGTGGGCGGCGGAAGAGGAAGAGTGATGCCGCCGCCGCCGCGGATTTCCGTGGGCTTGTTGGCAGCTAGTTCCATGGTGGCCAAAGATAGCAAGAGAATGGAGAGGACTTGCAGGGTTTTCATGAGGATCTTTTTAGCACCGCACGGGGAGGGGCGCAACCGACATCCTGCAACATCCTAAGCTATGCGTCCGGAGGAGGGATGCGCGGTTGCCGGAGAGTTTGATTGCCGAGGGGGAGCGCGGCAGGCTACAATGGATGGGTTCAGGAGGACTGACTTAGTGTTAACGATTCGTCTGTCAAGGATTGGAAAGAAAAAGAAGCCTTTTTACCGCGTGGTGGTCATTGAGAGGACCCGGCCCCGAGACGGCCGCGTGAAGGAAGCGGTGGGCACGTACGATCCGCTGAAAAAGCCGGCGGAGATCAAGCTGGACGCAGAGCGCATCAAGTACTGGATGGGGCTTGGCGCACAGCCAAGCGACACCGTGCGCAGCTTCCTGCGGCTGCAGAAGATCGCGTAGCCGCAGCCCCTCCCTGAATTTTTGGGTCCCGGCCTCGGCCGGGGCCATTCCCAGGTGCCCGATGAAGGAGCTGGTTGAAGCTATTGCCAAAGCTCTTGTGGACCATCCTGACGAGGTGCAGGTGAAGTCCGTCGAGGGGTCGCAGGTCACGGTGCTGGAACTGCGGGTGCATCCGGAGGATTTAGGGAAAGTGATCGGGCGGCAGGGGCGGACGGCCAAGGCGATGCGGACGCTGCTGGGGGCCGGTGGGATGAAGATGAGGAAGCGGTTCACGCTGGAAATTCTCGAAGACTAGCCACTTCATGGTTTTTCTTTTCGTTTTTCAATTTGCGTTCATACTTGCCTTGGGCTGAGTTGCGGCCACACACCATTGAATCCTGAATCTCCACGCTGGGTCCTACTGGCGCGCATTCTGCGGGCGCGCGGGAACAAGGGCGAAGTCGCAGCAGAACTGCTCACCGATTTTCCGGAACGGCTTACCAAATTGAAGGAAGTGTTTGTCGGGCAGACGGACGGCAAGAATGAGCCGCGGCGCGTGGCGGTGAGGGCGTGCTGGCTGAGCCAGAATCATCGGGGGCAGGCGGTGTTTCATTTCGAGGGCGTGAATTCGATCACGGAGGCGGAACGATTTCGGGGGCTGGAGATTTTGCTGCCATTCGAACAGCGCGTGACATTGCCGGCCGGACAATACTTCGTTGCGGACTTGATTGGATGTTCGGTGTTCGAGAGTCCTACTGCGGCGCCGGTGGTGGCGTCATCGCCGTGTTCGCTTGTGGAAGCTCCGGTCTTGCTTGGGAAAGTGCTGGATGTGCAGATTCCTGGCGACGAAATTCCTGGCACGCCGCTGCTCGTTGTGGACACGGCTCACGGCGAGTTGCTGGTGCCGCTTGCGCAAGACATTTGTACGCGGATTGCGGTAGCGGAACGACGAATTCATGTAACCCTTCCCGAAGGCTTACGCAACTTGAATGACGGAACATAGAGGAACAGTTGCGTGGGCGCTGTTCAAGACGGCGGTGTTTACGCTGGTGGTGCCGGGCAGCGTGGGCGTGCTGATTCCGCGGTGGGTGCTCGTGGATACGGGCGGAAGTTATAGTGTCCCTACAATTGCGTGGCGATGGATTGGACTTTTTCCGCTGATTGCCGGCGCTTGCTTTTATTTCGAGTGCGCGTGGGATTTTGCGGTTACGGGGCTGGGCACACCTGCGCCGATTGATATGCCGCGGAAGTTGGTGGTGAAAGGGCTGTACCGGTTCGTGCGCAATCCGATGTATGTGGGCGTGGCATGGTTTGTGGCGGGGCAAGCGATCGTGTTTGGGTCAATCCCGGTCGTGATTTATATTGCGGGTGTGTGGCTGTGTTTCCATCTTTTCGTGATGATCCACGAAGAGCCTACGTTGCGGCGCAAATTCGGGGCGGAATATGAAGAGTATTGCCGCCGCGTGCCTCGCTGGCTCCCGCGATTCTAGATTCCTCGAATCCCTCTTAATGAACGTCAATGGTTGTGACGCTGTACGCGGGAAGCGTGATCGTCAGAGACGTACCGCTTGCGGCCATGGTTCCGGCGGCAACGGGCTCGACGGCGGTTCCGGCGGTGACTTGAGCCTGCGCGGTCGCGGCAGTCATTTGATAAAGGTGCGCAGTGCCGGAGAGTGTCTGGCCGTTGATGGCGGTCACCTGCGAGGAATTGGAACGATTAATGGCGACAAAGACGACACGGCCGGGCGTGGTGGTGTCTAAACTCGCGTAGGCCATTACATTCGCAACGTTGCTGGAAGTCACTTGGAGCGAGGTGTCGCCAAAGGTGGCGCTGGCACCATCGAAGCCGCGGAAGGCGCGGAAGCCTGCAAGCGCGTACGAGTAAGTGCCGTTTGGAGGCCAGAAGCTGGCGGCGAAAAGGTCCTGGGCACCGAAGATTCCGAGGTTATCGGCTTGGGCGATGGTTCCGGCGATGTGATTCCAGCCGCCGTTTTCGTATTCGGTCATGGAGATTTTCATGCCGGGGAATTCGGAGTTGATCTTGGTTTGCAGGCGGCCGAGGAGATTGATGGGAGTGTTGCCGAGCGTCTCGTAAATCCACGGGTTGCTGTTGCCACTGTCGGTGTAGGTAGGATCCCAGAGGTTGCGGGGGCTTTGCACGATGAGCTGGATTTGGGCGTCGGTCAGCGTGGTGCTCGTAAGATCCAAGATGCGCGTGCCGTTGACATCGTATTCTTCGGCGTACCAATGGAAATCGTAGACGTCCACGAGAGGTTTTCCGTACGTGGTCGAAGCGGTCATCATGCCCGCCAGATACTTGTCGGCGAACCAGTTCGCGCCGGTGGGCGTGGGGCTCAGAGTTGGATCCCCTTGCCAGCTATAGATACCTTCAAATCCATAATTCACCGGGCCGAAGATCACGACATTGGGGAACTGATCCTTCAAAGCCTTCGTCAGGGTGACGGAGTTCGCGACGAAGTTGGTCGAGGAGATGTTCGTGGAGCCCTGAATCTCCTGATGCGTGGAACTCCAAAGATCCGGTTCATTATCCAAGCTGATGAACGTCGGATGCGTGGGATTGGCGCCGAAGATATTCAGGCCTGAGAACTTCTGATCCAGCGCCCAGGCAAATTCGTCCATGTACACGTTGTTGTCGGTGGATGCGGGCGGAGGGGTGAGCGTGAAGGGAGCGTTGGACGCGGAACTCTTCTTGTCGACCACCGGACGGAAGTAGGTTAAGTCTGGAAAAGGCATGGGCACCTGGACGGTAGTCGTGTTGATGGACACATAACCCTGCATTTGGAAGGTCACCAGGCTGGCCAGTCCGGCGGCCTGGTCGGCGGTGATGAAGGTGCGCACGGCTTCCGCGGGAATGCTGGCGTTGCAGCTGCCGTTGCATAAATAGTTGTCGTTTTCGTAGAAATAATCGCTGCCTGCGTTGGAAGCGTTGTTGATCCAGTTGTAGGCGGTCCAGCGATTGCCGCCGTCGCGGTCAAAGGTGAGCAGGGGCGGGGCGCCGGTGATGCCGGAGTAGAAATTGATGCCGTAGATGTACGGAGAGATGGCGTGGGTGACGGCGGGATTGATGGTGATGGTGACATTCGCTGCGACGTTGGCAGGAGTTGCGGTGGCTTGCGAGGAGTTGGCGCTTTCGCCGGCGGCGTTTAGGGCGGAGACGACGTAGTAGTAGGCGGTGCCGTTGGTGAGCCCGGTGTCGGTGTAGTTCGTGCCCGTGGGGGCGGCGATTTGCGTGTAGCCGCTGCCGTTGGTGGTGGAACGCTTCACATGATAGCTCGTGGCGCCGGTAGAGGCGTTCCAAGTCAGGCTGACCTGGGCGTTACTTCCGGTGGCTTGCAAACCGGTGGGAGCGGCGGGGGGATTTGGGGGAGGCGGGGGCGCGACCGGGGTGGCGCTGGCTTCGGCGGAATTGGCGCTTTGGCCGTAGGAGTTGTAGGCGGAGACGACGTAGAAATACTTTGTGCCGTTGGTAACGGCGTTGTCGGCGTAGGACGTCGTTGCCGACGTGGCGATTTGAGATTCAGCGCCGCTGGTGTTGGAGCGTTTGACGTAATAGCCGGATGCACCGGAGCTGGCGTTCCAGGTGAGATTGACTTGGGCGTTGGCGGCGCTTGCTGTGAGGCCGGCTGGAACGGCCGGGACTGATCCGTTGCCGCCACCACCGTTGCCGCCGTTGCCGTAGGCGCCGCAACCGGCTTGGAACGCTGCGAGAAGGATAACGAGCAGCAGGCTTTGGTGCCTCTTCACAAAAAACCAGAACGCCATGGAAAGCTCCCTTAGGGACTGGGTCTATCTTCACTTCGCGTTTAAGAATGAGCTGCAAGCATATTGGTAAGCCGTTGAAAGGACAACCTGTTCGAAAGAACAGAAATCGGGCATGACAATTTGTGTCAGCAGCGGCTGTGCCGGCGAGCCGAGCGGTGCTCGCACGTAACATCTCCCCCGTTTGCTACACTGGCGACGCATGCGATTTGACCTCATCACGATTTTTCCGGAGTTTTTTGCGGGGCCGTTTGACCATGGGATTTTGCGGCGCGCGCGAGAGACGGGGTTGGTGCAGGTGAACGTGCAGGACCTGCGGGTGTTCACGAAGGACCGGCACCGCACGGTGGATGACCGGCCGTTTGGGGGCGGAGAGGGCATGGTGCTGAAGCCGGAGCCGCTGTTTGAGGCGGTGGAGTCGCTGCTGGGGCACAGCGTGGGCGACGCGGGGCAGAAAGCGGCGCGCGATTCGGGGACGGAAATTGTGTTGATGTCGGCGGCGGGGAGATTGTTCGATCAGGAAATGGCGCGGCGATATGCGCGGCTGGAGCGCGTGATTTTTATTTGCGGGCGGTATGAGGGAGTGGACGAGCGCGTCGCGGAGCATCTGGCGACGGAGGAGATTTCGATTGGGAATTTTGTGTTGAGCGGCGGGGAGCTTGCCGCGATGCTGGTGATTGATGCGGTGACGCGGCTGATTCCGGGGGCGCTGGGGAATGAGGCGTCGTCGCAGAATGAATCGTTTGGGGAGACGGCTGGGCCGCAATCGGCGGCGAGCGGTACGCAGCAGGCGCGAGTGGGCAGTCCGATGCTGCTGGATTTTCCGCATTACACGCGGCCGGCGGAATATCGCGGGTGGAGCGTGCCGGAAGTGCTGATTGGGGGGAATCACGGGGAGGTGGCGAAGTGGAGGCGGGCTGCGGCGATTGAGAAAACGAGGCGCAACCGGCCTGATTTGTTTTAGTGCGCTGCGCAGACCGCGCCTTCTGCGGCGGAGAGTTGGACGTTATGGGAATAGACGCGGGTGCAATCCGGTCTGCTTAAGAATGAGGAAGAGCGGCGCCGGTTCTTGGGAAGCGGATTATGGACGAGCACCACATGATTTTGGAATTCGATGGGTCGTCACGTTAGGATAGGTTCATGAGCATGGAAACAAATGGCGGCAGCGGGCTGGAAAAGCCGATTGCGATTTATTACGAGCATCCGGATTGGTTCCGGCCGCTGTTTCAGCAGATGGATGAGCGCGGCGTGCCGTGGCGGATGATCGACGCGCGGTATCACAGCTATGACGCGGCTTCGCCGGAACGGGAGTATTCGCTGCTCTTCAATCGGATGAGTCCTTCGGCGTGGCAGCGCGGGCTGGCGCACGGGATTTTTTATACGCTGAACTACCTGGCGCATTTGGAAGGCAAGGGCGTGCGGGTGGTGAACGGGTACCGCTGCTTCAATCATGAGATTTCGAAAGCGCTGCAGTTGACGAATCTGGAGAAACTTGGGTTGCCCTATCCCAAGGCGCACGTCATCAATCATCCTTCGCAGGCGCTGGTGGCCGCGGAGGCGATTGGCTATCCGGTGGTGATCAAGCCGAATATTGGCGGGAGCGGGGCGGGGATCGAGCGGTTTAACACGCCGGCGGAGTTGCGCGCGGCGGTGGAGGCGGAGCGGCTTTACTTTGGGATTGATTCGACGGCGCTGGTGCAGGAGGCGTTTACGGCGCGGGATGGAATCATCACGCGCGTGGAAGTACTAGGCGGGAAATTCTTGTATGCGATTCAGATTCACATCAGCGGAGAGAGTTACAACTTATGTCCGGCGGACATTTGCCAGAACACGCGGGGGGAAGAGTTGACGCGCATTGCATGCCCGGTGGACGCGCCGAAGAGCGGGATGAAAGTGGAAGGGTACGCGGCGCCGCAGCAGGTGATTGAAGACGTCGAACGAATCGTGGAGCTGGCGGGCGTCGAAGTCGGCGGGATCGAATACGTGATTGACGATCGCACGGGGCGGCAACTGTATTACGACGTGAATGCGCTTTCGAATTTCGTGGCTGATCCGGTGCGCGTGGTGGGGTTCAATCCGTACGCGCGGCTGGCGGACTTTTTGATTGCGGAGGCGCAGAAGCACGAAGCGAGCCGCGCGGAACGCGTGGGCGCGAGCGGGGGCCGGCGATGAGATTTGGTTACTGGATGCCGGTCTTCGGCGGATGGCTGCGCAACGTCGAAAACGAAAACATGGAGACGAGCTGGGCGTACGTGAAAAAGCTGGCGCAACGCAGCGAGAAGATTGGTTTTGATTTGACGCTGATCGCGGAGCTCAATCTCAACGACATCAAGGGAGTGGAGGCGCCTTCGCTGGACGCGTGGTCCACGGCGGCGGCGCTGGCGGCGGTGACGGAGCGCATGGAGTTGATGGTGGCGGTGCGGCCGACGTTTCATTTGCCGGCGCTGCTGGCCAAGCAGGCGGCGAACATCGATCACATCAGCAATGGGCGGCTGACGCTGAACGTGGTGTCTTCATGGTGGGCGGATGAGGCGCGGAAGTACGGTGTGCCGTTCGAACAGCACGACGACCGCTACGCGCGCACCAGCGAGTGGCTGGACGTGGTGGACGGCGTGTGGAAGCAGGATCATTTTTCGTATTCGGGGAAGTATTACCGCGTGGAGGACAACGTCCTGGAGCCGAAGCCGGTGGCGAAGCCGCGACCGACGATTTATGCGGGCGGGGAATCGCCGGCGGCGAAAGAGTTGATCGCGGAGAAGTGCGACGCGTATTTGATGCACGGCGATCCGCCGGAAAATGTGGGGAAGAAAATCGCGGATTTGCAGGAACGGCGCGCGAAGCACAAGTTGCCGCCGATGAAATTCGGCGTGGCGGGCTATGCGGTGGTGCGGGAGACGGAACGCGAGGCGCAGGACGAGGTGCGGCGAATTACCGACGTGCACCAATCAGCGGCGGGGTACGCGAATTACCAGCAGTGGCTGGCGGGGACGCAGCTGGAGCAGCGCGTTTCGCTGGAAGACTATTCGGTTTCGAATCGCGGGCTGCGGTCGGGCTTAGTCGGAACGGCGGAACAGGTTGCGGAGCGAGTGGCGCAATTCGAAGCTGTGGGGGTCGATCTTGTCTTGCTCCAATTCAGCCCGCAGCTTGAGGAGATGGAGCGCTTTGCCGACAGCGTCATTCGCCGACGTACTTCGGTGCCGGCGCAGGCTTAAGCAAACGCCAAGTCGCTGACTATTTGTCCTGTGGTGAGTACTCAGTCTCCTCGGGAACGTCCGTGGGACTTGCGAACTCAATCCTGTAACCGTCCGGATCCGAAAAAGGCACGACCCATAGCGCATTCCCCACAAATGGATTTTTTCCGGCCTTAATTCCGCGCGCGGCAGCGTCGTGATAGATCGCCAGCGCATCTTCGCACGTGAAGGAGACGGATACGCCCTCTCCCACTTTGCAGCTCGGTTTCCAGGAATCGTGCCCTTCTTTCCGAAACTCCTGCAGCATCAACGCCGCATCGCCGATCTCCAGCCAGCACCAGCGAAGCTTTCCTTCGTCGATCCATTTCCTGGTCATTTCGAAGCCGAGACCGTCAACGTAAAAGCGGAGAGATTCTTCCATGTTCGAGACATGAAAAAACGGTACGGCTTGCTTCACATTCGTCTGGGTTTTCTTTTCAACGCTCATGTTGCGAGCTCCTACGGGCATCGATCGAATGCCAATGTTTCCAACGGGAACCGGACCGGTAAATTGATAGCTTTAGGGGTGCCGGATGTCAAACGAAAGCTCTGCCTGGCGGATTGCGCTAGGTAAATTGTGAATATTTGGCTATAATTGTTGATTGCGTTTGAAGAGCTGGCCCCGCCTGAGTGGGTCTAAAAGGAAACAGGAACATGAATCCGGTTATACGTAAATTACATGAAGCGCAACTGCGCAAAGACCTTCCCGAGTTTCGCGCGGGCGACACCGTGCGCGTGAACGTGCGCCTCCAGGAAGGCGAAGGCGAGAAGGTGAAGGAGCGCCTGCAGGCGTTTGAGGGCGTGGTGATTTCGAAGAAGGGGCGCGCGTCCAGCGCGACGTTTACGGTGCGGCGCGTCAGCTTTGGCGTGGGGATCGAGCGTATTTTTCCGCTGCACTCGCCGACGATCAGCTCGATTGAGGTGGTGGGCAAGGGCAAGGTTCGCCGGGCGCGGCTGTATTACTTGCGCGATTTGAAGGGCAAGGCGGCGCGCATCAAGCGAGCGGACCGCGAGGAAGTGGTTGCGGCGGCAGCGACTGCGGGGAGTGAGACGCAGGCGTAAGCGAGACTTTCAGACAACTATTACGAAAAGAGCCCCGGAATTCCGGGGCTCTTTTGCTTTGTGGGCAGAGTCAGTTTCTGGTCAGCGCGTTAGCCAGGCATCGGGTCTAACTCGTCGGTCTTCCAGCGTTATCTTCGCGAACCGCGGGAGCCAATTCGGTGCCCCAACGCCAACTGTGGCTGATAGCATCATGATGTTATGCAACAAGCTCTGTTGGCGCTGATGATCGTGAGATCAGACGGGGGACTAGTCGTCGGGACGGCTTTTCTAGCTGTCATGACAATTTACGAGTTGGCATCTGGAAACTTGCTAGGTTCTCGTTGGAACGTCTGGGCGACACGAAAAGATCGGCCGAAGTTATATTGGAGCATGGTCTTACTGAAAGCGGCCTTTATTATATTTGTCGCATGCATATTTCTGCTGGCCTGATCGGATGTGCCTCACTCCCGTGCTGCACTCTTCCCGTTAGCGCGTTGATCGGGACCTGCACCCTTTTCGTGGCAAACTATTCTGAGTTATTTGGCAGCTTTTGCTCCTCTTACGTCGGTGTAGAGCAGCCGTCCGAAGAGGACTATGAATGCCAACAGGAATGCGCCAGCAGGCACGGCACGTTGCCACTCAAGTTTGCCTTTGATTGTTTCAACAGCGCCCCACAGAAAACCGCCGCACCAAACAGCAAGAAGGTATCCCACCCATGCCCTCACCGCTATGCGTACCCCAGGTCGGGATTGCACGGCTGTCTGTGGTTGCGTGCCACGAGCGATTCTTCGACTGACCACTGTCACCAGAATTATGCTTCCCAGTAGATAGCTCATGCCAAAGTAGGGGAACCAAGTTGGCAGTGGATGCTCCTGTATGCGGAGACTAAAATACATCACCATGGCCATGTACGGGAGCACCAGGCCGAATATTAAGGCGCGAATCTTGTTCTTAGCTTGCACGCTATCACCATTCCGGACGTTCGTCTTTCATGCTACCAAGCGTGACCAATAATCTTTTTTTCGGAAATGGCTACCGTTGTCGTAAGCGATAAGTTGCTCACCTTTAATGCCAACTCCTGGTTAGCCGCTACCCGAAATGGGGCAGTGGCGCTCGTTGCCTCTTCGGTCCGTCAAGGCTGGACGTTAGTCATGCCTTCGGCGCCGGGCTTGGGGAAATGTTTTTCGTACCAGGCGATGGAGCGGTCGATGGAATCGATGACGTGCTTGGTTTCGCTGAGGCCGTGGCCTTCGCGGGGGTAGCGGACGAAGACTGTTTCGGTTCCGACGTCTTTGAGGGCGATGAAGAACTGTTCGGCTTCGGCGATGGGCACATCGTTGTCGTTTTCGCCGTGGAGGATCAGCGTCGGGGTGCGCGCGGCCGCGACATGCTTCAGCGCGGAGCGTTCCCACGCCACGTCCATTAGATTTCCTTGATGGAGGAACTGGCCGAATTCCATTTCTTCATACTGGTTGTAGTAGGTCATGTAGTTGTAGCTGATGAGATTGGTGATTCCCGCGGTGGGAATGGCGGCCTTGAATTCGTTGGTCTGGGTGATCAGCCAGTCGGTCAATTGGCCGCCGTAGCTGACGCCTTCGATGCCCATGCGTTCGCGATCGATCCACAAGTAGCGGCGGACCGCCGCGCTCACGCCGTATAAAACATCCTGGCCTTCGTTGCCGTCCTGGTCGGCGAAAACGGCGTCGGCGAATTTCTGGCCGTAGCCGGTGGAACCGCGAAAGTTGACGTTCAGCGTGGCCCAGCCGCGCGCGGCGTAGATCTGGCTTTTGATGTTGAAGGCCGGGCCGTTCTGGCCGTGCGGGCCGCCGTGAATGTTGACGATGAGCGGATGCTTGGAAGTGGCGGTCATGCCGAGAGGTTTGGTGAGGAAGGCTTCGATTTCGAATTTATTGTCGTTGCTGACGAAGGTGAAGGATTCGACCTCGGCGATTTGTTTTCCGGCGAAGAGCTGGGCGTTCAAGTCGGTGAGTTTGCGCAGGGCGGCGTCGCCGGTCTTGAGGAAGAGCTCGGTGGTGTCGCGCGGCGACGCGAAGCCGTAGGCCAGCGTGCCGTCCTTGCCGACAGACCAGCCGCCGACGGAGCCGATGTCTTTCACGACGTATTCGGGTTTGCCGCCGGAGATGGGCAGGCGCACGAGGTGGACGCTGCCGCGCTCCTGAATGGTGAAGTAAACGGCGCGTCCATCGGGTGACCATTGCGGCGCGCCCTGGCGATTGTCGAGGACGGCGCCGATTTCGCGGCGGTCGCTACCGTCGGCGTTCATCACCCAGACGTGGGTGTCTTCCATGGTGGTTTCGCGGTCGGTGAGGCCGCGGCGGGTGCCGCGATAGACGATATGCTTGCCGTCGGGCGACCAGAGCGGCTCGTACTCGTTGTATTCAGTGGCGGTCAGGCGGCGGATGCTGTTGTCCGAGAGTTGCAGCGCAAAAATGTCGTAGTTGAAAAACTCGTCTTGATTGGGCTCGCGATTCGAAGCGAAGAGGATTTCCTTGCCGTCGGGCGACCAGTCAATGGAATGCTCGTCTGTGTTGCCGCTGGTGAGCTGGCGGATTTGTTTTGTGCCGATGTCGATCGTGAAAATGTGCAGGCGCTGGTTGTCGTTGAAGCGCATCATGCCTTCGCCGGCGTCGGGCTTGTAGAGATAGCGCGTGATGACCATGGGATCGCCGGCTGCTTCGGTGGTTTCGGCGCCGGGAGTTGCAGAGACGAAGGCGAGCTGCTTGCCGTCGGGCGACCAGGCGATTTCTTTTCCGGTGCCGGGGAGCGGGCTGTTGGTGCCGGTCCATGGAGTGAGAAAGGTCACGTCGGAACCATCCGCGCGCGCCATGAAGAGCCCGGAGTTGTCACCCTGTTTTCCGGCGAAGGCGAGCCATTTTCCGTCTGGGGAGAAGAGTGGGCGGCCTCCGGAATCCTTGTCGCCGCCGATGCGGGCGGATTTCTGCGTGGAAAGATCCATGATCCAAAGTTGGCTGTAGGGGCGGCCGGGGCGGTCGCGCATTACGACGGTATAAGCGATGCGATGAGCATCGGGCGACAGCTCGACGTTGCCGACCAAGCGGAGGCGCGAGAGATCGGCGCTGGTGAGGCCTTGTGCTGCGCTCGAAGGGATCTTCGCGAGCAGGATGCAGACGCAAGCGATGCAAAAAGCAGTGCGAAGAAAGAAATTCAGCCGTGGATGCATGGAAACTTTCTCCTGTGAGTTCTGAAATGATGCGGTTGAGGCTCGCTTTTTTCTAAGGCCGCTCCGAATTGGGCGGCGATTCATATTTACTTCAGATATTTATCCACCCAATCGATCCAGTAGTGGAAGGTGTCCATCGCGCGCACCGGGTCGCCCGGGAAATGACCGGGAACGGGGATGGCGATGAATTTTACGGGCACACCATTGTCCTTGAGGGCGTGATAGAGCGAGTAGCCTTGTGTGATGGTTACGCGGGCGTCGCCGGTGTCGTGCAGGATGAGCGTGGGTGTTTTCATCTGCGCGGCGTAGGTGATGGGCGATTGCGCGCGATAGTCCTTCAAGTTATCTCCGACGTAGGGCGAACCTTTGAAGGTGTAACGATCGCCGGCGTTGCCGTCGGAGAGGTTGTATTCGTCATACATGTCGGTGACGGGGGCGCCGGCGACGGCGGCCTTCCAGATTTGATAGTGGCCGATGAGCCAGGAAGTCATGTAGCCGCCGTAGGACCAGCCGGTCACGGCGATTTTCGATTCATCCACGAAGCCGAGTTTTTTGACGGCGTCAATCCCCGCGATAACGTCGCGGCCGGGGCCGTCGCCGGCGTCATTCCAGATGGCGCGCTGATAGGCGTTTCCGAGATTGTCGCTGCCGCGATAGTTGGGTTCGAAGACCACGTAGCCGTGAGTGGCCATCACCTGCGGAAGAAGACTGAATTGCGTGGTGGTGGAGGCTTGCGGGCCGCCATGGATGATCAGGACCAGCGGATATTTTTTGCCTTTCTGGAAATCCGGAGGATAGACGAGGACGCCGTCTTCGTGGAAATTGTCGGGACCTTTCCACTCGATCTTTTCGGATTTTCCTAGCGCGAGCGCAGCGATTCCATCGTTGAAATTCGTGAGTCGCCTGGGAGTGTCGCTCGTGGAGGCCATGTAGTACAGCTCGGAGGGGTGCGAGGGCGTGCTGCCGGTGAAAGCAATTTCACCCTTGCGGCCGACGAAAGCGTCTACCCAAAAGGCCCACGAAGGGCTGATGTCGCCGAGGGAAAGTTTTTTCGGGGAGCCGCTCAGCGGCTGCAACCAAAGCGAAGTTGTCGTGCCGTCGTGGCCGCCGACCAGGAGTGAATTGCCGTCGGGCATCCAGATGACGCGCTGGATGTCGCGGTCGATGGAGCGAGTGGCGTCGGAGCCGTCGCCGCCGGTGGTCGGTGTGACAAAAATTTCGATTTGATTGTTGGGGTCGCCGTCGAGCGGATACCAATAGGCGACGCGGGAGCCGTCGGGCGAGAAGAGGGCGAAGCTCTCGAACTTTTCGTGTTTCGTAAGTTTGCGGATTTCGCCGGTCTCGACGTTGAGGACTTGCAAGGTCGTCAGGTCGGAGTCGCCTTGATGCGGATGTTCCTGGCGGGTGAAGAGAAGCCACTTGCCATCGGGAGACCAGGAGATGGGCGACGCGGGGGAACTGGGAGGCGCACTCTTCGGGAGACTCCAGGCGCCGGAGGTGAGGCGCTTGGGCTTTCCGCCGTCGGCGGCGATGAGCCAGAGGTGGGAAGGCAGAGCGGCTTCGGTGGCGAGGTAATCATTGTCGCCAACCTCGAAGGCGTCGTGATGCTTCTCGATTTCTTTTTTATTCTCGGGCTCGTCGGAGGTGACGTAGGCGATGTCCTGACCGTTGGGGCGCCAGGCAAATTGTTCGATGCCCTCGGGCGCGTCGGTGAGTTTGTGAGCTTCGCCGCCAGTCATGGGCAAAACAAAAACTTGAGGTTTGGCGTCCTTGGCGGTGCCTTCCACGGCGACAAAGGCGAGGCGGTCCCCATTGGGAGACCAGCGTGGCGAGCCAACACCCTTGCGGTCGTAGGTGAGGATTCTTTGTGCGCCGGAAGCAATATCCATGAGGACGAGTTCGCGATCGCTGCGGTCTTGCTCGATGTTCGGGTGGGAAACCACGAAGACGATGGACTTTCCGTCGAGAGAGATTTGCGGATCGGAAGCGGAAGTGATTTTGGCGAGGTCGCTCAATTCGATTTTGCGGGTTTGCGCCGAAACGGACACCGCGGCAAGGAATGCCAAGGAGCAAAGGGAAACTGCAGTCCGTAGAAAACGGCGCGAACCGCGTGGTGAACTCGGAAACAGTTCAGACTTGGTTTGCATCGATTGGTAGACGTCATTCATCGGGTGTATCTCCTTCAGGAGAAACAGCAGGCGGATATTTGTGAAAGTTAGACGCATGGAGCGCGGTATCGTGTCACGCGGGGCGCAACACAGTCAAGAAAACGAAAGCGAAAAGGAGGCGTAGCGGCGTGCTAGAATCGCCAGCAAATGAGCCGGCTCTGCTCTTCCCGTTTCGAGCGAGCGGCGCGGAAACTAGGCTGGATGCGCATCGCCGGAATTGATGAAGCCGGGCGGGGCGCGTTGTTTGGCCCGGTGGTCGCGGCCGCGGTGATTCTCAATCCCAGGCGGCGGATTGTCGGCCTGGATGATTCGAAGAAACTTCCCGCCGAGCGGCGCACAGAGCTCGCGGCCCGCATTCACGAACACGCGCTAGCGTGGGCAGTAGCGGAGATTGACGCCCAGCGGATTGACGCGTGGAATATTTATCAGGCGTCGCGGCAGGCGATGACCGCGGCGCTGCTACAGCTCACCATTTCGCCGGATTATTTGCTGATTGATGCCATGCAACTGGATGTTTTGATCGAGCAGAAATCGCTGATCAAGGGCGATGCGCGCAGCGTTTCCATTGCAGCGGCTTCCATCCTGGCGAAAACGCATCGGGACGCTCGCATGGAGGAGTGGGACGCGGTGTATCCGCAGTATGGGCTCGCTCGCCACAAAGGCTATGCCACGCCGGATCATTTAGAGGCTTTGCGTTTGCATGGGCCTTCGCCGCTGCATCGGCATTCGTTCGCGCCGGTGCGTGAATCGGCGTGCTGGGGCGCAGGTGCCACGCAAGCTCCGCTCCCGCTTGAAATTTAGGGTTGAGCGCTTCCACTCTTTCGATGCGCTCAGAGCGCGTCCGCCTTGCTTAGTTCTTCCTTCCATCCGGCAAAGCTCTGGCGCGAGGATTCTTCGGGTGTGCCGCCGCCTTGCCAATGGGTTTCGAGGCTCATCGTTCCACGGTAGCCGGCTTTGACGAGGGCGCGGAACTGGCCGACGAAATCGATGATGCCGCGGCCCATGGCGGCCCATTCGAATGAGCCGTCGGGTTTGCGGACAACGTCTTTGCAGTGCACGTGGCCGATGCGGTTCTTGGGGAGTTTTTCGAATCCGTCCGGAAAGGCAATCTCGCCTCGATATGCCGCGTTCCCCGGGTCCCAGTTCAAAAGAAGGTTTGGCGACTGCACGGCGTGCAAAGTGCGGCCGGCTTCGGTGCCGGTCGCGGTGTTGCAGGCAAATTCGTTTTCGAGGAGTAGAGTTATTTTCTTATCGAGAACGCGCGCGGCGGTTTGGCGGAGCTTGTCATCCATGGCTTCGCGGAAAGGCTTGGGATCGTCCAGGCGCCAGAAGTCGAAGCAGCGGATGCGGGCGGTGCCAAACGCTTTGGCGACAGCGATGCAGCGTTCCAGAACTTCGTCCTGCTGCGAGAAGGTGAAATCCGCGCCGAACTGAGGTTTTTTCGGGCTGAATTTTGACATGGGCGCGCCGGGCCAGTCGGTCTTGAAGAGCGGGCTGGCAAAATCGGTCACCTGCAGGCCAAATTTGTCCAGAAGACGGCGGGCTTCGGCGATCTCTTTCCCGTCGAGGTTGATGAGGTTCTTGTTCCACAGGCCGCGCAGCTCGACGTAACCGAGGCCGAACTCTTTGGAGGCGACTTCCAGGGCGTGGCCGAAGTCCTGGGAGATTTCGTCGGTGATAATCGAGAGCTTGAAGTGGCTGCTCATGGCCGGCGGGGGAAACGCAACCGCGGTTGTGTCGGAAAGGATGGAAGTGGCGGCCGCTCCGCCGAGGAGCGCCAGAAAATTGCGGCGGGATGGAGGTGCAAGCATGTAACATTCGTCTCCTCAACTCGCATAAAGAGTGCGAGGGGATTTTATCACTGGTGTTGCCGGGCTGGCCGCGGAATGGGTTGGTTCGAAGGTAGAGAGGGAAAAACAGTTCCCTCGCGCTTCGCCAGGCTTTCGCCGGTAAAGTTCCTGGAGGGAACGGGGATAACTGCCTGCTCACACGCGAGTTTGGGTTCGTTGACTTGGCTTTTTCCCACCTGTTAGCGTAACGAGGTAGCGTTGCGGCTCGACCTGTCACCGCAGCAAACATAGGAGAACGTATAGGGCAAACTCCAGGGGGAGGCTTGTCCCTTTTCGCGCATGGCATTTAACAAGAGCAAAAACGTCGAAGCTGCACAGAAGCTGCTGAACCAAGGCAAAGTCGCGCAAGCGATCGCCGAATATCAGCAGATTCTGAAGTTTGAGCCACGCGATCAGGTCACGCTGATGACCGTTGGCGAGCTGTATATCCGCCAGGGCGAGACCTTTCAGGCCATCGACTATTTCGAACGGCTGGCGCAGATTTTTGTCGGCGATGGATTTCTGACCAAAGCGATTGCCGTATACAAGCGCATTGCCAAGCTTGCTCCTGAAGAGATTCGTCCGCTGGAAAAGCTCGCAGATCTGTATGTGCAGCAGGGCGTGATGAGCGAGGCGCGGCCCCTGTTTCTGCAATTGGCGGAAATTCACCTGAAGAACAACCGGCAGCCGGAAGCCGTGGGGTTGCTGAAGAAACTTCTTCAGGCCGAACCGGACAATCTGCGCATTCAGATACGCCTGGCGGATTTGTATCAAGCCATGGGGCAGTCCCGAGAGGCGATTGAGGCCTATGTTTCAGCGGCCCAGCGCGCGCTAGCGCGAGGCGACCAGGCTGAGAGCGAAAAGCTCGCGGACAAGGCGCTGAAGCTGGAGCCCCACAATCTGGCGGCGGTCATCGTCAAGGCGCGTTCGTATTCTTCGCAGGGCAATCTTACGAAGGCGGCGCAATTGCTGGAAGAGGTTCCGGATCTGGAAAAGGGCGGCGAACAGACGGAACTGCTGCTCGACCTGCAGATCAAGAGCTCCAATTGGAAAGCGGCAACGGACTTGGCTCTGCGTGTGTTCCAGGCCGACGAAAAAAACTTCGGGCCCATGCAAAAAGTGGTTGAAGCGTTGTTGCAAGGCGGGCAGGAAGAAAAGGCCATGGAGATCCTGGAGCGCTCACGCGTTCCAATGATTGACGCCGGCGAGCACGAAGTGGTGGGAAAGCTGCTCTCGGAGCTGGCAACCAGCATGCCAGATCGCCTGGAGCCGCTGGAGTGGCTGGTCGAGCTATACGGCCGCACCAGCGACTCGTTCCGATTGCCGGATGCTCTTGCGCATTTGGGCGATGCCCTGGTTGGGCAAAACAAGCTAGAGCGCGCGAAAGAGGTATTCGAGCAACTGGTGGATCGCCAGCCCGACGGAGATTCCGCCAAGCGCAAGCTTAACGGAGTGCTCCGGAAGATGGGACTGCTGGCTCCGGAAGCAGCACCGGAAATGCCAGAAGAGAACTTGCAGGCCGAGATTCCGAAGGCTCCGGCACCGAAGCTGCGTACCGTTGAGGAAGAGCCTGCGCCCGAAGCCCAGGCGAAGGCCGTGGTCTCACCGACGCCCAGTGAACCCGGACTCGACGATGAAACGCAGAAATTTATCGCGCAATCTCTGACGGACGTAGATCTGTTTGCCAGCTATGGCCTGACGCAAAAAGCCATCGGACTGCTCGAGGCTATACTCCGCCGCGCACCGCGCCATACGCCGACACTCGAGAAGCTTCTGGATTTTGTGTTGGGAGCGGGCGACGACCGGCGCACGGCCGAGCTTGCCGCGCAGCTTGAACAGATCCACAACGAAACGGGCGACAAACGCAGCGCAGAACGGTTCGGCGAACTGCGTCGTCGCTTCCAGCGGGCCGCCGGCTTGTCGGACGAGGAGTTGGCGGGTCGTGCACCTACGGCGACACCTGCCGCGACTCCCGCCGTCGTGGAGGTGAGTGCTGCTCCGCAAATCCATGAAATTGCCATACCGGAGATTGCTGCCACGCCGGTGCCCGAGCCTGCCGCGCCCATCGAGGAGATGAAGCTCGAGCCGGTCGAGGCGGAACCCGCCCCAGCAGCGCCGGAGACCAAGGAAGAAGAGGTTCAGGAAGTCGATTTGTCCGATGAATGGGCGACGATCCTGGACGAGACGAAGACGGTTGAGGCTGTCGAGGAGCCTCCAGCTCCCGAGGTGGCCAAGCCAGCCGCAGGTGCGAAGCACAAGGCAGAACCCGCTCCTGTTGAGGAATTCCATATTGGCGAAGAGACCGCCACTGCTCCGCCGGAGGAGGCTCCGGTCCTCTCGACGTTTGAGCTCGCGGAGGAGGCGCCGCCGGTTCCTGCGGAGCCGCCGCCCGCGGCCAAAATTCCAGCGCCCGTCGCGGCAGCGGGAGCTCCACCTAAACCGCCCAAGGCGGCTGAGCCGGAATTCGAACTCGAGCAGGATTTTGAGCTTGTGCTGGAGCCGGAAGCGCTCGTTCCGGCCTACGATCAGAAGCCGCCAGAGACGCCCGTTGCGGCGCCACCACCCGAGCCCGTGGCGCGGAACGCCACTCCCGCTCCGCCAGCGGGCAGCGGGTTCGCTTCCGATCAATTCCTTGCGGACCTTGCCAACGAGATCGATCAGCTGGGTATCGGCGGGCTTGCGCCAGGATTTTCCGGATCAATGCCTGGTTCACAGCCACCAGTCGCCGCAAAGCCTCAGGCTCCGGTAGCAACACCCGGGGAGAGCGGCCCGCTCAAGGAAGTGTTCGAGGAGTTCCGCGCGGAACTCGGCGAGATGGGAGCCGAGGAAGAGGACCTGGAGACGCACTACAACCTGGGCATCGCCTTCCGCGAAATGGGGCTGCTCGAAGAAGCCATCAGCGAATTCCAGAAGGTTGCGAAAGCCACCGAGCGCGGGCGCGCCTTCCCCTACGTCATGCAATGCTGCACGCTGCTTGGGCTGGCCTTCATGGAAAAGGGCGAACCGGGCATCGCCGCCATCTGGTATGAACGCGCCCTGAAGACCCCCGGCATTGATCCGGAAAGCACGCTCGCCTTGCGGTATGATTTGGGCGTAGCCCAGGAGTCGGCGGGCGAGCCAGAGGCGGCGCGCAAGAGTTTTTCCCAGGTCTACGCGATGAACATAGATTATCGCGACGTAGCAGAACGCATCGCCGCCCTCCAAAAGCCCAGCCGCTGACCCTGATCGTTTCCTGAGCGGACGGGGTCCCTCTCTTTCATGAGCAAGATATATCGCGCATTGCTGGTGGTGCTTGCGTTTGAAATGGGGGCCATGCTCCTGTATCTGCCGTGGTCCCTGTATTGGGAGCAGAATTATTTTCTCAGCCACTTTCCTTCGCTAATGCCTATCGTGCTGCATCCGTCGTTTCGCGGCGCGGTGAGCGGTCTGGGTGTACTCGATATTCTCCTGGCGGTCGGCTGGATTGGATCGCGCACAGGCCCCCAAAGTGTCCCGCCTCAGTGAGTCGGGTGGCAAGCCGATCCTCTGCTATGTGACGGATCGGCGGCTGCTTGGTGGAGTAGAGGCCGGCAACGCACGTGAAGCGCTTTTGCACAAAATAGAATCGGCAGTGGTCGCCGGGGTGGATTGGATTCAGATTCGGGAGAAGGATCTCTCCGGGCGGGGGTGCGCTCTGTTCGCGCGCGCCGCCTTAAAATGCGTGGCCACCTCTTCCACTAGCAACGCCGCGCGAACTCGAATTCTTGTGAATGACCGCCTTGACGTCGCGCTCGCGGAGCACACGGGCGGCGTGCATCTCACTGAGAACAGCTTGCCGGTTCGGGAAGTGAGGCGGCTTGTGGGTTCGCGGGGCGAGCAGGAGGATTTTTTCGTTGGCGTTTCCTGTCACTCGCTGGAGGCGGCCAAGTTTGCCGCGAGCGGGGGAGCGGACTACATTTTTTTTGGGCCGGTTTTCGGTACGCCTTCGAAAGCCGGCTATGGCGCTCCGCAAGGGCTTGAGCGACTTTCGGAAGTTTGCTGCGCCGTTTCCGTTCCGGTCATCGCGATTGGAGGGATCACGCTTGCCAATGGCACCGCGTGCTTGTCGGCAGGCGCAAGGGGCCTCGCTGCGATTCGGCTGTTTCAGGATGCGCTCGACCTTCCATCGTGTGTTCGAGAGTTGAAAAATCGCACCGCTTGATTACCGCTCGGCAAGCCGCCGGAGCAGGCGGATTTGACCCGCGTGGTAGATATCATGAAAAGCTACGCCGAACATCATCCGCAACACCTTTGCCGGCTGCGGTGTGCCCAGAGTTTTCGCAATCGCTGCCCGCAGCGCGCGGTGCTCGCGTTCCAATAATCCCTTATCGGCTTTCCAGGCGGCCTCGTTCAGCTTGCCTTTTTCGGGACGCGGGAAGAAATTGCTGCCCTTGAGCGCGAAAGAACCGCGCTTGCCGCCTTCGAGCCTGCGCCGCACGGCGTATTTCCAGTATGCCGCGTGCAGAGTCACTTCCCAGATGTTGTGCCGTCCGAGACCTGGCCGCCAAGCTGCCTGCTTGGCGGTCACCCCTTTGATGGATTGTTTTAGGTTTGGTCCGTGCCAGGTCTTTCGCTCATAGCCTTCTTCCAGTAGCGCGAGCACCAGTTGTGCGGATTCCACGGCCGCCCCCCTCGTCAACAAGTAAATCCTCCGAAAAGAATTGCGCGCTCCGCAGCTCATGTCAACGCGTGCAAGGGGGATTTCTAGATGAAACTAATTTGCAAAGTATATCGGACTAAGTTAGTCTGCTTTCATTGTTGCAAATCACTTGCAGGGAGAGATCGTGACTTCGTTTCCTCGATTTGGCTTTCTTGGCTGCTTCCTTTTGCTCTTGGTTCCTATCTGTTTACCTTTGACGACCCGAGCACAGGAGAACCCCTACATCGTTGCTTATGACCACTACCTTGAGGAGCCCGGCAATCTCGAGATTGAGTATTTCTCCACTTTTGGAACACAGCGTGGCGGGAACGACTTCCATGCGTTCTGGGCGGAGTTCGAATACGGCGCCACGGCTTGGTGGACGACGGAGTTCTACCTCGACGGGCAGACAACTTTTAGCGACAGCACTGTGTTTACCGGCTTCCGGTGGGAAAACCGGTTTCGGCCACTCAAACAGGAGCACTTCATCAATCCCGTGATTTACATCGAATACGAGAACACCAGCGGGGCCGACAAGATCCTGAAAGAAGTGGAAGGGCACGACGTCGAGTCTGACTACGCGGACTCCAATGCGCTGCTCCGCAAGGAACTCAATCACGAGCTCGAATTCAAATTACTGCTTTCGGGCACGCACAAAGGGTGGAATTTTGTCGAGAACACCATCGCCACGAAAAACCTCACCGGTGGGAATCCGTGGGAGTTTGGCTACGCTCTAGGAGCGAGCCGCCCGCTCGCGCTGAAGGCCTCTGCCAAGCGGTGCAGTTTCTGCCGGCAAAACTTCATCGCAGGAGCAGAGTTGTATGGCGGGCTGGGCGATCGTCATAGTTTCGGCCTACACAAAACCTCGCATTACGTCGCTCCGGTGGTGGCGTGGAATCTGCCTTCGGACTGGACGCTGCGACTTTCCGCGGGCTTTGGATTGAATGATCAGAGCCATCAGTTCCTGTTGCGCTGGGGCGTCTCGCGGGAAATCACGGGATTCGGCTCGATCGTCAGCCGTTTGTTTGGGGGCCATCGATGAAAGCATGCGCAGCGGCTCTTTTCGTCATGGTGGGTTTCCTCGGTGTCTCACTGGCTTTTGGGGAGCAGGACAAGGGGCCGCGCTACAAATACCAAAACGATGCGCTGGTTTACGCGGAGATTGCCAAAGCGCCGGAAAGAGCGCGCGCGAAATCCAATCCTCTCGAGAAGGACCGCGATGCCATTCCGGGTGGGCAAATCTTATTCGAGCAACACTGTTCCGAATGCCACGGAGAAACCGGTGAGGGCGGGAAGAAAGGGCCGAGTCTGCGGGCGCCGCAGGTTCAAAGTGCCGCGCCGGGAGCCATATTCTGGATACTGACGAATGGCGTGGTGCGACGGGGGATGCCGGTGTGGTCGAAATTGCCGGAGCCGCAGCGGTGGCAGCTTGTGAGCTACATCAAGTCTTTGAGTGCGGCACCGGATAGAGCTGAGAATTCGTCTTCCACCGCGGCAAAGCCTTAGGCTACGGAGTGGTCTTTGCGGCGTCGTTGAGAATCATGGCCAGGCGTACACCGGCCTCCGCGAGGGCTTCTTCGGCATTCTTCGCGGCGCTGATTTGATAGGTTTCGCCGGCGACCAGATGCAGATCGAACATGCGCTTCCCCATGTGATTGTTTTCGGAGCAACTCTTAAGCTTTAGATCCGGCTCCATGGCGATTTTCTGCGAGAAAGCGCCGTACACGGCGGTCTCTGCCCGGTCATGGCTTTCCCACGCCCAAGTGTCCACGTGGATGCCGGCAGCTTCCCAGGCGGCGCTCTGCGTGTGGAACTTCTCGTCTAGTTCATCGGCGTAGCGATGAGGATTGGAAACCTCCATGTCGCGTTCGACAATTTCGGTGTCCCAGATCTGGTGAAGATTCGGAGAATAATCCTCGCGCTCCGGACGCATGGGATTGGGGAGCGGGTCGCGGTGAAAATACTTCACGGCCACGCAGTTCCCGCCGTTGTCGGCGTTGTTAATGGCGTGCAGGGGTTGGTGCATGTCGCCGACAAAGTGAATGAGGTAGCGAATCGCTTCGGCGCGCTTGACAGGATCGGCGGAGGTGTCCTTCAGGATGGCGCGTTGCTCCTCAATCGCGCGAGTCACGCAACCTTGCGCGCCGCAGTACTCGTCCAGTGAACCCTTTTGTTTTCCCCGCGGAATATCAATGTAATGCCACGGACCGTTGTTGCGTTCGTTGCGAACGTCATCCGGCCAGGTGGAGGCGTCCACCATCAGGTCGGTGGTGGCGTTGCCGCACCAGCGCTTGAGCTTGGCGTCGATAGGGCTGTCGCTGAGAAGCTTTTGGACCAGTTGCCGCGCTTCCGGCGTGAGATGTTTTTCGGCGATCAGTGCCACGGTCTGATGACCTTTGCAGCCCCAGGCGCGGGCGGACGGAGCGGTCAGCGCCAGCAAAAATAGAGCGCCCGCCACTAGAAACGATTTATGGGTCATGGGATTTTCCCTTGAGGATTCGAATTCAATGCTGCCTGTGGATCGCTACCGAAAGGATAGACGTGTCCTCCGAGCAGAGTGGTTTCACTCGGTCAGCTCAGCCAGCGCCCGATGGGCTTCCACGATTCCGTGTGATCGCAGATGACGCGCAGGGTGGCTGTGATGGGGATTGCCAGCACCAGGCCCATGCCGCCCCAGACCCAGCCCCAAAAGAGCAGCGCGATTGTAATGGCAACGGCGTTCAGGCGCACGCGGCGGCCCACCAATTGTGGAGCCACAAGATTCAAGGCGATGATGTGAATTCCCGTCAGAACGCCGGCGACTCCGATGAAATGACCAATCGTTTTCCATTTGGCGAGGCCAATGATGAAGGCCGGCAACCAAGCCATCACGACTCCGATGTACGGCACCATGTTGAGCAACCCGGAAGCGATGCCGGTCAGGATGGGGTAGTCGAGATCCAAGAGCCAGAAACAAAAGCTGCTGGCGGCGATCACGAGCAGGGTCAAGACTGTCATTCCTACCAGATAATCGCGCAGGACATCGCGCAGATCTTCCAGTGTTTCCTTGACCTGGGTCCGGCGGGAAACGGGAAAGAGCTGCAGCGTGCCGTGCCACACCTCGCGCTTCCCCGCCAGCATGAAAAACACCAGGAAGGGCATGAACGTGACTTCTAATATCAGGCCATACAGTGATCCGATACCGCGCATGATCAAATTGTGGACGACGCCAGGGTCCACGCTTGCCTGGGGCTGGCTTGGTGCCTTCTCACCCGGAGCGATTGGTGTTACCTGCCCCTCGATTCCTCTTATTTTGCCTTCCACGGTCCCGGCAGCTTGCCGAAGGACGCTGCTGTATTTGGGCCAATTCGCCGCCAGATCGGATGTGCGTGTCCAGAGCCCATAGCCTACCGCCACCAAGACCGCGATCAAGATCAGCACCATGACCATGGCGCCGATGGTTCGGGGCAGGCCCACTTTTTCGAGCAACTCAACAGCGGGATCCAGAAAATAAGCCAGCAGAATGGAAAGCAGCAGAGTGATGACCACTCCCGCCGCGTAATAGAAGAAGAGAAGAATGATGGCGGCGGCGATCAACTGCATGCTGAAGTTCGAACTGGTGAAGCGAACGATGGATGGCGGCGTTTGCGTGGCGGACACGAGCGGCTCCGTGCCAAACAAGTTAGCATATTCTCGCGGACTGATATGGAAGTCCTTGCGCGTTGTTGCGATGAAGCATATCGATTGAATCGCTTGGACGCGCCTGGCGGAATTGCGCTCCATTAATACAAAAGGCATTCACAGCGCTGCTCTGCGAATTCACGGTTTTTTCGTGTGTTAAGCTTTCTTGAAGTCGTCCACATAACAGCGGACTCTGTGGCGGTCGGAGTCATGCTTAAAAAAGGCCGGTTTTCCCCTAATGGCTAAAGAACTCTTTGGGACCGATGGAATTCGCGGCGTCCCCGGCATACCGCCGCTGGATGACGCCACGCTGTATGCCACGGGCCGATCGCTGGGCGGGTATCTCAGGCGTGAACACGGCTCCGCGCATGTCCTGATCGGCATGGACACTCGCGAATCCGGTTCTCACATTGCCGCGCTGCTTGCCGCAGGGTTAGCGCAAGCTGGCGCGACGGTCGCTTTTGCCGGGGTCATAACCACACCCGGCGTTGCCTGCCTGGTTCGGCAAAATGACTTTCAGGCCGGAGTGGTGATCTCCGCTTCGCACAATCCCTTTCAAGACAATGGGGTAAAGCTCTTTTCTCATGCGGGGATGAAGTTTCCTGATGCCGCGGAAGAAGAGCTTGAAGAAGATATTTTCAAACATCGTAGCGAAACCGTTCCGAAGAGCCTTCCTCAGCTTGTGGCCGATGCGTCGCTCGACGCCGAATACCTTACCTTCTTGCGCAGCCGCGCAATACCTGGGGCGAACCTTGCCGGATTTCGCATGGTCCTCGATTGCGCGAATGGTGCGGCCTACAAGCTCGGGCCGGAACTCTTTCGTTCGCTGGGTGCCGACGTCGTGGCCATGGGCACTTCGCCGGACGGCCGCAACATCAATGCGGGCTGCGGGTCTCTGCACCTTGAGGGTCTGCAAAAACGCGTCGTGGCCGAGCGCGCCCGGCTGGGTGTGGCGTTCGATGGAGATGCGGATCGGGCGCTCTTCGTCTGCGAAACGGGAAAAATCGTGAATGGTGACGGTGTACTTCTTGCGGTGGCGCGCTATCTAAAAGCTCAGAACAAACTCAAGGGAAACCGTGTGGTTGCCACGTCCATGTCCAATCTTGGGCTTGAGCGCGTGCTGGCGCGCGAAAGCATTGAGCTGGCGCGTGCCGCGGTCGGTGACCGCTATGTGCTCGAGGAGATGCTGCGCAGCGGAAATGTTTTGGGCGGCGAGCAGTCCGGCCACATTATTTTTCTCGATGACAGCCCGGCCGGCGACGGCTTGCTCACGGCCGTGAAGATCGCCTCACTCGTCTCCATGCACGGGAAGATCGAGTCGCTCGTTGAAGGGTTGAAAGATTATCCCCAGCTGATCGTTAACGTAAAGGTCCGTTCGAAACCGCCGCTGGACACCCTCCCCGAAGTTTCCCGCGCGCTTGCCGAAGCCCAGTCCGCGCTTGGCGAAAACGGCCGCGTCGTTCTGCGCTACTCCGGCACCGAGCAGCTCGCGCGCGTGATGGTGGAGGCCGAGCACGACGCGGACGTCCAGCGCTTCAGCCAATCCCTCGCCAACGCGCTGCGCTCCTCGATCGGCGCGTAAGTCCAGCCTGGCATCACCCGTGCCCGTCATCCTCCAACTGGCCTGTCGGCCTGGAATGTTTTTCGACAAAACCGCTGCAAGAATTCGCGGCCTCCCCGTTCTAACCCGTGAAGCATCAGGAGGCATTCCCATGGAAGACTTTTTGCGTTCGATCTTTGTTCGATTCCGGCAATTTTCTCCCGCCCGGCGACGCGGGATTCTGGCAGGTGGGGTTTTGGCTGGAGTCTTTCTCCTTTTCCTGTTCACGCCGAATAAAGACTCCCAGCACGTGGGGCCAGTGCATCAGGCCGGCGCCTCAGTCCCGCCTGGCGCAAGCGGGTACGGTGGGGCCGCGTCCTCAGAGGCCATGCCACCGATGAGCATCAACACGAAGGAAGCGAACGCCTTGATGTCGTCGCGCATCCCAGCGAAACTCTATTCGGCGGGCCCGACGGACGTTGCGGGCTTGTCCCCGGAGCCGCGCATCGCTTATTCTGCGGAACTTTCCGTCGTGACTCGGGAGTTCGCTCATTCGCGCTCCAGCTTGGAAGAGATTCTGGAACGGCATCGCGGCTACGTGGCCAAGCTGCGGATGGTCGGGCAGCCGGCGGGGAGCGTTCTATCCGCGACGCTGCGCGTTCCTTCGTCGGAATATCGTTCCACTCTTACGGAGTTAAAAGGCGTCGGGGTCATGGAACACGAGGAAGAAGCCGCCGATGAAATTACCCAGCAGCACAGCGAGCTCGAAGCGCGGCTGGTGAACGCGCAGAACGAGGAGAAGCGCATTCAGCAACTGCTGCAGAATCGAACGGATAAAGATTCCGCGTCGCTCGAACAGCAAGTTGGTTTGCTGCACGGCGAAATCGAGCGCATCGAAGCGGAGCGCTATGCAGCTGGCAACCGCGTCACCTTTGCAAACGTTTCTTTCTCCCTGCGCGAGGAGCGCGCCCTGCCTGCCGAAACGGTCGGCGCGAAACTTCGAGCTGCAGCGGTTAGCGGCTTCTCCGACGCGTTCGAAAGCATCTCCTCCATCCTGTTGTTCCTCGCCAGTCGCGGTCCGTTGCTCGCATTCTGGGTGGTGCTGACCTATCTTCCCGCGCGCTTCCTTTGGCGCCGCTGGTCCCACTTGGCGCTCCCGGAAGTCGAAGCTGCCAAGAATTCCTGACACATCCCAGTTTGCAGCAGGTTGAGAAAATCAGCCTGCTGCGGGAACTTTTTGCTGCCTCGCGACATTACACTTAGGGAAGGAGCCAGGCGGCTTACCATGCATGAGGCATTGCCAGCGCTCGCTCTAAACTCGGAGGCTCTTCCTCGAGAGGCCATGGACGAGACGCCCAGCAGCCCAGCGAATCCCGAGAGCTCAGCCGCATCTGCGGGTGCGGGAGCCAGCGACGAGCGGCTCATGCTGGCGTTTTCGAAGGGCTCTTCGGATGCGTTTGCGGAGCTCTTCGCGCGTTACAAACAGCCCATCTATGGATTTTTTCGCCGACGCTTGGCCGAACCTGCTCATGCCGAAGAATTGACGCAAGAGACGTTTCTTGCCTTATTGCGCGCCGCCTCTCACTACGAGCCCCGCGCTCTCTTCCGTACGTATCTCTACTCCATCGGCTTCAAGATTCTCCGCGCGCACCGGCGCAAAACCGCTTTTCGCGCCACGTTTTTCGGCAAGCCAAACTCCGTTGCCGATCCTTCCCAGCGCGATGCCACCGAGGCCGGCCTGTGGGTGCGTAGTGCCGTCGCGAAGCTCGACACCATGGATCGCGAGATTCTCCTCCTGCGCGAATTCGAACAGTTGAGCTACGCCGAAATCGCCGACCTCCTCCACTTATCGGTCAACACCGTCCGCTCGCGCCTCTTCCGCGCCCGCACCGCGCTGCGCAACTTGCTCGAACCCTTCGAGCAGCCTTCAACGAAGAATGTTCCGCATACTATGGCCCAGAGAGGAGAGCGCAGATGAGCACTACGACCCATCCCTTCGCTCCCGAAGAAGTCATGGCTTTGATCGATGGCGAACTCTCGGCCGACTGCGAGCAGTCTCTCACTGCCCACCTCGACCAGTGCGCCGAATGCTCCGTACTTGCGGCCAACTTTCGCCAAGCGTCACTTCAGATGACTAGTTGGAAGGTCGGAGTTGTTCCCGAGCGGCTAGGTAAACAGGTTGCAGCGGCAGCGATTAGAAGTGTGACAAGAAATAGGCCCATGCAGGGAAGCGAGATGGAACAGCGCCGCTCTCCACTCCTCAGGTTTGCCTTTGGGATTGCGTCCGGAATTGGACTCTTGCTTCTTGTTGCCATTTCAGTCCCCAATTTATTGCGCTCAAGAATGGCAGCCAACGAGGCCAGCGCCGTTGGTTCGCTGCGAACCCTCAATACTGCTGCCGCCACCTACGCCAACACTTATGGCCACTTTCCGCGTTCGCTAGAAGACTTTGGGCCACCCTCGAGCGGCACGCCTACAGAAGCCGCAGCAGGCCTCATCGATCCGGTTCTCGCAGCAGGTCGTAAGTCTGGGTACCTCTTTGTCTACCACTCCGTGCCGGACATGGGGCGATCCAGCAAAGGAGGCTACGCGATTAACGCCGATCCTATCGAGCCCAGTGCGAGTGGCGTGCGTCACTTCTCCACCGATGAAACCGGCGCGATTAATGCGGATGGGGTTTATCTGTCCGGAACCACATTGTCGGCAAAGTCGCAAGAACAGGACGAGCACCTGTTGCAGGGGCATGACTCGGCCAAGCAACTTTCCGAGTCTGGCCCAATGGTTGCCCGCATAGCAGAATTGAAGCTCGTGGTCGTGAAGGTTGATGAAGCGCGAGAAGGAATGGATCGAATCTTGAAGCAACACAACGGCTATGTCGCTCACCTATCGGCGAGTACAGAAGGTGGGTCGGTACCCGTGGTAGTTGCCTCGCTGCGCGTTCCTGCCGACCAGCTTGACTTGTGCATCCTCGAGTTGAAGAAACTCGGTCGCGTCACTCAGGAGTCACAGGCCGGTGAAGAGGTCACGCAGCAGCATTCGGATTTGATCGCACGGCTGAAGAATTCTCGCAACACTGAGACACGACTTGGTGAAGTGCTTCAGCAGCGCGGTGGAAAGATCGTGGATATTCTTGAAGTGGAAAAGGAATCCGCCCGGGTGCGCGGCGAGATCGAGCAGATGGAAGCCGAGCAACAGACGCTCGAGCACCGCGTGGAGTTTGCCACCATCGATCTGAAGCTTGCCGAAGAGTACAAAGCGCAGCTCAGTTCACCGGCGCCCTCGGTTGCGACTCAAGTTCGCAATGCATCCGTGAACGGTTTCCGCAATGCCTTCGAAAGCGCGCTGGCGCTCGTTCTTTTTCTGGCGGAGTCGGGGCCTGCGGCGCTGCTCTGGATGGTTGTTTTGTTCCTCCCGGTGAGAATGCTCTGGCGACGTTATCGTCGCGGTCTTGCGCTGAACTCTTCCCTCAGCGCATGAGGCGATGCTTCATAAGCTTCGACGAGTTTTGGATGGAGAGGCACTCGATCAGAACGGTACGAATCCTCGAAATCTGCTTTGAGGCAGGATTTGGAATAACGATATTGTAATTCGTGTTTATTCCGAAATCGGACAGCGCCAAGATCGCTGTTTGTAGCGATTGTTCCAGACAACCACGGTGCGTTTTTCCTCAATGTGCTCCCAAAGAATGTAGAACGCTGACGAATTATCTGTGAGATTTTGTAGACTTTCGCTCCGCAACATCGGGATTTTGCGTTACATCCATGCCTAACTTGTGTGCTTTCAGCGCGCTGCTTGTTTCCAGCCCGATTTGGGTTTGCTGGCATACGGTTTGCTCTCTAACTGGCAACACATAAGATTGGCTTCCCGGGGTGGCCGGAACCGAACCTCGACTCGGTGACCGGTTTTGGGGCGTCAATTGAGAAAAAAGGGGGCTTGCACCAGCCCCCTTTTTCATTTTGGTTCTAAGTTGTCTGCTGGTCCTACCTGTCCTGAAAATCGGTGGTTGGCCCAAGGCTCCCGCGAGTGGCTCCGGTCTTAGTACCGGAGCTTTTTTTGTGCCTAAAAAAGTGAGCGGCCGCTGGGGGGAGCGGCCGCTCGGGCGTGGGGATGGAGGGTACTGTAACCTGAAGTCAGTTGGGGTCTTCCGGCCGTTCTGCTGCGCTCGCGAGCAGCAGAACGACACACAGGAGCAGACAGGTCAGAACCAGCGTAATACTCCAGAAGTTCAACCAACTCCCGATTACTCGCCCAGTTTGCGTGCCAGCGCATATTCGGTCTATAGCGCGCAGGGTTCATTCTGGCCAGTACTTCCCTCCCCGCCGATTTCATGTTCTTTGGTACGGAAGTACTTGCGCGCCTTCACCCGCTTCCCTGCTCTCGCCTTGATCCGGCTGATATGCAACTCATCGCGCCAGCAAAATGTCCAACGCTTGGCGCAATTCACTTCAACTTATCAAGGCACGCTAAAGTTTTGGGATGATCTGTTGAAGAAGATCCACTAGCTCCGCCAAATGCTTTTGTTCGTTTTCGGAAAGTGAAGACAGCGCTTTCGCCAGCGATTCCACGCGCCGCTTTCGTCCTTCTTGCAGGATCTTGGTGCCTTTGGCGCTGGCTTCGAGGCGCACCCGCCTTCCGTCCTCCGTTGGAAGACGCCGCACCAACCCAGAGCGTTGAAGCCCGGCAACGATCCGGCTCATCGTCGGAGGCCGCACCTGTTCGGCATCGGCAAGCTCGCCAAGCGATCGCGCCCCGCCAAAAACCAAAACGGACAGGGCGGAAAGCTGCGCCGGGCCAACACCGCTTTCGCGGTCGCGCACGCGCAGCTTCCGGAGCAGGTGAATCGCGGCGGAATGCAGGCGGTCGGCGATCGCCGCGGCATCGCGAGGGGCCATATTTTTGGACTTGACATCGGCCATAGAATTTAGTTAGCTATGCTAACTAATCTTCTCCCGGAGGTAAATAGCGATGAACACGCAAGACAGTTCAACCCTGGCGCGCATCGGGCAAATTGCCATCAACGCGCACGACGTGGATCGTGCCACGGCATTCTATCGCGACGTGCTGGGATTGCCGCATCTGTTCCGCGCCGGCCAGTTGTCTTTCTTCGATTGTGGCGGAGTGCGGCTGATGCTGGACAAGCCGGAGAAACCGGAGTTCGACCACCCAAGCTCGATCCTTTATTTCCAGGTTGGCGACATTCAGGCGGCGTACGGCCGACTCAAGGGGGCGGGGGCCAAATTTGAGGATGCACCGCACATCATCGCGCCAATGCCGAAGTACGATCTTTGGATGACGTTCTTCCGCGACAGCGAAGGCAACCTGCTGGCGTTGATGAGCGAAGTTCCGCGCGCCTAGGCGCAACTTTTCTTCTCGCAATTCGTAACGCCAACCTGGCGCTACAAGCGTTCCGCGGATTACGGTATCCTTTTCAGACTATGCATGACCTCAACTATTTCCGTGACCACCTCGAGGTCTTCGCCGACATGGCGAAGAAGCGCAACATGGCGCTCGATTTGGATGCCTTCCGGGCGCTCGACAAAGAGCGCCGCGAGCTGATCACCGCAAACGAGCAGCGCAAAGCACAGCGCAATAAAGCCAGCGATGAGATTGCGCGCCTCAAAAAGGAAAAGCAAAGCGCCGACGCGTTAATCGCGGAGATGAAGCAGGTTTCCGAGAACATCAAGCGTTCCGACGAACGTATCGAAGAGTTGGATGCACGGCAGCGCGACCTTCTTCTGACGCTGCCCAACGTCCCGCATTCCAGCGTGCCCGTGGGTACGAGCGCCGCAGACAATGTGGAAGTCCGCCGCTGGGGTACGCCACCCAAGTTTGAATTCACGCCGAAACCGCACTGGGAAGTCGGTGAGCGCGCAGGCATCCTTGATCTTGCCGCTGCTACGAAAATTACGGGAGCGCGCTTTGCCGTTTACAAAGGCTGGGGCGCGCGGCTGGAGCGCGCGCTCGCGAATTTTTTCCTGGATGTACACACGCGCGAGCACGGCTATACGGAAATTCTCCCGCCTTTTCTGGTGAACAGTGCGTCGCTGATGGGCGCGGGCCAATTGCCGAAATTTGCTGGCGATCTTTTCAAGCTCGAGAACACCGATTTCTGGCTGACGCCTACGTCCGAAGTCGAACTGCACAATCTCTATCGCGACGAAACCATTCCCGAAGAAAAGCTACCCATCCACGTGACTGCGTGGACCGCCTGCTTCCGTTCGGAAGCCGGCGCAGCCGGCAAAGACACGCGCGGTATATTACGGCAGCATCAGTTCCAGAAGGTTGAACTCTTCAAATTTACGCATCCGGATAAAAGCTACGAAGAGCACGAGGCGTTGGTTCGCAATGCCGAGGCCATTCTGCAAAAACTCGGCTTGCACTATCGCACCGTGCTGCTCAGCACCGGCGACATGGGATTTGCTTCCGCCAAAACATACGACCTGGAAGTCTGGCTGCCTTCCAGTAGTGAATTCCGGGAAATTTCTTCCTGCTCGAATTGCGAAGCCTTCCAGGCGCGGCGCGCCAGCATCCGCTTCAAACCCAAGGGCGGCGGCAAAAGTGAGTTTGTACACACATTGAACGGTTCCGGCCTCGCCGTCGGAAGAACGTGGATCGCTGTCGTCGAGAATTATCAACAGGCAGACGGCTCAATTCTCGTCCCGGAAGTCCTGCGCCCATACATGGGCATCGATCGGATTCCCGCATCTTCTTAGTGGCTTGGCATCCTTTCGAGGGCGAACTTGTACTTTTCCTGTAAATGAGTATCCGTGGCACCCATATCCACTCAAGATGTTGTATTTAAAAGACTTATGGTTGGTTTCGTCCCATTTTGCCGAGATAGGCAGCAAACAATTCGTCTCGCAACCCGTTGAAATCACACCTTTTCGTTTGACGCGCCCTTTTCGCCTTGCATACACTCGCTTCACGGCGGTTTGAGGGAGTTTTGCCAATCAACCCGTCTGGCAGACACTTGAATGATGAACTTTCTCGCTCGCGTTGTGCGTTTTCTATTCTGGTTGCTGATTGTTTCTTGGGGCTTCCGGCTGTTGCGCCATCTAGTCGCCGCGATGTTCCGGGATGCAAACCCTCCGTCGCCGCAATCGGCGGATGCACCAAGTGGAACTCAGATGCCGATAGCAGCACGCCGACTGGTGCGCGACCCTGTCTGCGGCATGCACGTGGACGAAACGCTGTCCATCCCGCTGCGCGAAGCCGGCGAGTTCGTGCACTTCTGCTCCGTCGCTTGCCGCGATGCGTATGCTGGTGAAACGAAAAAGTATGCGGCGAATGGGTGAGTTCCCAGCGCAGAAGGTTTTAGATCTTGGGCCGAGTGACGTAAGGAAGTTTTTAGAAAAATCGAGTTGATGAAAGGACCGACGCCAATGGCCACGGTCGCAAAGCCCACAGCCCCGACACGACAGTTAGGCACACCTCCCCTGGTGCCGCGGATCGCTCCGCGCGAGGACTTGAATCCATTCCGCATCTCCCAGATTCAGTTCGACATGGCAGCGGAGTTTTTGAAGCTGGACCCGGGTCTGCGGCAGATTCTGCGCACCCCGAAGCGCGTACTAGAAGTTTCCCTGCCGACAAAAATGGACAACGGCCAGGTGAAAGTGTTCGCCGGCTACCGCGTGCAGCACAACGTGTCGCGCGGTCCGGGCAAAGGCGGAATCCGTTTTCATCCCAATGTCACGCTCGACGAAGTAAAAGCTCTGGCGATGTGGATGACCTGGAAGACCGCGACCGTCAACGTACCGTTCGGCGGGGCCAAGGGCGGCGTTATCTGCGATCCGAAGCGCATGTCCAAGAGCGAGCTCGAGCGCATGACGCGGCGCTACGCCAGCGAGATTCTGCCTATCATCGGACCCTCGCAGGATATTCCGGCGCCAGATGTTTACACCGACGCGCAGACCATGGCGTGGATCATGGATACGTACGCCATGACCGTGGGCCATTCCGCGCACGGCGTCGTCACCGGCAAGCCCGTTTCCGTCGGCGGTTCCGAGGGGCGTGGCGAGGCCACGGCGCGCGGGCTGCTCTATGTGGTGGAAGAGGCCTGCAAGCTGAAGAAGATTTCGCTGCGAGGCGCCACCGTCGCGATTCAGGGTTTTGGCAACGCCGGCGCGACCGCGGCTCGGCTGTTCGCGGAAAAGAAAGCAAAAATCGTCGCCCTCAGCGACACCCGCGGCGGCGTGACCAATTCACGCGGCATCGATCCCATCAAGGCCATTCGCTACAAGGAGCGCTCCGGGACGGTTGTCGGCATGCCCGGCGCCTCGCGCATTACCAACGACGATCTGCTGACCATGAAGTGCGACATCTTGATCCCTGCCGCGCTCGAAAACGTCATCACCCTCCAAAACGCGGAGGCCGTGAAGGCGCGCATCGTTGCGGAAGCCGCCAACGGGCCCACCACCCCGCACGCCGATGAAATTCTGGCGCGCCGCGGGATCACCGTCCTGCCCGACGTCCTCGCGAACGCCGGCGGCGTCACCGTGAGTTACTTCGAATGGGTGCAGAACCAGGAAGGACTCATGTGGGACGTGGATGAAGTCAATGCGCGCCTGCAGAAAATCATCGTGCGCGCGTTCCACGAAATGGTGGATACCATGCGCAAGCATCACGTCCCGCCGCGCGCCGGCGCCATGATCCTTGCCGTCGGCCGCGTCGCCGAAGCCACTCTCGTCCGCGGCCTCTTCCCGTAAGTGACATTAGGCTGAGGCAATTATCGGGACTCTGGCGCGGTTCCTGGGATCGCGATTGGCGTCTTTATGTCTTGGAGTTCCGGAGGTAAACCCAGAATGGCGTTGGTATTCTGCGCGACGACGACAAGCCAAGTGCCACTCCGTTTTTGTGCGACCATGGTCATCATCCCGTAACGTGGCTGGCGCGGTGTCCCATCAGGATTCTTATCACCCTCGATCTTCCAGCTCCAATGAACGACGGTCATATCTGGACGCAGGAAACGCACCGTCGTCTGGAGCGGCGTGTTCACGGACTCCTTGAAGCGCCCACTGAGTAATCGCACGTGAAATTTCTCGAAGTCGGACCGGCCGTGCAGGTACGTCGTGGCAACGGTCACAAAATCAACGTCTTCCGCCATGATTTTCGCCAGCTGGTGGCCGTCATGCTTCGCCCAAGCTTCGCAGAAAGCCCGCGGTAGATTGCGCACGGCTTCTTCGTCCGCCTTGGATTGGGCGCCTGAGGTGGTGGCAAGCAGAAGCAGAAGGAAGCCGGCCATCAGATTTTTCATTTTTCACTCCTCTTGGTTGACGTAGGCAACATCCACGCAGGAAGGGTCGTACCTGGAGTGGTATTCTCACATGTCGGTGGTGAGTAGCTCAATTTTTTTCTTGCGCTGAACATTCAGCGCGCGTACATTCGCAGTTGCCGGTGCGTCGGCCTGACGCGACCGGCTATTTTCGTCGTTGGAGCAAGAAAAAACGATGGGCACGAACGGACACAGCCACCCAGCGCCGCCGATCCTGCTTTCGATCGCGGGCTTCGATCCTTCTTGCGGCGCCGGCACTGCCGCTGACTTAAAAACCTTCGCCGCGCACGGCTGCTACGGCGTTGCCGCGATCACCTCTCTCACTGTGCAAAACACCCAGGGCGTTCAGACTGTGCACAACACGCCCAGCGCGGAATTGCGCGCGCAGCTCGATGCGCTCGTAAACGATTGCGACATCGCCGCGGTAAAAATCGGAATGCTCGGCAACCGCGGGAACGCGGTCGTGGTAGCGGAATTCCTCGATGCGCACAAATTTGCGCACGTGGTGCATGACCCGGTGATGAAATCCTCGAGCGGCGGCGAGCTGCTCGATCCCGGTGGCATCAAGTTTGTCGCAACGGAGCTGCTGAAACGCGCCAGCGTCATCACCCCGAACGTGCCGGAAGCCGAAATTCTAACCGGGCTGATGATCAAGGATATTGCCGACATGGAAGCCGCCGCGCGCAAAATTGTGGAAATGGGCGCGCGCGCCGTAATCGTCAAGGGCGGCCACATGGAGCGCACCACCGACGTGCTTTTCGACGGGACCGAGATGATCGCGCTGGCCGGCGAAAAGACCAACGAGGATCATCTCCACGGAACGGGCTGCACCTTCGCTTCCGCGCTTACCGCGCAGCTAGCCGCCGGCCGCGGATTGCTGGAAGCCGCCACGCTTTCCAAGGTCTATGTAACGAAAGCCATTGAAAAAGCTTACGCCGTTGGAAAAGGCCGTCTCCCGCTGGATCATTTCTTCCGCCAGAAGATCGAGCCGCCTGCCCGCGGCATCCACGAAGTTCCCCAACACGGCATGCATCCCGCCGCCGAACCCACCGCCCACTGAGGGAAGTTGTCAGTCATTAGCTTTTAGTTGTTAGTCAGGCAGAACCACGTTCGTCCATACGAGGTTCAGCATAGTTTCGCTGAAATGAGCAGGCATTTAGCTACTGGCGAAAGATCGAAAACCAAAATCAAACTCTGTAGACTATGCGGCCCGCGACGATGGTGGCCATCGCTCCACCCTTAAACGCCCGCCCGTCGAAGGGCGAGTTGCGCGATTTGCTCGCGGACTTCTTTACACTGTATGTCCAAGGCTGATCGGCCGTGAAAATCGTCAAGTCGCCCGGGTGGCCGGCGGCGATCTTGCGTTCCATCCCAAGCACCCGCGCTGGCCCAGTCGTAAAAAGCTCGACCATCCTCATCAACGAAATCCGGCCGCTATGCACCAGCTGCTCCAGCGCCAAAGCTAGGGCCGTTTCGAAACCGAGAATTCCAAACGGCGCGCGGTCGAATTCCACGTCTTTCAACGCCGGCTCGTGCGGCGCATGATCCGTGGCGATCGCGTCCACGGTTCCATCTGCCAATCCAGCGAGCAGCGCTTCGCGGTCTTCGCGAGCCGCCAGCGGCGGATTCATTTTGAATCTTGAATCGTACTGCACATCTTCATCAATCAAAGTGAAATGGTGCGGAGTAACTTCGCACGTTACCCGCAAACCGCGCGACTTGGCCCAGCGCACCTGTTCGAGCGAGGCTTCCGCCGAAAGATGCGCCACGTGCAGCCGCGCCCCGGTTAACTCCGCGAGTTGCACATCGCGCGCCACGCAAACCGACTCCGCCGCCGCTGGCATGCCGCGCAATCCCAGCCTCGTCGAGGTCACTCCCTCGTGCATCACCGCGCCTGCCGCCAGCGAAACGTCCTCCGAGTGCTCAATCACCGGAAGATCCAGCGACCGGCAATAATCCATCACCTGCCGCGCCAGCTTCGCCGTGGCAATCGGTTTTCCATCATCGGAGACGGCCACGATTCCCGCATCTTTCATCCCCGCGATTTCCCCAATCGCTTCGCCTTTGCTTTCCACCGACGCCGCCCCGATCGGCCAGACGCGCACGCTGGCGGCGGCCTTCGCACGGTCGAGGATGAAACGCGTCACCGAGGCGTTGTCGTTGACCGGCTTTGTATTCGGCATGCAGCAAACAGCCGTAAAGCCGCCGCGCGCCGCCGCCTTCGTACCTGTCTCGATGGTTTCGGAAGATTCATGCCCCGGTTCGCGGAGATGCGCGTGAAGGTCGATGAATCCCGGCGCGACGATCAGTCCCGTCGCGTCAAATACTTCCACGTCCGCCGGCGCCGCAATCTTTCCCATCGGCGCGACCTCTTTGATTTTTTCCCCGTCCAGCAATATATCGAGCGCGGCTTCCCTTTTAGTCGCTGGATCAACAACCAGCCCATTCTTAATCAGAAGCATGAGTGGATTCCTTGGGTTTCACTTCCAGCGCGGGATGCGTGTCCGTTTCCGTAGAGCCGTGGACGAGCAAATACAGAATCGCCATGCGGACCGCCACCCCATTGGTAACTTGCTCGAGCACGCACGACCGCGGCCCATCGGCAACTTCGGGGGTGATTTCAATGCCACGATTGATAGGACCCGGATGAAGCACGATCGCTTCTGGATTGGCGAGACGCAGGCGCTCGGCGTTCAGTTGGTAGAGCATGATGTAATCGTTCGCGGAAAGCGGTGGATCATTCAGCCGTTCTGTCTGCACGCGCAGCATGATAATGACGTCCGCGCCCGAGAGCGCCTCTTCGATCCTGTAAACGCAGCGAATCGGAGTGCCCGGAGCGATTTTTTCCAATTCGCGCGGAACCCACATCGCCGGACCGCACAGCGTGAACCGGCATCCGAATTTTCCAAGCAGATGAATGTTCGAACGTGCCACGCGGCTGTGCAGAATGTCGCCCAGGATGGTGACGTTCAAATCCTTGATTGTTCCGAGCCGGTCGCGGATCGTCAGCGCGTCCAGCAATCCCTGCGATGGATGTTCGTGCGTGCCGTCTCCCGCGTTCACCACCGGAATGTCCAGGTGCCGCGAGGCGTAATCGGGCGCGCCGGAAGCTGCATGCCGCATCACCAGGCAATCCGGTTTCATCGCGTTCAAGTTGAAAACCGTGTCCAGCAGCGTCTCGCCCTTTTTCAGGCTGGACGCTTCCGCCTGCAGATTCATTGTATCCGCGCCAAGGCGCGACGCCGCGGTCCCGAAGCTGATGCGTGTGCGCGTGGAAGTTTCGAAAAACGCCAGCGCCACGGTTTTGCCACGCAGCGTCGCCAGCTTTTTCAGCGAGTGCCGCTGAATTTCCTGAAACGGTTTGCTCTGATCCAGAAGAAAGGTAAGTTCGTCCGCGGAGAGCGGTTCGAGAGCCAGCAGGTCGCGAAAACGGTGAGTCAATGTCCCTTCTCAGATCCTGGATGCGGCAATTCTCTTTGCGAAACCAAAACTACTCCACGCGATCCACCAGCACGACGCGCTCTTCCTTATCAATTTCGCGCAGCCGCACTTCGATGATTTCCGTGTCGCTGGTTTGCACCGTGCGGCCGGTGTACTGCGATTCAATGGGCATTTCGCGGTGCCCGCGGTCCACCAGCACGCACAGTGAAACGCGCTTCGGCCGCCCAAGGTCGAAGAGCCCGTTCATGGCGGCGCGAATGGTGCGCCCAGTGTAGAGGACGTCGTCCACAAGCACGAGGTCCATATTATCCACGCCAAAAGGAATGTCCGAAGAGCGTAGAACCGCTTGCGGTGCAACTTTCGAAAGGTCATCGCGGTAAAGCGTAATGTCGAGCACGCCGACGGGCACTTCCACGCCGTCAATTCCGCGCATGGCCTGAGCAATGCGCTGCGCCAGCGGCACCCCGCGGCGCACGATGCCGATCAGGGCGAGATGCTTGGTGCCGCCGCTTTTTTCCACGATTTCATGGGCCAATCGCTGCAACGTGCGGTCGATTTCCGGCGCGGACATCAATTGTGCTTTTTCAACGATGCGCATGGTCGGGTAATCCTATCATCCCTGACCGCGCCGCGGTCAATCGTGTCCGCGTCATCGGGCCGTAACTGGGTCGTAGTAGACTCTTGGGCGGATTTGGGAGGCGGCGTTGCCTATGGCTTCGAACAGATTCTCTTGGAAGCTCAGTAGCTTGCGGCGCGGGACGACGGCGGCGGCATTATTTCTCGCTGCTACCATCCCGGCCGCTCCGCCCCGCGCGGTGGCCCCTAAGTCGTCGCAAGCGTCCGCCAAGCCCAAACTGGTCGTGCTCCTGGTCGTCGACCAGATGCGCGGCGACTACGTGGACAAATTTCAGGCGCAGTGGACCGGCGGCCTCAAGCGGCTCGTTAAAGAAGGCGCGTGGTTCCGCGACGCGGCTTATCCTTACGCCGCCACGGAAACCTGCGTGGGACACGCAACCGTCTCAACCGGAGCATTCCCGTCGACCCACGGCATGGTCGCCAACGCCTGGTGGGACCGCAAGGAACAAAAAATGGTTACCTGCACGGCCGATCCTAATGCGAAGAATATCGGCTATGCCGGCGCGACTCCGAAAGGCGCCGACACCGCGTGGCGGATGGCCGTGCCCTCGTTCGCCGAGGAATTGAAATTTCAGACCAGCGGCACAACACGTATCGTAACGTTTTCGTTGAAAGCTCGTGCGGCCATCATCATGGCGGGACACAAAGCCGATGCCGCCACGTGGTTCGACGGCGGTGCCTGGGTCACGTCGAACGCCTACGGCACGCTGCCATTCATGGAGGAACAGGCGAAGTCGCACCCCGCAAAAGCAGACTTCGGCAAGACTTGGTCGCTTTCACTCCCCGAAAACGCCTATTGGTATGGCGAGAAAGCTCTCGGGGCTGTGCCTCCCGACGGTTGGGATCTTACGTTTCCCCATCCGCTTCGCGGAAAAACAGGCGTAGGTGAACCGGACAGCGCGTTCTACGAACAGTGGGCCTCCAGCCCCTATGCCGACACCGCCTTGACCGAGCTTGCTGAAAAAGCAGTGGACGGGTTGAATCTGGGCAAAGCTGCCGGAACTGATTTTCTCGCCGTAAGCTACTCTTCGGTGGATTACGTCGGGCATGCATTCGGGCCGCGCAGCCGCGAAATCCAGGACATTCTTGTGCGGTTGGATAAGGATCTCGGCGAACTTTTTGTGCACTTGGATGAAAAAGTAGGCCGCGGAAATTATGTAGTTGCTCTGACGGGCGACCACGGCGTCGTGCCCATCCCGGAAGACATGCAAACGACCGGCGCAGACGCGGGAGTCCTGCATTTGCCCGATGTGCAGGAGCACATCGAGAAGGCTCTCGAACCCTTCAATTACGGAAAGGCTGCGGTTGCCCGCATTACCGGCAGCGACATCTATTTTGCGCCCGGCGTTTACGAGAAACTGAAGGCCGATGCAAATGCCATGAGCGCAGTGCTCGATGCGATTCGAACGGTTTCCGGCGTCGAAGTGGTCTACCGCGCCGAAGAATTGCGTGACCGTCCCGCCACGCAGAGCCCCTCGCTCCGCGCCTTCGCGAACAGTTATTTCTCCGGACGCAGCGGCGATCTATTCATCCTGCCAAAACCGTATTGGCTGCTCGATGGCACGCCCATCGGAAAGCAGCGCTCTTACGGCACCGGCCACGGCGTGCCTTACAACTACGATCAGCACGTCCCCATTCTGCTGATGGGTTTTGGAATTCAACCGGGCCAATACTTCCAATCCGTCACGCCTGCGGACATCGCCCCGACCTTCGCCGCGCTCTGCGGAATCACGTTGGCATCGCGCGATGGCCACGTCCTCGCCGAAGCGCTCACGAAACCCGCCCAGGCGCGCGCTCCATTTCCGTCCACGCGCACAAACCCCGCAGCGGCGTCGGCTCCAAACACAAAGCCCTGAGACGCTCTTTAGCTCCTGGAAAATTTGGGCTGGTTCCGCAACGAGTAGTTGTGCAGCTATAAATCGGCCGGGCTATTTGTGTCGAATTTCCACGGGGGCCCGCGTCCTATCTAGGGGAAACACTTGCAGTTGCCATTTGACCGGAACAGAGGTTGGCAAGAAGCAGATGGTTTTGTCGCAAGCCTGGTATTCAAGCTTTCCCGTAATCGTGAAGAGCTTCCCATCCTTCCCCAGCGAACCCCAGAACTCCGAGCCAGAGTTCACTCGCACATCCTGGCTGATGCGAAACGTTCCCTCAAAGACGGGCACTTGCTCTTTGATTGCGGGCAAAAAGAGGGTTTTGGACATGGGGTAAACGACCGGTTTGAATTCCAGTTGAGGAATGGAGTCGAGCACAAGCCTTATGGTCTTGTAACCCTGCGTGCCCGGCGCATACACGTGCACATCCGGAGGCAGCCGCACTTCGGCGACGAGGGTGATGCGAGTGCCGGGAACACCGACAGGATCGGATTGTTCCAGAGCCAGTTGAAGATGCGGCGCTTCCACCGTCTCCGTGACTTCCTGGCCCAGCTCCGGGAAAAGCTTGGCGATTATGCTATTGCCGGTCAGCCGCTCGCGGTATTTCGCTTCGAAGAATTTTTCTCGGATGACGCCGCTCGGATCGATGAAAAAATATCCGGGGCGGGCAAAGCCTTTCTGCATCCCCGTGGCCTCGGCGTTAAAAACACCATACGCTTTGATGGTCTTGGAGTCCGGATCCGCAAGCATCGGGTATTCGATCTTGTGGCGCTCGGCAAAATATTTTAGGATCTCTTCCGAGTCGTAACTGATGGCTGCCAGCTTGACGCTTTGCTTTTCGAATCGCGCATACGCGCTTTGCAGCTGGACCAGCTGCCCTTTGCAGAACGGTCACCAGTCCGCGGAACGGAAAAAAAGAAGGACCGTGCCGTTCGAACCCTTCAAGCTCTCCAGAGTTTGCACCTTGCCAAACTGGTCGCGCGCCGAAAACGCGGGCGCCTTCTGCCCGACCGCGAGTCCGATGGACATTACCTCGACGGAAGAAATCCGAATCGTATCGTCATCGAGTGCCCCGCGGACAGTTACGGTCTCTCCGAGGTGAGCGGTTATCGCTTCCTGCGGCTCCAGGCCATACATCACTCTGTTCGTATCGTCATACAGCGCGAACTTCGCTCCCGGCACAGTCTTCATGCACTCTGGAGATTCGGCAAACGCTTCATCCGCGTTGCACGCACTGGATACCAAAATGCCGGACCACGCTCCGGGCTTCACCGTCGAGGTTGCCGGATTGTTCTGCGCAGTCGCCGCGAGAGGAACTAGGAAGAAAAGCACGGTCAAATAAAGGAAGAAGCGTTTCGTCGCTGAATCGGATCGCACCGGCCGCATCGATTGGGGACCTTGCTTTTAGTTTTGAGTCCAGACGTATTGTACGCTGGCGCGTCTCAGCGCACAAAGTCTCCAAGACTAAGTTCGCAAGACGAAATCGGATTGGCTGTCAGATTATGCGCAAAGTAGAAACAGCTTCGTGTTATTCTTTTCTGCGAAGTGAGCTCCGCTGGCGCCGTTGACCTAAGCGTAAAAATTGGCGCGCTGCGCCTGCGGAATCCTATTCTCGCGGCCAGCGGTACATTCGGATACGGCCTCGAATTCGCCCACCTCGTTGACCTGAATCGCCTCGGCGGATTTGTTACGAAAGGCCTTTCCCGCGAACCCATCGAAGGTGCCTCCGCTCCCCGGCTTTACCCCACTGCCGCAGGTATGCTCAATGCCGTCGGCCTGCAGAATGTCGGGGTGAAGGCCTTTGTAGCCGAAAAACTCCCGGTACTGCGAAATTTCGATACGGCGGTGATCGCCAACGTCTTCGGCTACACCATCGAGGACTACGTCGAGGTGCTCCGGGTCCTGGAAGACGCCGACGGGCTGGCGGGGTATGAACTGAACATCTCCTGCCCCAACGTCAAATGTGGGGGTATGCAGTTCGGGAGCGACCCCCTCCTCGTAAAGGAAGTGGTCGGGGCAACCCGGAAAGCCGCCTCCAAGAGGCCCCTGTGGGTCAAGCTCTCCCCCCTTGTTACAGACATTGGACTTATAGCCCGGGCTGCGGAGGAAGCCGGGGCAGATGCCTTGACCGTGGCAAACACTTATCCAGCAATGGCCATCGATTTCCGCTCGGGGAAATCCCGCCTGGGGAACCCAACCGGGGGTCTTTCCGGCCCGGCCATTAAACCCATTACTTTGAAGCTCGTCTGGGAAACGCGGAAGGCGGTCAAGACACCAATTATTGGCCTCGGAGGCGTCGAGACGGTCGCGGACGTGCTTGAATACCTCTCTGTAGGTGCCTCGGCAGTACAGGTCGGGACGGCCAGCTTTGCTGACCCTAAGGCCAGTCAGCGACTTGTCGAGGGACTTGAGAGAGTGCTTTCTGATGCTAAGACGTTTACTTTGAATGAGATAATGGACAAATTTCTAGCAGAAAATGGTTGACATAACGACTCTTTTTTGCTACACTTTTTGGGATCGACGTAGCACAAAGAACACACTATGAGACATCGACTTCTAATGAGTTGGGCTGCTCTTCGTTGGGTGCTTCTTATGTTTCTCATCGCCCCGGCGATGGAGGCCCCCCTCGTAGCGCATCTGAGTCAACCGGTAAAGCCGATCAAGACCTGGGTGGGTAACGCCAGCTGGTATGGCCCGGGGTTTAACGGGCGCAAGACCGCCAACGGAGAGCATTTCGACTCCGAAGCCCTGACGGCAGCGCACCCGAACCTGCCTTTCGGTTCGCTGGTCCGGGTTGTGAACCCCCGTAGTGGCAAGTTCGAACTCGTACGTATCAATGACCGGGGTCCCTATCAAGAAGGGCGCGAAATTGATGTATCCTATCGTGTCGCCCGGAAAATCGGTCTAATCCATTCCGGCGTGAGCCAGGTCCGGCTCGAATTGATCGAGTTGCCGACGAAACACTGACCCCGCGGGAGTCGGGGTCGAATATGACTCCGACTTTCGACGCCCATCCCCGAAGCAGCCTGATTGTCGCTCTTGACTTTGATTCTCTTTCCTCTGCATTGAAATTCGCGAAGCAGATTGCCGACCTGGTGGGCATGTTCAAGATCGGCAACCAGCTGTTTACGGCTGCGGGCCCCGCTGCCGTTAAAGAAGTCGCTGCGCTCGGTCCGGGCATTTTTCTTGACTTGAAATTCCACGACATACCAAACACCGTTGCGGGTGCCGTGCTTTCCTCGGCGGCCATGACCGGAGTGCAACTGGTAAATGTGCACGCGCTTGGCGGCAAGGCCATGCTGGAAGCCGCTGTTCAGGCGGTTAGCGCGGGCGTGCCGATGGGCGCAGACCGGCCGCGACTGCTGGCGGTGACCATCCTGACAAGCATGGATCAGAAAGCCATGAAGGAAGTCGGAATCGGTGGCGCTCCGAAACTGCGCGTCGTGAAACTGGCGCAACTTGCCAAGAAAGTAGGCGTCGACGGCGCCGTCGCCTCGGTGCAGGAGGCCAGAGCGATTCGCAAGGCCTGCGGCCGCGAGTTTTTGATCGTGACGCCCGGTGTTCGCCCGAAAGATTCGACAGTGGAATCCAAATCAGAAGACCAGGCCCGCAAGGCAACGCCGACCGAAGCGATTCGCGCCGGGGCCGATTTCCTTGTGGTTGGCAGGCCAATTCTCGCCGCGCCCGATCCGCGCGCCGCCGCCCAATCCATCGTTGACGAAATTGCCGCCGCGAAATAGCACCCGCAGTTTGACCCCCGATTCTTTCCTCCAGTAGCATCCAAAGCGGCAGATATCTGCAAGCGTTTCCAACTATGTCCACTGCGACAACCAAAAGCGTCATCGTCGGCACGGCCGGACACATTGACCACGGCAAGTCTGCGCTGGTCGAGGCGCTGACGGGCACGCATCCGGACCGCCTTGCCGAAGAAAAGCGGCGCGGCATCACAATCGATCTGGGCTTCGCTTTCCTGGAAGAAAATGGCGTGCGCTTCGGTCTTGTAGATGTGCCCGGGCATGAACGCTTCGTCAGTAACATGCTGGCGGGCGCGGCGGGCATCGACGTTTTGCTGCTAGTGATTGCGGCGGACGAATCCATCAAGCCGCAGACGCGCGAGCATTTTGATATTTGCCGGCTGCTGGGAGTGAAGCGCGGGGTGGTGGCGCTGACCAAGAGCGACCTGGTGGATGCTGACACGATGGAACTGGTGCGGCTGGAGGCCGAGGAGTTTTTGCGCGGATCGTTCCTCGATGGCGCGCCACTTATGCCAGTGAGCGCAAAGACCGGAGCGGGGCTCGGTGAGTTGAAGAAAGCTTTGAGCGACGCCGCGGCTAAGGCGTTTACGAAAGATTCGTCACATTATTTCCGGCTGCCAATCGATCGCGCGTTTGCGATGAAAGGATTCGGGTCTGTGGTGACAGGCACGCTGATTTCGGGAAGTGTTGGCGCAGCGGACGAAGTGGAACTTTTTCCGCTCGGCGAACGGCTGCGCGTGCGCGGCGTGCAGTCCGGCGGGAAGGCGGTGGAGCGCGCGACGCCGGGCCAGCGGACGGCCGTGAACCTTGCGGGAATCGAGCATACCGCGCTGAAACGCGGCATGGTGCTGGCCTCACCAGGAAAATTTCGCAAGACGCGGCGGATCGACGTCCGGCTGGAACTGCTGCCGTCCGCGAGAAAAATGAAGCAACGGTCGCGCGTACACTTTCACGCGGGAACGGCGGAAACGATCGCGGAGGTTTTTTTTCACGAAGAGAAAGAGCTGCTTCCGGGCGGAAGCGCGTTCGCCAATTTGAAGTTGCAGGATGAAGTGTTGGCGCTGCCGGGCGACCGCTTCATCGTGCGGCAATTCTCGCCGGTGGCAACGATCGGCGGAGGCGCGGTGCTGGATCCGCTGGCGCGGCGGCCCATGCTGCGGGACACGGGCCGAGTAAGTTTTCTAGAAACACTCGAACGCGGGAGCCGCGAAGAAATTCTGGCGGCGATGACGGAGCGAGCGCTGCTGGGATTGGGATGGGATGAAATCGTCGCGCGAACGGGCTGGATCGAAAAAGAAATCCGCGAGGCCCTGGAAAAAGTCTCCAAGACCGGACGTGTGAAAACGGTGTCGGCTGAACCGCTGGTGCTGGTATCCGGTAAATTGTTTGAAGACGTACGAAAGAAAATTGTGGAGAAAGTGGAACGCTTTCAAAAAGAGAATCCGCTGCTGCCGGGAATCGCGCGCGAGGACTTGCGCACAAGTTTGGGAAAGCGTGTGCGAGCGGAAACCTTCCGCGCCGCGCTGGAAGAGTTGGTGGTGCAAAAAAAACTGGATGCGCCGGGCGAATTCGTGAAGAAGGCGGGATCAGAAATCGCCTTGCAACCCGAGGAAGCCAAGGCCAAAGAAGAAATCGAGGCAGCGTTTGCGTCAGCAAGTTTGGCCGTGCCATCTGTGAAAGAAGTGCTGGCGAGACTTCAAGTGGAAGCGAAACGAGCCGAAAAGTTGCTGCAAATTCTGTTGCGCGAGAAGAGCCTCGTGCGCGTTTCACCCGAGCTGATTTTTCACCGCAATGCCCTGGCGCAGTTGAAAGAGAAGCTTTCCGCTTATAAGAAGTCTAAGGGCGACCGGATTTCCGTTCCTGTTTTCAAGGAGCTGACCGGGATTACACGCAAGTATGCCATTCCCCTGCTCGAATATCTGGACCGCGAGCGAGTGACGCGGCGGGCGGGCGACGAGCGTGTTATCCTGTAGATGTCCCAATTGGCAAAGACTTGCCGCGCAGGCTCACCTGCGCTAGGGTTTAGTTTGGCGCGCCCCGACCGGGTCGGGGGGCGCGTGGAGGCGGTTCATGGGTGAATTTAGTATTTTTCATTGGCTGATCGTTCTGGCCGTGGTGCTGATTTTCTTCGGCGGCCGGCGTATTCCGGAAGTGATGAAAGGGCTTGGCGAAGGCATTCGCAGCTTCAAGGATGGAATGTCCGGCACTTCGCAGCCGCCGGCTCCGCCGGCGCAAGCGCCGCCAGCCGCAACTCCGGAAAAGCCAGCCGAAGAAAAGAAGTAACGCGGCAGTTCGCGAAACTCGAATCTATAAATTTACTTTGGGCCCCGACTCTGCCGGGGCCCTTTCTATTTGCCGCACTCCACAGGTTTCCATTGTGCCCAATCGGTAGCGGAAAACCCTTTCCTAATGCGGCAAACCTGCACTTCTGACCAGTAGCCTTGCCACAACTTTCTCCAGAGAATCGGGTAATACAAGGTGACCCGGGAATTGCAGTCTTCGAACAGAAACACAAGGAGAGAGCCATGAAATTCACCTGGATGAAGTGGTGCGCCTTGCCCGCCGCGGTGCTGCTGGCCGGCAGCGTGGCCATGGCGCAGGATCAACCTGCACAGTCCTCGCAGTCGCAGAGCGGAAGCTCCGCGACGCCGGTAACACCGACGCCTGCGGCGACTCCGGCAACGCAACCGAAGCCGACGATCGCGCAGCGCAAAGAAAATCAACAGGACCGCATCGCGCAAGGCGTAAAGAGCGGCCAGTTGACCGCCGGCGAGACCGCCAACCTGGAAACCAAGGAAGCGGCCATCAACGGCGAAACAAAAGCGGACCGCGCAGCCAATGGCGGGAAGCTGACGGGCGCTGAAAAGACGCAGATCAATCAGCAACAGAATCAGATGTCCAAGCAGATTTACGCCGACAAGCACAACGCCAATACTCAGCATTACGGCAACAGCGAAGTGGGCCAGCGGCAGGAAAACCAGCAAGACCGTATCGCTCAGGGCGTCAAGAGCGGGCAACTGACCGCAGGTGAAACGGCCAAGCTTGAGAATCAGCAAAAGGGCATCAACCAGCAGGTGAAAGCGGACCGCGCAGCCAACGGCGGGAAGCTGACCACCGGCGAGAAGCAGCAAGTCAACAAGGAACAGAATGCTGCTTCAAAGAACATCTACAACAAGAAACACAACGCCAAGACGCAGCCGCAAGCCAAACCGAAGTCGTAAGCTTTTCCACCCCCTGAAGCAACTGAGGCGCCCCGGTGAGAACCGGGGCGCCTCTTTTCTTGTTCTCCGTTAGCAGTCTTCCGTTTTCAGTGCGGAGGGGGAGAGCTGCGCAGTAGATTGTTGTTGGACCGTGGAGCAGTCAACGGCCCGGTCTAGAGCCCTCTTAAGAGAGGCGGGGGCCATTCTCAACCGCTTGCCTCACCGGATTCAGGACAAACTCCCCTGGACTGGTTAACAACACCCCCCCAGGTTTTCATAAGTGTTGCATCTAAAGGGCTTAATTGGATCGCAAGCAAGGCGCCGCACTTTTACCTGTTTACTATAGTAGCAAACAAATAACGAGGAAGTCAATGAAAATCTGCGCGGGATACTCGGCGGATTTCGTTTGACCAGGAGGCTACCGTTTCGGCTAATTCCTGCAAGACCTCGGCGTCGCTTCTTCCGGACTTCTTTAGCATATGAAAGGAATGATCCGCTGTTTCAATGACATGCAAGGTCGCCAGCGACCCTAACTTTGCGCAGATGGGACGCAGCAGGCTGAGATCGGCTAGCGCGTCGCGCGTTCCCTGAAGGAACAACATGGGCGCAGTAACCTTCGCGAGGTGGTCCGCTCGTTTCGTTCCGGGGCGGTTGGGCGGGTGGAGCGGAAAGCCAAAGAATACCAATCCGCGCACGCCGTCCAGGGGATGCTGTGCCGCGGCTTGCGAAGTCATTCGTCCCCCCATGGACTTGCCTCCCGCCAACAACGGTAAGCCAGGTGCTGCCTCCGCGGCTGCTTGTACTGCGGCGACGACCGTTGCGGTTAGCACGGCGGGCCCGTCGGGAACGCGGCGGTGTTGCTCCATGTAGGGGAACTGGTATCGCAGCGTTGCCACTCCCACGTTAGCCAGTTCACCCGCGAGGTTCTCCATGAAAGGATGACTCATTCCCGCCCCAGCTCCGTGAGCCAGCACCAATAGGCGGCTGGCCTTCGCGGGCCGGGAGAGCAACGCCGAAACTTGGACTCCGCCCTCGACGGCAAATCGAAGCTTTTCAACTGTTGGCATTTCGCTAGGGGCCTCGATGCTTTGCGACGATGAGGGTGATGTCGTCGTGCTGCTCATGAGGGCTGAAACTCTGGACTTCGGCGACGATGGAGTCCAGCAAGCACTGCGAAGATTGTCCGCAATGACGCTGCAAGGCCTCGATCAGGCGCTGTTCGCCGAATTGCTCGTCGTCGGAGTTGTAGGATTCGGTGATGCCGTCGGTGTAGAGGGCGAGGGTGTCTCCCGGGCGAAGCTGGTGTTCGCCGATTTCGCAATCCCAATCCTTGAAGATGCCTAGCACCGTGGCGGTGGCTTCGAGGCGTTCCACGGTGTTGTCGTCGCGGAGCAGGAGCGCGGGGAGATGGCCGCAATTGGCGTAGCGCAAGCGGCTTGCGGAGTCGTCATATTCGGCGAAGAAAAAAGTCGCGAAGGAACCGTCCGGGGTGTTGTCGCAAAAGAGTTGATTTACGGAGCGCAAGAGGCGCTGCGGCTGATCAAAGGCGATGGCGCACTGGCTGCGCAAATTGGCCTGCAAATTAGCCATCAAGAGAGCGGCGGCGATTCCTTTACCGGAGATGTCGCCAATCACGAAGCCAAACCGTTCGCGGCCCAGATCGAGGAAGTCGTAGTAGTCGCCGCCGACTTTGCGAGCCTGGATGCAGACGCCTGCGTATTCAAGAGTTTTGAGCGGGGGCAGCGTTTGCGGGAAGAGCCCGGCCTGCACCTGTTTTGCAATTTCGAGTTCCTGGGAGGCGCGGCGTTCGGATTCCTGCTTCTGGGCAATGGTGCGGCGCTGCTCTTCGACGGCATGCGTCACTTCATCAAAGCTCACAAGTGAAAAAGAGTTTCCATCAACATCCCGGAAGCGAGTGAAGACACCGCCCCATATGGGCGTTTCTTTCCCGAGCAGAACCGATGGCGTGCTCGCAAGCGGCACTTGCGTTTGCGGACTAAATTTGATGCGCTTCAGGCGCGGCGTAAACTGGAAGCGAACGCCCCGCTTCGACCATTCCTGAAACTTGGCGGCCACATCTTCCGTGACGAAAACAATCTGCGTGGAGCGGCCGATGAGTTTGTACTCCTGCGACTTGGGCTTGGGGACGACCAGCGAGAGGATCGCGGAGCCGTCGGGAGGGGCGACGGCGACCCAGCGGTCACCGGACTGAAGCCGGGCGTCGAAGGCCAGATGGAATCCCAGCTGGTCGAGGTAGAAACGCAGGCTGCGGTCCTGGTCGCGAACGAAGACGTTGATGCAATGAAGACGCAGGTACAGATCCTGCCGGACTTGGGAAAGGGAGCCGCCCATAGAGGGTTGATTATAAGTCGGAACGGCGGCCGCCCGGATGCGTTTCGAAATTAGCCTTCGGACCAGCCGAGTTCGGTCAGTGCGTGCTGGAGGCGCGCGAGGGGCAGACCGACGACGTTGAAGTAGCAGCCCTCGATGCGCGGGATGAAGCGGCCGGCGCGTCCCTGGATGGCGTAGCCGCCGGCTTTATCGTGGGGTTCGCCGGTGGCGAGGTAACGCGTGATGTCTTCTTCCGTGAGCGGGGCGAAATGCACGAGCGTGGAGTCGACGAAAGTGAGGCGCTCGGCGTCGGGAAGGCGGATGAGGGCGACTCCGGTGACGACGGCGTGGGCGCGGCCGGAAAGTTTTTCGAGCATGCGGCGGGCATCGTCGGTGGAACGCGGCTTGCCGAAGATGTGGCCCTCGAGAGTGACCTCGGTGTCGGCGCCGATGACGATGGCTGGGGCAACCGCGCGTGCGGCGACGAGCTCGGCCTTTGCGAAGGCCAAGCGCTGAACGAGGTCGGGGGCGGATTCGCCGGGGTAGGGAGTTTCGTCAATGGCGGAGGACATTATGCTGAACGAGAAGCCGGCGTCTCGCAAGATTTCGGCGCGGCGTTCCGAAGCGGAAGCGAGGATCAATTTCATAAGAGGGCTCGGAAGGGAAGATTACTACAGCGCAAGCGCGGTGACAGCCTGTGCTTTGGTCCAGCCGAAGAGACGCGCCATGTGGGCGGGTGACGCGGAAGGGTACAGGGTGCGGTATTTCACGGCGATGGCGGTGCGCGCATCGTCGGCGGAGATTTTCGCGGCTTGCGCGACTGGTTGCGGAAAAACTCGTGCGACGAGGTCGAAGCGGTTTGAGGCCCAGGCTTCCGTTTCCTGTTCCGCGCCGGAGTGCGTGACGATCAGCAAGCCTTGGAGCTCGAGCATGGCTTTCTTAAAGCGCTTGTTGCCGGCCTGCGTTTCCATTTTGCAGGCGTGGCGAAGTTCGAGCGTCGCAAGCGGCCCGTGCTTCGCCAAAGCTTGCCACAGTTCCAGCGCATCATGAGAGACGCGCCCTGCTTCATAGAAGGCTTCCGCCTCAGGCGGTTGGACCCCTGTTCCATGCATCGCCAGGAAATGCGGGAGGAGTTTTAGTGAGATGAATGTACCGCGACCTTTGAAATACTTTGCGTAGAATGCGCGACGTTTTTTGGGCAGCTCGTCTTTCCACTTCCAGATGAGTTGAGCGTGTTTACCCCAGCCGGTGGGGGGCCGCTTTGCCACAGCGTAGTAGAGCGACGGCAAGGCGACATTCCTCAGGGGGAAAAGCGCACAGAAGCCAACGTGATCGATGAAGCGGACGGCTTCTGCGGGCGTGTTCACGCGGCGCGGCCAAGGAATCTCGTAAGCTTGTTTACGCCGCACGAGCATCAGATGACGACGGATTCCTGGTATTCGCCGAAGACGCGGCGGAGGGCGTCGGAAATTTCGCCGACGGTGGCGTAGGCTTCGACGGCGGCGAGAATGGCGGGAATGAGATTTTCGGTGGTGGCGGCGCGGCGCTGGAGTTCGGAAAGTGCGGCTTGCGTTTTGCCCGCATGACGTCTGGATCGGAGAGCGTTCAGGCGCGCGATCTGGGAGCGCTCCATTTCCGGGTCCATGCGCAGGGTAGGAATGATGCGCTCGCCATTTTCCGGTATGGGAGCAACGAAGTCGTTCACGCCGACGACAATCTGTTCTTTTTTCTCGACGGCGCGCTGGAAATCGTACGCGGCTTTCTGGATTTCACCCTGCACAAAACCGGTTTCAATGGCGCGGAGCATGCCGCCCGTGGCGTCTATTTTTTCAATGTAAGCGAGAGCGCCTTTTTCAATTTCATTGGTCAGATGCTCGATGGCGTAGGAGCCGGCGACGGGATCGACCGTGTTGGTGACGCCGGTTTCGCTGGCCAGGATTTGCTGGGTGCGCAGGGCGATGAGCGCGGCGTCTTCCGTAGGCAATGCGAGAGCTTCGTCCAAGGAATTTGTGTGCAAGGATTGGCAGCCGCCGAGCACGGCGGCGAGGGCTTGAATCGCCACGCGGACGATGTTGTTTTCCGGCTGCTGGGCGGTGAGCGAAGAGCCGGCGGTTTGCGCGTGGAAGCGCAGCAAGAGCGAGCGTTCGTCCTTGGCACGAAAACGGTCGAGCATGATTTTTGCCCACAGGCGGCGCGCGGCGCGGTACTTGGCGATTTCCTCTAGCAGGTCGTTGTGAGCGTTGAAGAAAAAAGAGAGCTGGGGCGCGAATTCATCCACGCTGAGCCCGGCGTCGAGCGCGGCTTGGACGTAGGCAATGCCGTCGGCCAGCGTGAAGGCGACTTCCTGAATCGCCGTGGAGCCAGCTTCGCGAATGTGATAACCGGAAATCGAGATGGTGTTCCATTTGGGCAAATTGTCGCGGCACCATGCGAAAATGTCCGTGACGATGCGCATCGCGGGGCGCACGGGATAAATGTATGTGCCGCGGGCGATGTATTCCTTCAGGACATCGTTCTGCACGGTGCCGGAGAGTTTCTCCAAACTGGCGCCCTGCCGTTTCGCAACGGCAACATAAAGGCAGAGCAGAATCGCGGCGGTGGCGTTGATGGTCATGGAGGTGGAGACTTTTTCGAGCGGGATGCCGTCGAAGAGCGTCTCCATGTCTTCGAGGGAATCAATGGCAACGCCGACTTTGCCGACTTCGCCGAGCGCGAGCGGATGATCCGAATCCATGCCGATTTGCGTGGGCAGATCAAACGCGACGGAAAGGCCGGCCTGGCCTTTGCTTAAAAGATAGCGATAGCGCTGATTGGAGTCGACGGCAGTACCGAAACCGGCGTACTGGCGCATGGTCCAGAAGCGGCCGCGGTACATGGTGGGATAAATGCCGCGGGTATAGGGAAACTCGCCTGGATAGCCGAGCGCGATTTCCGGATCCCAGCCCGCAAGACTCTCCTCCGTGTAGAGACGATCGATGGGAATGCCGGAAAGCGTGGTGAATTTTTCTTTACGTTCGTCGGAAGTGGCAGGCTTGGATTTGGCGTCAGACATGGGTGCTGGAAATCAGAAAATTGAAATTAGAAAATGGAAACTCGAAACTGGAAATTAGTAACTCTAGTTTCGCTACGAATATCTGTTCTCTTCCTTCACGGAAAGGCAGGGCTGAAGCCCGGCCTCTACAAGATCACTTAGAACGCGCTAGAGTTTTTGCGCCTTGCGAAACGAAGTTATGGCGAAAAACACGAACAAGAGGCCGATGGCGATGGCGATACCGACAAGCCAATGAGCGGCGTCGCGCGTCCAGGCGCGCAGCGCGGCGTTGAACCAGCCCAGAGCAAGGACGGCAAAGATCGCTCCAATGACCTCGTGAAAGAGCTGCCTAAGCACGCGCCAGAGCCGGCGGAATCCTCCTTGTTGCGGAGTTGCGCTTGCGGCCGTAGACATACGAGCATCTTATCGCAAAACCAGTCGGACCACAGAAGCGGAGACCGGCGCGATCCCGTTTTTTGTCACGGGATACCTGAACGAAGGTACTGTGAACGAATTGGAGACAACGGACTGATGCTCTCTTGTATCCAACTAAACGTGGGCCTAGAATGGCCGAAGATGTCCGGGAGACGCTGCCTTGCAACTCGACGATCACCTGAAAAACTTGCTGCGCGAACTGGGACACGCGATCAACGACACGGTGTCGGACTCCGACCGCATCACCGGTGCGATTGCGGGAGTGCGCGCGCATGGCTACGATATCGTGCTCAAGCTGGACGCGACCATCGGGCTGGCGAAACGGGACGCGGCTGCGGCCGAGGCGGCCAAGCTGACCACGCAGGACCGCCGGTTCCTGGAGTCCCTGCGAATTCAGGTGGACCAGGAGTCGTTTTCCGAGGAAAATGACAAGAAGCCAGCTGCCCGGCTGGCCATGACGCCCCAGGATGTACGGTTTTTGAAGTCCCTGCGAATCGCCACGGACGAATTGGAATGAAAAGTTTCGCCAAAGCCGCTGGATTCGGACTGCCGCTGTTGCTGGTCGTAGCGGGTGCGTTTTCTTCCCCGGCCGCGGCGCAGAACCCCATCTCCCCGATTATCGTCGATACCGCGGTGCCCATCATCATTAATGCCATCAAGCCGCAGCCCAAAGCGACCGGGTTAGCCAAGTTCGAAGGCTACGTGCAGCATGCCAACATCGCCCAGATCACTGTGCGCGCGAGAGGCAACGATATGGCTCTGCAAACGTTCCCGCTCTCCGAAAAGGTATCCGCGAAAATGCAACAGATTATTGACCGGGGCGGCTACCAGTACGGCGACAAAGTGACTATCTTTTACGATCCCGCGACCTTGAAAGCAATGGAGATTAAGGGCAAGCCCTCCAGGCCCATCTGATTCGCGGAGCCGCAGTATGCTTCGCCTGCCTGCTGTTTCTGGACGCTTCTATCCTTCCGATCCGCTTGAACTGACTGCACTCGTTCGCAAGTACGCTGCTATCGCGCCGGACCTCGCGCCCGCTCGCGTCAGCGCCTGCCTCGTGCCCCACGCCGGATATGTCTATTCCGGCCAAGTTACGGGCGCAGTGCTTGCCCGCATTGCGCTTCCGAAGAAAATCATCATCCTTGGTGTGCGCCATCATCCAAGAGGTGAGGCGCTGGCCAGCCTATCGAGCGGCGCCTGGCGCACGCCTTTGGGCGACGCGGCGATTGATGAGCCGCTAGCCCTAGCGTTGCGAGAGGCGTGCCCGTTGCTGCGCGAAGACAGCGTGGCGCACAACGCCGAACATTCGTTGGAGGTGCAACTGCCATTTCTGCAGATTCTCGTGCCGGATTTCAGGTTTGTTCCCATCGCGCTGGGAACAGTGCAGTTTGAAAAACTGGTGAGTGTTGGCGAGGCGCTGGCTCAAGTTCTCGCGCAACGTGAAGATGTCCTACTGCTGACGACCTCCGATCTGAACCATTACGAAGATGACGCGACGACACGCGTCAAAGATCGCAAGGCCATCGATCAATTGCTCGCGCTCGATCCGCGCGGGCTCTACGATACCTGCCGCAACGAAAAGATTTCGATGTGCGGATTAGGCCCTGCGGTGGCAATGCTCACGGCGCTGAACGCTTTGGGCGTGAGAAGAGCCGATCTCGTGAAGTACGCCACGTCGGCGGATGTTTCCGGAGATCGCACCGCCGTGGTCGGGTACGCCGGAATGACTTTTTCGTAGCGCTTGGGGGCGAAACTGGTCCATAGAAATTGCCTGCCAGTGCAAGCAAGATGAACCAAGTCGCATAAGGCCGTACATCCCCGACAGCGAAAGCGATTTAATGGGAGCGTCCACCGCCGCCTGAGCTGCTGCCGGAACTCGATGAGCCGCCTCCGCCACCAGAGCTGCCGCCGCTCGAACCTCCGCCTCCGCCAGAGGAGTGCGAAGATCCTCCCGACGAACTCGAACCGGACGAACCGGAACCGGAGCTATGCCCTCCACCGGAATAAGACCCGGAACCGTGGCCTCCTCCCGAATACGACGAGCCGGAAGAGGGCCCTCCGAAACTCCTCCCACCTCCAGCATAGGCACTGAGCACGCTATTTCGCCCTACTTCCCCCGCATACTTGCCGGAGTGCTCGCCCGCGAAGCTCGAAACATTTCCGCGAGACGTGATGCCGCCAACCGCGACGCTCTTGGATTTCGCGCTCCCGGCGGAATGGTCCGACAGCATGAATTTCTGCGATTTGTAGTTATACGCAATCTCGGGATTTCCGCGATTGGCCGCTGACGGGGACTTAGGCCGCGTTGCCTCCGCCACCAAATGCGCCTTTATGTTTGGAGCGGACGCGGCAGATAGATGAGACGAATGTGCGCCTTGAAATTCCTTCGGCGCCTTTTCCAGAATCTTCACTTTTTGCGACGCATCCCAGTCCACATGCAGCACCGGTTCGCCCGCCTTGGCCGGCGGAACAAAGATGCCGTGCTTGAGATTTACAGGCGGTTTGCCCGCTTCGTCTTTCGGATGAGCAGGCACAAAGCCGACTTTGCCGCCGACGCGCACCCAATGCCCAGGGGGATGGGTCCTCACGCATCCCTTGCACACCGGACGCGTTTTGGTCGGGATCACTCTTAGGTAGTGTCCGTGCCGGAAAATCCAATCGTCCCGGTAACACGACATATTGTTCCAAGTCTGATTTTGCAGTGAATACGAGCTGGCCTGCGCGCGGAGGCGCAAGAGTTCCTGGAGTTCCTGCGGGGAGTGCGCGACTCGCGAAATATTCGACGAAGTCGGATTGCCGCATGATCCCCATCTCCAATCGAGTTGCTGCCACGAGACGGTCTGCGGCTGGAATACCTGGTTCGCTGCGCCGGCCGCGGGTGCTTGGACGTTTGGCACAGGCGACTGCGCAATGGCTGCTGCCCGTGCCATGTTTGGCTCTGTCGGTTCCCAGCACGTCCCGTATGGCTCACACGGGGAAAAAGTACCGTGCTCGTACAAATCATTCAGTCCGGGAATTGGCGCAGAGAGCCCCGAGGCTTTCAGCGCGGCGGCCGTGGTGATTTCTCTTTGCCGCACTTGGGTGTAGACCCACTTGTCCCAATCACTCGCCGGTTGAACGTGGCTCACCGGAAAATTCAGTCTTTGAGTGCTTTCTACGTACGAAGTGATCTGGTCTTTCGCGGCATCGAGATTCGGGAGAGCTTCCAAAGCCGTTCCGCCAGGAAGGAGAGAGGCGAACCCTGAAGCCTTGAGCGTCGCAGCTGCTGCGTCGAGTTGCTCGCCATTTACCCAGACTGCAAAGCGCCAACCGACGGGGAAGGCCGGGGGATTTTCTTGCGGAAGCCAGAGCACGTCGCCTCGTTGGAAGAACATCGTTTGTCCCTCGGCGATCTGTAGATTCGGGTAGCCACGCCGAACCACGTGTTCTCCTTTGTCTCCCTGCGGGGTAATCGCTGTGGCATCCAGATAACTATCCATGCGCGCGAAGTACGTGTCTGGGGCGGTGATCTCAATTTTGTCGGTCGGTGTTTCGAGGAAAAAGGATTGATTGTTTACCGGTTTAAGCGAAAATGTCGCGCTTCCCGTCACTAACGACATGCGCGCAATCGAGCGGTCGCCGTCTTGCGAGAGTTGTTTGAAAAGCAGCAAGGAATTCTCGGCAAGATAAACGCTTCCGCCACTCTCAAATTCAATTGTGGCGCGGCCATCTCCCGTCGCGATGCTGGCGCCTTGTTCGAGGAGCACACCGGTCTCCGCCTGTTGCCATTGCTCGGTGAGATTTGGATGTTTTCCGTCGCCGAATGACAGGCGCACGTCTCCTTGCACGACACTGAGCCGCGTCAAAGGAGCGTCTGGCTTTTCCGCTGCCGAGACATAGGGCACAAGAGAAAACGAAATCGCAAAAATTGCGAGGAACGAAAGAATCCGCAAACGGTGGGTGTTCATGGGATCCCTCCTGAAGATAATCGGGGACCTGTCAGTGTGACGGAAAGGTTTCTTTTCCGGTTTCATAAATTTACTGAAGGGTTTTTCACTGATTGAGAAAGAAAACGGCCCTGCTGGCAACAGGGCCGCTCGATCCTGGAATGGATTACCAGCTAATGAGAATGGCCGGAAGAATGCGACGAAGACGCCGCAGGCGCAGAAGACGAATGCCCGGCCGAGCTACTGTTGCTGGAAGAGGAGCTGCTGGTCCTGCCCGCAGAACTTTCGCGCTCCCCGCCGGAATAACGTGGGGCAGGCGGAGGAACGGAATTGCGTGCTGCTGGCGGCGGGCTTTCACGTCGCGCTGTCGATTGAATTTCGGGATTGCGTTCGGGCGCGGCGGCTGACGCAGAAGAGCCGGAAGCTGATTTTTCGTTTTCGGAGCGAGCTTTGTCCTCCCTGGTGCGGGCACCGGAGGACGCATTCTCCGCATTCACAAAGCGGTGTTCGCGCGGATCGTATGTAATGGAAGAATCCTGGTTCAGAGAAACCACTCGAGTGCCGGATTCACCTTCGATCACCGTCTTCGAAACTCGTGCCGGAGGCGTTGTGGCCACAACGCTGCTCTTGAGAGCTTCGCGCGGAGCAGATTTTAACGTTTCCCATTTTTGTTCTCGTTGCGGAGTGGCGATCTCTTCGCCCACGCGCGCTCCCGCAACCGAGAAAACGCCATGCTCCAGATTCAGCGGAGCTTTGCCCTTTTCATCGAGAGGGTGCATGGGCACGATTCCAACGGTACCGTTCTGACGCACGAAGACTGCTGTTGCCGCGCGGTAGACGACGGGATGCGGAGGATGAATCCGGGGAGGAATGTGCCTTCCGGGTCTAGTCGGGATTCCATAAAACGCCGGCGGCGAGTAAAACCAGCCGCCGCACCCCGCGTCGAAGAGCCATCCACCGTAATGATAGGGCGCCCAGCCCCACGGCTGAGAGCTCATGTACGTCCATCCGTACGTGGGATCCGAAATCCATTGCCCTCCCGCGAAGGGTGACCAGCTAGCGCCTACACCGAAGGGCCGCCATCCATATCCGTTTCCGCCGCAGGAGAACCACGAACCATAGGAGTAGAGGTCCGCAAAACCCGGAGCATAGTAAGACGAACTCGTGTATTGCGCGGAAGCGGCGGTGGCCGTACTGACAGTGTCAATGCGGCCGGAAACCCATTGATCGAAATCGTCCTCGTCGGGAAGCGCGCCGACGCTTAGGGAAGAATTGTTACCCGCCTTCACGGAAAGCGATTGACCCTTTGCAAGCGGCGTAGTTTTGTCGTTTTGCAAAACAGAAATGTGGCCGCCCAGCGCCTGTACACTGCTGCCATCATCGTAATTGTCGAGCCGGAACGTTGCGCGCTGATTGGCTTCGACGGTGAAATCGCCACCAGTGACGCTGAAATAGTCGCCGCTTACGGGATTAACGTAAAAAGAAGCGCTGCCTTGCCGCAACACCAGGCGCGTAGTGCGCGCGCCATCCTCGAGCGACAGGTCATAAAACTCGAGGACCGTGTTTTCTTTCAGGAAAGCCATGGCGCCATTCTCGAATTCCACTTCGGCGCGGCCATTGTCCGTGGCAAGCACGTAGCCTTGGCGCACGGGCAGGTTCAGTTCCGCGGTTTCCCAAATGGCTTTCGAGTCGGTCAAGGGATCGCCATGCGTTTCCCGAGCGAAGCGTACATCACCTTGAACGAGGCTCAGACGAATGATGCGCGCGTGGCTGGAATCCGCAGCCGCAGGCTGCACGCCGATGCAAAGAGCGAATATTGAAATGACCGAAAGGAATAGGAAGTGCTTGCGGGAAGCCATCATATGTACCCCCTCACGGGGACGCGACCTGACTCATTGGACGGACGGCAGACCGCGCAGGTTGCGCGCTGTGTGCCGCAAACCATGCTCCCCCGCGGGGATGGTGGCGTCAAGTGCCGCGGCAGGCGGCCTGAGGGTTGCGTTTCTTGTGCGGTGATTCGCGACCGTAGATTATGGAGCCTTGTGGGTGACTGTCACCGCCTGGGGCGAGCCGTCAACAGAGAACGGCGAGCCGGGAACCGCAGTAAGCACGCCTGTGGTCTCGTTGATGGCGTACGAAGAGACGGAAGGCAATACGTTCGGAAATTCCGTTCCCACATAGAGAAATTCGCCGGAGGGATCAACTGCCAGTGGTTTTGGATTTTGGATCGGTAGGTTGATCGGAAATCCGGCCAACATGGAAATTGCGCCGGTGCTCGGATTGATGCTGAATCCCGAGACGCCGCCGTCAAAGTCAAGCACGTACAGAAACCGACCGAGTGGATCCACGACAAGCCACGAGGCACTGAAGCCGCCAGCTCCCAGGGTGAAGGGAGAACCGGCTACGGCAGTGAGAGCGCCACCACCTTGCGCGATGCTGAATGCGGAAACGTCACCCCCTTCGTAGTTTGCGGTGTAGAGATATTTGCCGAACGGGTCGATGGCCACTCCGCGCGGATCAATGAGCGGATTCGTTCCTAGGGAGAACGGCGACCCGGCAACTGGCTGCAGAGTGCCCTGCGCGTTTATGGAGAAGCTGCAGACGACTCCGCTGACGCTGGAAACAAAGAGGAACCCAGCGGTGGGATGCGTCGCGACGGCGTTGGCCAAGCCAAAACCAGCGGGGGCCGCTGACTGGCAGGCCGCCTGAGAGGCCGGAGTCAATGCGCCGGTTGTGGCGTTAATGCTGTATTCGGAGATGCTGTTATTCGTGACATTTCCCTCGCCGCCGGAGTCCGCGGTGAAAAGGAATTTGCCCGAGGAATCGACAGCGAGCGAGAGCGGCGATACTCCGCTTAGGAAAGGCGATCCGGCGACGGTAGTGAGAGCGCCAGTGGAAGAATTAATTGTGAATGCGGAAATGTCGTTGACCGGAGTAGGGCTTTCTAAATTGCTGGCTTCGAACAAAAACTTGCCCGACGGATCCGTAGTTAATGCAGTTGGCTCCGCTCCCGCCGGGAACGGCGACCCCGGAATTGGAGCGAGAACGCCGGTATTTGGATCGACCGAAAAGGCCGAGATATTTCCCGTGGTCAAGCTCACACCTATGCTATTCGCCACATAGACGAAGCCTGGAGTTGGAGGTGGTGCTGCGCCGTTAATAACAAAAGCGAGCGGGTTCGATGTTCCGCCGCCAGACCCTGGATTGACGACGGTGATCTGGGCAGCACCGGCCGTGGCGATATCCGCCGCCGGAACGGTGGCAGCTAGCTGACCGTTGCCCATTGTCGTGGTGATCAGGCTGGTCCCATTCCAGCTCACGGTCGAATTGGAAGCGAAGCCTTCGCCGCTCACCGTAATTGCTAAGCCGGCACCGCCCGCATTTGCGTTCGGCGGGGTGACCGATGAAATCGTTGCGCCGCCACTCGGTGGGGGATTCGAATTCCCGCCTCCCGCTGCTCCCACGCCGGTCCCGCACGCGCCGCCCATCAACGAAAGGAGCACCGTTGCAATCGTTAGCAATCGGCCTGGCCGGGAAGTCACGAGCCACACCTATACGCTTCTTGTTCTTGAAGGTAGAGCCGAGTCTCAACGGTGGGGATTTTTGGAGCTGCTGGGCGTGAGGATTCGAGCGGCCTGCGGTTCCACAGCCAAGCGTCCAACTCGTTGGAGTAGGCGTAAACCGTCGAACCCTTTTGGTGAATGTGACGGTGAACGGGAAGTCCTTCGCCGCGTTCCCAACGCTGCACCGAGCGGATATTGCACTTCAAATATCCGGCGACCTCTTTCCAGGAAAGCAATCGCTTCGCAGCGGCAGGCGCGTGCTCCACCTGCGGCGGCCGTGCAAGTCCAGGTTGCAGGGTAAGGTTCTCATTCTCGATCCGGCCACGCGAGAAGCGCGAGTGCCCAGAAACTTGGCGCCGCTTGGCCCGATTTTCTGTCACCTTTAGAATTGACCGAACCGCAAGCGCCTTATTTCTCATGGTGTTGCCTCCCTCGAAAACAAACGCTGTGTCGTCTTCGGGAGGGAAATGTGCAGCTCCGCCGCCATCTTTCAAGAGGGGACTACGGGGCGAGCGAAGGTCACGAGGAATCGCTGAATGGTGCTATATTCGCGAGCGAAAGCCTGACATGACTCTCAATCGAGAAAATCCGTCCCCCGAAAACCTGGGACTTCTCTACCGCGTCTCGCGAGCGCTGCTGAAGGAAGGTGAGTACGGCGAACTCCTTTCCGGCGTTCTCGACACTTTGATTGAAGGGCTCGGGGCCGATCGCGGATTCGTGGTCGTGCGCGAGGCCGGAGAGTTCCACGCAACCACGGCACGCAACTTTCGGAGTGAGTCATTATCGCAAACGGAAGAGGTGGTCAGTCGCACGATTGCGCGGTCCGTGATGGAAAGCGGAAAGGCCGTGCTGATCGGCAATGCGGCGGTGACCGCGCCATACAGCATGGAACGGAGCATTCAGTTGCTCTCGCTTCGCTCGGTCTTGTGCGCGCCTCTAGTAGCCAGCGATGAAGCCTTCGCGCTGATCTATCTGGAAAATCGCGAAGTTGCCAATCGTTTCAGCGAAGAGCAGCGCGATTTGCTCGATGAAGTCTGTGCGCTGGCCGCGCCACGCTTGCGTGCCGCGGTCGCTATGAGCCAGGCGCAGCGGCGCGCGGAAGCTTTAGAACTCTCTCACAGCCAGTCCGATGGAATTTTGACCGCGGACCCAGAGATGGAGCGCGTCCTGCAGACCGTGCGTCAGATCGCGACGACCGATCTGCCAGTTCTGATCGAAGGAGAAACTGGAACGGGGAAAGAGTTGATCGCTCGTGCCCTCTATCGTCATAGCGCGCGCGTTAAAGGACCCTTCATCGTCTTGAACTGCGCCACGATTCCCGCAACCTTGATCGGTTCGGAACTCTTCGGATTCGTGCAGGGCGCCTTCACCGGTGCCAATCGCGATCGCGTCGGCTTTATCGGCGCCGCTCATCGCGGCACACTCTTTCTCGATGAGATCGGCGACCTCCCGCTCGATCTGCAGCCTCATCTTCTTCGCGTCCTGCAGTCGGGCGAGTTTACGCGGCTTGGCAATTCGCGCACCGAGCAGGTGGATGTTCGCTTCCTCGCCGCGACCAATCGTGATCTGGAGAGCGAAGTGAAGGCCGGCCGATTCCGTGCCGATCTTTTTTTTCGCCTGTCCGCCATCACTCTTCGTTTGCCGGCCTTGCGCGACCGGCCCCATGACACGCGGCTTCTCGCCGAGCATTTTCTTCGATCCGCCGCCGCGCGCTTTGGCCGGCCGGTGCCACGCCTGACAGAGGACTGTTTGTCCGCATTGATTTCCTACAGTTTTCCCGGGAATGTTCGCGAACTCGAAAGCGAAATGGCCCGGCTAGCCGCGCTGGCGACCGCGGATGTCCCCTGCGGCGTAGATCTGTTAAACGAAAGAATTCGCAATCGTGGCAACGGCCAGCCCGCGCTCGCCTCGCCGGCTACGCCCGTCGCTCCCATGTCGCTGCAGGAAATGGAAAAGCAACTGATCCTCTCCGTCCTCCAGCACACCGGGGGAAATCGCACGCGCGCCGCCGAAATTCTGGGAATCAGCCGCGAAGGTTTACGCACCAAGCTGTTGCGGCTTCAAATCTCCGCGGATCCTGATCCCCCTTCCTAGGACCCCGCGCCCCCCAACCGCGAGGTCCCCGTAACTGCTTCCTCTCTTCCGCACGCGTGAAGTGGATCAAGGCGTGGGAGCAGGGCCAGTAATCGGCGTGCAGTCATTCGTTGGCGGAAGCGCCACACCCACCGGCGTGTTCAGCGAAGGCGAGTGGTCAAAGTCAAACAGATCTTCCAGCGCAGACGCATGCTGGTCGCGCTTCGTAAGATGCTGCCGGACTGGAGCATCTCCGTTTTCCTGCGCTGGAGTCGTCAGGAACCTCTTCTCGATAAACGCAAGCAACGAAGTGTGATCGCCTGCGGTGTGCGAGACGTAATGCCGCTTGGAGAACGGCGAGATGGCCAGTAGCGGGACGCGGAAGCCGTACTGGTTGAAGCTGGGGCAGTTCTCAGGATAAGGGCCGGTAGGATTGGCTGCGAACTCCGGGCAGAGCAAGCCCGCATCAATCACACTCGTATCGGTTGTGCTGAACGGATTCACCGAACATTCAGCGCCTCCGCCAGGCTGCTCGCTGGAAGGAGGGTTGGACAAATCGGCGCACTGACCGGGCGAAATGCCGTCGGGCGTGCGAGAAAAATCCTGACGAGCGGGCGGCGGCGCCACGTGATCGTAATACCCGCCGTGCTCGTCGTAGGTGATAAAGATTACGGAATCCTGCCAATACGGGCCATTGCGAACCGCGTTGACCACTTGAGAGACGTAAGCCTGGCCGCGCTGAATGTCCGTTGGGGGATGCTCGTCGTTTTCTGACTGCGTGCCAAACAACCCGAAGTTTGGATCCACGAACGCCACTTCCGGTAGCGAACCATATCCCGGCGTTCCCGCGGCCTGCGCGAGAAACACGGTCAGGGGAAAGAAGTGCGGGTCCACCCCGGTCGCGCCGAACAAACGAAAGCTCGCTCCCTGCGGCGCGTCCTGAAAGTAGTCGCCCCAAGAGACGTTATTCTTGTCGAGCAAGTCAAAAATCGTTCCGGTGATTGGTTTGTAGCCTCCCGGAGGAGGAAAAATCTCGTTCGTCGTCAAATGCCCAAATGAAGTGGCCGCCATAAAATAAGAGCGGTTGGGGAACGTCGGGCCAAGAACCGGGGAAAAGTAGCGGTCGTCAATGGCGAAGTTCTCTGCGAGGTTGTAATAGAACGGGATGTCCGCTTGCGTATAGAAGCCCATGGTGTCGTCGAGATTATTGGGTTGTTCCGTCGCAAAGTTCACTCGTACGAAGCCGTCGCTGCGCGTATTGAATAGCGTATCGTCCGGATAAAGGAAGTTGGCTTCCTGATGCACCGGAAACCACGAGTGGTTGAGATCGGGAACGGTGCAGCGGCGCGGGTCGTGGAACGCAAACACGAGATGGCCGCTGGAATCCAGGTTTGAGTTAAAGCAATGGGGCTCTCCGGTCGCGTCGACCAGGCAGCTCAAGCCGTCCACGCAACTGTGGTCATCCGGAAGGCAGCCGAATATACCAGGGTGATAGGGGCTCCCCGGCGCGTGCGCCAGTGCGCCGAAGTAGTTGTCGAAGGAATGGTTTTCCTGCATAACGACGATGATGTGTTTTACATTTTGCAGGTTTCCCTGCGCGGACGCACACCGGGCTCCCGCCAGGGAAATCACCAGGAGCAATGCCACATGCCAGATTCGTTTCGCCGTATTCATCAACAGGCCTCCTGACATGTGAGGCTATGCGGCCTGTTTGAAGGCCCGCAAGCGACAAAGAACGACGCCCCTCTCACGATCGCCAAATGACGCATCTTGTCGTCTCCAATCGCGGGAAATGCTGCCGTTCCTTCGCATGAGCGGCACATCGTCGTGGCGTGGGCCGAAGTGATAAGATTCCCGTCCGGGCGAAGCCATGACACGAATCGCATCGCGTATTTCTCAACTGCACGGCGAAGGCGCGCTGGCAGTTTTTTCACGCGCCAAGGAACTTGAACGCCAGGGGCGTTCCATCATTCATCTGGAGTTGGGGGAGCCGGATTTTCATGCCGCCGCGCCGATCGTGGATGCGGTTCGCGCGGCGGTGGCCGCCGGGCGCGACCGCTATTGCTCCACGCGGGGCGTGGCGGCTCTGCGCGAAGCGATTGCGGAATACCTGAAGCGCACGCGGCGGCTGGCCGTTGCTTCCGAACAAGTGCTCGTCGCGCCGGGATGCAAAATGGCGCTTTCGCTGGCGATGATGGCGCTGATCGAGCCGGGCGACGAAGTGCTCTACCCCGATCCGGGCTTCCCAATTTACCCGTCGTTCGCTCGCGGGCTGGGCGCGAAGGCCGTGCCCTTCAGCCTCGACGAGAAAAACAAGTTTCAGCCGGACCTGCACGAAATCGCTGCAAAGATCACGCCGCGGACAACCACCATCATCTTCAACTCGCCCAACAATCCGACGGGCACGGTGTTCAGCGAAGCGACTCTCCAGAAAATCGCGGAGCTCGCCGCGAAGCACGACCTGTGGATTATTTCCGACGAAGTCTATGCGCGTATTTTGTTTAGCGGTGAATACACGTCGGTCTGGTCGCTGCCCGGCATGGTGGAGCGCACCGTCATTATTGACGGTTTCTCGAAAAGCTTTGCCATGACCGGCTGGCGTCTTGGCTACGCCGTGGCTCCCACGCGGGTCATTGACGCCATGGATTTGCTGGTGCTGAACACCTTCACCTGCACCGCGGAATTTACCCAGATTGCGGCCATCGAAGCGTTGCGCGATTCCACCAATGCCGTGGAAGCCATGGTTCTGGAATACCGCAAGCGGCGCGATCTGTTCGTTACCGGACTGAACCGCATCTCCGGCTTCCGTTGCCTGCCGCCGGACGGCGCTTTTTACGCGTGGGTGAACATCGAGGACACAGGACTTTCGGCCGAAGAGCTGCAAAAGTTGCTCCTCGAGGAAGCCGGCGTCGCCGGAATTGCCGGAGCGGCGTTCGGTTCCGGTGGCGGAAAATATCTAAGGTTCTCGCTCGTTAGCGCAAGAAACCTGCTGGAGGAAGCGCTGGAACGCGTGCAGCGCATTTCCCTTCACTGGCGCGCTGCGGTTTCACGCTAGTCCGAGGGAACGTAAGCATTCGAATTGGCACGCGCATTTGCCCGACAACACAACGATGTTCTACGGAGACACGAAATGAGCACCTCGACCGCACCAAAATACATCGCCTGGAAGAACGTGGAACGCGAGCAACTCAATCCGCTGATCGACCGCGAAATGGTGGTCGGCGCCAAAATTATGCTAGCGCGCGTGCTGCTGAAAAAGGGCGCGCACGTTCCCCAGCATCACCATCACAACGAACAGGTAACCTACATCCTGGAAGGCGCACTGAAATTTGCCATCGACGGCAAGGAAATCGTCGTGCGCGCGGGCGAAGTGTTGTGCATCCCCTCGAACATGCCTCATGAAGCCTGGGCCCTCGAAGACACCGTGGACCTCGACGTTTTTGACCCTCCTCGCGAAGACTGGCTGAACAAAACCGACGATTATCTGCGGCACGGTCGTTAGCTTCCGGGCAACAACTGGACCCGTTAAACTCATCTACTCTGGCCATGTTCCTTAAAGTCCGGGGATGTGCGGCATTTTGCTTTTTGTCGCACTCCCGCGAAAGAGCATAGACAAAGGGCCATGGTGTTGTTTACCGTAGCTAGGTGGCAATTCCCAGGCGTGGGGCCAGCCCTCTGAGGGGAGCACTATGAAGAGGTTATTTGCAGCGGGATTGTTGGTATTGACCGGCGTGTGCGCGGCGCACGCGCAGGAGGCGGCGCTTGTGCCGAGCGAGCAGGACAACGCCGCTCTCGACTTCAAAGCCACCTCCGCCGCCAAAGTCACGCTCTTTGATTCCCTGTCGACCGACTCACTTGCTCCTCTGCCGGTCAATTCTCCAAGCGCGCCTGATGCAAGTCCGCTCGCCACGGCCTTAGCTGTGCCGCTTGATCCCGCGGACCCGGCCGAGCCCGCGCCCAAGCCAAAATTTCTCTATGGCGGCCGCGATGACTACCGGTGGCAACTTGCCCTCGGCATTAGCTGGATTCGTTTCCGCTCATCCATTTTCAATGCCAGTGCCGTGGGCACAAATACAGCCGTGGCCTATTACTTGAACGATTGGTTCGGCGTGGAAGGGACCGTCGCGACAGGGTTTGCCCCACAGATCTATAACAAGGAGCATGTGAAGCTCGTTTTCTACGGCGGAGGGGCGAAAATCGCTTGGCGGCAGAAACGCTGGGAGCCTTGGCTGCACGGGATCATCGGCGGCATGCACGAACAACCGCAGACGGCCATGGGGGGCCGAAACTCACTTGGAATTCAAGCGGGCGGCGGCGCGGATTACCGCTTCAATCCGCGCTTTTCTGGCCGCCTCGAAGCTGATTACGTGCGCTCCCAATTTTTCAGCCAGTCGCAAAACAACTTCCAGCTCGCCGCCAGCGTCGTCATCCATTTCTAGAACTCTTGGAGCGAAGGGGCGCGCGACTTTCCAGCGCTTGCGGTAGCGTCGCAGCGTCCGTCCATCGTGGGTCGCCGGTTTGCTTCGGTTCGATTCCGCGCTCCGCGACCGCTTGCGCAGCGGGCCGCCCCGCGTGGCTTGGCGGCTCACGCAGATCGTCACCAGCGTCGTTTCCGCGAGCCGTGCTCGTGTGGGGATGCAGAACAAAGGTGCTTTCCCAAAGGAAGACCCTGGCCGTCGACCAGCACCATCAACTTCGTGCCCTTTCCCCGCTTGGTTTTTCCAACTCCGGCGCCCCTAAGCCAATGCCCGAGACAACCTGCCCGGCAATGCGAAAACTGTCGTCAGGATGTAGGGCAAACGCTGAAAGCGTGACGAACATCGCTGCGCCTGCAGCGACCGGAGCGCGCTGGCGATTCCGTCGGGCGTCGGTGCGCGGCTTACGTGGTGGAGGTTGGGTGCGTTTCGTCGGCATAAAGAAGATGTAACCGGAGATAGTCTCCGATTATCTAAACATTCAGAGACACTCTCGGTTTGATCGAAGTCGGCGTGGCTCGTCAATAGCGGTGGCCAGGAAGGAACGCGAACGGGCCGGCACAAGGAGGAAGAAAATGGCAAAGATTCTTGGGGCGACGTCAACAACAGAGGAAGTTTTGACTGGCGTGAATCTGCATGGTAAGCGGATTCTCGTCACGGGCGTTTCGGCTGGGCTTGGCGTGGAGACAGCGCGGTCTCTTGCCGCGCACGGCGCGCAGGTCGTCGGTGCGGCGCGGGATTTGACGAAGGCCAAAGCGGCGACCGAACAGGTGCGGAAGGACGCTGCGGCCCACGGCGGGAGTTTCGAACTGGTTGAGCTCGATCTTGCCAGCTTGAAGAGTGTTCGGGCCTGCGCCGATGCACTACTGGCAAAGGGTGATTCTTTCGACGTGGTCATCGCCAATGCGGGAGTGATGGCGACACCGCTCGGACATACAGCGGACGGCTTTGAAACACAGTTCGGCACCAATCACCTCGGCCACTTTGTGCTGGTGAACCGGATTGCGCGCCTTCTTCGCCCAGGAGGGCGACTGATCAATCTGTCTTCTTCCGGTCACCGTTACTCGAACGTTGACCTTCAGGATCCCAACTTTGAGCGGACGCCCTATGAGCCATTCGTCGCGTATGGCCGATCCAAGACGGCAAACATCCTCTTCGCCGTTGCGTTCGACCAAAGGCACCGCGAGCGCGGCGTTCGCGCCGCCGCAGTGCATCCAGGAGGCATACACACCGAACTGGCTCGCCACATAGATCCGAGCCGCATTCAAGGGATCATCGAACAGATGAACCAGCAGCTCGCGGCAGAGGGAAAGGCCCCTTTTCAGTGGAAGACCATTCCTCAAGGAGCCGCGACTTCCGTGTGGGCCGGTGTCGTGGCTCCCGCTGACGAGATTGGCGGCCGGTATTGCGAGAACTGCCACGTTGGCGAGGTCGTTCCCGACCATGTGACGATTAGCGCCATCAGTGAAGGAGTGCGCGGGTATGCGCTCGATCCGAAAAATGCTGAGGCACTTTGGAAGAAAAGCGAAGAACTCGTTGGAGAGTCGTTTTAAGAATTCAGTGTTTCGGTAAATTGATGCGGCCAAGTCGTGGACGATACGAGAGCAATTCCCGAGGCGTTCAATAGGAACTCACGTCTGAAGTCATTATCGCCTCGTTTCGGCTAGACCTGGGCTCTGCCGCCGTCAACGAACAGTTCGATACCCGTGACGAAGCTGGAGTCATCCGAAGCGAGAAACAACGCCACCTTAGCTACTTCCTCGGGTTTCCCCATGCGTCCCATCGGGATAGTCGACACAATCCGCGCAATCACGTCTGCAGATTGGCGGCTCACCAGCGGCGTATTGATTGGACCCGGGCTAACAACGTTTGAGCGGATGCGACGGTCCTTCAGATCTGTAGTCCAGGTTCGCACGAAAGAGCGGATTGCAGCCTTACTCGCGGCGTAAACGCCGAAGGCGGCAGTACCCTTAACACTCGCGACAGAGCCGTTGAGAATGATAGAGCCACCATCCTTCAGTAGCGGTAAGGCCTTTTGCACCGTGAACAGCGTTCCCCGCACGTTGATGTTGAATAGTTTGTCGAAATGCTCTTCGGTGACGGCCCCAAACGGAACAAATTCGCCAACGCCGGCATTGGCGAAAACAATATCGATTCGGCCTTTCACCTTGGAAACGGTCTCGTAAAGACGATCAAGGTCAGCAAGTTTGGCAACGTCGCCCTGAACGCCAGAAACATTGCTGCCGATTGCCTTCACGGCCTCGTCGAGTTCCTTTTGTCGGCGGCCCGTAATGAAGACATAAGCACCCTCTTTGACGAAAAGTTTTGCCGCAGCCAACCCAATTCCTTCTGTGCCGCCGGTGATGACAGCGATCTTGCCTTCGAGTTTTTTAGGCATTGTTTTTCCTCGTTCTTGCCGAGTTCTAACAAACTTTCCGGGCTCTGACACATTTGTACTAGCGGGCGTCGAGCCACTTCCGGATATTCGAGACGGTATCCTCGTAGAACGTCTTGTAAAGACCGTGCGATACGTAGCCGAGATGCGGCGTCGCCAGCAGGTTGTCCAGCGTCCGGAAGGGGTGAGACGGAGGCAGCGGCTCAATGTCGAATACGTCTATCGCCGCGCCGGCGATTTGCTGCTTCTTCAACACGCTGATCAACGCTTGCTCTTCAACGATCGGCCCGCGCGACGCATTGATCAACCGGGCCGTTGGCTTCATTCTCTCCAGCTCCGCGGCTCCCACCAGGCCGCGCGTACGGCTGCTCAACACCAAATGGACCGTCAGGATATCGGCTCGCTCGAACAGCTGGTCCTTGGAAACCAGGGTTGCGCCCGCTGCTTTGGCGACCTCGGGCGTCATGTTCTGGCTCCAGGCAAGCAAATTCATTCCAAAGGCGCTCCCAATCCGCGCGACCTGTGATCCAATCCGCCCAAGTCCCAGAACACCCAGGGTCTTACCACGGAGATCCGTGCCCACTGTTTGCTGCCAGCCGCCGGATCGGACGGAGTTGCTCTCCGTCACGATGTGTCGCGCGGAGGCCAAGATCAGCGCCCAGGTAAATTCGATCGTCGGGTCTGACCTGTAGCCCGTGTGAACCACTGCGATCCCACGATCGCCCGCGGCGGCGAGATCGATCGACGCGTTTCCCGATCCCGTCGAGGCAATGAGCTTGAGATTGGGAAGTCGCTCAATGACGTTGCGGGGCAGCGGGGTCCGCTCGCGCATGACGCATACCACATCAAAAGGCAGCAACCGCTCAATCACGGCGTCTGGATCGGGGAGGTGGTCCTGAAATACGGCGACGTCCGCTCGATCGCGGAGCACCGACCAATCGGCGCTCTCGAGCGCCACGTTTTGGTAGTCGTCCAGAACCGCGATCATGTACTTCTTCATTGGCATCCGTCCCATGGTGATTGATTTGGCCCTTCGCATCCGCGACGAAGGCGCGGGCTACCAAATCGGCAGTTTGTTTGTCAGGGTTTAACGTTAGCCCTCGCACCCCGTTCGATTGCCAAGAGCAAGTCGGAGGATGGGAATTTTTCCTTCATGGCATTAATAAGGCTGTCCGCATCTTTGGCTGTTTTCAGTTCTTCTTCAAAAACTAATAAATAGTTTTCCGTAAAATCAACGGCGGTAGTCGCGTCAAGAGGAGCTCCAACCTCGCTATGCCCAGGAATAACAACCGCAGGTTTTAATTCTCTGATTTGCATTAATGTGTTCAACCATTTCCCTCTAGCCTGACTGTCCGTTTCCGCGGTGTAAACATGCATGTTGTGGAACAAAACATCGCCGGCAATGAGAATCCTCTGGCCTGGAATCCAAAGCATCGTGTTTTCATCGGTGTCGCCTCGGATCTTTTTAAGGACCTCTATTCTTGAGCCCTCAAATTCAATAAAGTCCGCGTCGAATTTGCTGATAGTAACAACGCGAGAGGTTGCGCCTGAGCCCAGGATCTTTTGCCATTTATCTATTTTTTCCTGGTAGACCTTGTTGATTCGATCCACTACCGCAGAATCCGCAATAATTCTCACCTCGGGATATGCTTCCCTAAAAACCTCCAGACCAAGAAAATGATCGGCGTGCTCATGAGTAACGTAGATAATCGACAGCGGCTTTTTGGTTTCCTTGATTTCCTGCAGTACTTTTTCAGCATTGGTTTTTGTTAACTGCGCATCGACCAACATCACTTCATCTGCTCCCTCGATAATGACGGAGTTAACCCAAAACTCATCGTCGGGAGAGGTGAACACCTTGATTGAAAAACCGTGCCGAGCGCCCGCAAATGCAGGTGGGCGCGAAATCAGGAATAAGAGACTGATCATCGCTGTACTCCGCAGCATTACTGCTTCTCGTCCCATCGATCGGTAAATACAACCGGCACCCAGGTATACCCGCTCCCCTCCTTGCGCAAGCGCCCCAGTGGAGGAAACACCGACGAATGCGGAACCGCGATCAAAACATTCGCGCCCGCGAGCTTAGGCAGCAATTGATTCCGCGTCGCCGCGGCCGCAGTCTGGTCGATGTCGAAAATCGCGGTGACCTCGGGATGCTGCAGCTGGACGCGCTGTGCATGGACGATATCGCCCCAAAACAGGATTTTTTGTCCCTTCGACGAAAATTCATAGCCGGTATGTCCCGGGGTATGACCCGGCAGCGGGACGATTTGCATACCGTCGACGATTGGCTCGGAGCCACTGAACGTGCGCCACTTGCCGGCCTTGATGTACGGCGCGGCGATGGCTTGCGCACTCTGGAAGAACGGTTGCGCATCCTTCGGCGCCTTGCCAGCGATTTCCGGCGACAACCAAAAGTCGCTTTCTGCCTTCGCGACGTAGACCTCGGCATTTGGAAAAACGCGATTTCCGTCCTGAGTGGTGAGGCCGCCGACGTGATCGGAATGGAAGTGCGTGACCAAAACGATGTCGACTTCTTCCGGCGTGTAGCCTGCGCTGCGGAGGCTTCCCGCCAAGCGCCCGAGGGCTCCCCCACCCCACCAGGTGCCGGCACCCGCATCCACGAGGATTATTTGTTTGCCGGTGTTGACCAGGAAGCCGCTATCAATAACATCCAGCATGCGTGGATCTTCTTGCAGTCCCTTGACAACACCATCCATCGTCGCCTTCGTTCCGTTCAGCCACTGCGGATCGAACGCGCGGGTGCCATCGTACAGGGCCGTCACTTCGAGGTCGCCGACTTTCTGCCGGTAGAAGCCCGGCACCTGATCATGGTGCTGGGGTGCGGCATCCAAAGCTGCCTTCGGACCGGCGACAAGGATGGCCAGCACCGCCAGAAAAGCGGTGGCGAAGCGCATCGGATTTCTCTTAAGTACGTTTGTACTTCTAATAGCGGGTGAGCTCATAACTCTATCTCCTTCTGGTGTATTGTTCTTGTTATCTGCACAATTAAAAGCAAAAAAGTCAATCCGCCTTTTCCCGAATCTGACCAACAAGATTGGCTAGGCTTATTTTCGCTAGCGATTTCTCGAAGCTGTCCTGCGCTTGAGAAAGAATCCCCGACATGCATTCCTTGAGGTTGCAACTGACCGGACACCTCTTCTCCACCGGATAGGAGTGAATCGCAAACGCCGGTGGTGCCGCACTGGCGCGGTATATGTCGAGCAGAGTGATCTGTCGCGCAGGACGCGCAAGCACGCTCGCTCCGCTCTTGCCGCGTTTTGTCACGACCAAGCCCGCTTTCGAGAGCTTGGAAAGCGACTTTCGAACGAACGTGGGGTCGGCGTTCACACTGTCGGCCAGGGTCGCCGAGGGGATTTCCTCGCCGTGGGAGTAACCCAGGACAACCATAATGTGCGCGGCAACCGTAAATTGGACGCTTTTAGCCGACATACCTTCTCCTGTCGAATATGTGATGTTCAACAGCACAATGGGTTGCATCTTTATTTGCGCAACCTAACACAAAATAACTGAAACCGATCGGTCTCAAACGGCATCGAAGGTGATGTGCGTTTCGATCCAGATTGCTAGTTCGAGGAACTTCAATGACAAAGGAACAGGGCTTCATCTCGGCCTATCGCATCGATGTTGATCCATTTATGAGTTCGCAGACTCAAGAACGCGCCCTAAATGCAGCCATCATCCAAGCCAACATCAGCGAAAGCTTCGAAGAGTACCTTGAAATCTTCGATGCCTTTTACGACGACGATATCGAGGTAAGCAGCGAAACCGCGAAAGAACCGATTCGCGGAAAGGCGAGAGTGCGCTCAATTTTGGCCAACTTTCTGGTTCCGCTTCACGTAATGGCCGAAGTCGGTGGCCTATCGATGTCCATTCGACACACCGCTATTGCTGGAGATGTTGCAGACGAGAGGCATTCCGCGTGGACGCTGGAATTGGTCGGTGTCTCCGGTAGGACCTGCACAGTGAGCTGGTGCACTCTCCGGAAATGGAACGGGTCGCGGGTAGTATACGAGTATCACTATGATGAGCAGCAGAACGGGGGCCCCCTAACCTCCGATGACTTGAATTTCAACGGGGCGAAAGCTGCTCCACCATCCACAATTCAGTAAGGCAAAGGAAACCTATAATGACCACAGAACTGTCGCTCTTAGATTCGGCACTCCGCGGATGGAAGTCTAACGTCGAACGTGCGGACAAGCTGTTCGGGGCTCTGTCGCCGGAACAACTTGAGAAAGAAGTTGCACCAGGGAAAAACCGTCTGATTTATCTCTGGGGCCATCTTGCGGCGGTGAACGATGCTCTCTTTCCACTGCTCGGGATTGGAGAAAGGCTTCATCCCGAATTCGACGGCATGTTCATCTCGAACCCGGACAAGTCCGTTCCGCTGACGGTCTCGGGAGAATCGCTCAAAGCCGCATGGCAAGAAATCAACCAGAGGCTGTGGGAAGGTTTCTCGAAGTTCTCGGCCTCGGATTGGGCGCAGCGGCATACCGCGGTGTCGGAAGCGGATTTCAAGCGGGAGCCGCATCGGAATCGATTCACGGTTCTGCTCGGAAGAACCGCGCACCTCACTTATCACTTGGGGCAAGCGACATTGGCACTGCCGAAGGCATAGCGAAATCACTGGAGTTTGGGCGAGCCGGGAGCGGGAAAATCTTGGTGCACAGTTGGATGCACAAACGCCTGAAACTGAGCTCTTGAGTCAGGGGCGATCCGGATGTTGAGTGCTGTCGACTGGATGCGTACCGACAAACGCCCATCTCGGCAGTGCTTGATTTCCTGACTAGACACCGGCTTTCCGGCAGTTATCCGAGCAGTTCTTCAAATGTGTCGGTCAGGCGTCGGCTCATAGGGCCGCGGGCACTTGCATAGGGGCAATAAAGTTGCTAGCCAGAAGATACGCGAACAAATGTCCAAGAGGCGGCGCGCGACGCAGTTGGGCGCCGGAAACCCATCCGTTGGCCTCACTCCATTCCCAGCCGGACGCGGAAGCAGTGCTGAGCCATTCCCGCAGATCCGCGGCGGTCATCGGATAAGCATAAATACGAACGTTTTGCGCGAAAAGACGACCGAGGGCCTCCAGACGGCTGCCTTCGAGATTGCCATATAAGTCTTCAAACGCTCGTATGAGCAGCGAAAGACCTACAACGAATCGCACCGGCTCCTTGGTATAGCGATTGACCAAGGCGGTCATGTGGTACAGCTCGCCTTGCTGAAACAGGAGCACGTCGCCGCCTGTGGCCAGAAGGGAATCGATGCGCCGCAGCAACCCGGGGATGTCCGGAGGAGGCTCGTTGCGGACCAGCGGCGCAACCGTCAGGCAGAAAAAACCAGCGGGCGCCGCGTGCCCCTCGCCCATCTCATTCCGAAACTCCTGAATACCGGAAGCCAACAATCTCGCGTGAACTTGCGCGTGCGCTGGATCCAGGTGGCCGAAGTATCCCGGCGCGAGCACGACCGCTTTCTTGTAGAGAGCCTCCGTCGGCGGGACAGCCGGCCCCTTGGAGGAGAAAAATACCGCCTCGGCGAGTCCCGCGGAAACCAAATGAGCCAGCAGGGCGGCGCGGTCCCAACTCTCGAACGCCGGCCCGCGAAAATCCAAATAGTCGATCTCGATGCGCTCCTTGACGACGTCTTGCGCCAAGCCTTCGAGAAAGGATTCCTCGCTTTGCAACCCGTAGAACGCGGTGTAGATCAGATTGACGCCCAGAATTCCGATCGCTTCCTGCTGAAGCACATTGGAAGGATCGAGCATATTCACGTGCAGCAGCAGGTCGTTGGGAGGGCCGCCCGGCTGCATCTGAAATCGGAGACCCACCCAGCCATGCGGGTCGTTGGTACCCGCGAAATTGCGCGCCGATACGGTGTCAACAAACGAGAAGAATCGAGTTTGCGGCCCACGTGTTTTGCTCAATTGCGCGAGAAGCTCGCTCCATTCGTGCTCCAGCATCGCCTCCAGTCGCTGCCGCGATACGTAGCGCGATCCGGAGCCGTAGAGGTCATCGCTGACTTCCTTGTCGTATGCGGAAATG
>JABCZG010000005.1 GCA_013289835.1 Acidobacteriota bacterium | reverse complement strand
GCCGCTATCGCGGCCTGTCAGAACTTGCTTATCCGTTTCACGACCGCGTCATTCACGTCACCAACTGCGGACGCATCTGTCTGCACCGCAAAAAAATTAATCTCAGCACGGTCTTTGCGGGACAAGCCCTGGGGATCAAAGAAGTCGAAGAAGGTATTTGGCTGGTCAGCTTTATGGAGTACGATCTCGGCTACATCGATCTGGAGGAAAAAACTCTGCAGCCTCTCGACAACCCTTTTGGCCCAAAAGTGTAACCTATGTCTCCGGTACGATCTGTCACCTATGTCTCCGGGCCGGACCGAAGGATTCTGGAGCGGGCGATGGGAATCGAACCCACGTCCGAAGCTTGGGAAGCTTCTATACTGCCATTGTACGACGCCCGCTCGTTTCCAATTGTACTCAGGAATGGTTTTTCCGTACAGGGCTTTGCGTGAGCCTGCAATAGGCGATGCCACGCGATCAAGCATTCTACCCGTGGCTTGCCAATACTATTCGCCGGCCTTGGTTGCCAGCGCTTCCACCACGGCGATATTTTGCAGCAGCTCCTGCGGCAGGCCGTGCCTGTCCTTTAAGTACTCCGTGCTGTTGTAGGAAACCCAGACCTTCCCCTGGCTGTCCTCCCAAACCAATATCTTCAAGGGAAGATCGATCGCAATGCTGGGAGCAGCCACCATCAAAGGCGTTCCTGCTTTGGGGCTGCCGAAAATCAACAGCTTGGTGGGACGCATCTTCATTCCAACTTTTTCGGCTTCGCCGCTGTGATCCACCAGCGCAAACAGCGTGACGCCCTTAGCTTGAAGAATAGTCTTCAGTTTTTCCACCGTCTGGTCCACCGAGTGCCTGCTCGGTTTATCGATGATTCCTTTGCCTCCGGCCAGTGCTTCCTTACTGGATCCCGATGCCATAGTTACCCCCTCAACAGTTTCAGATTGAATGTTCGCGGAACCGCGAACGGAAATCAGATAGATGGCCATCGCCAGTCCGACGAGCGCAAGAAACAAGGCGGTCGCAACGGCCTGCCTTAACGAACCGGAGCTTGCGGTTTCTCCTCGCTCCAGTTCACCAACCAATCGAACATGGCGCCACGCCGAAGAGAGATTCACGACTACTCCCACAGCAATGAGCGCCGTGCCAAACCACAGCGAAATTCCATAAGACGGTACGGAGGGAACATGGTCGATGATCCGGAATTGTTGCAGGAAAAGCCCGAACCGCGCCACAACGAACCCAAACCCCATCAGCGCAAGTCCGGTCCGAATCCACGCTAGAAACGTTCGCTCGGCCGCCAAGTAATCGCGCAGGTCCGCTTTCCGCCCAGTTTCTGGTAAAGAATTCATTTTGCTCTCCGTCGTGCGCCCTCGACGACGGCCGCGATTCTTCAAACGCCCTGATATACCAGGGCGAGAAATCGGCTGGGATTCATGAACGATTGGCCCCACTGCTCATCCGTGCGAGTACTCGGTTTGGCCGCCACAACTTCCCCCAAAGTCTTACCTTGCTTCTTGAGCGTGGCCACTTTCTCGCGAATTTCAACCAGCACGTCCCGGAAAAGCATCAGGTCAGCTTTGCCGCCCACGGCACCGTGCCCAGGGATGACGATCGTCTTGTCAGTCACTTTCGCGATGTTTGCTTCCGCTGCGCGAATCTGCCCGTCAATGCTGCCTCCCGTCGAGTAGTCGATAAACGGGTAATTGCGATTCCAGAAAGTATCTCCGGTATGGAAAATGTCAGCCTCTACGAAGTGCACGGAAATGTCCGAATCCGTGTGAGCCGGCGAGTAATGCTTAAGAGCCAGCGTTGCGCCGTTCACCTGCAGAGTGTGCTCTTCTTTGAACACACTGGAAGGAATCGCACCCGCCGGCGCCGCCGGAAACATGTAATGCCAGCCTTCTACGCGCGTATCCTTCATTAGGTGCTTGCGCGTATTCTCGTGCGCCAGGATGCTCGCTCCGCCTTCGTGCACCCAATCGTTGCCGCCGGTATGATCGAAGTGCCAGTGCGTGTTGATCAACTGTTTGATGGGGTCCGCATTGATACTCGCGAGAGCTTCGGTAACGTTTGGGCGGGAAGTGACGATCTCCGCGTCCACGAGCAGCTTTCCGTCGGGCCCGCTTAGAACCGCGATATTTCCGCCCGCTCCCAAGAGAACGCTGATATTGCGGCGAAGCGTTTGCACCCTGACCTTCGCCGTGGCCGCTTCCTTTAACGCATCTACAACGAGATGGTCCTCCTCGGCAAATGCGTCGCGTGGTGCGAGCCAAGCGGCCGCGGCAGCAAGACTGGCCGACGCGAGAAACTGACGGCGGGCCAACACAGTTTTAAGTTCAAAGGTCATTGCCGCCCCTTTCCCATCGCCTGTTTTTCAACACTTTCTGTGGGTGTCGCACCGTGCGTTACTGCTGCCAGCCCCCGCCAAGCGCCCGGTAGAGTTGGACGAGGCTTTGGTACTCCGTGCCGCGCGCCCCCGCGAGTGTAAGTTCAGCCGCATAGAGCGACCTTTGGCCATCGAGCACTTCGAGGTATGTGGTGGTCCCCCCCTGGTAGCGCATGGTGGAGAGGCGGACAGATTCCTGCAGATCTGCAACGGTATCCTGCTGGCGGACGCGCACCTGATGGAACTTCTGATATCCAATCAGCGAATCGGACACGTCCCCGAAGGCGCGCTGGATGGCTTGCCGGTACGCAAGCAAAATCTGCTGGTGCTCTGACTCAGCCAGTTTTAAATTCCCGCGCAACGCCCCTCCCGTGAAAATCGGCTGACTCACTTGCCCGCCGTAAGACCAGATTCCCAGCTGCGTGCTCATCAGGCTCGAGAAAACGCTGCTGCGCCCGAAAGCGCCGCCGCCGGACCCGGTGAGCGAAATTTGCGGAAAGAATTGCGCCTTTGCGACGCCAATCTCGGCATTTGCGGCAACGAGATTCTGTTCCGCTTCGCGTATATCCGGCCGGCGTTCGATCAAAGCTGACGGTAAGCCCGGCGGCACTTCGGGGGGCAGCGACTGCTCCACCAGAGGGCGGCCGCGCAGAACGGCCTGCGGATAATTGCCCAAAAGAATACTGATAGCATCTTCCTCCTGCGCGATTTGCCGCTCCAGATCCGGAATCTGTGCATTGGCGGTATCCAGAACCTGCTGCGCCTGAAGCACATCCAGTTTTGTGGCAACCCCGCGCTCAAGCCGCAGCCTTGTCAGTTTGACGGAATCGATTTGCGTGTTGACCGTGTCATGCGTGATCTGGAGCTGCAGGTCGAGTTGCAGAAGCGTGAAGTAATCGCTGGCTACGTCGCTGACAAGGGTCAAAATCACCGTCTGTTGCGCATCTTGCGTGGCCAGCAGTTCCGCACGCGCCGCTTCGTTTGCGCGGCGCAGACGGCCGAAGAAGTCCAGCTGAAACGCGGCATCCCCCGTGAGGGTCAAAAAATTGAACTTGCTTTGAAAGTTGGATTCTTTTCCGCCGCTAAAGTTGGCGCCGGCCTGCACTTGAGGAAATAAGCTGGAGCGGGTGATCGCAAGTTGCGCGCGAGCGGCATTGATGCGCTCCGTGGCGATCTGCAGATCGTAGTTCCGCTTCAGCGCCGTGCGAATCAGTTCTTGCAATTGCGGATCCTGGAACACTTGCCACCAGGGGAGATCCGCATAAGAGGCCGCCTGGGCCGGGACCTGCGTGTTCTCGCTTAGATCACGGAAGGCCGTTGGGGTTTGAACGGCAGGCCGGTGATAATTCGGGCCAACCATGCAACCTGCGAGAACCCCGCAGGCCATTACCAGCATCCACAAAGGAATCAATTTTTTCATGCGCGTCTCCCTCGCTCTTTCGGCGCACTCGTCGCACTGAGGTTCATCTCAATCTCCCGGTGCCGGTGCAGGTTCCGCGGGAATGCTTCCCGTGGCGTGTTCTTTGCCGGCGCCTGACCATTTTTCAACCAAATAGAAGATCGCTGGGATAAAGAAAATTCCAAGCGCGCTCGCGGCGATCATGCCACCGATAACCGTGGTGCCCATGATCTGCCGGGCAACCGACCCGGCGCCGCTCGCCGTCCATAGCGGGACGCAACCGAGAATGAACGCGAAAGACGTCATCAGAATCGGCCGGAGGCGCAGTCGGGCTCCCTCGAGCGCGGCATCTGCCAAAGGCTTCCCCTTCTCGAACTGATCCTTGGCAAACTCCACGATGAGAATCGCGTTCTTCGCGGCCAGCCCGATGAGCATGACTAGCCCAATTTGCGAGTAGACATCGCTCTCAATCTGCACCAAGTAAGGTGGGTAGAAGATGCTGACCACAAAGCGGCGCAGCCACAACACTGCAAACGCGCCGAAGATTGCGACCGGCGTACTGAGCAGAACGCTGAACGGCAGCGTCCAGCTTTCATAGAGCGCGGCCAGGATCAAGAAAACGAACAATAGAGAAAGTCCGAAAATCACTGAGGCAGGCACGCCTTCGCGCGCTTTCTGCTCCTGGAAGGACATACCAGAGTAGTCGAAACCCATTTCGTGGGGCATGCTCTGCTTGAATACTTCTTCTAATGCCGCAGTGGCTTGATCTGCGCTATAACCAGGCGCGGCGCTGCCATTGATTTGAGCGGAACGGTATTCGTTGAATCGCAGTAGGAACTCAGGACCCAAACGCGGCTTTACATCGACCAGCGTAGAAAGCGGAACGTTTTGTCCCTGGTTGTTGCGAACATAGAATTGCCCGACATTCTCCGCCTTCGCACGCTCGTCCCCTTCCGCTTCGATGTACACCTGCCACTGGCGGCCAAAGCGGTTGAAATAGTTGATGAAATAACCGCCCATGAAAGCCTGGATGGTCTTGTAGACGTCGCTAAGGTTCACGCCTTGCTTCAAAACTTTGTCGCGGTCCACGTTGACGAACTCTTGCGGCGCATTGGGCAGGAAAGTCGTACTTAGGCTGGCGATCTCCGGTCGTTTGCGAGCGGCTTCCAGAAAGACGTTCAGGTTTTTGGCCAGGAATTGAACATCACTGCCGGAACGGTCTTCCAACATGAACGTAAAGCCGCCGGCGGTTCCCACACCCGGAATCGCCGGCGGAGAAAACCCGAACGCCACGGCACCCGGCAGCTTGCTCAACTGCTGATTCAGATGCGCCTTAAGGGTTTGAAACTGCTCTTCACGCGTCTTGCGCTCATCCCACAGCTTGAAGTTCACGAAGAACGTCGCGTTGTAAGTGGTGCGCGCAAAGCTCAGTAAGCTGAATCCGACGAAGCAGGTGGACTGCGCAACACCCGGCGTATTCATGATGATTTTTTCGACTTGGTCGACGACCGCATTGGTACGCTCGAGCGAAGCCCCGCTCGGAAGTTGCATGCTGACGTAGGCGTAGCCTTGGTCTTCGTCGGGAAGGAAACTCGTCGGGACGCGGTTGGCGAAAAAGCCGCCTGCCGCGGCAAAAACAACCAGCAGCACGACGACTACCGCGGTTTTCTTCACCAGGACGGCGCTCCACCCTACATAGCCCTCGGTGGCACGCTCAAAAACGCGGTTAAACCAGTCAAAAAATCGCTGGAGCAACCCTCGGCTCGGCGTTTTTGGCTTAAGGAGCAGCGCCGCCAGCGCTGGACTGAGCGTCAGCGCGTTAAACGCGGAAAGCAAAACCGAAATCGCGATCGTCACTGCGAATTGCTGGTAAAGCTTTCCGGTGATTCCGGGAATAAACGCGGTCGGCACAAACACGGCTGACAACACCAGCGCAATTCCTACGACCGGACCGGAGAGCTCCTCCATGGCTTTCAAAGCCGCTTCTTTCGGCGTCAGGCCCTCCTCGATGTGACGCTCGACACCTTCGACCACGACGATCGCGTCGTCGACCACCAGCCCGATCGCCAGCACGAGACCAAATAAAGAAAGCGTGTTGATGGAGAATCCAAATACGGGAAAGAGAACGAAGGTTCCGACGAGCGAGACGGGCACGGCTAGCAGCGGAATCAAAGTGGCGCGCCAGCCCTGCAAAAAGATATAAACCACAAGGATTACCAGAGCCAGCGCGATCAACAGTGTGATCACAATCTCCTTGATGCCCTCGGTGACGGCCCGCGTAGTGTCTAGGGCAACGACAAAGTCCAGGTCCTCTGGAAAGCGCTGTTTCATCTGGCTCATTAGCTTGTTCGCAGCGGCCGCAGCCTGAACCGCATTCGAGCCAGGAATTTGATAGAGCGCAAGGCAGGCGCTGGGCTTGCCATTGTAGCGCCCGGCGATGCTGTAGTCCTGCGATCCCAACTCGATGCGAGCCACATCACGCACACGAACAGTGCCGCCATCAGGCGTTTCGCGCACCACGATCTGTCCAAATTCTTCGGGCGACACAAGCCGGCTTTGCGCCAGAACTGCATAGGTAAATTCCGTGCCCTTGGGAGCAGGCTCGCCCCCCGCTTTTCCGGCTGGGTTGACGGTGTTTTGCGCTTGAACAGCGCTGATGATATCGGGAACAGTAACGCCGAGCTTTGCCAGCTGGTCGGGCTTCACCCACATACGCATCGCGTATTGCCCCGCGCCGAACACATTGACTATACCGATACCGTAGGATCGGAGCAGCGGATCGACAAGATTGATGTAGGCGTAGTTGGCCAGAAACGTGGCGTCATAAGTTCCGTGGGGAGAGTAGAGGTCGAACAATATCAAAGGTGCGGTGGGGGACTTGCGCACGGTGATTCCATAATTGTTAACGTCCACTGGAAGCTGAGAGGCGGCTTGCGTCTCGCGAGATTGCGCGAGAATGAAGTCGTTGTTGGGGTCGGTCTTCGCGTCGAAGTCGACGATTAAGGTGGTCGACGAGTTTCCGGTGGTATTTAGCGAATACATGTAGTTCATGTTGTCTACGCCGCTCATTTGCTGCTCGAGAGGCGTGGCCACGGCTTGTTCCAGGGTTTGCGCGTCGGCACCGACGTAGGTGGCGAGAATTTGAATTTCCGGCGGCGCAATGTTGGGGAACTGTGCAATCGGAAGACTAAGGACCGTCAAGGTGCCAACGAGCACCAAGACGATGGAAATCACCATGGCAACAATGGGACGATTGATGAAAAATTTTGACATGGCTTATTTTCCCTTTGCTTCCTGCGCGCCAAAGGGCTTGGGATTCACCTGCGCACCGGGGCGCACTTTCTGAATGCCTTCAGCAACCACTTTCTCCCCGGGTTTCAACCCCTCCGCGACAATCCACTCAGTGCCAACGCGATCGCCCACGGTAATCGTTCGAATGCTTATCTTGTTGTCGCCGCCCACAACCGCAACCTGGTAACCGCCCTGAAGCTCCGTCACCGCACGTTGCGGAACCAACAACGCACCCTGCTGAAGCCGAACCACCGCTCGAACCTTCCCGTACCCACCCGGACGCAGGATATTTCCTGGATTCGAGAAGAGTCCAGCAAGTCGAATCGCTCCCGTGCCTTCATTCACTTGGCGGTCTGCAAAGTAGAAGCTCCCCTCAAGGGGATACGTGGAGCCGTCCGCCAAAATCAGCTGTAGTCGCAGATTCTTGTCCGCCGCCTGCCGTGATGTTTCGGTCGGAAACCGCTTCCTCCATGCCAGATACTGCGGCTCGCCGACGGTAAAATAAACCTTGATGGGGTCAACAGTGGACACGGACGTGACGGGCCCGCTGCTCAAATTGACCAGGGCGCCCACCTGAAGTTGCGCTTGCCCGGCGATCCCATCGATCGGCGCAACCAGCCGCGTGAAATCCAGATTAATCTTCGCCGTTTCAACGGCTGCCTCGGCGGTCTTTATTTGAGCCTCCGCTGTGGCTACCGTCGCCTTGGCTGCCAGGTTGTTTTGCACAGCGTTGTCCAAATCCTGCTGACTGGCAGCTTGCTCTCGCGCGAGAGGGGTGTAACGGTTGACGTCAAGTTCCGTCCGGCCTTGCACTGCCTGGGCATTGGCAAGTGCAGCTTTGGCCTGGGCCAACTGTCCTTCCGTCTGGTCCAGCACCGCTTGAAATGGGCGCGGGTCAATCTCGAATAGCAATTGCCCCTTCTTGACAAACGCGCCTTCCTGGTAGCCCTGCCTCAAGAGGTAGCCCGTGACTTGAGCTCTCACATCGGCATTTGTGAATCCATCGAGCGTCCCAATCCACTCACCGTAGATCGGCACGTCCTTCTGCTCAACCTGCACAACTTCAACGTCCGCTGGTGCGCCTGACTGTGCTCCTGATACTTGTTTTGGGCGGACCGCCCCGATGATCACCGCAGCGACGAATAAAACAAGCACCCCGCCAATCCAGAATTTGTATTTCAAAAGCGTGTTCATGGCCCCTCCACCGGTGACACCCTACCCCGGAATCGAGGCTCTCTGTTTCCGCCTCGGACGGGATTGGATAGGTTGATGCTATACCTCGCGAAGAAGATACAGTCAATCCCTCAATGCGCCTGAGCAGGCTCACGCTGCATTGGCGGCTTCCGCGGGGAACCGCTTTGCCACCAGAACTCAAAGGACTATACAATCACCATCACTACAATCTGCGTCGCGAGAAACGACCCCTTCAACTTTGATTTGTCGTGATTTGTTCCTTCACTAGTAAAGCCGAACTCGCAGCGTTTGGAATGCTTTGCGCTGAGGCTGCGCCATTTAGCAGCAGGGCCAACGCCGGTGGCTCTCGCCACCGACGTCCTTGCCTGCACCCCTTGATGGCTCCGCTCAGTACTCCAGCTACGCCGATGCCGAAGCCGCGCCTTTAATGAACGTCAGCAAGTCACCGTTAATCTGGTCCGCGTTGGTCGCCGGCATCCCATGCGGAAAGCCCGGATAAACCTTCAGCGTTGATTTTTTCAGCAGCTTCGCCGACAACGGCCCCGCGGCCACGATCGGCACGATCTGATCGTCGTCCCCATGCATCACCAGCACGGGAATCTCAATCTTCTTCAGGTCTTCCGTGAAGTCCGTCTCCGAGAACGCCTTAATGCAGTCGTAATGCGCCTTCATCCCACCCATCATGCCCTGCAGCCACCAGTGCTCGCGAATCCCCTCCGAAATCTTCGCGCCCGGCCGGTTGTATCCGTAGAACGGCAGGGTGATGTCCTTGTAGAACTGCGCCCGGTTGGCTGCAAGCGCCGCGCGAAGGGCATCGAAGGCCGCCACCGGTTGACCCGTAGGATTCTTTTCCGTCTTCAGCATGAGCGGCGGCACGGCGCTGATCAGGGCCGCCTTCGCGACACGCTTGCTGCCATGCCGTCCCAGGTAGCGCGCCACTTCGCCGCCACCTGTCGAGTGCCCCACCATGATCGCGTCCTTGAGATCGAGCGCTTCGAACAACTGCGCCAGATCGTCCGCATAGGTGTTCATCTCGTTGCCGTCCCACGTCTGGCTCGACCGGCCATGTCCTCGCCGGTCGTGCGCGATGACGCGATAGCCGCGCTGCCCGAAGAACAGCATCTGCCCGTCCCAGTCGTCCGCGCTGAGCGGCCATCCATGTGAGAAAACAATCGGCTGGCCTGCACCCCAATCCTTGTAATAAATCTGTGTTCCATCTTTTGTTGTGATCGTCGCCATATGGTGCACTCCTTTTGTGTCTCTATCCCCCGAGAATCCGGAGAATTCCTGTTTTGCGGCTACAGCGATCCGGCAGGTAGTGAAGCATCGGCGCGTACTATGTGGGAGCAGAACCACCCGATACATCACGACATGGAACGATCTTTCCCTACCTCTTCCGTTCGTCGCCCGCATACCACTATCGTGTAATCGGGGACCGCCTTTTGTGTCCCGACATCTGCCCTAACCCTAACCACTCGGCGGCTCCTGCCGGCTAACCCCTTTGACCGCACTACCCCGGGTTCCCGCCAGCCTCTTGGTGAACCACTCTCTGGAATTGGCTCATCCAAGTCAGGGAGTCCTTGAGGGCCTATTCCTCACAGCAGCAGTTTCCCAAGTGACCATAAAGAAAGGAAAAACCACCCCATGCTATTCTTCTGGCTTTCTGTAAGGGGTAAACTTCGGGGCATTCGCGGTTGTAGTCGAAATCTCACCGCGTCGACCTGAGGCCAGCCATGGCGTCGTCCAAATTCTATTTGCGGAAGGCCCGGCCAGCCATGCGACGGTACAGTCTCGCAATCGCTTCCGTTGCGCTCTCACTGGGAGCGGCCCTCGTTCTGCAGCGCTACCACTTTCGCGGCGTCGAATTCCCGCTCTTCCTCTTTGCCATTGCCTTAACCGTCTGGTATGCGGGGGTCGGCCCGGCGATTGTTGCGGTCGTCCTTTCGAGCGTAGCCTTCGACTACTTCTTCACGGAGCCTTTGTACACCCTGTACGTTAGACGGTCTGACCTTCCCTACTACATCATTTTCATTCTGTTTGCATCACTTCTCACCTGGTTCAGCGCGGTTCGCCGCCGCGTCGAACGCCAACTTCTGCAATCCCGCGACGAACTCCAGCAGGAAGTCGCTCTACGAACCCAGCAGGCCAGCCTTCTCAATCTCACGCACGACACCATTTTCGTTCGTGATATGTCTTTCGTCATCACCTACTGGAATCGGGGGGCCCAGGAATTGTACGGATGGGCCGCGCAGGAAGCGATTGGGAGTCGCTCCGACGATCTTCTGGCGACCATCTTCCCGGCGCCCCTCGAGGACATCCTTTCAGAGCTGCTGCGCGTGGGGCGCTGGGAGGGGGAACTCAAGCGTAAGAAAGCCGACGGGACCGAAGTGTCTGTCGCTAGCCGCTGGTCGTTGCGCCTTGACGAACAGCAGCGCCCCGTGGCCATCATGGAAACGAGTAATGACATCACCGAGCGCAGGCGCCGGGAGGAGGAAATTCGCGGCCTCAACCAGCAACTAGGGAGGCGCTCCGCGGAACTTGAAGTCGTCAATAAGGAGCTGGAGGCTTTTGCCTATTCCGTCTCCCACGACTTGCGTGCCCCTCTTCGTCACATGTCGGGATACGCCGAGCTCCTTCAGAAAAAGGTGTCTTCCCTTCTAGACGAGAAGAGCCACCGCTATATGGAGATGATTCTCGAGTCGGCAAAACGTATGGGCAACCTGATTGACGACCTCCTGGCCTTCTCCCGCATCGGCCGTGCGGAAAAGCAAAAGACCCTCGTCAACTTGGACCAATTACTAAAGGACGTCCTCGGAGAACTGCGCCAAGAGACGCAGGGCCGCGATATTGTTTGGAAAATCGACACACTTCCGGTTTGTTACGGCGACCGTTCCATGCTGCGGCTCGTTCTTGTCAACCTCCTTTCCAATGCCGTCAAGTTCACCCGCTTGCAGCCGCAGGCTAAAATCGAGATCGGGTGCGGCGACGGAAGCAAAGATGAGATAGTAGTCTTCGTCCGGGACAACGGAGCTGGCTTCGATATGAAGTACGTAAAGAAACTCTTTGGCGTCTTTCAACGTCTGCATCAAACCGAAGCGTTTGAAGGGACCGGCATCGGCCTCGCGACCGTTCAGCGCATCATCCATCGTCATGGTGGCCACGTTCGGGCCGAGGGCGCAGTCGACCAGGGCGCAACTTTCTATTTTTCAATTCCTAAATCTTAGAACGCGGAGAGTCTACCTATGGACATGCTGGGACGCATTTTGATGGTGGAGGACGACCCCAAAGACGTCGAGCTCACCCTGACGGCCCTGGAGGAATACAATCTCGCCAACGAGGTCGTGGTCACTCGGGATGGCGAAGAAGCCCTGGATTACCTCCATTGCCGGGGGAAGTTCAAGACCCGCTCCAGTGACAACCCCGCTGTCATTTTGCTGGATCTCAAACTGCCTAAAATCGACGGTTTGGAAGTTTTGCAACAAATCAAGAGCGACGAAAAGCTCAAAATAATTCCTGTCGTTGTGCTCACCTCCTCCCACGAGGAAAAGGACATGGTCGCCAGCTACAAACTCGGCGTCAACGCTTACGTCGTTAAGCCGGTGGATTTTCATGAATTTGTAAATGCCATTCGGGAACTGGGCGTCTTCTGGGCCGTCATCAATCAGCCCCCGCCCGGTAGCGTCAGGAAGTAAGCATGCCCAAGCCTTTGAGGGTTCTCTCCCTGGAAGACGATCCTAAGGATACGGATCTGATTCAGGAACTTCTGGCCGCAGGCGAAATCGTCTGCGAAGTGATACGGGTAGAAACTCAGCATTCCTTCCTGGCGTCCCTCGCACAGGGCGGAATTGATCTGATACTCGCGGACTACAGCCTCCCTTCCTTCGACGGTCTCTCTGCATTGAAACTGGCACTGAAGGCTTCCCCCGACGTGCCCTTCCTCTTCGTTTCGGGAACGCTCGGCGAAGAAGTCGCCATCGAAGCCCTCAAAATTGGCGCAACCGATTACATTCTGAAAACGCGCCTGTCGAGGCTCATTCCATCGGTGCTTCGCGCCTTGCGGGAAACCACGGAAAGAGCCGAGCGCAAGCGCGCCGAGGAATCCCTGCGCCAGAGCGAGGCGTACCTCGCGGAAGCCCAGCGTCTCAGTCGTACAGGAAGTTTCGGCTGGAACGTTTCCACAGGAGAAATCGTTTGGTCCGCCGAAACTTTCCGAATCTTCGATTACGATCCTGTGACCACGCCTACGGTCGAGCTGGCGATTGCGCGCGCTCATCCGGATGATCGAATGTTTGTCCGCAAGACCATCGAGCGCGCGGCAGCCGAGGGCGCCAGCTTTGATTTCGAGCACCGTTTGATGATGCTCGATGGTTCCCTGAAAACCCTGCACGTCGTGGCACATCCCTCGCCAAGTGACGAACCCGGCGGCCTGCTATTCGTTGGAGCAGTTACGGACATCACCGAAAGCAGGCGCGCCGAACTAGCCCTGCGGAGGAGCGACGGCTACTTGGCCGAGGCACAAAAGTTGACGCATACGGGCAGTTGGGCGTGGAATGTCCGCACCCGCGATACCTTCTGGTCGCTCGAGATGTTTCGCATCCTTGGATACGATCCCGAGAACACCACGCCCTCTCTGTCTCGCTTTCTGGAAAGGGTTCACCCCGAAGACCGCCCGATGATTGAACAGAGGGAGAAAGAGGAGTCCACGCAGACGAATAGGGTGGATTCTGGTGTTGATTATCGTATCGTTCTTCCGGACGGAACCATAAAGCACCTCCACTCTGTCGCTCACACTGTGCTGAATGACTCGGGCGTACCCGCTGAAGTTGTCGGCACAACCATGGACATCACAGAGCAGCACCAGGCCAGAGCTGCTCTGGAAACCGCCTTTGAACAAATCAAAGCGCTACGGGACCAGCTCTACCATGAAAACATCGCCCTGCGCGAAGAGATCGATCGCTCTTCCATGTTTGAGGAGATCGTCGGCGAATCCCGCGCTTTGCAAGGCGTCCTCGCACACGTAGTAAAGGTCGCGCCGACCGATTCGACTGTCCTGGTAACCGGCGAAACTGGAACGGGCAAAGAGCTCATTGCCCGCGCAATCCACAAACGCTCGCACCGCTCCTCGCGCGCCTTTGTAAGTGTGAATTGCGCGGCTGTTCCACCCTCCTTAATCACTTCCGAACTCTTCGGCCATGAGAAGGGCGCCTTCACCGGCGCAACCCAGCGGCGCCTCGGCCGCTTCGAATTGGCGGAGGGCGGCACCCTCTTCATCGATGAAGTCGGCGAACTGCCTCCGGAAACCCAAACCGCCCTTCTCCGTGTTTTGCAGGAGCGCGAGTTCGAACGTCTCGGCGGCTCCAAGGTGATTCGCGCAGACGTACGCGTAATTGCCGCCACCAATCGTGACTTGGAGGACTCCATCGAAGCCGGAACGTTCCGTGAGGACCTGTTCTACCGCCTAAACGTCTTTCCGATGGAGATGCCGCCGCTGCGCGAAAGAAAAGAAGATATCCCCCTCCTGGTCGAGTATTTCATCGATCGCTACGCTAGTAAGGCCGGAAGGAAGTTTCGCGGCATCAATCGCATGACACTCGACACGCTCAAGGCTTACGCCTGGCCCGGCAACATTCGTGAACTTCAAAACGTCATCGAGCGCTCCGTCATCGTCTGCGAAACGGAGAACTTCACCGTGGATGAGAGTTGGCTCTCTCGTAGGCCCGGCCCTGCCGAGTCGGCTGGTCCGACACTCTTGAAACTGCCTCCCTCCCAGGAGAAGAAAACCATCGAGGCCGCCCTGGCCGATGCTCGTGGCCGAGTCTCGGGCCCCGCCGGCGCTGCCGCCAAGCTGGGCGTCCCTCCTTCGACGCTCGATTCAAAGATCCGCGCCTTTAAGATCAATAAGCACCGCTTCAAGACTGCCTAGCCCTCCGCCAATTCTCACTTCCATAACTACGAATTTCGTAATTTCACGATTTTCGTGATCTTCTGAACACCGCAATTCCCTTCTTTTTCAGTGCTTTACCAATGGCCCTGCATTTGCTACCCCCCTCTGGGATGTTGAGAATTCAAAAATCGGAAGACCAAGCATCCGCGATCTTCGCTCTCAGCGGCCGGATTGAAGGGACGAATCTCCCCGAGTTACAGGCGCTCTTCGATTCCGAACCACTACCCGCTGACATGGCACTTGACCTGGAGGAGTTAAGGCTCGTTGATCGCAAAGCCGTAAGGTTTCTTGCAGCCTGTGAAGCTCGGGGTATTCAGCTGAGGCATTGCCCGTCTTATATTCGCGAGTGGATCCAAACAGGGAGGGATACAAATCATGAACCTCTATCGTGAGCCGTCTCCGAATGTCATGCGTCAATCCACGTCTACCCGGGATGCCATCGCCTGGGCCACCGAGCGGATCCAAACGAACTTCCATCGCCGGGATATCCGGCAACTGGATCGCGAACTCAAACTTCGCCTCGAAGAGCGCCTCAAAGAGCGCGGCCGCATCGCGCGCGAATTGCACGATACTTTGTTCCAAGGGTTTCTCGGGGCCTCCCTGATTCTTCAGGGCGCCGTGGAGCAAACTCCCGCCGATTCGCCCACCAAAGCTTCCCTCAATCGCGTCCTGCAGCTGATGCATCGTGTCATCGACGAGGGCCGCGACGCCCTGCACGAGCTGCGGTCCTCTCCCCCCTCCTCTCTCAGTTTGGAAGAGTCGTTTTATGGCCTCTGGGAGGAGCTCGCACCGGCAGGCGTTCACTTTCGAATTCTCATCGAGGGGCTGCCCAAGACTTTGAAACCCGCCATCCAGGAGCAGCTCTTCTTGATCGGGCGCGAAGCGATCCTCAACGCCTTGCGGCACTCGGGATCCTCCAATATCGAAGCAGTGATTGAATATTCGCCTCGCCGTTTGCGTCTAGTTGTGCGAGATGATGGCTGCGGGGTCGATCCACAGGTGGTATCGTCCGGTCGGGACCTGCATTGGGGTCTTCAGGGAATGCGCGAGCGCGCAGCCACTATTGGTGCCCAACTCCGGATCTGGAGCAGGCTGGGCGGCGGAACCGAAGTCGAGGTTTCGGTTCCCGTCCAGGCTATCACCGAAAGCAGTGCTTCATTCTCCGGCCTCAACTCCGAAGTCTAAGAACCCATTCGCCCCGGCGGGAAGCCCGGGGCTCTTGATACCCTCACCTTCCTCTCGCGGGCGCCTGACCCCCTGACATCTCTCTGTGTCGCATCAGCCATCCTCGGAAACGCGCAAATCATCTTGCAGCAACACTCCCGTAATCTGCTTCAGTCGAAACTTACACATGTTCACAACCGCTGTCCTGATTCACGACTGCGAAAATCCCCTCGCCACAACAAATCTTTTTCGTGTCGGATTGGCGGAAACCCTGCAAGACCTCATCGAATGCCAGCGCCTCCGCTATCTCGTCTTCAATTGCGAACTCGGCGAAGGATTGGACAGCTCGATTTCCACAGGACTCGATCGCGACCAGTTTGACTATATCTGTGACCACCTCATGGTGCATGACGCCGCCACAGGCAAGCTCGTCGGCACCTACCGGATGCAGAGCGGCTACCGCGCCAAAGGAAATCTCGGCTACTACGGCGAAGGTCTATTTGATTTCGCGCCGTTCGAACCGCTTCGTGGAGAAGTCCTCGAACTTGGCCGCGCCTGCGTACGCAGGGAATACCGCAATACCGCCGTTCTACACATGCTCTGGAAAGGCATCGCGAAGTACGCGGTGAGCTGCGGCGCCCGCTATCTCATCGGCTGCAGCTCCGTTTCGTCGCAGGATGAAAACGAAGGAATGGCCCTGTACGAAACTCTCAAGGAAAGATATCTGGTCGCGCCCGCACTCAGGACCATGCCCAAGCCGCCACACCGATGCACCGTAAGCGGCGCGTCGATTGCTCCCCCGCAACCACCCAGACTCTTTCGAGCCTATCTCGATATTTCCGCGCGTTTGTGCGGCCCGCCCGCCATCGACCGCGAATTCAAAACCATCGACTTCCTGACTCTCATCGATTTGCAGCACATCCCGGATCGCGTCCGCACGCGATTTTTTTGAAGGCTTCTCCGACTGATTCTTCCATCTATTTCTGAACGAGAGACTCGCCCACTTTGATCGCCTCTTGGACCTTGGCAGCATCCCCAAGTTTACCGCGAGCAAAATCCCGCCTGCCCCCGCCCTTCCCTCCAACTTGTTCAAGCACTCGTTTGAGAAGCGCGTTCACGTCCTTGTCGGCAGAAGGATGCTGCGCGAAGAGCAGTTGCCCTTCCTCGCTTGTGGCCAGCAAAGCAATCGTTTTTTCGGCCTTGGCCACCTCGGTTGCGAAGAAGCCGAGATAGTCCGCCGGAACATTCTCGAAAATGCGCGAAACGACGCGCAATCCATCCGGGCCCGGTGCAGCCTGCGCCACCAGCGCGAGCGCCGCCTCCGCCTTCGCCAGCCGCTCCAGCACAGCGCGATAATTCTTGAAGTTTGTATCCCGCTCCGCGAGCGCGCGCGTCGCGGCCGGCACCACTTCTTCCGGCGCGCAGCTCAACTTCTCCGCCGCCTGCTGCAGCCACTGAAAATCTCGCCGCGCCACGCGTTCCGCGCGTCCACCGCACACAAACTCCACACGCCAATCCTGCCGGACCTTCGCGCAACGCCGCACCAAAATCAAACCGATTTGCCCCGTGCGTTTGACGTGCGTGCCCCCGCACGGCTGCAAATCCGCGGACTCGATCTCGATGGCCCGCAGTATGCCTTCGCGTTCCACTTCTTTTCGCACGCCAAGCCGCGATAGCTGGTCCGCCGTCCCATACCGAACATTGACGGGCCGATCTTCGAAAATCACCTGGTTCGCCGCGCGCTCCGCACCCTCCAGAAACGCATCGGACGGTTCGATCCCGCGCAAGTCAATTGTGCAAATTTCCGCTCCAAGGTGAAACGAAACCGTAGGCAGTCCGAACCGTTCCTGGAACATGGCGGAGAGCAGGTGCTGTCCAGTGTGCTGTTGCATGTGATCGAAGCGGCGCGGCCAGTTAATACACCCATTCACCTCGGGGCTCGCGGGCCGCCGGTCAACCAGGTGCAGGATTTCGTCGCCTTCGTCCCGCACATCGAGGACATTGGCGTCCTCGATCTTTCCCAAATCATTCGGCTGTCCGCCGGACGTGGGATAAAACGCCGTGCGATCCAGGATCAGGCCCCAAACGGTTCCCGTAATTCCCTTGCTCAAATCTGGGGGCAGCACTTCGCAATGCATAACCCTGGCGGTAAATTCCTTTTCGAACGAATCGTCGTAATAAAGTCTTCGTGTGGCCATTGCGCTACGCCGGCCCCGGAGTTAACAACGCGCGCTGCCACGCTTCCGCGTATTTGTAGCCCGTGCCGGTGTTGAAAAGCACCACGCTTTCATCCGGCTTGATCCAGCCAGACGCAACAAGTTTGCGTGCAGCGATCACCGTCGCAGCTCCTTCCGGCGCCGCAAAAATCCCTTCAAGCGATGCCAATTCCCTTCCCGCGTGCAGCATCTCTTCATCCGTCACGGTGAGCGCGGTTCCTTTGGTTTGGCGCAGCATGCTCAAGATCAGCAAATCACCAAGCGGTCCCGGAACGCGCAACCCCGATGCGATCGTCGCAGCATTGGGGAAAAATGCTGCGGAATCCTGGTGCGCGTCCCAGGCTTTAACAATCGGCGCGCATCCTTCCGCCTGCACCGCCACCATGCGCGGACGCTCGGAACCAATCCAGCCCATCTCCTGCATCTCGTCAAACGCTTTGCACATCCCGATCAACCCAACGCCTCCGCCCGTAGGATAAAGAATCACGTCCGGCAGTTTTCCTCCAAACTGCTCCCACAATTCGTACCCCATGGTCTTCTTGCCTTCGATGCGGTAAGGCTCCTTGAGGGTAGAAACGTCATACCATCCTTCGCGATCCTTGCGTTCGGCCACGTACTTGCCGCAGTCCGAAATCAATCCATTCAACTTCACCACGGTCGCGCCAAACGCCTGGCACTCCATCACGTTGGCCACCGGCGTGTCCGCCGGCATCACAATCACCGACGGCAGCCCAGCCGCCGCGGCATAAGCCGCGAGCGCCCCGCCCGCGTTCCCCGCCGTAGGAGCCGCCAGCGCTTTCGCCCCAAGCTGCTTGGCCCGCGTAACAGCCGCCGTCATCCCGCGCGCCTTGAACGATCCCGTAGGATTCAATCCTTCATCTTTAACGTAAAGCCGCTGCAATCCCATGGTCTTGCCGAGCCGCGCAGCATGCACCAGCGCCGTCATGCCTTCGCCAAGCGAAACCGGAGGATCATTCGGCAGCACTTCGGCGTACCGCCAAAGCGTCCGCACACGCGTTTTCAAATTTTCTAAAGTCAGCGTGGCCGCAGCCCGCCGCAAATCGTATCGCGCCAGCAACGGCTTCCCGCAAGTACAAAGATGCTGCTCCACCGACGCGTCATACTTCTTCCCGCAAGCCGAGCATTCCAACTCCAGCACATTCGTAGTCTTAGTCATATCCATGAAAGTCTAGCACACGCCTTTTTGTCCCAATGTGTTCGTAGCACTGCCCTTAGGCTGTGCTCTCCTCCCTTATGCTCGGGCCAATATGGCGCCGAGTGGTATATGAAGCCAATGCGACGCATGTAACGCGGCCAGATAAAATCAGTGCCTCTGGCAATGTCGCTCTCTTGCGAATCGAGGCCCACCATGGAACCTGAACTCCCTCACACAATCGCGCTGCTTTCTCGAACTCCCGCCGCTCTCAATGCTCTCTTGCGTGATTTGCCCGAAACGTGGACGTCCCGCAACGAAGGCAATGACACCTGGACCGTTTTCGATGTCGTCGCCCATCTCATTTACGGCGAGCGCACCGATTGGATTCCGCGGGCAAAAATAATTCTCGAATTTGGCGAGACTCGGACGTTTGAGCCTTTTGATCGGCGAGGACATCTTCTCGAGAGCCAAGGTAAGTCGCTCGCGCAATTGCTGGACGAATTTGCTGGCGCGCGATCAGAAAGCCTGGACCAACTGCGCGCGTTGAATCTGCGGCAAGAGGACCTCGAGCTGCGTGGACGCCATCCCGCCTTCGGCCCCGTGACCCTGTCACAGCACTTGGCAACTTGGGCCGCTCACGATTTGACTCATCTCCACCAGATCTCAAGGATCCTTGCCCATCAATACCGGGAGGCCGTGGGCCCCTGGAGTGCCTACCTAGGCGTGCTCCAATGCGCCGGCCACAGCGCCCCTTAGCGCCCCTTAAAAATCCCCCGTTTCAGCACCCGCGGAGCGCCCGGCTTGTTCAGCGCCGGAGGCGCGACATACTTTAGCCCAGCGCGTAAGCGCTGGGATGAGAAGCGAGAATTTGCGTTTCTTCCAGCGCCGGAGGCGCGGTACAGCTAGCTTTCTGCCGCCCGGATGTCTTCCGTTGTGAGTCGCGTGTAATCTTCCAGCAGTTCAGCCCCGCTCGCGCCCTCCGCGAGCTTGCGCAGGATGAGCTCCACCGTGATTCGCGTCCCCCGAATCACGGGTTTCCCCATCATAGTCGCCGGGTTAATCTCGATTCGCTCGGTCGTCATCGCCATCCCTTTCACTCGTCACAGCGCCCCGCCCGAGTCGCACAATCGCCACTCGCCACTTCATCTAAACCGCAGGGAAAACGTCCCGTCTGTCCCTCGCTCCCAGCCTTCAGTGGCTGACCGTTCTCGGCTTGCTATCCCCCGCGCATCTAGATATTATCTAGAGATGCTCCGGTTCGATTGGGACGAACGGAAAAACAGGGGCAACCGCAGCAAGCACGGAATTTGGTTCGAGGAAGCCCGGACGGTCTTCAACGATCCGCAGGCGCGCCTGTTCCCATAACCCATAACATTGATCCGGAACATTCCGAAGGCGAGGACCGCTTCATCCTCCTCGGCGTGAGTTCCGCTGCAAGAGCGCTGGTCGTCGTTCACTGTTACAGGCAATCCGACTCCTTGATTCGGATTATTTCTGCGCGTAAGGCCACCAAAAAGGAGGTCCGCTCTTATGAAGAAGGAATATGATTTTTCCAAATTGAAAGAGATGAAGAACCCGTATGCGGGGAAGAAAAAGGCCGTGGGCATCAACCTGAGCCCAGCGGTGGTGGACTATTTCAAGGCACTGGCGGAGGAGACCGGACTTCCGTACCAGAAATTGATCGACCTATATCTTCTGGACTGCGCCAAAAAACGCAAGAAACTGTCCATGAAGTGGGTGGCCTAGTAGCAAAAGGGTGCGCCACCCGCGCGTTGGTGTCTACGGACGATTCAAAGACCATTCGGAATCGCTCCTGACACGGCCGACTTCGTTAGACATGTCCCCTGGCGTCTTAGTTAGGGTTTCGCGCAATTTTCTGTGCAATCCGAATCTTCTTATCTTTTCCTTCGTCGTCCAGAATGTGCGCGTTTTGACCGTCAATGGCGATTTTAGTTTTTCCGTATAACGTCAGATTCAGCAGTTGGCGCTTAGTGATGGCAGGCCCGAGGACGTAGGTAATATCTTCCGTTTCTATCCAATAGAATGTCTTAGTTATAGGCACCGCAACTATCATGCCACCGATGGGGGCGGCGGCGGCTCCGCCTGACTCGGAAGTAATGTTAGCGACTTTCGCGTCCTTCCACTGTCGGTTGTTGGCTAGTGCTATTGAGGCGCACAGAACGGCGAGTATCAGAACCGTGCTTTTCATGGTGCCCCCGGAGCGCGGACTCTTGGCAGAGCGGATGCGATTCTAGGCGCCAACACTAATCAAAGTCCGTCCTCGGTTGATAGCGGCCTGTCGCGCAGCATCCGGGTCCGGGAAGTGTTTCAGCATTTGGAAATGCTCCTCTATGTAGCCACTGCCTGCTAGCCGTCTGACGTATGGCCATGCGTAGTAGCTACCATCGGGCATCTTGTAAAATTCGACGCGGATTACGTGCCGACTACCCTCGGGATGCTCTTCAGTTCCGACATGCAAATCTTCCGGGGGTGGAATTTCGATAACTTTCATGTTGTTATTCTGACATTGATTCCGGATTTTGCAAGAGCCGAGTACAAAGGAGAACACCAAATGAAACGGCTTGTCATTTTGCTTGTGGCGATTTCCTTAATTTCTGCTGTCATCGCTATTGCTCAGACGCGCACGCAATCACCGCCTGAAATCAAGTTAACTCCGGGACGCTATCAGATCGTGATAAATCCGAACGTTCGCGCTGACACATTTTTGCTTGATACTGAAACTGGACGCGTCTGGCACCCTATTCAATACAGCGACATCCAAGGAAAACCCTCGGTCTGGAAATTTGACGAACGAGTGGACAACGAGCACGAACTAGAGGATTGGTTGCTTCGCCAAAAACCACAATGAAAATCTTTTTTCATTGCTGCAAGATTACGAGTACTTGGCAGGTGGACGACCACTCTCCTTTTAGGAAAATCGGGGAAACACGGGAACAGACGGAACGTTTTCTCATATTGTTTGAAAAGACTCGTTTTGCTCATAATGATTGGAGATTTTTGGAATGAGTTTCCCCAGTTTCCCAAACAAGAAGTAGTCCGCAGAGGGGGACCCGATGAAGCGCACGTGGACGATCATAGGGGTAGGCGACGTACCGGGCAGCTTCCAATGGTACCAGGCGCTGTTCGGTCAGCCGGCTACCCCTCCTGCCCATGATTACTTCGGGCAAATCCTCGATTCCGATGGAACTGTTTTGCTCTGCCTCCACGCGTGGGGCGCCCACGAGCATCCCTCCTTGATGAGCCCCGATCGCGGGACACCCGGCAACGGGCTCCTGTTGTTCTTCCGTGTCGATGATTTCGACTCGGCGCTTCAAAGGGCACGCTCTCTCGTCACTCGGCTCGAAGAGGAGCCACACGTGAATCCGAACACGCAAACCAAGGAGTTCTCGCTTCGAGATCCGGACGGATATTACGTTACGATCAGCGCGCTCTCTGCGGCCTGACAAGGCGGGTGGGCCACGCTTGACCCGCAGCCACGTCTGAGGGTGGCCAACCTTTCCGGGTTTGGTTCTTGAAAAGTTGGGCTACTCTACGCCGGCAGGTTGTCAGCCTCTTTGTTTTGATGAATTTGACGCGGGACCCATTCTCCGGCCTCTGCACCTCTCCATTTCGAGTTTCAATTTTCCAATTTTCGCTCCCCCTCCACTAACAACTAAGAACTAAAAACTCTCCCCCACTCCGCTAACCCCTGCCCCGCCAATCACTTCCAAATCTGCCTCAACTTATTCTTGACAAGTATGATACATATCTGGTAATATGTGGTGTGTTGGTCAGCCGCACGTCCGGATCTGGATCCTCTTCTCCGCGTGGTCTCAGCGTCTCTGCGTTATCTTTTTCCTCGTTCTTTTTCCTTGCTGCCTCCCCAAGCCACCAAATTTCGGCCACCCTTTTGTTTTCATTCACTTACGAATTGCCCATTTTCTATCCCCTTTGTTTTGACATTCATGCATGTAATGGGGGGAGTGTACCCCCCTCCATTCTCTCTTTGTTCACTCTTTTCGCTCTTGGACCAAGAGCGTTTCACAATTCCTTTCCATTCAGTGGCTTCCGCACTCTTTCTCAAAAATGCCGGGGTGGCATACCCCCGCCCCGCAAAAAAGGCCGGGTTTATGAACGCCGCGGCCCTTTGTTCAAGCTCCTTCGCTATAATGGTGACATGGCCGTGCGACTGATCGCGCTCGATATCGACGGAACGCTGCTGAACAGCCGCTGGCAACTTCCGGAAGCCAACCGCGCGGCAATCGCGGAAGCCGCACGCCGCGGCATCGAAGTGGCGCTGGTCACCGGCAGGCGCTACGACTTCGCCATGCCCGTAGCCCACCAACTGGATTCCCCGCTGACCATGATCGTGAATAACGGCGCGCTGATCCGCTCCAAAGAAGGCCAGCCGCATTTGCGGCATCTCCTACCCCGGCAAACGGCGGAACGCGTTCTCAAACTTACCCACCCCTGGCGCGAGGGCGCCGCCGTGATTTTTGACCGCGCCCGTGACAACCAGCTGATGCTCGAAGTGCTCGATCCCGACGATTCCCTGCGCTACGCCTACTACTCGCGCAACAAAGACTTCATCGGGCTGGCCAATCCTCTCGAGAGCTGCTTGACGGAAGATCCAATTCAGGTGATGCTTTCGGGGAAAGTCGCTCCGATGCGGGAAGCAGAAAAAGCCCTGCGAAGCGCACCCTTCGCGGGTGAATTCGGTCTCGCAGTGACCGCGTACGAGAGCAAAGACTTTGCGATGATTGACGTCATCAATCCCGCGTGCTCGAAAGGTTCCTCCCTCGCCGAATGGGCTGCGCTGCGCGGCCTGGCGCGCGAAGAAGTCATGGCCATCGGTGACAATCACAACGATTTGGAAATGCTTTCCTTCGCGGGAATTCCCGTCGTAATGGGCAACGGCGTCCCCGAATTGAAAACTTTTGGATGGCACGAAACGGGTACGAACGACGAGAACGGCGTCGCAACCGCGATCGAACAATTTGCCTTGCGGGAGGCTGCGCCTTGCGCCTGAAGCAAGCAGCGCTTCCGCTTCTCGTGTTTCTGTGCGCTGCGCCAGCGTCACGCGCGGAATACGTCGTGCTCCGCAGCGGCCAGCGCCTGACCGTCACGAGCTACGAACTGCTCGGCGACAAATACCGCCTGCGAGTTGCCGGCGGCTTCGTCATGGTGGCCGTTGAAGACGTCGTAACGATCGAGCCGGAAGAAGTTTTCACGCCGGTTCCCGTCACGGTTCAACCGGTTGCGCTGCCGTTTTACCGGGATCTCGTGGAAGCCGCGGCGAAGCGCTACAACGTGGACGCCGATCTGATTACCAGCGTCATCGCCGTGGAATCGAACTTTGACCCGAAGGCCGTCTCGCGAAAAAACGCCAGAGGCCTGATGCAACTTCTGCCCGAAACCGCGGCGCGCCTGGGAGTCCAAAATATTTTCGATCCGAAGGAAAATATCGAAGCCGGAACCCATTACCTGCACGACCTGCTGCAAAAATACGACAACGATTTAGTGCTGACGCTAGCCGCCTACAATGCCGGCCCCGAGAAGGTTCAGCAATACGGCCGCGTCCCGCCCTACGCTGAAACTATTTCCTACGTGCGCCGAGTCAAGCGCACCTACGAAAAAAACAAATCGAACACCACCGCGAAAACAACCGCGCCCCTCGGAACAGCAGTTGCGGCATCGCCGCCTCGCGCGAGCCAGCCACAATAAAATTTACGGTTGTCGCGGTGTATTTTGCTATGGCTGCTGTGGACTCTGCTGCGGTTGCTGAGGATTCTGAGACGGATTCTGCTACGGCTGCTGAGGATTTTGCGGCGGGTTCTGCTGAGGATTTGTCGGGTTTTGCCCGGGGCCGGTTGGATTCTGCCCAGGCTGCTGGCCTATCGGATTCTGGCCAATCGGTTGGCCGCCGAGTCCGTTTCCGGTTTGTAAGCCCGGCTGCCCGACGCCAATGTTGTCCTTCGAGGGGTCCCAGACGAATTCGTACAGCCGATAATTCTTCGCCTTCTCGTAAACGATGATGGAGGTTTTATTTATCTTGCCGCCCACACCGATGATGCTGCCACCGATAATCGTCGGCGTGTCCCCCGTCGGCACTTGCGATGGATCAGAACCCGCGCCCTGGTCGGCGCTCACCGGAGCTCCCGTGATTCCCGTAGCGCTTGTTCCCGGGGCCGCTCCCGGTGCTGCGCCCGGCGCTGTGCCTGGTGCCGTGCCACCGGGCTGCGATCCGGCCAGTCCAAAGAGTCCATTCGCGCTGCCCGCACCAAAGGATGAAGATGAACTGTTGCTGCCAAGCGCGGCGGCTGGCGTGCCGATGTTGCCGGCCTGGGGAAATTGCAAATTTTGCTGCGGGGGTTTCAGGCTGCCAATGAGTTGTCCCGCGGGGCCAACGTAGATGAGCCGCCACGAACCATCGTCTTTGTTCATCGGATCTTTGTAGGCCTGGCGCATGAAACGCAGCGAACCAACTTTTGGTTTGGTGAGATCGTCAAGAGAAGTGGGAAAACGGCCGAGCTTGCGGTAATACATTTTCACACCGCGGACGTATTGCTTCCCGCGCCAAATCATCTCCTGCTCCTTTTCGCGGCGGCCTTCCGTCAAGACATTCGGAGCAATCGTCATGGTGGCGAGCATCAAAAGCGTAAGAAAAAACATAACCATGAGCAGAGCGTACCCACTCTCGAAGCGACGCCTTGCCGATTTTAGACCAAAGGTTTTCATGCCTACGAACCAGCCGCTCCTTGATCTTCAAGTTTCGCGGTGCCGTGAAGCCCGGTGGCGATTTCTTCGAATTCGAGGCTGGCATTGCCGATTTTCAGAATGCGGAAACGCTTCAGCAAAATCTCGCCTTCACCAACGACGTAGGTTTCTTCTCCATCGGTGAAGAATCCAAGTCGCGCCGTGCCGTTTGGCACAACACCGTACCCAAAAAATTTCACAGGCAACACCGGCGGAGGAGGAGGAGGTTTCGGCGGCTCCGGCTTCGGCCCGTACGGTTCTCGCTTAGCTATTGCTTTGTCCTGTTTCACCACGAGTGGAGGTGGCGCGACCGCGCTGAAAATATTCCGGCCAGCACTTTTATATTCCGTCTTGCGCACTCTATCGACACCCGGGAAGTGGAGCTGATCATTTTCCACCTGCAGCAGTGGAACATTCTGCGTCGCGGCGCCAACATCGGTTGTGACCGAAGTCCTGCCACCCTCGAAATAGTTGAACCAGATCAAGCCCGCGACCACTACCAGGGCGGAAAGCACGGCGAGTTGTCTTTTGTTCTTCACGACGCCGCCCGGAAATACGTTTTGAGGTGCACGGCAACTTTAATTATACCGCTGGAACTCTGGCCGGCGTTATCGGTGGCGAGCGTCAGCGAGTCCACGGCGTAGAGGCTGGAGGAGCGCTGCAAGCTATTTAAGAAGCCGACCACGTTTTTGTAATCGCCGCCGACGGTGGCATCCACGGCCACTTCGGTCATCCCGCGGCTGGGGATTTTGGTTTCCTTAAACGCCAGATTTTCCAGTTGGATTCCCGTTTTGCGCGCAACGCCGCCGAGTTCGGAAGCCACGAAGGAATAGCCCGAGCCCGCGGGAGGGAGCGAGCGTTCAAATTTGTCGCAGTCCTTCTGAATATTGGGCATGTCCGCGCGAATTTTTTGTGCGCGCTCAATATCACTTCGCAACAGTTTAAGTTGAATCTGCTCTTGCGCGAACTGCTGCTGGGGCGCGTGAGGCGAGGAGGAGAGATGCCAACTGTAGCCGGCAAGAACAACGTCGGCGAAGACGAGAACAAGCACTCCGCCGAGAATGACTTTTTTTCTGAGCTTAACGTCGCGCCGCATCAAGTCCTCGAATAAACGGTAGTCAAATGTAAGACTTTCTGATCGCTGCTTTGTGGGCCCGTGGTTTGGGCCGCGAAGGTCTGCACTTGCACTTCCGTGAATTCCTTGGAGGCTTCCAAGGCGTGCAGAAACTTCAAGGCGGCCTCATCGCTGGTCGCACCTACATTCAGTTTTACTTCGACGTGACTGCCGACCTGCTTCGGCTCGATACTGATTACGCGAACGCCCGCCGGCAGGACATGCTCCAAATCCATGAACATCTGCGTCCAGTTGAAGCTGCGAGCGTCCAGGATGCCGTTTATAAAGGCGGCGCGATCGTGCAGCTTGGCGTTTTCTTCCTGATGGAAAAAGCGATCGAGTTCCTGCCGCTGCACTTCGAGCTTGGCCATTTCCTGGCGTGTTTTTTCGGTGCGGGTGCGGAATTCCTCGTCCACCTTTCGAACGGTGTAGACGTGCCAGCCAAGCCAGAGGAACACCACCGCAGCGAAAAATGCGACCAGACCCGAGCCAACGAGAAAGCGCCGCTGTGTTTCCAGCGGATTGGTCGCCAAATTGAGCCGAAGTCTCATTCCGTCCATGCCTCAGTCATTGAAATGGATGTCAGTTGCGCTGCAGCATCCAGCCGATCAGGCCTTCCAGTTCGCGATCCGCCAGCGGACGCGCATCATCTTTGATGCGCCCATCCGAGACCGCGGAGTACAACAAGGAACGCACTTCGCAATGGAATTCATCCTCAAGCGGACGCACAAAATCGGGGAGCCGCGCGCCCAGCCCCGCGACGCGCACCGCCTGAATCTCTTCATGCCAGGTATCCTGATAATATGCAGCCACGGGAAAAACTTCTTCCAGCAGCATTTGCGGAGTCAGTTGCAGCCCGTGAGCCGGAAGCTCGGTGCAGCGATATCCGCAGAGGACGTCGTTGCGCACGATGGCACTGGTGAGCGAAGAACCGGAAATACGGGCGAGCAGCGTGGCCTTTTCTCCTTCCAGGAGTGAAACAGCTGCAAGAGAGGAACTCAATACCACTCCCGGATGCAAACCCAGTTCCTCCGCAAGTGATTCGTACTCGCGGATGATGCGCTGACGGGCCAGGCCGGTTACGACGTCGACGCCATCCTCGCGGGGAGCCTGCCGCATGTACGAGATAAGCGTTTCGTCGGCGTCGAAGGGCACGCTTTTCTTTAATTTCCAGCGCAACATTGGAATAGCTTCCTCCGCCGAACGCGGAAACTCCTCGAAATGCTGGATGAAAACGCGAATGACCGGATCGGGAAGGATCAGAGCGACTTCTTCGTCTTTGGCGCGCAAGCGTTCGCAGGCCTTGGCGAAGGCCGTCTTGACGGCAACGGCGTCCACGATATTGGTGTCCACGGCAGAAGGAAGCAGCGCACCCGCTGGCAGCATCTCCACAGCGTAATCATCCACAGAACCGGTCCTGCTCCAGCGCGCCGCAGCAATGCGGTCCGGCGCAATTTCGATGGCCAACGGCGGATGAGGCAGAGCATCAAACCAGCGAGCGATGCGCCGCGCGAGACCACTTTGGAAAATGCCTTGCTGCACTGTGCCGACGCTACTCAACGAAAGTCACCTTGTTAATTTCCTTGACGGTGGTTATTCCCGCGCGAATCTTGGCGAGACCGCTTTCCCGCAGCGTAATCATTCCTTCTTCGCATGCTATGCGCTTGATTTCCGAAGTGGGCCGGCGATCCACGATCATTTCGCGGATGCGGTCGGTCAGATCCAGCAACTCGCAAATCGCGGTTCGGCCGTGATAGCCCGTGCCCGAGCATTCCAAGCAGCCGGTACCCTCGAAAAGGGTGACGTCCGCCCACACGGCGGGATCCAGCCCCGCCTCTTTTAGTTCCTGCGCGGAATACTTTTTGGGTTTTTTGCAATTGGGGCAGACCACGCGGACGAGGCGCTGCGCCATAATGCAGTTCAATGCAGAGACGAAATTGTAGGGCTCGACGCCCATGTTGATGAAACGTCCGATTACATCGGTCACGTTGTTGGCGTGGACGGTGGTGAAGACGAGGTGTCCCGTCAGCGCCGACTGAATGGCGATTTGCGCCGTCTCCTGGTCGCGGATTTCGCCGACCATGATTTTGTCGGGATCGTGGCGCAAAATGGAACGCAAGCCCTTTGCAAAGGTCAGGCCTTTCTTCTCGTTCACAGGAATCTGCGTGATGCCGCGGACCTGGTATTCGACGGGATCCTCGATGGTGACAATCTTGTCTTCGTCGGTCTTGATTTCGTTGATGGCGGCGTAGAGGGTGGTGGTCTTGCCGGAACCCGTCGGACCGGTGACCAGGACCATGCCGTAGGGCTCCCGGATGTAACGGCGGAAGCGGCGCGTTTCATCGTCAGAGAAACCGACGACATCCAGGCTCAAGTTTTGAAATTTCTCCGAAAGAGTCTCTTTGTCAAGAACGCGAAGGACGGCGTCTTCGCCGTGGCTCGCGGGCATGATGGAAACGCGCAAGTCAATGTACCGCCCCTTGTACTTCACGCGGAAGCGTCCATCCTGAGGGACGCGGCGCTCGGCAATATCCAAATCGCTGAGGACCTTGATGCGCGAGAGAACGGTGGAATGCCATTCCTTGGAAATGGGCTGCATGGCATGCTGCAAAACGCCGTCAATGCGGTATTTAACGGCGACCTCAGAGTCCCGCGCTTCGATATGGATGTCACTGGCGCGACGTTCGAGCGCGGTGAAGATGATGGTCTCGACGAGACGGACGACGGGACTTGCGGTGCTATCGCGCGTCAAGCGGTCGCCGGAAATCGTCTCTTCGCTTTCCTCTTCTTCCTTGGAGGTCTGGAGCGTGAACGCTTCGGTGGCTTGTTCCAGCACGCGTTGCGATTGCTCGGTGCGCTTCAAGATGTCGCTGATCTGGCGTGCGGTGGCCACGCGGATCAGGAGCTTCTTGCCGAGGAGGAGCGGAAGCTCATCGCTCATCTGCACGCTGGGGTCGGCGACGGCGATGGACAACAAATTGTCCTGCACTTCAAGCGGGACGAAGTTATAGCGGAACATGAGGTCCGCTTGAATGGTGCGGAAGAGATCGGGATCGATGCGCTGCTCGCGCAAGTCAATGAAACTCAGGCGATATCTTTCCGCGAGTTTGCGCGCAGCGTTGCGCTCATTTTGCTCATCACCATCCCCGGGCAGCCCAGGAGGAGGTGGAAGTTGCTCAGTCGTAGCCATAAGTCCTTACTTGTTTACTCCCGACATCGAGAACGAAAAGATAGGGAGATATAGCGAAATCAAAATAAAAGCCACCAACATTCCCATGAATATCAGAAGAAGAGGCTCGATCAGGGAGACGAGCGCGGATAAGCGCAAATTGACTTCTTCCTCGTAAAATTCGGCCACGCTGGTGAGCATGGGAGAGAGAGCGCCGCTCGATTCACCGACCTCAATCATGTCCAGCGCCATTGGTGGCATAACGCCTTTGGAAGCCAATGCGGAACTTAGAGATTCGCCTTCGCGAACGTTCTGGGTGGCCTGCACAACCGTGGAACGCAGCAGCCTGCTGGTGATGGCGTCGGAGGCGGTCTGGAGTCCCGCGACAAGAGGAGTGCCGCCGGTGAGCAACGTCGCCAACGTGCGCGAGAACTGCGCCACTTGAAATTTGAGGAGAGTGTCTCCGATTACCGGCAACCGGAATTTGAGGCGATCCAGCGAAGTTCCGCCTTCTTCCGAACGGGACCACAGAAAAATGCCCGCGGCGGTTAGGGCCAGCGCTGCGACGGCCCCCAGCATTGCGTAGCGGTAATCCACCGTCAAGGCAATCAGCAACTTCGTGGGCCCGGGGAGCTCCACATTGAGGTCGCGGTAGAGCAAAGCGAATTTCGGAATCACGGCGGTAACGAGATACGTCACGATAATGATCGCGACGCTGATGAGCAGGACCGGATAGACAAGCGTCGCGAGAATTTTCTTTCGAACGCCAGTGCTTACGCGTTGATAAGCGATGTAATAGTCCAGGACCCCGGACAAATTTCCGCTTTTTTCACCAGCCAGAATGGCAGTCGAATAAACTTTCGAGAATACGCCTGCTTCCGCAACCGCTTCGGATAAGGACTTCCCTTCCCGCACACGGTCGCGCAGTTGGGAGATGACCGGGCGGAGTTTGGGAGAGGAAGCGCGGTCGGCGAGAAGGTCAAGAGCCCTTAGAATCGGCAAGCCCGCTTTGACAAGAGTATTGAACTGCTGGTTAAGGATGAGAAATTCCGAGCCACCGATCTGGCGGCTACTGCTGCGGCGAACCAACGCGGCGAGCTGGCCACCACGGGACTCCACCGAATAGACGTACAATCCCCTGTCCGCGAGCTTTTGACGCGCTTCGTCCAGTGAGCTCGCAGCCTCGACATGTGAAAACACACGCCCTTCCGCATCCGCCACGCGGCAGACAAATTCCCCCATAGGTCTTCAGTTTACCTCAACTAGGTGATATGCGGTGAAGCGGCCGATGGTTGGCTGTTCCCTGGAGGAAACCAGGGCGCGGTAGGAGTCAAATTACGGATTCACAGAGGCCTTATCGCTGGGTAACACCCCGTTCACGATAGCCACGCCGGTGGGAACGGTGAAATGGAAGAGCGCATCGGCCACAGGAGGGTCTGCTTGCCAGTCCTTGAAATGAAATTCAATGCGCAGCCCGCCCGGGTCCTGGACGAGCACCCGCACCAGATCTCCGGAATTCCTGGCTACCTCAAAGAACACGGTCTCTTGAGGACTTGCCGCCAACGCGGAAGCATCCTGGTCACCTGGTTTTGCAGAAGGAACTCCGCGTAGTTCGCAATGGAGCACAATATCGTCGCTGGCTTCCGGCTTTTCCTCGGAAGCCGCGTCAATCTTTGCACAAATCCGTGACACCTTCATCTCCCCGGCCAACAGCGCGAACGGCGTTCTCCAATCCGCACTTTCCTTTGCGGGGACGCGGGTCACGGTATGGTCCGCCGGCACGTAAAACCAGGCGTTCTTTCCGTCAACAAGAAAGAGATTTTTTTCCGGAGACTCGTACTCCCAGCGCATTTTCCCCGGCCTGCGAAAGTAGGCCACGCCGGCTTCCACGCGGACGAGCCGGCCGTTCTCGGTGTAACGTTCAATGAAGGTGGCCTGGAGAGTATGCGCGGAGCGATATCTGGACTCCAAGCGGGTGACCGCTGCCTTTACATCGGGAGAGCCGATGGCAGTGAGGAAGAGGTACAACAAGAAGGGCATGCACTGGAGCATGCCCCATTCTAACAAGGCTAGCGAATCTATGCGTGGCTGCTGCTTGCGCTTCGGTCGTTCGTCCTTCCCAGCAAATTCCTAGGAGAGGAAACCGTTAGATCGATGCATCCGACGCCGTCGCCGGAACCGAGTTGTTGTAGCGAATTACGCCAGGGTAGTTCGTAAAAAAGCTCCGCCTGCCCGTGGAGTTGCGGATGATCGGGTCGGCGTTGATGGTATAGCCGATCGAAGGCGTTAGCCCATCGTTGGCGTAGGTGATGGTATAGCCGGCTTTCGTGCCGCTCGCGAGAACGTCGTCAATCAGACAGGCCTGCGTTGTAGTCGCTGTGCACGGGCTCGTACCGCCGTCGGACAGGTTTGCCAGAGTAGCCGAATAACCTGTGACCGGAAACGTAGTGGCGTAAGCAGTCTCCGCCGACTGAATGGTACGCAGGCTCTGCACCGCGGAGGCTTCGTTAGCGGACATGCGCGCCGCGATGAGATTTGGGATCGCGATGGCAGCAATAATGAGGATGATTGCCACGACGATCAGCAGCTCGATGAGAGAGAACCCCTTCTGCCTTCTCTTCATAATGTATTCCCCAAAAGGAACGCCTTAGTCTGGGCCGACCTGGCCGTTAAGTTTCACGCATTGTAGGTGCACTTGGTGGGCCAAATCGCACGCAAGCTGACGCGCTAAGGCCTTAATTTTCAATGCCCTACCCAATGCCGCGGGCACTCCATACAGAAAATCAGAGCGAGGATGACAAAAACCGTCAACAAACCGAGACAAGGGACCAAAAATGACCATGCTGCTGCGTCAAAACCTATGTTCAAAAATTCGCGTCGGGAAGAACTGCTGGCGGGTAGGAGCGCTAACAAAAGAAAAGCACGGGACTTGCGTCCCGTGCTTTTCGAAACTAACCGTGGCCAACCGCAGGCCGCAGTCTTGATTCCTTTACAGAGCCGCGTCCGAAGCGCTGGCAGCCGCGGTCCCGTTGTAACGGATCACGCCCGACTGGTCGGAGAAGAAATAACGCGTGCCGCTCTGCCCAGGAACGCTCGGGCTGGCGTTCGACACATAGGTAACCGCCGGAGACGTGGCGCCTGCCGTGGTCACAAACGTGTAGCCGCTCTTGACGCCAGCTGACAAAACGTTGTCAAGCAAGCAAGACGCTGTGGACGTCGCGCTGGTGCAAGGTGCAGCTCCACCGAGGCTCGTCAAAGCCGCAAAGCCGATCGATGGGTACGTGGTCGAATAGGTCACTTCCGCAGTGTTAATCGTGCGGAGGGAACCCACTGCCGAAGCCTCGTTCGCGGCCATACGGGACCGGAGGAGGTTCGGAATTGCGATGGCCGCGATGATCAGAATGATCGCCACGACGATCAAAAGCTCGATAAGAGAGAAACCCTTCTGTTTCTTCATGCTATCTCCTTGAGAATCTATTAGTTTGTAGTGCCAGAGCACGCTGGGAGATAGTGCAACGGGGAGGCCATTCTCTTAAACTTTGGTACTGTCGTGGACTCTTATGTATGCCGTTGATACGAAAAGACTTACCATGTTTCGGCGCAGAGCCAAAAGGCAGGGGTGCGCTTAAGGGTGCTCGGCAGCCCTCAATTGTGACGCTTTCAGTCACTTCGAATAGCCCAAAATCGGCAAGCCTCCATGTAACATTTTGTTACCGCCAGAACGTCCTCTTTCAGCTGGCGCTGATGTCTGGCCGCAATACCTCAGCGGATCTCTGTTCTTCCAATCTTACGCGGTCGAGAGTCGTGACTTCTCCGTTGGAGGAGATCGCCAAGCGCCCTTCCAGGAATACGGTGACTGCGACCGTCAGCGTAATGAGGGACCAGGGGATGGCGGGCGAAATCCAGAAGAAGTGCGGCTGGAAGCGCAGCAGAGTCATCCACAGTACCGTGGCCGCAAGGCCGAAGACAATGGCCCTGATTCGCCAAGCATCCGCCCATGGAGCCGAAAATGAAAAGGCGGCCAGGAGCATCAGCGAGAAAGGCATGGCGACTACCAGGTCCGCGAGGTAGTGCTCCCCCGTCCCTAAGGTCGATACGATTGTGAAGGCGAGGAAAACAGAAGCGACAAGCCTCACCCACAGTGCGGCGCCTCTCGCATACCATAGAGCTAGCAACGCCCAAGTCATGTGCAACGAGGGCATGGCATTGGGAAATCCATAGAGGCTAACCGGCTCCAGGCGCAGATGCTGGATGGCAGAGGATGGCAGGGGCTGGAGCGGGAAATTGGGTCCAAACAAATACAGGGGTCCCAAAGCAGGGAAAAGATTGTAGAACAAGATCCCGACAGGCCCCGAAACCAGAAAGGCGAGAAAGACGGCCCTGGCTTCTTTCAGTTTGCGTAAGAGCAGGTCCGCAAAGACAAACATGTAGATCGAGGAGATCGCCATGTAGACGCCGGTGGAGAATTTGCCGAAGAGGGGCCACTTCAGAAAGGCTCGCCCGAGCAGGAAACTTGGTTGGAAGCGCAGACTGGCGTCGAAAGAATATAGATAGAGATCGAATCCCTTGGGATTGGACTTCGCGACCCAGGTTAACATCGGGGGGATTACCCAACCGAGGAAGACGATCGAAAGGCCGGCAACGAATCCCCAACCGATTACGGCGCGCGCCTGTTTGGGTGCCCATGCCGTATGAACGCCCAGAATCACGAGACTGGCAAGGCCGAGGCAGGTCAGGCAGAGAGGGGCGCCAGGAGGAAAGTGATCGCCGCGAGATGCAATGGCAACCAGTGCTGCCGTCGAGAACGCTAGGATTCCGAGCTCGGAGAGTGTGTGCCTCAAACGGATATGAAGGACCGTGACGCTGATGAAAGTGGTAAAAAAAGTGTATTCCGTTTTTGCGAGGCGCTGAACATACGGGCTCTCGGCGACGAGAATGGCAGCCGCAATAATCAGGATCGTCAGTAGTATGCGGCTGATGCGTTCAGACATAGCGCTCACTGCTCTCTTCGGCAAAGACTCCTAGAATCCTGCACATCTTTTATCCCACACAAGCGCTGAACCAGATTGCGGCAGTGGAAACGGCTTATTCAATTGAGCAACCGTTCGAAAGGGCAGGTGCACGCCGATTCTTCCTTGGACGGGAGCTACAGATTGTGCTTTTTGGCGAAATGGCGGAAGGAGCGATAGCTGATCTTCAGCAAGTCCGCGGCTTTCGTGCGAACGCCGCCGGATTTCTCGAGGGCCACACGAAGATAGTGGCGCTCGGCTTCGGCAATTTCTTTCTCGAAGTCCACGCCCTCAGCGGGAAAGTCCGGCAATGAGCCGCCCGTTGCTCCCGCGGGCGCGGGCCCCGCATATCCTGCGATGCGATCTGGAAGAACGCGCAACGAAATCTCGCGGCCGGATTCCAGCGCGACGGCGCGTTCCATGGTGTTTTCGAGTTCGCGAACGTTTCCCGGCCAATCGTAGGATTCCAGGCGGGTCATGGCTTCGGGCGAAATTCCTTCGATGGGTTTTTCCATGATCTTTCGAAAGCGTTCGAGGAAATGCCGAGCCAGGAGGGGAATGTCTTCGCGGCGTTCACGCAGTGAAGGCACCAGGATGGGGATGACGCTCAGACGATAATAGAGATCTTCGCGGAAACGGCCCTCCGCGATCTCTTTTTCAAAACTTTTGTTGGTGGCCGCGATGATGCGCACATCCACATCGGACTCTTCCGTGCTGCCGATCGGGCGGACTTTGCCCTCTTGCAGAACGCGATAGAGTTTCACCTGCATGGTGAGGCTCATGTTTCCAATCTCGTCCATGAACAACGTACCGCCGTGAGCTGCCTGGAAAAGCCCCTGGCGGTTTTCGTTCGCGCCGGTAAATGCGCCCTTCATGTAGCCGAAGAGTTCGGATTCCAGGAGGGTTTCGGGGAACGCGCCGCAGTTGATGGTGATAAACGGGGCCTGCGCGCGAACGCTGTTTTCGTGGATGGCGCGGGCAACCAGTTCTTTGCCGGTGCCGCTTTCGCCGGTGATCAGGACGCGGCTGGATTGCGGCGCCACGGTTTGGATCATGTCGAAGATCGCGCGCATATTGGGGCTTTGGCCGATGATGTTGTCAAGGCCGGTGAGGCGGCGCAGTTCGCGGCGAAGATAGCCTGCTTCTTTCTTCCACTTCAGACTCTCGGAAACCTCATGCACGGCGAGTCGCAACTGATCGACGAGCGAGTCTCCTTTAACCACATAACGGTCCGCGCCGGAATTGAGCGCGGCAATCGCGGTATCCAGGGCGGGCAAGGCGGTCATTAGGAGGAAGAACGAGCCCGGGGCAATTTCCTTCGCGAATTTCAGGAGGTCGACGCCACTCTCGCCGGGCATGCGAACGTCGGAAATAATAATGTCGAAGATTTGCGATTCCAGCTTGCGCTTGGCCGCCTCCACGCTGTGCGCCACTTCCACGCGGTGACCTTCCTTGCGAAAGGTGATTTCCAGGAGTTCGCCGATGGATTTCTCATCGTCAACGACGAGAATATGTGGCATCTCCCGGGTCGTTTCGCGGATTGCAGCTTTCGTTCCTTGCATGGCGCCTCACGCAACTCGCGGCAGCTCAACGATGAATTCTGCGCCGCGGTCTTTCTCCGAAATAACACTGATCCGTCCACTATGGGCCTGCACGATCTGGTAGACGATGGACAAGCCAAGGCCCGTGCCGCCTTCAAACGTTGATTGAAGTGGTTCAAAAATCTTGGATCTCTGCTTGGCATCCAGCCCAACTCCGGTGTCACGGAAAGCGATGCGCAGCCAGAAGGGGCGCTGGTCGAGCTTGACGGTAAGCGTGCCGCCGCCGGGCATGGCGCGGAGAGCGTTGTCACAGAGATTCCAAAACACCTGTTTGATTTTGTTGGCGTCCACGCGGGCGCGCAACTCGTGACCGTTGAAGGCGCGAACAATCTGATACTTCGTTCCAACGTCCGGTTTTTTCTCCATGAGCAAAAGCGCTTCGTCCAACAGGCTGCGCACGTCGGCCTCCTGGAACTCATAGCTCTTTTCCCTGGAGTAGTTGAGGAAGTTGGTGATGATGCTGTTCAGCCGCTCCGATTCCCTGCTGACGATATTGACGAGTTGTTTCTCGTCTTCTTCCAGCGGCACCAGGCGCGCCAACTCCTTTACCGCTCCGGCCATCGCCGTAAGGGGCTGGCGAATCTCGTGGGCGATGGCGGCGGAAAGGCGGCCCAAGGCGGCCATGCGCTCTTTTGTCGCCACCTCTTGCTCGAGACGGCGCAAATCAGTGAGATCCTGGAAATTGAAAACATAGCCGCTGCGCTGGACATCACGCGAACGCAGGGGGGAGATACTGATTCCCAGGAAGCGCTGCTCGCCGGTGGGCGTGCGAAAATCAATTTCCTTGCGAAGCGAGAGGCGTTCCGCATCGGCATACTGGCCGGGCAGCCAAAAATCATCGTTCAACTCTTGCAGTTTTTTCCCTCGCAAATCGCTGAAGCGCAATCCCAGGATTTCCTCTCCTGTCCGGTTTAGGAGAAGAATGTGTCCGGCGAGATCCGTGGTCAGCAACCCCCCGCGCATGGAATGGATGATGTCTTCAGTGAAATCCTGCAGGCTTAGAAGCTCCTCGCGTTTCTCTTCCAGTTCCGCGCCTTTGTGACGGAGCGATTGAGCGAGGAGACTAGCCAGATAGGCGACCGCGAGAAAACCGAGAAGATTCATGACCAGCCAGGTACGCAAGCTCTCCGGAGTCGGCAGGCTTGCCGAGGTGCGGGAAATTCTTCCGGCGTAAACGAGAACGGTCATGGTCACGAGGAGCAGGAAGCAAACGGATGTGATCAGGAAGGCAATCCGGCGCGAAAACAGAATACTGGCAACGATGATGACCAGAAGGTAGAGCGAAATGAAATAGCTTTCCTGAAGACCGGTGGAATACACCAGCAGCGAAATCATCACCACATCACCGGCGACTTGCAGGCCGCCGTGCCAGCGGGCTTGTGGCACCCAGCGAAGAAGGATGAGATCCAGGAGCCCGAAGGTGATCCAGAAGATGATCAGCGGCAGGAAAAAGCGATTGGTGCTAAAGCCGGGAATGTACTGCGGCCAGACAACTCCCACGGTCAGGATGAGGGTGATCGTCAACAGACGAACACGCGTCAGCCAGTCCAGCCACTCCCTTGTAGCAAAGCTTTTGTCCATTGCTCGCCCGCGCCTTTTCCCGGCATCCGGATATCCCCAAGTTCAGGCAGGAAAAACGGAGGACAGAGGCTTATGCCACTGCCCTCCGTAAAGAGGGTGCTGCCGAGCGGGTGGAAGCTCGGTCTAGTGCATCGAGCTCAATTTGCCGATCAGCGAGAACAGCGGCAAGTACATGGAAATAACCACGCCGCCGACGATGACGCCCAAAAAGACGATCATGATGGGCTCGAGAGCAGTCAGCAAATCTTTTACCGCCGCATCAACTTCTTCTTCGTAGAAGTCGGCGATCTTCTGCAACATGGCATCCATGGCGCCAGTCTGTTCGCCGACGGCGATCATCTGGGTGACCATGCCGGGAAATACTTCCGAATCCCGCAACGGCTCGGTGAGCGACTTGCCTTCTTCGAGCGACTTCCTCACCTGCTGCAAGGCCCTCTCGACGACCGCGTTACCCGCGGTCCTCGCGGTGATGTCCAGACCTTCCAGGATCGGCACGCCGCTGGAGATGAGCGTTCCGAGCGTTCGGGTAAAACGCGCAACGGCAATCTTTCTCATAAGCACGCCGAGCACGGGCAATTTAAGGATGATGGTATCCAGCACGAAGCGGCCCTGGTTGGTTCCGTACCAGGCCTTTAATCCAAAGATTCCGCCGATGAGGGCCACGAGGATAAGCAAACCAAAAATGCTGCCGACGAAGTTGCTCAAAGCGATGACGATTTTCGTGGGCAATGGCAAGTCCACGCCGAGGCCCGCGAACAAGGTGGCAAAAATCGGCACGACTTTCCACAACAACAAAGTGATTACGCCGCCGGCCACCGTCAAGACGCCCACGGGATAAACGAGGGCGGACTTCACCGCGCGCTGCAACTTCACGTTCTTTTCGATATAGGTGGAAAGGCGCTGCAGAATGGTATCGAGAATACCGCCCGTCTCGCCCGCTTCCACCATGTTCACGTACAGGGCGTCAAACACCTTTGGCGAAGTGCGCATGGCGGCCGAAAGCGTGGCGCCACCTTCGACCTGGCTTCGCGTGCCAACCAGGACTTTTTGAAAGAACTTGTTCTCCTGCTGGCCGGCAAGAATCTCGAGACACTGAACGAGCGGCAAGCCCGCGTCGATCATGACCGAGAACTGACGCGTGAAGATGGCAAGCTCCTTGGCCTTCACGCCTCCGCCGAACTGGGGCATGTTGAACTCTTTGCCCTTTTCGGTCATTTTCGTCGCAGTAATCTGCTGACGCTTCAGCAAATTCTGCAGCTCGCCCTTGTTCGCGGCGGTCATCACGCCGCTGACACTGGAGCCGGAGCGGCTCGTTCCTTGATATTTATAGTCCGGCATTTGATTGCCTCCTCATTCCTCTAATCCTTCCGGCATCGTGCCGTCCAGATTGTTGAATCTCTCTCATCGCTTGCCACCCACGGGCGCCTTGCTGCCTCCCCCGGGTGTAGAAACTCCGCGGTTGATCATGTCCTGGAGTTCATCGGCATTGGATGAACGCGACATGGCCATGTCCAAAGTAATGGCCTTGGTAAAGTAAGCGTTGGCAAGACCCTGGTTGAAGGTCTGCATCCCGGTTTGTCCCGTACCTGTTTGCATCGCTGAATAAATCTGGTGAATCTTGTCTTCGCGGACCAGGTTGCGGATGGCCGGAGTCGGAATAAGAACTTCCATGATCATGGCGCGGCCGCGCCCATCGGCGCGCGGGAGAAGCGCCTGACAAAGAATGCCTTCCATCACCATGGAGAGCTGCGCGCGAATCTGCGGCTGCTGGTGCGAGGGGAAAACGTCAATAATACGGTTGATGGTGGAAGCGGCCGAGTTAGTGTGCAGGGTGGCAAAGGTCAAGTGGCCGGTTTCCGCGATGCGGAGAGCCGATTCGATGGTCTCGAGGTCGCGCATTTCGCCGATGAGCACGACGTCGGGATCTTCACGAAGCGCGGCGCGCAATGAATTTGCGAACGAATGTGTGTCGGCGTGGACTTCGCGCTGGTTCACAAGGCATTTCTTGTGGTTGTGAAGAAACTCGATGGGGTCCTCGATGGTGATCATGTGTTCTTCACGCTCGCTGTTGATCTTGTCGAGCATGGCAGCGAGTGTGGTGGACTTGCCGGAGCCGGTCGGCCCGGTGACGAGGACGAGCCCACGGGGCTTGTCGCACAGGCCTTTCACCACTAGCGGTAACCCTAGAGCGTCGAAACCCTTTATTTCCCATGGAATGGTACGGAAGACAGCACCGACCGCGCCGCGCTGATTGAATACGTTGCCGCGGAAGCGGGCCAGATTCTTCAAGCCGAAGGAGAAGTCCAGTTCCAGGTTTTCTTCGAAGCGATGTTTCTGCGCATCCGTCAAAACGCTGTAGGCCAGTGATTTGGTGTCTGCGGCGGTCAAAGGCGGCATGTCCAGGGGCCGGAGGCGGCCGTGCACGCGAACGCGCGGGGCGCTGTTCGTCGTGATGTGGAGGTCGCTGCCTCCCATCTCGATCATTTTCTTCAGCAATTCACTGAGCGTAATGCCAGCCATCCGTCACCTTCGATTCTATAAAACTGTTTCGCGCAGGACTTCTTCCATGGTCGTCTGTCCCAGCGCAACTTTCGTCAAGCCGCTGCGGCGCAGCGTGATCATTCCCTGCTCGATCGCCTTCTTTTTCAATTCCAGGGCGGAGGCGCCGACAAGGATCAATTCGCGAAGCTCATCATTGATTTCCATCACTTCGTAAAGACCGGTGCGGCCTTTGTAGCCGCGCTTGCCACACGTCGTGCAGCCCTTGCCATGATAAATCTTGGTTTTCTTCGACTCTTCCGGCGTATATCCGGCATCAATCAGCGCCTGCTCCGGCACTTCCAGTTCTTCCTTGCAATTCGAACAGATGCGACGCACCAGACGCTGGGCGCAAATCAGGTTCACTGAAGTGGCCACCAGGAACGGCTCGATACCCATGTTCATCAAGCGGCTGATGGTCGATGGCGCGTCGTTGGTGTGCAGCGTGGACAAAACCAAGTGTCCGGTGAGCGCGGCCTTCACGCCAATTTCCGCCGTTTCAAAGTCGCGGATCTCACCGACGAGAATGATGTTGGGGTCCTGCCGGAGGAAGGCACGAAGAGCGGCAGCGAAGTTCAAGCCGATCTGTTCCTTCATTTGGACCTGATTGATGCCCGCCAACTGGAACTCGACGGGATCTTCCGCGGTCATAATATTGGTGTCCACGGTGTTGAGCGTGGCAACCGAAGAGTACAGAGTATTGGTTTTGCCCGAACCCGTGGGACCGGTGACCAGGACCATACCATAGGGCTTCAAAATGTTGCGTTCGAATTTCTTGAGCGACTCCGGTTCGAATCCGAGCTTGGTCATGTCCAGCCGGAGGTTTTCCTTGTCCAGCAACCGCATTACGATTTTTTCGCCGTAGAGAGTCGGAACGGTGGAAACGCGGAAGTCCAATTCCTTTTTCTTTCCCTCGGCCTTGTACTTGATCATGATGCGGCCGTCTTGCGGCAAGCGCTTTTCCGCGATGTCCAGCTTGGCCATGATCTTCAAGCGGCTGGTAATAGCGTCCTTCAAGCGCAGCGGCGGGGTCATTACGGTTTGCAGCTGGCCGTCAACGCGGAACCTCACGCGCATTTCGAGTTCGTACGGCTCAATGTGAATATCGCTGGCGCCTCGCTTTACCGAATCCGTCAAGATTAAATTAACAAGCTTAATGATGGGCGCTTCTTCCGCGGCCTTTTCCAGTGTCGCGGTGTCCAGCTCCGATTCTTCGGCAGCCAGCTCGAGTTCGTTGTCTTCGTCAACGAGGTCCTTCATCAAGTTGCTGAGTTCCTCGTGGTTGGACGCCGCTCCACCGTAGAAACGGGAAATGGCGTCACCGATGGCCGACTCCGAGGCCACTACCGGCTCGACGTTGAAGCCGGTCATGAACTTAATATCGTCCATCGCAAAGACGTTGGTGGGATCCGTCATGGCGATGGTAAGGACGGAACCGACGCGCGAAAGTGGAATCACCTGGTAGCGCGAAGCAGTATCCTGCGGGATCAGCTTTATGACGTTGGGATCGATTTCGTAATATTTCAGATTGATGGAAGGAACGCCGTACTGCCGGGAGAGCACCCCGGTGATGTCATCGTCGGTGATAAAGCCCATCTTCGTCAGACAGCTTCCCAGCTTGCCGCCATTCGCGCGCTGAAATTCCAGCGCCTTCTGCAGCTGGTCCTGCGTGATGAGACTTTCCTTAACTAAGATTTCGCCCAAACGGACGGACATCCGCAGCACTCCCGACTGGGTTTGCACCCAGCGCTCACCTTAACAAATGACGACGATGAGCGTACCCAGAATTTATCGCTTCGTTCTGAAATGGCTAATACCTGCCCACCAGGACAGGTCTTATGGAAAGAGTACAGGTTGAATTCTTGACTTGCCTGTGCGCGGTGGCTATCTTGCCTTAGAGATGCTTGCGCGGCACATTCCGACATATTCTGGCCATGTTCCCGCTGTACTGACGAAAATTGTCCGCGGAGCGCGTGGCAAGAAGAATTTTGCCATTCCCTCAGCATTTCCGCGGCGTAAACCTTCATGAGCCACCTGGATAACAAGCAGCGCTGGGGTCTGGCCACCGGCGGAATTCTGCTGACGCTGCTGCTGGCGGCCGTGTTTACGTTCGGGTCGCTCGATGTTCCGTTCGAACCGCGCAACTGGCGCACGGTCATGGTGCTGTACGCGGTCTCGAGTTTCATTACCGCGGCCTTTCTCGTGTTCGGACTCATTTTAGCGCGTAGCACGCTGCGGCTGTGGGCGGAGCGAAGCAGGGAGCAACTTGGCGCCCGGTTCAAAACCAAGATGGTCGTGGGCGCCATGGCTATTTCCCTTCTCCCGATCGTCTTCATGTTTATCGTCAGCTATTCGCTGATCAATCGGAGTTTGCTGCTGTGGTTTCCGAAGCCACTGGAGATCGCCTCGGAAGAGACACAGAAGCTTTTGGATGATTTGGGGCGCACACAGTTGCCTCGGCTTCGCGGGATGGCTTTGCAGGCGCTGACGGAAAGCGATCGGCCCGGGGATGATTTCCTGCAACGCGCCTTGGCGAAGGGTGCGGATGCGTCGTGGATATTGGATCGGAATGGCAAGGCCATACGTGGAGGGATCGCCTGCGACAACCAGTCTGAAGATCGGCGCGGGACCGTGTGCGCGCAATCGGGTGTTCTCGGCGAATATTTGCGTTCGTTGCAAAGCGGGGTGGAAGTTTGGCAGGCGGGCGGAAAGACTTATTTTGGCGCGCGGCTGCCGATTCTGGAGGGTGGGCAAACGGCGGGATTTATTGTGGCGGCCAATCGCACGAGTCCGGACATTCTGGCGCGGCTCACCACCATCCAATCGCAAACGCATGAGTACTATCAGGAAAAGCAGGATCTGCGCGCTTTGAAGCGGCAGATGCTATTGATTCTTCTTCTCTTCACGGTGTTGCTGCTCTCCGCGGTTATGTGGGTGGCGCTTTTTCTTGCGAAACAGGTCACTGTCCCGATTCAGGCCCTCGCGGAAGGAACGCGCGAAGTTTCTTCCGGTAACTTTGATTACCAGGTTCCCGAGCAGGCTCAGGATGAGCTTGGCGTGCTGGTGCGCTCGTTTAACACCATGACCACGCAGCTGCGGGACAATCGCTCGCAAATCGATCAGTTTACTCGCAACCTTCAATTGGCGGTGCAAGAGCTCGAGCGGCGGCGGCAGTTGATGGAGACGGTGCTGGAAAACATTCCTACGGGAGTCATTTCGCTGGATGCCACCGGGGGAATCCTTCGCGCCAATAAATCCGTCACGCGCATGTTTGGCTCCGGCACTGGCGGCTCACGTTCGCTGGAGGAATTGCTCGGAGGAGAAGCTGGGCGCATCGTGCACTACTTGATGCGCCAGTCGCTGCGCATGGGCATGGTCTCGCGCGAGATTGAGACGGTGGTGGAAGGGCGCGTGTTGCATCTTGCGGTGACGGTCAGCTCGCTCGGACCTCGACGCGCGAATGCGGGCTATGTGCTGGTGCTCGATGATTTGACGGAGATGCTTCGCGCGCAGAAATCCGCGGCGTGGCAGGAAGTGGCGCGGCGCATCGCGCACGAAATCAAGAACCCGCTTACGCCCATCCAGCTTTCCGCTCAGAGGCTTTCGCGCTTCCTCGATCGTCGCGACAAATCTCAGTCGGCTAACGCTCAGAACTCCGAGCTGGTGGGTTTGGTCCAGGAGTGCTCGCGGCTCATCGAACGGGAGGTCTCGACGCTCGCGGCGCTGGTCAACGAGTTTTCCCAATTCGTGCGCTTCCCTACGGCGAAGCTTGCTCCGGCCAATGCCAACGACATCGTCCACGAGGCCGTGGAAGTTTTCGCGGGGCGACTCGAGGGCATTACCCTGAAAACGACGCTGGCCGAAAATCTGCCGCCGGTGCGCGCCGACGGCGGGCTGCTTCGCAGCGTGGTGGTTAATCTGATCGATAACGCAGCAGAGGCACTGGAAAATTCCACGTACCGGGAGATCGTGGTCTCCACGCTATCCCATTCCGACGCCGAAACCGTTCAAATCTGTGTGTCGGATACCGGCCAGGGAATTTCGCCGGAGGACAAGGACAAGCTGTTCCTTCCCCATTTCTCAACCAAAAATCGCGGCACTGGGCTCGGGCTGGCCATCGCCGCGCGTATTATCGCGGAACACGGTGGCAGTATCCACGTCGAGGACAATCTGCCCGTTGGTTCGCGTTTTCTTGTGGAGCTCCCCGTTGCCGAATTAACGCCCGCTTCCGTTGCCGGATTTAGCGGAACGGATTCGTCTCGATGACTCCCAAGCCGTATCTCCTCGTAGTAGACGACGAGGCTGGCATCCGGGAATCCCTTTCGTCCATTCTCAAAGATGAGAGTTACCACGTGGAGGCGCTGGGCTCCGCCGAGGAAGCTCTTGAGCGCGTGGCCGCTGGCGACATCGAAGTCATTCTCCTCGATGTCTGGCTTCCGGGAATGGACGGGCTGGAAGCCCTAAGCCGCATGCGAGCTCTCCCGCGGCCACCCGCGGTCATCATGATCTCGGGTCATGGCACCATCGAGACGGCTGTACGCGCGACAAAGCTCGGGGCTTTCGATTTCATCGAGAAGCCGCTGTCACTCGAAAAAATCATTGTTCTTGTCCGCAATGCCATTCAGCAGCGGCGCCTCGAAGAAGAAAATCAGCTGCTGCGGAGCGAGCTGGGGCGCCGCTACCAGGTCATCGGCGACAGCGTTCCGATGAAGGCGCTGCGCCAGCAGATTGCCGTTACCGCGCCGACCAACGGCCGCGTGCTGATCTATGGGGAAAGCGGCACAGGGAAGGAGTTGGTTGCTCGCGCGCTGCATGCCGCCAGCCTTCGCAGCAAGGGCCTGTTCGTCGAAGTCAATTGCGCGGCGATTCCGGAAGAGCTGATCGAATCCGAACTCTTCGGGCACATCAAGGGGAGCTTTACGGGCGCTTCCGAGGATAAGACCGGCAAATTTCAGAAGGCCGATGGAGGAACTCTGTTCCTTGATGAAATCGGCGACATGAGCCTGCGCACACAGTCCAAAGTTCTCCGGGTCCTGGAAGAACAGCGCTTCGAGCGTGTCGGCTCGAATGAAACAATGAGCGTGGACGTGCGCGTGATCGCCGCTACCAACAAGAACCTCGAACAGGAGATTGCCCGCGGTGCTTTTCGGCAGGACCTATTCTACCGGCTCAACGTGATTCCCTTTTTCGTTCCGCCACTGCGCGATCGCAGAGAAGACGTTCCCACGCTGGCGCGATACTTCCTGAAGGAATTCAGCTCCGCGTATACGAAGAAAAACCGCGAGCTGAGCGATTCCGCGATGGAAATTCTGCTGCGCTATCCCTGGCCGGGAAATGTGCGCGAACTCCGGAATCTGATTGAACGGCTGGTTATTGTGTGCCCCCAGCCGCGCATCGAGCCCCATCACCTTCCGCCCGAACTTTTCCGTGGCGTCGCAGAAAGCCCACATCAACCGTATTCGACCTTGCATGAAGCGCGTAGCGCGTACGAGCGTGAGTTCATCCTTCGAAAGCTGCAGGAGCACCGCTGGAATATGACGCAAACGGCGACGGCCCTCGGTCTGGAGCGGAGCCATCTGTACCGCAAAATGAAATCATTGGGCATCGCGGCGCCGGAATAACCAAATCGTGAGTGCCTCTTACGAACGGCAACTATTCTAATTGTTCAAAATTAGACACTACAACCGCTGTAAGGCGGTGTAGAATTCCGCCAATCCTGTCTTTGACTTCGTACGTCCGTCCCGGATCGGCGGTCCTCCGGACGGCCTCCAAATACAGCCGCCATGCCCCTCAACGGGCATTCCTTCTGTCATCGCAGGTTCCGGCCAGCACGTTGCACGCAAGACAGAATTGAGGAGAATGCCCGAGATGAAAAAGATACTCGTGATAGCGGGGTTGTTGTGTTTCTGTGGGCCGCAAGGACGCTCGCAATCGGCTGCCGTCGAAGCCACAACGCAACCTCCGGCGGCTCCGCAACAGAACACCTTCTTCCCAAGAAACTGGATTCGCGGTTATTCGGATTTCGAAGTAGCGCCGTCCCACAACGAACCCGATCTCGGACGCTGCATGTTTCCGCAGCCGACCAGCGCCGGCGGTGCCACATCCACGTGTACTGCTTATGCGCGCTATCTCATGAGCGGATACTTGGAGTTTCAGCCGCTGGGCCGTACGCCGGCGCGTCACATCTTTCTTTTTTTCGAGCCAAAGTTCAGCTTTGGAAGGAACATCCCGCAACTGAGCTACGGCGCTTCGATGGAGCCCATCGCCTATGACCGGTCCGTCGGAGTCGGGTTTCAATTGCGGAAGAATTTCGAAATTCGCGCAACCCAGCATCAGGTGGATTATTTGGGTCGCTATAGCAAACTTCTTGGCAGCGCGGATCTGCGTACCAACGGCCCTTACGGGCTTTATGCAACAGTGGGCGTCCGCTGGTCCTTCGGCGGGTATGGCCGCACGGGCACGCCGTCGGCCTATTGACCGAATCCGACCTAAGAAACTTCGCCCAGTTTTAGATTCGATCGGTTCCGCACTCAAGTGCGCTGGTAGCGCCTACTCGCCTTTGCCCTGGTCCTCACTCAAACCTTCCAACTGGAAGTGCCAGTCCAGTTCGCGAACCTTTTGCGGGCTTTCCCGCCAATCCGGAACGACCTTCACGAACAAGCCGAGATAGATTTTCGTATCCAGCAGCGCTTCCAGCTCCTTGCGTGCTTCCGTCCCGATTTTCTTGAGCACTCCGCCTTTGTGGCCGATTAGGATTTTCTTCTGCGTATCGCGTTCCACGCTCATGGTGGCTTCGATGCGCAGCAGCCGCGGCGACTCCTCGAATTTTTCCACCACTACGGCGAGCGCGTACGGCACTTCGTGGTACATCACTTGAATCGCTTTTTCCCGGATAATCTCGGCGGCCAGAAAGCGTTCGGGCTGGTCCGTCACCTGATCTTCGGGAAAGTACGGCTCGCCTTCCGGCAACTGCTTGAGAATTTCGTTTAGAAGGTCTTCGCAACCCGTGCCTTTGAGGGCGGAGATCGGCACAACCGCCGCGAAATCGAAAGCTGTCGCGTAGGCCTCGATCAACGGCAACAGTTTCGGCTTCGGCAATTGATCCACTTTGTTCAGTGCCAGAATCGTCTTGCCGCGAAAGCGCTGAGCCTTCTGCAACAGCAGCTCATCCGCGTGTGGATGCGTGCGGCTGGCATCTACCATTAAGAGCAGGACATCGATTCCTTCCAGAGCGGCCGCCACTTCCTGCATCATTTGGCGCCCCAGCGCTGAGTCCGCCTCGTGCAACCCCGGCGTGTCTATGAAAACGATTTGTCCTTCGGGCTTCGTCACGATTCCCTGGATGCGATTGCGCGTGGTTTGTGGCTTGGAGGTCACAATCGCGATTTTCTGCCCGACCAACCGGTTCACCAGCGTTGACTTGCCCGCATTGGGCCGCCCGATGATGGCCACAAATCCAGACCGAAAAACCTTCTTCCCTGTTTTTTCAATTCGTTCCATCGCCACTCTTCTCTGCGTTGTCTGCGCGTGATTTACTTTCGCTTCTGGGCTGCCCGCGAAATCATTGCGCTATCGCGTGTTCCACTTCGGGGAAGCCTAAGGTTTCGCCAGAGCCGCTGTCAGCTGCTTGCGAATCCGCACGCGCAATACTTTTCTCTGGTTCGCTTCCAGGACCTCGAAGCGATGTCCTTCGAGCTCGATCTTGTCGCCCGGCGCGGGAACTTTTCCCATGGCATGGCTCAGCAGCCCCGCAAGAGTTGTGACCGCTTCGTCGGATTTGTCACCAAACTGCACGCCGAGCAATTCCTCCACGTCACCGATCGCCATGCTTCCGCGCATCACCAGCCCGCCATCCGGTTCGCGGACAACGTCCGGCGCCGGCGGCCTCCCATTGTTGCCCTTTTCGCCGACGATTTCTTCCACCAGGTCTTCGATCGTGGCGATGCCCGCGACAGTCCCATGTTCGTCAATGACCACGGCCAGAGGCTGGCTTTTCTGACGCATTTCGCGCAACAGCTCCGAACCTACTTTGGTCTCCGGGATGAACAATGCCGGCTTCGCGAGTTCCCGCACCTTGCGCTTGAGCAAGTCCTGATCCGCGATTTGCAAAAGGTCCTGTGCGTACACGACGCCGAAAATATCGTCGAGTGATTTTTCATAGACGGGCATCTTGCTGAACTTCGTCTCAAGGACCCTTGCGTGCAGCTCTTCCAGCGAAGCGTCCGCGGACATAGCCACAATGTCGGGCCGTGGGGTCATCACTTCGCGCACGCGCTTATCGCTGAACTCCACAACCTGCTCGATCAAGTCTGCCTGTTCCGGCTCGATGATGCCTTCTTCTTCCGCAGCTTCGACCAGCGCTTCAATTCCCTCTTCGGTGCGCTGCTCCGCCGTTTTCTCCGCTTCGTATTCGGAGATTCGCGCCAGAGACTCCGCGCCTTCCAGGAACACGCGCACCGGCCAGACGAACCACATCGCGCCGCGGATCAACGGCAGCAATGGCAGCAGCCATCGCCCCGTCGTGCGGTACAAAAGCATGTCCGGAATGAAATGCATCGCGATGACGACTTCGAGGGCAATGAAAACGCAGAACTGTACAAACGATTCCCACTTGCCCGGTACGAAATAAACGACCCCGCGCGTGGTCTCCAGCACCAGGAAGGCCAGCATGAAGTGCCCCATGATGCGGAACGTCCGTCCGCCGCTCCGCCGGTTGATCTTCAGCTTTGGTTCAATTTCCGCTTCGAAAATATCCAGATGCTCGTGCACACGGCCGGTGGTCATGCGCCCGAGTTCCCGGTAGATCAGCGTCAAGTAAGAGAAAATGGGCAGGGTAAAGCCAACCAGCACGACACTGAGCGCGTAGAGCCAGCTTAAGTTCATCACGCCAATCCAAGCCTCACGCGCAGCTTCCGTTCCACGCGGTCCATTTGGCCGCGATCCGTTTCGTGGTCGTACCCTAGAAGGTGCAAGACGCCGTGAAGAATCAGCACGCGAAGCTCGCTCGGCAGTTCCCGGCCGGATTTCTTCGCATAGCGCCGTGCCGTAGCTGGGGAAATGGCGATGTCACCCAAATATTCAGCAACTTTTCCTTTATTGGAATTCCGGGGAAGCGGGACGGGCCTTCGCCGCACGACGCTTGGAAACGAAAGCACGTCAGTCGGCCCCTTCTTCTTGCGAAACGTCTCATTCATCCGCGCGATCTCCGCGTCGCTCACCAGGCAAATCGTGACACCCGCTTCCTGGAACCCCAGTTCGGCTTGCACACGGCGGAGAAACGATTCGAGGGGACGCCGCGCCACGCGCACGTTTCTCTGGCGGTTCAGGATCATCCTTGCTGGATTTCTTTATTTTGGTCTTTCCCGGATTCTCTCGTTGGCGTTCCCGTTTTGCCGTTGCCGCTGTTTCCGCCTCGTTGCGGATGAGCTACATCATACTCTTCATAGGCGCGAATAATCTGCTGCACCAGGTTGTGCCGCACCACGTCCTTCTCGCCAAACTGCACCACGCCGATGCCCTCGATCTTGCCGCACACTTCCAACGCTTCGATCAACCCGGACTTTTTTCCTTGCGGCAAGTCAATCTGCGTTACGTCGCCGGTGATCACTGCCTTGGAATTGAAGCCCAGCCGTGTGAGGAACATCTTCATCTGTTCGCTGGTGGTGTTTTGCGCTTCGTCCAGAATCACGAACGAGTCGTTGAGTGTGCGCCCGCGCATGAACGCCAGCGGCGCAACCTCGATGATGCCCTTCTCCAAGAACCGCTCCAGTTTGTCCGCGTCCAGCATGTCGTATAAGGCGTCGTACAACGGGCGCATATAAGGATCGATCTTCTGCTGCAGCGTGCCCGGCAAAAACCCAAGCCGCTCGCCCGCTTCCACCGCCGGCCGTGCCAGGATGATGCGGTTCACCTGCTTGGTCAGCAGCGCGCTCACCGCCATGGCCACCGCGATGTAGGTTTTCCCCGTGCCGCCCGGCCCAATGCCGAACATCATGTCGTGCTTCTCGATGTCCTCCATGTAGCGCTTCTGGCTGGCGTTCTTCGGCGTGACTTGTTTCTTGCCGAACGAGCGCACGCGGCTGTGCTCGAACATCCCGCGCGGCGATTCGTGCGGTTCGTCCGTGGCCACGCGCATCAGCGACTTCACTTCCGCGGCGGAGAGCGCGCGCCCGTGCCGCGTCAAATGGTTGTACTCCTCGACGATTTTCACCGCCTGGTCCACGCACTCTTGTTCGCCTTCGATAGTCAGCCGCGTGTCGTGCAGATGCGTGCGCACGCGCAGCGAGTCTTCGAGCAAGCGCACGTTTTCGTCCAGCGTGCCAAAGAAGGGCTCAATTTGTCCGGAAATGTGAACGGTACGTCGCATCCAATTGGAAGGTTTTTCTGTAACCGGAACCGGGTGGCCGATGGGATTCCTCCTCGTTGTGCCCGCCTGCGGCGGGCAGGCGCAGCCGCTTCGAAGCCTGCTCTGGGAGAAACTCATTACACCCTAGCGCAGGCACCCGTCGCGGTCAAGTTAACGGTTCGTTACGCGAAACTTGGGCATTTTGGTCTAATGCCGTCGCGCTTTCTTCTTCAACGATTCCTGGATTGCCTTTTCCGCGAGCGGGGCCATCACGGCGTATCCTGCCGTATTCGGGTGTAGCCCGTCCTCGCTCAGCTCTTTCTTGAGCAGGCCGCGCTCATCCACCATCGCCGAAAAATAGTCGAGGTACACATAGCCCTGCTCGGCCACGTATTTCTTGATCCACGCATTCAATTCCAGAATTTTCTCCGGCGGCCGCTTCTGCCGCATGTCGACTGGATTCCCGTCGCGATCGTGTCCGTAGTTGCTGACCGGCATCACGGAGGAAAGCACTACGCGAATGCCGTGAGCGCGCGCGAGCTCCGCCATGGATGCAAGGTTGCCCTCGGTCTCTTCGAGCGTTATGGGCCCAGTGTTCGCCGATAGGTCATTCGTTCCTGCAAGAATCACGACCACTTTTGGCTGTAGAGCAATGACGTCTGCCCGAAAGCGGAGAAGCATCTGCGGCGTCGTCTGCCCGCCAATCCCGCGACCGAAGTATGGCTTGCCCGGGAAAAATGCGCCGAACCGCGGCTGCACCCACATGTCCGTGATGGAATCGCCCATGAACACCACCCGCTGCTCGTGCTTTGCCGGAGCAGCCACCTGGGCATTCGCCTCGCGGTAACGCGCGAGGTTCGGCCAATCGTTAAGCCGCTTTTCCGCACCTTCCAGCCGCGTCTTGGCGTCCGCCAGTTCCGCGCAATCGCATGCCGGCTTCGCCGGCGCCTCCGTAGGGGCCTGCGCGTGGAGACTATTTGCGAAAAACATCAACGTGGCTAGCAGTGGAGCGGCGATCTTGAAAACAGACCTCATGGATTACCCTTCCTCTTCCTTTGAAGACTAAGGACGTACAACTAAAAACCAAGAATGGATTGCTGACAACTGAAATCTGAAAACTTTTTCCTCACCTCGGACAGTGTTCTTCTCATTACCTGTACTCTGGTACGGACGCACTATGGACGCAAACCTTCCTGAACGCGAAGATGCCAATCGAAGCGGAGATCAAAACTGTGAAATCGTTTCGGGGTATGGGAAGGGGCCTGACCATGAAAAGCAAAATCATCGTATTCGGCACTTTGGCGAGCATGATTTTCAGTTCATCCGCGCGGTCTGAAGAACTCGCGAATTCCTCTTCTGCTCCGAACAGCGCGGCCCTCACCAGCAAGATCAGCTGCAACGGGAACCTGAGCATCCCCATGACCGCCGACCAGGAGCAGACTCTGCCAATACAGCTGGTCGCCAATCTGGAATGCGGCCAGGAAGTGGCTGTGCTCTCTGACGTTGAAGGATACACCGTCAATATCCGCACCGAAGACGGCAAGCAGGGCTACGTTGCGCATATGTTTCTCACCCGGCCAGTCCGCAAGCGGCCCGAAGCACAACTTCCCGGCGACAACGCCGCGATCAGTAACGGCGTCGCCCGCTGGCAGTCAGGCGCAAAGGGCAGCTACCAGTTCATGAATGGCAGTGAGTTGGTGGAATCGCTGACGGCCAACGGCGTCACCGTTCAAGTTTCGCTGCAGGACACCGGCTGGAAAATGCGCGCCAACGTCGCCGTGGTCAACAGTGGTAAAGAATCCGTCTACGTGCTGCCGAAGTTGCTCTCGCTGGACGAGATTGCGCCGCTGATAAAGCCCCTGCGCTACGAGGATCCCGCGCACGTTGCGAAAGCGGCCAATCACCAGATTCTTTGGACTTCGGCCAGCGCTGGCGCAGCCGGCGGCGTGCAGCCTGCGCGGCATTCCTCCACGTCCGGCGGGGATGTATTCGTCCTGACTTACAAACTTCCCGTGTCTGACCCTTCGCCCAATTATTTGGCGCAGCACCAGGCGCTCGAAGAGATCGCCGCGAAGAATCAAACTCCACTCGTGGACATGGCGCGCGAAGTGAAAGAACTCTCCCTGCGCGAGTGCACGCTGAAGCCCAGCGAGAAGACCGCGGGAGCCGTGTGGTTCGAACGCGACTCCAAGTCCCGGCAACTCATTCTGAAAGTTCCGGTCGGCGACATCATTTATGAATTCCCGCTTTCCTTCAACCACGACAAATAAGAGAGCTTCGACGCTGTTCCCCCTCCCCGCCCTTCTCCCCCCAGGAGGGCGGGGCTTCTCTTTTCGTTAGAGATGTTAGAGCTGCCAGCCGGACTAGTTGGGCTAAGGGAACTTCCGCCCCGATCGATGCGATTGACACTCGGGCGACCAGCTACAATTTGTGTATGAAATGCCCCGGCTGCAAAACCGAAATGGCTCCGATGACGTTGGAGGCCCGCATGGGCGGACAGGTCGCCATCGATGTCTGCGCCGGTTGCCAGGCCTTCTGGTTCGATCATTTCGAAAGCCTGAAGCTTTCTCCCGGCTCCACACTGAAGCTCATGAAATTCATCGGGGAGCATCCCTCCTCCGCGAAGCCATCGCCTCCTGGCACGATGCAATGTCCGCGTTGTGCAACGACGCTGAAGCTGGCGCACGACCTGCAGGGCAACATGCCGTTCACGTATTGGCGATGCGCCACCGATGACGGCCACTTCATCGCCTTTCTCGAGTTCTTAAAGGAAAAGAATTTCATCCATCGATTGACGCCCGGGCAGATCCAGGAGTTGCGACAGAACGTTCAGTTTGTGAATTGCTCCAGTTGTGGGGCGTCCATCAATCTTGAAACCGACTCGGCCTGCCCCTACTGCCACGCGCCCATCACCATGCTCGATATGAAGCAGCCGCAGCTGATGCTCGAGCAGCTCAGACGTGCCGCCGAGCCGAAGCCGCTCGATCCAACTCTCCCTTTGAAAGTCGCTTCCGCGAAGATGGCATTGGAAACCTCCTTGGCCGATTATGATCGCGGCACCGAATGGTGGAGCAACGCCAGCTGTTTCGGCCTGGTGGGCGCCGGCCTAACCGTCGTCGCCCGCTGGCTCAGCGACAAGTTGGTTGATTGATCGCTATGAGCAACGAGGAGGAGCTTGCAGCGCATGATAGATGAATTACCGATTCCAGAAACCCCCGAGAAAGAGGTCCCTCGGTGGGTTCAAGTCCTGGTGGGGCTGGTTCTCGCGTTGCTGACGCTATTCTGCGGATTTGCTTCGGTAACGATGTTGGTTGTTCCAAACGAGAAAAGTCCCATTCTCACCGTTGTAGTCGGATTAATCATGTTGCTCGGTTGCTTCTGGGTGCTCGAAAAGTGCTCTCGTTTGTTAACCGGCCGCAAGAATCGAGGCGGCCTGATGACTCCGAACACGCTGCGAGTGGTGTCGTTCTTCTTTCTCGTTTTCCCGGTCGCGGGCTTATTCACTGGCTATTATCGGAAGATGGGTCTGATTGCGATATTTCAAGCAGTGATGTATTTCTCCAGCTTTCTGGGGCTTCGTGCGTTGGCTCGAAAGCGAGAGGCTAGTGGCGTCAACGAGCAGACAAAATAGTTACGTGATCGGAAACCGTCACCACCCTTTAAGCTCGTTTGACAAAGCCTTGCGCCTCGTTTAACGTTAGAAGTTTGAGCGATACCTACAAGGAGCAATAGATGGCGCAGGGACAGGCTACCAAAGTTAAGAAGAAAAAGAAGTCAGTTTTGAAGCGCGCGGCGCAATCTCTCCAGCGCGCCGAAGTCAACCGCGCCAACCGCACTCGCGTCCGCACCATGATGCGCCGCCTGCGCACCGCTATCACCGCCGGTGACGCCACTGCCGCGGGCAATCTTCTTCATCCCACCATGTCGGCGATCGACCAGGCCATCAGCAAAGGCGTGCTCCACGAGAACACCGGCAACCGCTACAAATCGCGCCTGACCCTCGCCCACAACGGACTCGCGGCCAAGACCGCCAAGTAACCCGCGTTAGCTGTTCACTCTTGTAAAATTTTCGAAAGGCGGGCGCAAGCTCGCCTTTTTGTGTTTGCGCCCGTTCCCAGTTCCGGCACTACCAGTATCCGAGTTCATTTCACTCTTCTCTCACCTGAACGCAACCTCGTTGTAATATGCGCACCTCACTCTCACGAGGCCCTAATGGGTCCTTACCCGAATCGTACGAGAAAGGAGAACGCATGTCTTTGAGGAAGACCGTCTCGAAGTGCTTTCATGGACTTCGCGTAGCATTCGTTGCAGTAACCGTGTTCCAGTTCTGCTTAGGAGGGCCGCTCGTCGGCTCGCTCCAGGCTGATGAGAAAGACCATACCCGCAGTCCCATCAAGCACGTCATTGTGCTGATTGGCGAAAACCGCACGTTTGATCATCTCTTCGCCACCTACAAGCCCAAGCATGGCGAATCTGTGAAGAACTTGTTGTCCGAGGGAATCATCAACGCGGACGGCACGCCCGGCACGCATTTCTCCAAAGCAGCCCAATTCCAGGCGATGCCGCCTTTCAAAACAGAATTTTACATCAGCCTCGATGACTCGGAGAAGGCGCCATACACGACGCTGCCCGAGCCGAGCCTGAATTTTTCGCCCAGCCCCGTCACGGGCGAACCACCTCCGTTTCCCGCTGCGACTCCCACTCCTCTCTTGGCAGCCATTGAGCCGTCGCTCGAAGTCGCCGATTTGCCATTGTTGACCACCGGCGCGTCTGGCGCGGAACAAACGGCCGAGTTTCTCGATCCCGTAACTCTCGAGATTCTGGATGCCGACACGCGAGTAGCGAATTTCAACAACCTGCCGAACGGGCCGTTCCCGCTTAAGGGAGCAACGCTGCCCTACGATTCCTACACCGGCGACACCACGCACCGGCTCTTCGAGATGTGGCAGCAATCGGATTGCAATATCCGCAATGCCACGCGGCGGAATCCCTCCGGGTGCTTGAGCGACCTCTATCCCTTTGTCATCTCCAACTACACCAGTGAACCGGATCCGTTCAGCTTTATCACGGCTGGCCTTGTGGATGACAATGGCGAGGGCAACTCCATGGGCTTCTACAACATGCAGGCGGGAGATGTTCCGGAGCTCAAGAAGCTCGCCGATGAATACTCCATGAGCGACAATTACCATCAAGCGACCATGGGTGGCACAGGTCAAAACCACATCTTGCTGGGCAGCGGCGACGCCATCTTCTGGTCCGATGGCAATGGCAATCCGACCATGCCGCCATCCCATATCGCCAATCCCAATCCCATCGCGGGCTCAAACGACCAATACATCGTGGACATCAATTTCGACGGCAACTTCACGGAATGCGCCGATCCCACACAGCCCGGCATCGCTCCGATTCGCGACTATCTCGCCACGCTCCCCTATCATCCAAATCCGAACTGCGAGAAAAACCATTTCTACATGGTCAACAACGACAACCCGGGCTTCTTGCCGGATGGCACCGTGGACACCAAGGGAATTGCTGGCGGGGGCTCCATTCCGCCGGTCAATAACCGCATGATCGGCGATGCGCTCAACGAGAAGGGCATTAGCTGGGCCTATTACGGCGGAGCGTACAACGCCGCCGTGGCGCTCACCAAGATCAAGGAGGCGGGTGGAAGTACAACCGATCCGACCATCCTCATTGGCGCGGCCTACTGCAACATCTGCAATTTCGAATCCTACACCAACTCCATCATGGGCAACGCAACGCAGCGCGCCGCGCACATCAAGGACACCATTGATTTCTTTAACGCCGTCGACAACGGCACACTCCCGGCAGTCTCCTTCGTCAAGCCGGACGGCCTGCTCGACGGTCACCCAGCTTCGTCGAAGGAAGACCTCTTTGAGGGCATGGTCAAGAAAATCATGGACCACCTCACTGCCAATCAAGAGCTGTTCGCGTCCACCGTTCTTTTCATCACCATGGACGAGGGCGGCGGCTTCTACGATTCCGGCTACATCCAGCCGCTCGACTTCTTCGGCGACGGGCCGCGTATTCCCATGATCGCTGTCTCGCCATACACCCGTGGCGGCCACATCAGCCACGTTTACTCCGATCACGTTTCCGTCCTCAAATTCATTGAGAGGAATTGGGATCTGAAGCCGCTTACGCACCGCAGCCGCGACAACTTCCCCAACCCCGTCGCCGACGACGACAATCCTTATGTACCGCTGAATAGCCCGGCCATTGGCGATCTCTTCGACCTGTTCGACTTCGGACACCACGATGGCGATCACGACGGCGACGATCACGGCGGCAGCCACTGATAAATCGCTCCAACTCATAAACAAAAAGGGCGGCCCCAAGGCCGCCCTTTTCTTTTCCGTGAATTTCTCTGCGAACTCTGTGCCCTCCGCGTCCTCTGCGTAAATTCTTCGCTCTTATCCGCGCGCCGCCTTCGCTTCCCCGCCTGTCAGCTCTGTAATCAGAAACTCCATCACCGCGCGCGCATCTTCCCCTCCCCGCTTCAAGCGGTCATCCGCCTTCTGCAACGCGCTTAACCCGCTCAACAATCGCCCCTTCGAAATCTTGCGCGCGTTCTGCAAAGCCAATTCCGCCTGCTCCGGCCGCATCCCCAGGGCCCGCGCCGCTTGCCAACCGTTCGTCACACCCCTCACTTCGCTGGCCTCGATCAATTTGCGGTACATCCAGGTCATCGCGCCCAGCATCGGCAGCGGCTCTTCCCCATCCCGCAGCAACCGGTCCAGGAATTCCAGCGCCTTCTTTGTCTGCCGCGACGCCAGCATGTCCGCCAATTCCCAAACCGTCGTCGTCTTCTCGGAAATCACAAGAGCGGTGACGTCTTGCCGCCGGATCAGTTTTCTCTCCGCCGCAAACGTCGCCAGCTTCTCGATCTCCGTTTTCAACCGCTGCAAATCCGCCGCCACAAACTCCGCCAAATCCTCCGCGGCACCTTTTTCAAACTCCACTCCCTCTTCTTTCGCAATCGCCCGTGCCAAAGCCACCGCCGCTGTTTGCCGTTCCCCTGCGTTTTCGCCCGGCCCGCATTCCACCACCAGCGTCTTCTCCGCCAGCAACTTCCCGAGCTTCATCCGCTGATCCAGCCCCGTTGCTTCCATCACCAGCACCGTGAACGGCGCAGGATCTTCCAGATACGCGCCAAGTTGCTCCACGGCCGCATCCCGGTTTTTCTCCCCGAGCGTTTCGATAGCCTCCGCCTCTTCAAGGAACACCACTTGCACCGGCGAAAGCATCGCCATCGTTTGCGCTTGATCCAGCGCCGCCTGCGTCTCCCCCCGGTCCGCCGAATACCGCGAAACCGCCCAAGTCCGCGCCGCCTCCGGCACAAATCGTTCAATCAACATGGCCCGGCACGAGTCCCGCAGATACGGCTCTTCCCCCAGCAGCAAAATCGCCGGGACGGGTTTCCCCTTCTCCAGCCGCCCCACCAACTCTCCCGCCGATACTCGTGCCATAGAGTCTTTCCCTTGTAGACGCCGGGCTTTAGCCCGGCCCGTCAGTAATTTTCCGTCACCGCCGCCACCAGCCGCGTCGCAAAATCCTGCGCCAGCCGGTCCAGCGCCGGATCCTGCTCCTCAAAAAATCCTGCAATGGTGTTGGGGTTGACCTGGCCTGTGCTCGGAGTCAGCACGGAGGGGATTTCGTACTCGTTGCGAAACACAAAATTGTTCGTGTGATAGAGAATCTTCCCGGTCTCGCGCTCTTCGAAGGTAACCTCGCACTTCACGGTCACCAGCATCGTCGTGGCGCGCCCAGACGCCGTATCGAACAGCAGCGGAACCGCCTCCAGGCTCAACACTTTCCCGCGCAGCACCGCATCCCCGTTCGCCGGATCGGATACCACGCGGTACGAAGTCTTCGCCAGAAATTCATGAATGGTTGCTGCAGTCAATTTCTGCTCGATCCGGTAGCTGCTCGTCTTATTCTCCAGCGCCGGTACCGCAATCACATGAATACTCTTGGGCAGCGCATCGCTTCGCCCCGCGACATGATAGCCGCAGCCGCTCATCACCCCACCCAGCAATAACGCCGTACACAAAAGGTTCCGAGCCATCAGGTAAGCATCTCCGCCAGCTTCACCGCGTTCGCCGCTGGCAACCGAATATTATCCGCCGCGCCCCAAAACCACCAACTCCCTGGCTGCGAAGGATCCGCCTCCGGCTTCGCTAGTTGGATGCTCGTTTCTCCCGCCGCGCTCACGTTGCTCGGACCAGCATCACTCTCGTCTGTCAAAACGAAACCCGCGGACCGGCAATCCTCCGCAATTTTTGCGGAATTCGCACACGCCTCCAGTTCCGCCCACGCCGCAAGTGTCGTTCCATAGAAAACCGGCGCGTGTACCGCTTGAATGAACGGCAGGGCCACTTTTTCTCCCAGGCACGCCCGCGTTTCCGCCCTCCAACGCTCACGAATAGCACCAAGCTTTTGCGCGCTCGCCGGACCAAACCTGTCCAACAAATTAAAAGCCACCTGCGTATCAAAAACCGGCTGGCCAATGTTCTGAAAGGACAGCAACTCGCCCGTCTGACTCTCCAACTCTTCAATCCCGGCGCGGCCTGCCTCTGAAGCGGGTTGAAAGAAGATCATCGCCAGCTTTCGCAATCCGCTCCTCGACAGCGCCAGTGTCAGCGCAGCAGCTTCCGTCGCCGCCGCCGAAGGCACTACATACCCTGCGGCATCGCGACGCAATTCGCGGCCGAGTTGCGCATCGAGTTTCGGAAACCACGCCACCGTCCCGGCGTCGCCCGCGATTCCCCCGGAGAGATCAATGATCTTTGCACCACCACGCTTCGCTCCAGCAAAATTCCTGCGCGTGAACTCCCCCGATCCCGTAAAAAACACAAAGCGCGCCCGTTCGAAACTTCCCTCTTCCACCGGCTGGATTACCGCAGGCTCGCCGCCCGCTTCCGTCAACGTCCCCGCCGCCAGTTCTTCATCCAGCAGCCGAAAATCTGCCGCCGCAAACCGGCTCTCTTCCAATAGAGACTTCAGCTCCGCCCCTAGCAGCGAAGACGCACCCGCAATCACAATCCGATTGGATTCCCGTTCAAACGAAGGCATGAATCACGCGGTCCGCGAAACCGCACGCTGGCGCACGAACCTCACCAGATGGAACAAGACGCCCGCCACCGCGTACGTACCAGCCAGCAGGACCAGCACAACTTCGGAAAACGCCCAGATCACCGCACCGATTAAGATCAGAAAAAGTATGAGGAAAGCCGGCTGCTTCCGCGACCACGGCAAATCCTTGAAGCTGTAATAACGAATCGTGCTCACCATCAGGCCGCCCAGCGCCGCCGCCATCAACAGCCAGGCCACCGACCATCGCCAATCCAGCAGCGGTCCCGCGCGATGCAACGCGTGCACCACCGCTGCAATCACCGCTGCAGCCGCCGGCGTGGGCATTCCCACAAAATACTTCGATCCCCCTGGCGCCATTCCCTTCACATTAAATCGCGCCAGCCGCCATGCGCAGCAAATTAAGAAGAACAAGCAGCATACCCATCCAAACAGTCCGAGCTGGTGCAGTGCCTCGAAGTCCATGGCCGTCACGCTTCGAATGCCCCAGGCGTATGCGAGAATCGCCGGTGCGACGCCAAAACTGACCACATCCGCCAGCGAGTCGAACTGCACTCCAAATTCCGTGTTCGTCCCAGTCATTCGTGCCACTCGCCCGTCCACCGAGTCAAACAATATCGCAAGTCCAATCGCCTTCGCCGCGCGGTTAAAATCATCCGGCGCTCCGACCAGCGAAGCAACAATGGCGTAGTAGCCGCACAGAAGATTCGCCGACGTAAACGCCGCAGGAATCAAGAAAATCCCGCGCCGCAATTTGGGATTCTTGATCCGCCGCCCCTGAAATGGTATTTCGTGCTGCTCGACGTCAGCCATGATTACGACCGTTTTCCTGTCGCTGTCAGATTTGCGTCCGTCTCTGCCGCGCTCGTATCGAAACGCTTGCTCGCTGCGGGTTTTCCCGGCCACCGCGCCAGAACGCTCGCTCCGCCCTTTACGTTTTCACCCACCTTAACAAGAATCTCCGCCTCTTTCGGCACCCACACATCCACGCGCGACCCAAATCGCACCAGCCCGATCCGCTCACCGCGTGTCACTTTATCTCCAACCTTCTTCCAGGAGACTACCCGCCGCGCAATCCATCCCGCAATCTGCTTGAACACCATTTCACCGGCCTCGGTCGAAAGCGTAAACACGTTCTGCTCGTTCTCCACGGAAGCCCGTTCACGCATCGCCGCCAAAAATTTCCCCGGCCGGTATTCCAATTTCGTGATCGTCCCCGCCGCGGGCGATCGGTTTACATGCACATTCCAAACCGCCAGAAAAATGCTGACGCGCTTCCCGGGACGCCCCGCATTCTCTTCGTCCGTCACCACCACCACCCGGCCATCTCCCGGAGACACCACCGCCCCCGCCTCCGACGGAATCACACGCTCTGGATCACGAAAGAAGGAAAAAATAAATAGCGCGAGGAACACCAACGCCGCTGCGCTCACATTCCAATGCAGAAAAAAGCAGACACCGCCCAGAACGAGCGGCGGCACTCCAAAATAGTAGCCTTCCTTGACCATTCGAATGAGGATAGACCTCGGCGTTTTCGCGCGCGCTTTTCACTCCGCGTGCGCGCATGGCCATTCTACGACAAAATCGCCTGCGATAACGTCGTTATTGGCTACGATTGGCCCGGCCGCGTACAATCCGCGAGGCAATCCGCTCCATCTCATCTTTACAGTGGAGCTTCATCTTCTTTAGCTTGATTTCTTCCAGGAGGTCTTCCGAGTTCAGGTAGGGCGAGTTGGAGATTTTCTGAAGTTCTGCTTCGTATTGCCGGTGCTGCTCTGCCAGACGCTGATACTCGGCGTCTGTTTCGAAGAGTATGTCCCGAGGTGCCCGCTGCGCGGTTGCCATGCGTCCTCCTCATGAACCGTAAATGGGATGTGAACACTACATAAACGCAAGATAGCACTCCGGCGCGCCACGTCAAGAGGGAACCTGTAGCAAGTTGGTCCTAGCCTGTGAGTTTCCTTTCCATGAGCACGGCGGCCTCCTCCGGATCGTGATAATAGCCGCGGCGTATTCCCGTTTTGGCAAATCCATGCTTCGCGTAGAAGGCGATCCCGTTCGCATTCGACTCGCGAACCTCTAGAAACACGCGACTTACGCCCTGCGTTCGAAACTCCTCCAGCGCCGCACTCAACAGCGCGCCACCTTGACCGGCGCGCCTTCTGCTGGCCAATACACCCAGGTTAAAGATCTCTGCATCTTCTTGCACTCTTTGTCCGATCAAAAATCCCGTGACAACCCCGTTCTCCTCGCTCACCAACGCCACTCCCCCGCTCCAACTCAGTACCTCTCCAAAACTCTCCTCCGACCAATTCGCCGCTTCCGGAGCCTCCTGCAAAATACTCTTCACGGCCGCAGAATCCTCGCGGCTGAGCCTCCGAATCACCCACGCTGTCTCCACGCTTCTCGCTTCACCGGCCATGCTTCGCTGTTCCGCCCTTCCAGAAAATTTCAGCGTCCGAACGCCTCACATAATTCGCATCCAGCGACAGCGCGTCCGTCGTTCGGCCCGCCGCGAGTTGCGCCAATCCAATCCGCGCAATCGACGGCGCAAGTACATTAGAAACCATCTCAACTCGCTCCCCGCGGGCTTGGCGTGCTTTCCAAGCTTCATCCGCAATGATGGATTCCGAATCACTCGAAACCCAGGAAACTCTCTCACCGCCAGACAGTTCCGCCACTGTCTCGACAAACTTTCCCGGCGCAATCACCATCTCCTCTCCCAGCCGCGTCAAACTCTTCTCTCCTCGCCGATACGCGGCCCCGAACACCTGCCCGCGCCGCGCATCCGCAAACGCTGCCACGTACGCAGCGCCGTCGGCCGCCTGCACTGCCAATGCCTCTAGGCGCGAGACCGCGACGATCGGCTTCCCGTAGACTTCTCCCCACGCCTTGACCGTAGTCAGCCCAACCCGCACTCCCGTAAACGAACCCGGCCCGGCGGCAACCGCGTATGCCTCGACATCTTTCATCCCTAACCCGCACACACCCAAACACTCGTGAACCGCTGGCAAGAGCCAGATCGAGTAATCCTCCTGCGAGTCATGAGGTAGGACCTTCAATACCTCTCCGTCGCGCAGGACCGCCACGCTGCCCCTCAAATCACACGTATCTATCGCCAGTACAATCACATCCGCATTCTACCGCACTCTCCTACTGCGCGGAGAAAGCCGCGCCAGAACTAAGAAATGCGAGATTTGGTTTCAGCGATCGGTATGTTTTCGGGCTCCAATGGCGTAAAAGCGAGGGTGAGTGGAGAAGTTATGCATTGGGGCGCCTTGCAATTCGGCTGCCAAATTGTTCCCAAAATTTCCCTAACCTCCTGATTCCAGAGGATATATCTTGACTCTTCCGGCACACTCTTATATTCTTCTCATGCTCTCGGGGGGCAATCGAATCTATGGACTACAAGATCGGCGACAAGGTCGTATATCCGAATCACGGTGTGGGCATTGTTGAACAGATCAGTTACGGCGTCTTGAACGGCAGAACCGAACGTTACTTCATGATCCGCATTGTTTCCAGCGGTTTGCGCGTCATGGTCCCGCAGTCCAACGCAACCACCGTTGGCCTTCGCTCCGTCATCCGCTCCACGGAGTCGGCGAAAGTCCTCGGCTTCCTCGAAACCGGCAAACTCAACTCTCATCACGACTGGAAGCACCGCTTCAAAGAGAATTCGGAGCGCATGCGCACCGGGTCTCTCCTCGAAGTCGCCGTCGTCCTCAAGAGTCTCGTTTCCCTCAGCCGCAGCAAGCCGCTTTCCTTCCGCGAAAAGAAAATGCTCGAACGCGCAAAGTACCTCCTGGTCAGCGAAATGGCCACCTCGCGCAACACCACCGCCGAAAGCGCCGAAGCCATCGTCGTCAAGTCCCTGGCCAAAGCCAAGCTCCAGTTCCCCGTCCTCACCGAAAAGTTCGAATAGCCCTTGCCGCCTCGGCGGCGCTTCCTTCCCCCGCGGGCAGCTTCGGCTGCCCGCTTTTTTTCGTAGGCCGCCGTATTCATTGTGCTCTCTCATTGCGCCATTCAGGGAAGGGACTCGAGAAGTCTTTCTCGAATGTCGTGACGGTAGAGGACTTCGACATGGACGATCCTGCCCTCAACCACATCAAGTATCACCATCCCAGGGTCTGGTTCGAGTTCCATACAACGATGACCAGCACCGTAGCTCCCCTGAGGCTTTCGTTCAGTGTAAAACGACGCGCAGAAGTCATCGCCGCATCGGCAGCGGTCTACAATCTTCAGCCCGGAAATCTGAGCGGCTAGTTCAGCATCTCCCTCCTTCTTGAGAAGCTGCTCAAGCTCAGCGGCGAAAGATGGCAATGATTCGGTAAGCAGCATCGGTTTCGAACCCTCCAAGGGGCCTCTCACGCTCAGCTCTGATTTAGCGAACAAAGAGTGACGCCGGCTTCGCGCAGAGTCCGCGCCACTTCCGCCGCAATCTTCGGCGCCCCCGGCGTGTCCCCATGAATGCAGAGCGTCTGCGCATCAACGCGGACCTCGCTGCCATCGCACGCAATCACCACTCCGCGCTCAACGATGCTTAACGCCTGGCGACCAGCCTCCCCCGGATCGCGGATCAGCGCATCCCCAAACTTCCGCGAACGCAACGTTCCGTCCGCTTCATACCGCCGGTCTGCGAACGCTTCTGCCGCCACCGCAAATCCCGCCTTGCGAAACACCTCCAGCATCGGTGAACCGGCGAGTCCGACAAGAACGACATCTTCGCTCAAGTAGCTGCAGCGGCGTGAAGCCGCTGCTGCATTTTCAGCAGCGACAGCCTTCTTAACGCCTTCGGCGATGGCTTCGGCGAATTCGCGATTCTTTACGGCTTGGTTGTAGAGAGCGCCGTGCGGCTTTACATGAACCAGCCGCGCACCGCAACCCGCCGCAATCTCCGCCAGCGCGCGAACCTGCCCGTAAACCGAGTCCGCAATCTCCTTCGCCGGTAGCTTTAACTCCACCCGCCCAAAATTCGCCCGATCCGCATACCCCGGATGCGCCCCAATCGCCAGCTTCCATTTAAGCGCCTGCTCGATCGTCGTCTTCATCATTCGTTCATCGCCCGCATGTCCCCCGCAAGCGATGTTCCCCGACGTGAGCGATGCCATGAGCGATTCCTGCGTGCCATCCGCAATCGCCTCCGGCAGCTCCCCCATATCGCTATTCAAGTCGATTCTCAGTTCGCCACGCGTCATTGGAAAAGTAGCTCCTCCGAAGCCAACAGTTTTTCCTGATCAATTCGCAACGCTCTCGCCGTATGGTACTCGACCCGTTCGAATCGAATCTCGTCGCGCGGCCGCAGCTGCCCCAGGCTGTGAAAATCCGCCGAAATCACATTGGCAATCTTCGGATAGCCACCCGTGGTCTGCTGTTCCACAAACAGAATGATTGGCAACCCGCCCTCCGGCACCTGCACGGCTCCCAGCGAAACGCCTTCGCTGGTCAGCTCTCCCTCAGCAGCCTTTGCAACGGACGCACCTTGCAGTCGGATCCCCATCCGGTTCGTTTCCTCAGCCACACGATATGTGCTCTCATAAAACACTCGTCGCGAAGCCTCGGGAAACCAATCTTCCTGCGGCCCCGGCGTAACATGCAGCACTTTTCGAGGTTGCATCTCTTTCAAGGCGCGCGCCGAAACCCTCCGTTTGCGAGCCGATCCGCTCGCCGCTCCGATCTTCATCACGTCTCCTTTTCGCAACGCACGTCCCTCAAACCCGCCGAGCCCGCTCAAAATATGTGTTGATGCGCTACCGAGAAACGCCTTTACCTCGATTCCTCCCCGAACGCACAAATAACATCGCGCTCCCGTTTGCGTCGGCCCCAGCTTAAGGGTCTGCCCTGGCTTCGCTTCGAGCGCCGTCCACAACTCCACTGGCTTTCCATCCAGGGTCGCGCCAAAATCCGACCCCGTTAGCGCCAGCACCGCGCCATCCGGAAATTCAAACGTTCCGCCGAGCAGCGTCATCTCCAACCCCGCCGCCCCCTCCGCATTCCCAACCAACCGGTTCCCCATCCGCAGCGAAACTGCGTCCGCCGCCCCTGAAGGAGAAACCCCCATCGGACCAAATCCTTCGCGCCCCAAATCCTGCACGGTCGTAAACAGCCCCGGCGCAATCACCTGAATCACGCCCATTCTTTCTCCAGCTTCACAAACCGCTCCGCCGAAATCGGCACAAACCGCACACGGTCGCCGATGGATAACAAACTCAACTGCTCGCGCCCAGCCTGAAACATCTTCACCGGCGTTCGCCCCAGCAATCTCCACCCGCCCGGCGTGGCGAACGGATACACACCTGTCTGATTCCCTGCGATTCCCACGCTCCCCGCTACCACCCTCCGGCGCGGCGTCGCCAGCCGGGGCGTCACCAGCGCCTCCGGCAATTCCCCCAGATACGCAAACCCCGGCACGAATCCCAAAAAATAAACATGGTATTCAACCGAAGCATGCAGCTCGATCACCTGCGCCCCCGTCATTCCGTGCAAGCCCGCTACTTCAGAGAAATCCGGTCCGAACTCCCCGCCATAACACACCGGAATTTCCACGAGCCGCGCCTCCGGAAGCTCTACCTCCTGCAATCGCTCTAGATACTCACGCAGAATCGCTTCCACTTCCTCATGCCGCATTCGAAGCGCATCAAACTTCACGAGCAACGAACAATACCCCGGATGCAGATTGCGCACACCCGCGACCGGCTCCTGCTGCAGCAAACGCAGCAGTTTCCTCACCTTACTATTCGCCTGAATTGTGGTCTGATTTTGTAGTGGCCGGTCTTCAGACCGGTCCGCCTCTGGAGGTTGCCCAAAATAAACCAACAACGACTGGTCGCTGGAGAATTTAAATCGCACTTCGTCGCCGGCCGATATTCCCATGCTCGCGAAAGTATACCGCACGCTGCGACGCATCCAGCGGGACAGGTATTCCTGCCTGTCCTCCTCAGCCCGCGCTTGGCCTGCCGTATTTATCGTACGCGTGCACTTCGACCACCGGCTTTCCGTCGCCGTAAGCAGGCACCGTCACACTAACAATTCTTCGTTCTTTCTCACTGCTTCGCGAAAACGAAATCCTCCATGCGGCCTCCATCACAAACATACCCTCTCGGAACGGCGGACGAATCACTCCGCTAGCCGCCACATTCGCCCGGCTGGAGAGCTCAAACTGCTGCGTCTCGACAGCCGAACTTAGACCGCCTTTCTCTTCCGCCGCAGCGCGCGCCAAGCGCAGCGCTTCCACCGAATCCATCCAGCCATCCCGTAAGATCTGGTCGCCATCGCTGGGCCATTGCCGCCCCTCCGGCGCATCCACGCGCGTTTGTGCGATCGGCCCGTAACACGGCACCGTCACGTAAAGCTTTTCCTGTTTGCTCCGCGAATAAAAATGCAGCCACCAGCCTCCGTACATCCCCAAACGCCCGTCTCCGTTGATTGCCGGAGGCACAGGAGAAAAAGGCGAAAGATACCAAGCCATCGGCGCGTTCGAAGTGATTCGTTGCAGCTCCGCGTCCCCAGCCCACGCCCTGGTCAAGGGCAGCGCCATCGCATACGCCTCTTTCGCACTGACTTCCCGCGGCCCCGCAAACTCCGCAACGCGCCGTTCGTGCGCCCGCCCCATCTGCGCCGCTTCCGCCTCGAACACCACCAGCACCTGGCGCAACAAAACCGCTGCCGCCTTCAGCGCCTCCTGCAAATCGCGTTCACTAAAATACGTCCACTTCATCGGCAGCGGCGCAATCCCAAATAACCGAAACAGATTCAGCGACAGCAGGAACGGCCGGTCGGCCGCCGCCGCAAACCACGGCGACGTCAATCCCACGCCAAGCCATATCGTAAACTCCTTGCTGAACGCCCGCGGTTTCTTGTCCACGCTGAAACTCACCAGCACGTCCGGCGCAATCGTTTTGGAAAGCACATCCCCATTCTGCTCGTTCAGGATGTTCGCGTACTCTGGAAACTCAGTCTTCGCCCACTTACGCATAATTCGTGTGAAATCCACCTTCACGGATTTCCTCATTTTCTTCGGATCAAACACAAACTGCATGGCCTCCGGCGCGGTCATCAGGTGCGGAACGCTTGCCAGCGAAATTTCCTTCTGCAGCTTCTCCCCTACCCGTCCGACCAATTCCGCGAACGCCAGCGAAGTCACCAGCAACTCTTCCGGCGTCGCCCTTCCCGGCTCGTTCGCCCCCAGTTGCATCTGGCTCGCCTGCAATTCGAACCGGATTCCCGTGGCCTTGGCGATCTCCGCGAGCATCGTTTCGATGAACGCCTCTTTCGCATCCGCGGCCTCAAAAGACATCGTCGCCAAAAAAGAGAATCTCTGTTTTCTCTGAAAGGTTTTCCCATCGAGCAAGACCAGCCGCGCCGCCGTCCCCTCGCGCGAACCCTTCCATCGGAATCCTTCAGCGGTCAGAAAGAAACTAAGGCTCTTGATTTTGGCCGGTCCAAGCCTTGTGATCTCCTCCGCAATTTCCAACGCCCGTTCGAATCCCGCGCCCTTCGTGCGCCCGGGCTTGAACTCCTGGATGGTGGTCGTGGCCCGCGCAGAAACCCCGACCAAGTTCAAATCCACTTCCGCCTTCTCCGTCTCCGTAGCGCAGGCCCTCAGAATTCGCACGAACTCCCGAATCCCCGCGACAGGCTCGTCCTGTTCCAGAGGAATGTTCGCGTAACATAGAATTTTCATGATTCCGCCGTTGGTTAGATCTTCGACGCGTTCATTCTTCCACGAATCTCAATTCCCAGGTAGGACAGGCATTCCTGCCTGTCCTCTTCGGCCATCGGAAGCCCATCAAACTCGCCCGAGTTGCAAAAACCCACTCCCACCCTGCAATCTACTACCCGTGCCCGAGCTTCCCGACATCGTCGCCTACCTCACCGCACTCGAACCGCGCATCCTCGCGCAGCCTCTCGTGCGCGTTCGAATCGCCACCCCTTTTCTTCTTCGCACCGCGCTTCCGCCACTCACGGATGCCCACGGCCGCGTCGTCCGCGAACTCCGCCGCGTTGGCAAGCGCATTGCCATCGGCTTGGAAGGCGATCTCTGGCTCGTTCTGCATCTGATGATCGCCGGCCGCCTGCACTGGCACCCGCCAAACCCAAAACTATCAACCCGCCGCAATCTCGCCTCATTCGACTTTCCTAATGGCTCGCTCGTGCTCACGGAAGCCGGGGTCAAGCACCGCGCTTCCCTGCATGTCCTCGCCGGCGAAGACGGTCTCCGCTCCATCGATCCCGGCGGAATCGAAATCTTCTCCAGCGATCTGAATTCTTTTCGCGAAGCACTCACCGCCGAAAATCGCACGCTCAAGCGCGCCCTCACCGATCCGCGCCTTCTCAGTGGTATCGGCAACGCCTACTCCGACGAAATCCTTCACGCCGCAAGACTTTCCCCCATCACTCTCGCGCAAAAACTCAACTCGCAAGAATGGGAAACGCTTTTTGCCGCCACCCGCGACACTCTCACTCTCTGGATCGATCGCTTGCGCGCTGAAGCGCAATCCGCTTTTCCGGAAAAAGTCACCGCGTTTCGAAAGGAAATGGCCGTCCACGGCCGCTACGGAAAGCCATGCCCAAGGTGTGGAGAAAAAATCCAGCGCATTCGTTACGCCGACAATGAAACCAACTACTGCGCGAAATGCCAAACCGGCGGAAAAGTTCTCGCCGACCGCAGTCTGTCGCGCCTCCTGAAATCCGACTGGCCACGCACACTCGACGAGCTAGAAGCCCTCAAGCGCCCGCGCGTGTAGGATCTTCTGCGCAAGACTTCTAAAATCGTTATTCAACAATTCTTTGGAAAAAACCGCAGGGACTGATTAGGCGAGTACGAGGCTTGGATCGGCGTTGAGGCGCGCGTCGGCGAGAATCCCGGCGCGAAGACGTGAGTAAGCGGCGGCAGCGATCATAGCCGCGTTGTCGGTCGAGAGGGCCCGGCTGGGAAAAAACACTTCGACACCCGCGGATTTCGCACGCTCTTCAAATGTCGCCCGCAACTGGCTATTCGCCGCCACACCGCCGGAAACCAGCACGCTCTCCACACTCAACTCTTCGGCAGCCGCCATCGTGCGCTCCACCAGATCGTGCACCACCGCGTTCTGAAATTCCCGCACCAACGCCAATGTCTTTGGACTGCACAACGGAAGCAAGTGCTCAAATTTTCGCTCGCCACGCGCCAACGCCTCTTCGCGCCGGACGATCTCTTCGCTGTACGCTCCGTTTTCGCGCACGTGATAAAGCACCGCGGTTTTCAGCCCGCTGAAACTGAAGTCCAGCACATTCCCCCGTGTCTTGGTCGGACCAAATTTCACCGGCGCCGGCGTGCCATTCGAAACTGCCGCCAACCGATCGAGAATCGGCCCTCCGGGATATCCCAGTCCCAGCAGCTTCGCCACTTTGTCGTACGCTTCGCCCGCCGCATCGTCGCGTGTCTGCCCGAGCTTTCTGTATTTCAAACGCGCGCTCGCATCCTGCACGTTAGCATCTTCCGTCGTCACCTCGTACAAAACCGTATGCCCACCAGAAACAATCAAGCACACCGCCGGCAACTTCGCCGTGCGCCCCGCCTTGTGCGCCTCCAGAAATACTGCGTGAACATGCCCCTCCAAATGATTGACTGGCACCAGCGGTTTCCCCAGCGCGTCCGCAAGCGTCTTTCCATACGTAATTCCCACTAACAGCGCGCCCACCAGCCCCGGCCCCTGCGTCACGCCAATTGCATCCAAGTCCGCAAGTTTCATCCCCGCGTGTTCGACCGCTTCCCGCACCACCGGCACGATCTGCCGCAAATGTTCTCGCGATGCCAACTCCGGCACAACGCCGCCATATTTCCGGTGAACATCGATCTGCGACGCGACCACGCTGGACAAAATTTCCCGCCCGTCCGCGACCACCGCCGCCGCCGTCTCATCGCACGACGATTCAATTCCCAAAATTCTCAAGTTTCGCCTCTGTTCCTGTATGCAAAAACAGCCTGACTTCACTATGCTAGCACAAGCGCACATTGCGCCTCTCGCTTCGCTCGTCGTCCATATTCAAATCCCAGTTCATTCGAATGCTGAAGCCGCTTGACTAACCCAACCAGCACCGCTATCGTGCAAAATCGTTGACTCTATCTACTCCCCATCGAACAATAGATTTAGTCCTTTAAACATGTATGAATTGCGGAGCCTATGACGAACAACGCGCCTTCCTTTCCCGACGCCTCGTCCATTGATCGCGCCGTGCCCGCGCGCAACAAAGTTCGCAAGGCCGTCCTGCCCGCCGCCGGACTCGGAACGCGTTTCCTTCCCGCCACCAAAGCGCAGCCCAAAGAAATGCTCACCGTAGTTGATAAACCGCAAATTCAATACGTCGCGGAAGAATGCGTGGCCTCCGGCATCGAGCACATCATCATCGTCACCGGCAAAGGCAAGAATTCCATCGAAGACCACTTCGATTCCGCCCCCGCACTCGAACGTTTCCTCGAAGAGCACGGGAAAAAGGATCAAGCAGACCTCGTTCGAAAGATCAGCAACATGGTGCAGGTCAGTTACACGCGCCAGAAAGAACCGCTCGGCCTCGGCCACGCCGTCCTCGTCGCGCGCGATCTCGTCGGCGACGAACCGTTCGCCGTTTTGCTTGGCGACGTTTTGATTCCCGGCCCGAATCCCGCGACGAAGCAACTCATCGCCGTCTACGAAGCCACCGGCGTGGGCGCCATCGCTGTCGAAGAAGTTCCCCGGGACAAGACCCATCTCTACGGCATCGTCAATGCCGAGCCCGCGCCGCAGCCGCCATTTGGAGAACGCCTGCTGCGCATTCGCGACCTGGTGGAAAAACCGAAACCGGAGAACGCGCCTTCGAATCTTGGCATCACCGGACGCTACGTTTTGCCGCCTGCGATTTTCGATTGCCTCGAACGCACCAAGCCCGGCGCCGGAAACGAAATTCAGCTTACCGACGCTCTCCGCATCCTCGCGAAGGAGCTAGGCCTCTGGGCTTACATTTATGAAGGTATTTCCTACGACGCCGGGGACAAGCTGGGCTTTCTGAAAGCCACCGTGGAGATCGCTCTGCAAAACCCTCAATTTGGCGCGGCTTTCCGTGAGTACCTCAAAACGTTAAAGCTATAACGTAAGCCGCCGTTTGAATCGCGAGTGTTTTTTCACCGAAACTATTTCTTTGCCGCCGGCTTTTTCTCTTTCGATTCCTTGGACGGCGATTCTTTCTTACTGGCGTCTTTTTCCTTGCTGGAACTTTCTTTCTCTTTCCCCGCCGTTTCTTTCGCTTCCGCGGCCGCCTTCTCTGTTTTCTCTCCGTCACTGCCGCTGGGTTTTTTCCCGCCATAATCCGTGACGTACCAGCCTGCGCCTTTAAACTGGATCGATGGCGCAGTAATCACCGCTTCCACTTTTCCGCCGCAGTGCGGACATTTTTTAAGGTGCGGACCAGCAACGCTCTCTATTTTTTCCGTAAGCCGGCCACACTTCAGGCACTTATATTCGTACAGTGGCAAAGACGCCCCTCCAAGATGTCGTTCAAAACTTGAAGTATAGCATGCACGCGCATCGCTCTCGGAACGCGTGCTAGACTCGTCGGCATGTCCCCGAAGCCTCCCTCCCCCGAAGCAACCGACGCAGCGAATCCCGCCGCAGGCGGATGCCTGTACCTCGTCGGAACGCCTATCGGCAACCTCGAAGACATCACCCTTCGCGCCCTGCGCATCCTGAAGGAAGTGGATCAGATCGCCTGTGAAGATACGCGCCACACGCAAAAACTTCTTTCGCATTACAACATCCACAAGCCCTTGGTCAGCTACCACGAACACAATGAAATCACCCGTGCGCCCGAACTGGTCGTGGCGCTGGAGCAAGGCGCAAAAATCGCGCTGGTCAGCGACGCCGGAATGCCCTTGGTTTCCGATCCCGGCCATCGTCTCGTCACGCTTTGCCTTCGCCACCACGTTCCGGTTGTGCCGATTCCCGGTCCCTCGGCGCTGCTTGCTTCCCTTTCCGCCTCCGGATTGCCGAACGAAGAATTCCTCTTCGTCGGTTTTCTTCCAGCACGTAGCGGCGAACGCCGCCGCGCCCTCGAACGCCTGCGCATCGAGGACCGCACCATCATCCTTTACGAAGCGCCGCACCGCGTAGCCGAGTGCATCGCCGACGCGCGCGAAGTCCTCGGCAATCGCAGCGCCTGCATCGCTCGTGAAGTGACCAAGCTCCACGAAGAATTCCGCCGCGGCAAGCTCTCCGAACTCTCCGCTTCCCTCGACGAACGCCCCGCCCGCGGCGAAATCACTCTGTTGATCGGTCCCGAAGCCCCCGCCGACGCAAGTGCCCACGCCAATTCCACGCAAAGCCTGGCCGACCGCGTCGAAGAATTGATCCGCCAAGCCAAACTCGACCGCAAAGAAGCCCTGAAACTAGCCGCCAAAGAACGCGGCCTAACCCGCCGCGCCGCCTACGATGAAATCGTGAATCAAAAATAATTCTGAACTCGATAGTGCAAGCATCTGGGTCTTTGTATCGTTTCAAAATACCGGAGGCTTCTTTGGAAAAAAGCCCAAACGTCATGGTTGCACTGTTATGCGCTGGCTTTGCGTGCGGCGTCCTGGATATCACCGCCGCACTGGTGGTCTATAGATTGTACGGGCTCAAGCCCATGCGCCTCCTGCAAGGGATTACCAGCGGATTGTTGGGTCCGAAAGCATTTTCCGGTGGGCTCGCCGCCGCAGTGCTCGGCCTCCTTTGCCACTTTTTCATCGCCTTTGGCGCGGCGGCTGTCTTTCTTGTAGCCAGCCGGACTCTTGGTTTCTTGATCGAGCACGCCGTCGTTTCAGGAGTTCTGTACGGCGTAGCCGTCTATTTCTTCATGAATCGCATTGTGTTGCCGCTCTCCGCAGTTGCCAAACGTCCCTTTTCCCTCCAGATGATGATGGTCGGCGTGGTCATTCACATCTTCTGTGTCGGGCTTCCCATATCTCTCTGCGTGCGCCGATTCTCGAGATGATCGACGCTCGCTGAGGTGAACTGCAGCCGCGAATGGTCAGGAGGAAGTGCGTGAAACCGTCAATCCTTTATCGAATCTCTTCTGTTCTTCTGCTGCTTTTTGCTGTCGGACATATAGTTGGTTTTTGCCAGTCCGATCCCACATGGGGAGTGGACGCGCTTCTCGGCTCTATGCGTTCCGTTCACTTTGACGTGCAAGGCTTCAGCCGGACATATTGGGACCTCTTTCTCGCGGCGGGATTCTCGGTCGGCGTGTTTTATCTATTTGCGGCGGTATTGGCCTGGCAGTTGGGTGGCCTTCCGGCAGAGACGTTGGCAGTCATGCGCGTCACTGTATGGGCTCTCGCCCTTTGCTTTGCCGCCATCACGGTTGTTAGTTGGAGGTATCTCTTTATCCTCCCCATCGTTTTTTCAATGGTGATTACACTGTTTTTAACTGCGGCGGCGTGGCTCTCAGCGAAGACAAGATGAACTTTGCTGGGAAGCGACAGGTCCGGCCTTGGGCGGCTCGCCCAGGCTGAACGGTCCAGGTGAGTAAATGCAATCGCCACCCGTATCCGGCCAGGGCCGCACCCAGCGGCATGAAAGTCCGCACTTGCATGACTGGGCCGGCGGGCGCATCGATGGAAAGCGTCAGGGAGCGGGAACGTTGGCAGAGAATTGGTTTTGATTTTCAATCCCGGCGAGTTCTTCGCGCAGTCGAGCCGCCTGAGCGCGATCCAGTTGCGCCGCAAGGCGGAACTTGACAGCGCCGACGCTGCCCATGGCATTGAAAAGCTTGGTCATTCCATCGTGCTTGCCCTCGCCGGCATGTTCCAGTTGGTCGGCTAGACGGTCTTGCTGGTTCGCGTCGGCGTCCAAGGTGTTAAGGCGGCTGGAAAGATCCTGGATCTTCTCGCGGCGCTGAGCCTGCGCGATCGCAGCATCGCCCGCGGATGCGTTGGCGGATTCCCACACTCCTTCGCCGCGGTCTTTCAGGATGTCCCTGAAAGCGTCAAGATTGTCGCGGCCGTCTTTGTTACCCTGGTCGGCAGACAAGCGGTACCAAGCCACGGCTTTGCCAGCGTCCTGCGGCACACCTTGCCCGAACTGATACATCCAACCGAGCTGATTTTCCGCATTGCTGTTGCCCTGCCCAGCGGCCTTGTAAAACCAGTACATGGCCCTGGCGTAATCCCTTTGCACCCCGACGCCGTTCTGGAAATTGTAGCCGATGTTTTCCTGGGCGGCGGCGTTGCCATGTTCCGCGGCTTTGTAATACCAGAAAAAAGCCTGGTCGTAACTCTGCGGCTCACCCCATCCGTGCTCGGCCATGTAGCCGAGCTGGTTTTCGGCGTCGGAGTCGCCGTGGTCGGCAGCACGGTGATACCAGGCGAGGGCCTGAGCATAGTCGCGGCCGACTCCGCGACCGCACTCGTAAAAGTAGCCGACTTCCTCTTCCGCCTGCGAGAGATTCTGATCCGCCGCCTTGCGGTACCAATCGAAGGCTTGCCGGTAATCATGCTTGACGCCGTTGCCGTTCTCGAACAGCCCGGCGAGATTGTACTGCCCGAGGGCATAACCTTGGTTCGCCGCCATGCGGTAGAAGTTTGCGGCACGCTTGTAATCGCGCGGCGTGCCGTAGCCATGCTCGTACAGTATGCCAAGCAGATTCTGAGCCGGAGCAAAACCCTTATCGACAGCGGGGCGCGTCCAAAGCAAAGCCTGTGTATAGTCCTGCGGAACATCGAGGCCAAGAAAATAACGATCCCCAAGCGCGAATTGTGCCTGAACATCCCCCGCAGCGGCTCGCTCGTGAAGAGAGGATAAATCGTTGCCTTGCGAAGCAGCCGGAACCGGTTCCTGATTCCGCGCGCGCGCCGGAGAAACCAGCGTGAACACACAAAAAGCTGCCACCGTGGCCCTGGTCAGTAAGCTCATGGAGGTGCCCCCATCGATAAATTTTCAGAGAAACAACCAGGAAGGATGGGACTGGATACCGGCTCCCTACCGTGTTCGAATCGCCCCAGCACCTCGGAGTGTCAGCACAGCATCCCGCCGCGATCAACTGCCTTCCTGCAAGAACTTGACAGAAAGAGGCGCGTCGAACGATGGACCTGTGGTACTAAAGAGGCAGATTGTGCTTAGTTTCTTACTTCCAGAAGCTCTCGACTTGGACCGTCAGCCTAGGGTCCGACAACTTCTCCGCTAGTCGGATCGAGGAAGAGCCTGCGGCTATCCGCTCGACGGTCGTCCCCATGGTGATCGTCAAAATCGAACATTCCCATCACCGTGCCGCTAGCCAGCACGTCGAAGGACTGCGGATCACCAATCGTCCCAAGGTTCCAGTTGTACTCGATGAAGCGCAGGATGGAAGTTATATCGTTAAGGCTGTGATCCACGTAGTTCCGCTTGGCATAAGGTGAAATGAGCAAAAATGGCAGCCGCACGCCAAATCCGCAGCGATCTTGAATGCTGATAGTGACGCCAGGCCCCGGAGTGCCGCACGCGCCGGTCGAGGTCTTCGGATTGCCCGAAATTGCATCATTATTCGGGTCCTGCGAGAAACTAATAATCGGCCCCGCCACGTGGTCGTACCAGCCATCGGAATCGTCATACGTGATCATGATCGCCGTGTCCCGCCAGAACGGACTCTGCTCGATCGCATTGATCGCCGTCACGATGGAGGTCTGTTCCAGAAGCGGTGTCGAATCGGACGGATGTCCTGTGTCGTTTTCCGCAAACTTCAGGTACGTCACGGCCGCAAGGTTCCCAGCCGCGAGAGCCTTATAGAAATAGCTCAGATCGTAATTATGATTGGCGCACAGCTGATTCACACAGCTATCCGTTCCAATCGCATCCAGAGAAGTGGGTGAAATATGGTGCGGATTGGACGTGTCCTGAAAGTAGTCGAACGGAGCGTAGTGACTGTTATAGATGCTCGTGCAAGTCGCCGTGGGCGTGCCGCCGGCCATGTTGATGGAAACCGGGGCGAAATCGCCATAGAACCAACCCCAGCTGACGCCCGCCGCATTCATCAAATCACCGACGTTCTTTCCCGTCATCACCACATTGGGCGTCGCCCCGGCCGCGCAATCGTCATAGAAGGGCTGGACGTTCGCAATGATGGTGTTGTTGGAAATCACGGTGGGACCGGCCGTGCCAGCCATGACCGTAAGCCCGTGCGTTTGGCCGGAGAGCAGGTTCATGTGGCCCTCAACCGTGACACCGAATTCGGTGTCGAAAAAATTGTCGCTCATCGAATAGTGCTGCGCGTAGTTCCAGAGTGCCGTCACCGTGTTCCCGTCATAGTAGCCCATCGATAGAAGCAGAGGAGGCGTCGGAAGGAAGAACCCGCAAGCTTTTGTGGCGCTGGTAAGACTGAATCTGTCCATCAGGCCGCCGTCGAACGCCTCTTGCTCCAGCGTGTAACTGTTGGAGTTATTGCAAGTCGCCGCCTGGCTGGGGGCGAGACGGAACGGATTGGAGCCACCGCTTAGAAAGTTTGGATTGTTTGTGAGCAGAGTCGGGGTCAGTCCATTGACCTGCGGCGTATCCGGCGCGGGATAAAACGTCGAGGTCTCTCCCGGGAGGTTGAGAGCGTGGGGATATGTGCCGAAGTAGTGGTCGAACGAGTTATTCTCATCAAGAATCACCACCACGTGCTTGATGGGTGTCTTTGTCGCAAGCTTGGCGGCGGGGTCCTTCCTAGTCCCATCGTCGTCTGCCAGCATGGCCGACGGATACATCAGAGTCCACGAGAGCAAAATCGCGAGTACTGCCAGGGCGGGTGAGCGGCGCATAGGCCCTCCTCGAAGCGAAAGGAAATACCCCTGCCTTGTATAACCGCTAGATTGCGAAATCATTACGTGGCGGTGAATTGAGAGAGAATAGCGTCCCGCGCCAGAGGAAAAAAGCTTGTGCGAAACCATAGGCCGCAGTTTGCGTACCATACAACTTCCATTCCCCGCTTCCCATTCGTCTCGAACTCCCAACTACTGTTCACACGATTCTTTGGGGGGAGGAGGAAATTTGGGAGTAGAATGACCGCATTTCCGCCGGAGGTTTCCTGGTCCGCGGTGTTCCGCTTGGCGAGCGGCAAATTCCCATACGAAAGCACAGTGGAGGTGTCTGATGGCGGCAGCAAACCCAACCCAGGGATTGCATGGAGCAAGTACGCTCATCAAGAAAGCGAGTGGCTGGTTCATTGCTATGGCAGTCGTATTCATCCTTCTGGGGATGATGGCGATTATTGAGCCCGGGGTGGCGGGCTTGGCAGTAACCATCCTCGTTGGCTGGCTCCTGATTTTTGGCGGCGTAGCCCATTTGATAGCCGCGTTTAGCGGAGGCGGAGCGGCCCACGTACTTTGGCAAGTGCTGATCGGAGTCTTGTACCTCTTTGGCGGCATTTATTTTTTGATGCACCCCTTGTTGGCGCTGGGATCGCTGACCTTGTTCCTGGCGGCGATTATCCTCATGGAGGGCGTGTTCGAAGTCATCGCCTATTTCCGCATGCGCGGTCATCGAGCGTCGGGCTGGTTACTGCTGAACGCGCTCATCACGCTGTTCCTGGGCGGGTTAATCTGGTTCCACTGGCCGTCGAGTTCGGTGTGGGCCATCGGAATACTGGTAGGCGTGAACCTGCTGATGACCGGAATCTCGCGGCTGATGTTTGGTCTTGCAGCCCGGGAACTGGCGCACCGCGCAGCCTAGCGAACGCACTCACAGCAGCGCGGGCGAAAGGTTGCACGGGAGGTTGCATGGGCCCAAGTCCGGACATACCAGTTTTTCTGGTCTTTCTGAACCCGCTAGTTTGAAAACTCGTTTTGAGTGGACGTGCTGGAGGAGTTGATTTTTTCCTGCGGGCCCACGAGGTGCGATGACCGAACTCAGACCTCTAGAGTTTCCTCTCATCGTTTTCCATGTCGGTCATGCGGCGACTTCGCGGTTGCGATTGCAACAATCGTTCTTTCTCGCTTAGCATGGAACGCAAAGTCTTTGCGGTTTCCGTAGCCAGTATAGCGGCGAGTTCCATCATGCCTTCGGCGATCGCGGGATTCGATATCCTGGCTCTCGCGCAGAGTAAATCAATCCCGGCATCAAATCCGTGAATATAAGCCAATCGACCGTCTGATTCGTAACTCCGAAGCATTTTCGTCACGGCCCATCTATAACTCAACATGTATTCATGATCGAGAGAGTCTTCCGTACTGAACATCTCTTCCACCTCAGTCACTCGGCTAGTGTGCGACGCGAGCACGCAGAAGCAAATGGTACTATCCAATTTTGTACACTCTTGATGAGAGCATTTCGCGGCGACTATTAGACGGTTCTAATTTTAGGGCAGCCGCTCAACGAGAATGCTTGCCTTCATGGTCCTATTCCACCATATGGCAGCTCATCAAAGACTCTTGGATCGGATAGCATATTTGAACCGTTTATAGTCTGGCCCCGGGACCCAGACTACATATCGCTATAAATACCCAGGTAGAAGTAATGGTTGACTTGCATTCTGCCGGTAATGATACTGGGTCCCACCCTTCAACGATCCGTTTCTCGGGCTGCCGCGTCCTCTCCCACTCAGCTTATAGGAACTGAAAGTCCCAGAGTTACTTTTGCGTCGTTCGCCTGCAAGCAGGGGTGCGCGAGTTGTCTCGATATCCCAGGACTTTCGGGAGAGCACATTGAAGACGAAGACGGGCAAAATTCACGCCGCGATGGCAATTGATTTGGCAAAGCTGGCGAGAAGCGTATTGGTGTATTTTCTGTCCGGCCGCGAGCCTGCTGATCCGTGTGATGAGCAGCGACAGGCCGGAAGATCCCGGCAACCTGTGGAGATGCCGCCTGTCGTCATGGCTTCCGATACCAAGAGCGGACATCTCAAAGGCGTTCGGAGGCCGGAATGCACTTGAGGTCGCGGCAGGCCCGAAAACAGGGATCAACGAGAATCCTCATTGCCGACGATGACGCCCTCACACGACGCCTTTTGGAAAAAACGCTGGAGCAAGCCGGTTACGAAGTTGTGGTCGTCGAGAACGGGCGCAAGGCTCTGGAAAGCCTGTCCAGCACGGATGGGCCGCGGCTGGCGCTCTTGGATTGGCTCATGCCGGGGCGCAACGGCGTCGAAGTTTGCCGAGAGATACGCAGGCGTTCCGAACATCCATATATTTATATTATTTTGCTGACGGCAAAAACGTCCAAAGTGGACGTCGTCACTGGCCTCGAAGCGGGCGCCGACGACTATATTACGAAGCCTTGCGATGCAGAAGAACTGAAAGCACGCTTGCGCTGCGGTGAACGCATCCTGAAACTGGAAGACAAACTGACCTACGATGCTCTTCACGACCCACTCACGCAGCTGCCCAACCGCTCCTTTTTCCTGGAGCGGCTGATGCTGTGCGTCAGCTGGGGAATGCTCCATCCGGATTATAAGTTCGCGGTGTTATCCGTCGACATGGACCGGTTCAAAGTGGTGAATGACAGCCTGGGCATCTCGGCGGGCGACTGGCTTCTAGTGCAAATCGCGGAACGGCTGCTGGGATCCATCCGGCGGGATGATGCGATTTTGCGCACGGCGGAGGTTGGTGGGATGGCCGGTCGATCGGAGGAGGTTGGCATACTGGCGAGAGTGGGGGGCGATAAATTCACCATCCTGCTGGATAACATCCAGAATGCTAGTGAAGGAATTCGCGTCGCCGAACGAATCCAACAAGCAATTCAGGTACCGTTTGACATCGATGGACAGGCGGTATTCATCACGGCGAGTGTCGGCATAGCGTTCAGCGGCACCGGCTATAGCGCTGCGGAAGATATGCTCGGCGATGCGAACACCGCAATGGCGCGGGCCAAAACGCTGGGCAAGGCGCGGTATGAAATGTGCGATCCATCGATGCACGCCGCCGCTTCGGGCCGATTCCGGCTGGAAACGGACCTTCGACGTGCGACGGAACGCCAGGAATTTCGCGTCCAGTATCAAGCGATCGTTTCCTTGCTGGATTCACACATCACGGGTTTTGAAGCTCTGGTGCGCTGGCAACGGCCGGACTATGGATTGGTGATGCCCGGTGGATTTATCACCGCAGCGGAAGAAACCGGCATGATTCTATGGATTGGGAACTGGATTTTGCAGGAGGCCTGCCGCCAGTTGCGTGCCTGGAATTTGCAATTTCGAGGTGCACCACCGTTTACCATGGCCGTAAATATTTCCGCCAAGCAGTTTGCGCAGGCCGATTTGGTAAGCCAGATCAGCGATGTCTTGCGCGAAACCGGCCTCGCTCCCGAAAACTTGCGGCTGGAGCTCACCGAAAGTGTGACCATGCGCGATGAAGAGCGCACAACGCGAATTCTCCGCGAACTCAGAAAACTCGATGTGCGCCTGTGCATCGACGACTTCGGAACGGGTTACTCGTCTCTAAGCTACCTGCGCCGATTTGCCCTGGATATTTTGAAGATCGATCGTTCCTTCGTTTCCGATATGCTGATCAACAGCGAAAGCATGGAAATCGTAAAAACCATCTTGAGCCTGGCAAGCAACCTTGGAATGCAGGTCATTGCGGAGGGTGTGGAAACCGCCGAGCAGGCGAGTCAGCTGAGATCGCTCGGCTGCGAATTTGCCCAAGGATATTTCTTCTCCAGGCCGCTTGATTCCGCGGCGGTGGCTAGCACCTTGCTGGCATGCGAAAGGGACTCTTACACGCTTCCCCGAAAACCTGTTTGGCAGCTCACTGCCCCTGTGAGGTGATGGAAACGATCAGCCCGTGGCCGGTTGGAAACCCTTCGCCAAACCCTGCTTGACGCTCCACCGGACTGTACTAAACTAAAATCCCTTCGAAACAAACCGGCATGTGGCTACAGGCTGCCCTCTTCAGCCCTCGGGACCGTGTCCGGAAAAGCCCCCCCTTTCAGCTAGGTGTCTGATGAAGACGAAGTCCGTAGTGAGGCGCAAGCTGCAACTTGCGTTCGGGTCCGCTGTTCTGGCCTTGCTCGTCGTCGGCGCGATCTCCTATCGCAGCATGGTCGAATCTAGCGAAAGTGACTTATGGGTGCGCCACACCGAACAGGTTCTCGAGAAACTCCAGGATCTGCTCGCAGCAATGCAGACAGTGGAATCGAACGCCCGCGGGTATCTGTTGACCGGCGACGAATCCTTTCTTGAAACGTACCGCGCCGGCATAGCAAAGACGGAGAAGGATCAGTCCATCCTGCGTAACCTGACGGCGGACAACACCGGACAGCAGCGTAGGCTTGGCACCCTCGCAACGCTTGCCGCCCGGAAAATCCAGCTCGCTGAGCAGGTCCTTAACGTGCGACGGACAAAAGGGCTGGAAGCAGCAACCGACGCTATCCAAAAGGGATCCGGCAAACAAATCATGGATGACTTTCAAGCCCTGATTGGCCAGATGCAGGACGAAGAGTTGCGACTGTTAACGCTGCGCGAGGAAGACGCGAAGCAGCGCTTAACCCAAACCAAAACGGTTTTGATCCTCGGGACTTTTCTCGGTTTGTTGATCGCCACCCTCGCTGGATGGAGCGTCCAGCGGGATAACTCCGCGCGCGCCCTTGCGGAGGAAGGCCTGCGCGAGGGAGAAGAGCGCTTTCGCACCCTGGCAAATAACATTCCCCAATTGGCTTGGATGGCGGACGAGAAGGGCTACATCTTTTGGTACAACGACCGATGGTTTGAGTACACCGGCACAACACTTGAGGAGGTGGCAGGCTGGGGCTGGCAAAGAGTGCACGATCCCAACCACGTAAACCGCGTTGTCGAAAAGATCCGACGATGTTTCCGGACGGGCGAGGTCTGGGACGACACGTTTCCCCTCCGTGGCAAAGATGGCAAATATCGCCTGTTCCTCTCGCGAGCAGTTCCCATCCGCGATCCGAATGGGAGGATTTTGCGCTGGTTCGGCACGAACACCGATATCAGCGAGAGCAAGGATTCCGGGGCAAAGTATCGAGGGCTGTTGGAAGCCGCGCCGGATGCCATGGTGGTGGTGAACTCGGACGGCGAGATCGTGCTGCTCAACGTTCAGGCGGAAAAACAGTTCGGATATAGCCGCGATGAACTACTTGGTCAGAAGGTCAAGAACATCATTCCCAAAGGCTTTGCGGAACGGCTAATCGCGGACGGCACTCGAACGGCCGCGGAAGCACTGGCACAGCAGATCGGCACAGGAATCGAGCTCATTGCACGGCGGAAAAACGGCACCGAATTTCCCATCGAGATCATGCTGAGTCCGCTGGAAAGCGCCGAAGGAACGCTGGTGACGGCGGCGGTTCGTGACATCAGCGTGCGCAAAGCTGCGGAAAAACATCTGGCGCAAATGGAGGGCCGCTATCGCGGGCTATTGGAAGCCGCGCCGGATGCCATGGTGGTGGTGAATCAAGGCGGGGAGATCGTGCTGCTCAACGTGCAGGCCGAAAAGCAGTTCGGCTACCGCCGCGATGAACTGCTCGGGCAGAAAGTGAAGAACATTATTCCCAAAGGATTTGCGGAACGGTTGATCTCCGACAGTACGCGCAGCGCGGCCGATGCTTTGGCGCAGCAGATTGGAACGGGGATTGAACTTATCGGACGGCGGAAGAATGGCAGCGAATTCCCCATCGAGATCATGCTGAGTGCGTTGGAAAGCGCCGAAGGAACGCTGGTGACGGCGGCGATTCGAGACATCAGCGTACGCAAATCTGCGGAAAAACATCTGGCGCAGATGGAGGGCCGGTACCGCGGGCTGTTGGAAGCGGCACCGGACGCCATGGTCGTTGTGAATCAGTCCGGAGAGATCGTACTTCTGAATGTTCGAGCGGAGAAGGAGTTTGGATACAGCCGCGATGAACTTCTGGGGCAGAAGGTGAAGAATCTCATTCCCGAGGGTTTTGCGGAACGCCTGATCTCCGACGGCACGCGCACCGCGGCCGAAGCCCTGGCGCAACAGATTGGAACAGGGATTGAGCTGATTGGACGACGGAAGGACGGCACGCAGTTTCCGATCGAACTCATGTTGAGCCCTCTGGAAAGCGCCGAGGGCATCCTGGTAACGGCGGCCATTCGCGATATCAGCGTGCGCAGGGATGCGGAGAATCATCTGGCGCGGATGGAGGGCCGGTACCGCGGCCTGCTGGAGGCGGCGCCGGACGCCATGGTGGTGGTGAATCCCGGTGGGGAAATCGTCCTCTTAAACGTGCAAGCGGAGAAACAATTTGGCTACCGCCGCGATGAGCTGGTCGGCCAGAAAGTGAAAAACATCATTCCGGCGGGTTTCGCGGAGCGCCTCGTAGCGGATGCGCTGCGAACGACCGCCGATGCACTAGCACAGCAGATTGGAACAGGAATTGAGCTCACCGGGCGGCGCAAGAACGGGACCGATTTTCCAATTGAGATCATGTTGAGCCCGCTGGAAAGCGCGGAGGGGATTCTGGTGACGGCGGCGATTCGCGACATCAGTGTGCGCAAGGAAGCGGAAAAGCACTTGGCGCGGATGGAGGGCCGATACCGCGGGCTGCTGGAAGCCGCGCCAGACGCCATGGTCGTGGTGAATCCCAGCGGAGAAATCGTGCTGTTGAATGTGCAGGCGGAGAAACAGTTCGGATACAGCCGCGACGAACTGGTCGGGCAGAGAGTGAAAAACATCATTCCCGAGGGCTTCGCGGAGCGCCTCGTGGCTGACGCCCTGCGATCCGAGGAAGACGCGCTGGCACAGCAGATCGGAACGGGAATCGAACTCACGGCACGCCGCAAGAACGGGAGCAATTTTCCCATCGAACTGATGCTCAGCCCCTTGGAGAGCGCCGAGGGCGTCCTGGTGACCGCGGCGATCCGCGACATCACTACGCGAAAAAAAGCCGAAGCGAATCTTTTGGACAAGGTGGAGGAACTGAACCGATCGAATGAGGAGTTGGGCCAATTTGCCTACATTGCCTCCCACGATTTGCAGGAACCGCTGCGCATGGTGGCCAGTTACACGCAGCTTCTCTCCAGACGCTACAAAGGAAAGCTGGACGCCGACGCCGATGAGTTTATTGCTTTTGCCGTGGACGGGGCCAGCCGCATGCAGCGGCTCATTCAGGATTTGCTGACTTATTCGCGAGTGGGAACAAAAGGACAAGACCTGCTCGATGTCTCCAGCGAAGAGGCGTTGCAGCAGGCGCTTATCAACTTGCGAAGCGCCATCGAAGACAGCGGCGCTCTTGTGACCCACGACCCCCTGCCGGCGGTTCTGGCGGATGAAATGCAACTGATTCAGCTGTTTCAAAACCTCGTCGGCAATGCCATAAAGTATCAAAGCCCCGGCACTCCCACGGTACACATCTCCGCGGCCAGAAATGGCGCAAATAAATGGGTGTTTTCGGTCAGGGACAACGGACTGGGGATCGACCCGCAGTACTTTGAAAAGATTTTTGGCATGTTCCAGCGATTGCACAAACGGGAAGAGTTCGCCGGAACCGGCATCGGTTTGGCCATCTGCAAGAAAATTGTCGAGCGGCATGGCGGCAGCATCTCGGTCCAGTCAGAGCCAGGGCATGGTTCCACGTTTCAGTTTGCCCTGGCAGGAGGCGAAAGGAAATTATGAATCTCATCGGAGGAAAAGGTATGCCCATAGAAGTTCTTCTGGTCGAAGACAGCCCAGGTGATGTGCGGTTGACGCGGGAGGCCTTCGGCGAAGCCAACAAATCCATCCACTTGCACGTGGCCGTCGACGGCGTGGAGGCCATGGCCTTTCTGCGCCGTGAAGGAGTCCACGCCCATGCTCCTCGTCCGGGAATCATTCTGCTGGATCTGAATCTCCCGAAAATGGACGGCCGCCAGGTTCTGGTTCACATCAAGGAAGATCCCAGCCTGAAAACGATTCCCATCGTGATTCTGACCACCTCCGAGGCGGAAGTGGACATCGAGAGGAGCTATCAGCTTCAGGCCAATTGCTATCTGAGCAAGCCCGTACAACTGGAGCATTTCGAGGCTCTGGTAAAGAGCATTAATGATTTCTGGCTGACAAAAGTCAAGCTGCCGCAGCAGGGAAAAGCCGCATCAGCCGGAATTCGACAACGATGGTTCTCGCTCTGGAAGCTAACCGCAGCTATTCCGGGGCAGGAAGAGAGAGGCAATCATGAAGTCCATCGGGGGGAAAGGCACTCCCACTGAAGTTCTCCTGGTCGAAGATAGTCCCGGAGATGTGCGCTTGACGCGGGAAGCTTTCCGCGATGCCAATCAGTCCATCCATCTGCACGTAGCCTGTGACGGCGTAGAGGCCATGGCCTTCCTGAGACACGAAGGAACGTACGCCAATACTCCCCGCCCGGACATTATCTTGCTGGATCTGAACCTCCCCAAAATGGATGGCCGCGAAGTTCTGGCGCACATCAAGGAAGATGAAAACCTGCAAACGATTCCCATCGTTATCCTGACCACTTCCGTCGCAGAAGTGGACATTGTGAAGAGTTATCAACTGCGAGCGAACTGCTACCTCAGCAAGCCCGTGCAACTGGACGAGTTCGAGGCTCTGGTAAAGAGCATCAATGACTTCTGGCTGACAGAGGTCAAGTTGCCGAGCCAGAGGGAAAGCGAATGAAGAAGAAATCGATTAAAGTCCTTCTCCTGGTGGAGGACAACCCCGGTGACGCCCGTTTGCTTCGGGAGATGTTCAACGAGCAGGGCTTGCACAACATCGATTTAACGCACGTGGCGTGCATGGGTGAGGCCGAGGAGCATCTTGGACGGAGCACGTTTGACATTATCCTGCTCGATCTGGGGCTGCCCGATGAACAGGGGCTGGGAGCTGTACGAAGAGCCCACGTGGCCGCGCCACGCGTCCCATTGGTGGTGCTGACCGGTTCAGACGACGAGTCCATGGCCACGCAAGCCTTGCAAGAAGGCGCGCAAGACTATCTCATCAAGGGCCAAATCGATGGGCGCAGTTTGCTTCGGGCCCTGCGCTACGCCGTCGAGCGCAAGACTCTGGAGGAAGCGTTCTTCGTTGAAAAGGAACGCGCCCAGGTCACCCTCAACTGCATTGGCGACGCCGTCGTTTGCACGGACATCTCGGGGAATATCACCTTTCTCAATCTCGTCGCGGAAAAAATGACCGGCTGGTCATGGAAAGAAGCGACTGGCCGGCCGATGGCCGAAGTCTTCAGAATCCTGGACGCCACGAGCCGCGAAACCACTCCGAATCCCATGGAGCGCGCCGTGGGGCAAAACCGCACCGTGCACCTGCCGACGAACTGCATTCTGATCCGCCGCGACGGTTTTGAAATCCCCATTGAAGACTCCGTGGCCCCTATCCACAACCGGGAAGGACAGCCGACCGGGGCAGTAATCGTTTTCCGCGACGTCAGCGCGGCTCGGGCCATGGTCGTGCAGATGACACATTCCGCCGAGCACGATTTTCTGACAGGTTTGCCCAATCGCATGCTCCTGAACGACCGTGTAAACCAGGCCATCGTCCTGGCTCCGCGACATAACAGAAAAGTAGGCGTGCTGTTTCTGGATCTGGATGGCTTCAAACACATCAACGATTCCCTGGGACATCCCATCGGCGACAAACTTCTTCAATCCATCGCAAAACGCCTGGTGGATTGCGTGCGCAGCTCGGACACCGTGAGCCGCCAGGGTGGCGACGAGTTTGTGGTGCTGCTTTCCGAAATGGAACAGTCCGAAGACGCCGCCATTTCCGCTCTGAGGCTGCTCCAGGCGGTTGCGGAGGCTCACACGATCGACCAGCACGATCTGCACGTCACCGCGAGCATTGGCGTGAGCGTCTTCCCCGACGACGGCAAGGACGCCGAGACGCTCATAAAGAATGCGGACATAGCCATGTACCAGGCCAAGGAGAATGGACGGCAAAGCTATCAATTTTTTAAGCCGGCCATGAACGTCCGCGCCGTGGAGCGGCAATCTATCGAGGAGAGCTTGCGGCGCGCGCTTGAACGAAAAGAATTCTCATTGCAATACCAGCCGAAGATCGATCTGCGGACCGGCAAGATTTCCGGTGCGGAGGCGTTGATACGCTGGACGCATCCTGTACGAGGGCCTGTCTCACCGGCACAATTTATCCCGGTTGCGGAAGACTGCGGTCTGATTCTTCCCATCGGCCAGTGGGTTCTGCGTGAAGCATGCAAGCAAGCCAGGGTCTGGGTGGACGCCGGCCTGCCCTTGGCCACTATGGCAGTGAACATCTCGTCGATGGAGTTCCGTGACGACAATTTTCTGGAGAGTGTGTTCGCCGCTCTCAACGAGACCGGCCTGGATCCGAAATCGCTGGAGCTGGAGCTGACGGAAAGCGTTCTCATGAAGCGCGCCGAGTCCGCTGCCTCGGTCCTGAAAACCCTCCGGGAAAGAGGCGTTCAAATTGCTGTCGATGACTTCGGCACGGGCTACTCCAGCTTGAGCTATCTGAGAAAATTTCCGATCGATGCCCTGAAGATCGACCAGTCGTTCGTCCGCCAAATTAGCTCCACGCCGGACGATACCACCATTGTGACGGCCGTAATCAGCATGGGCCGAAGCCTGAAGCTGCGCGTTGTTGCCGAAGGAGTGGAAACGCAGGAAGAGCTGGCATTCCTTCAAGCTCGCCAGTGCGACGAGGCGCAAGGCTACTATTTCAGCCGGCCGGTGCTACCCCTGCAGTTCGCCAGGTTGCTCAAGAGCGGAATCCCTGAATCGGCGGTTGTGGTTCATCGGTGAATTCAGTGAAGGCAAACTATTTAGGTGGCGCGCCCGGAGAGACTCGAACTCCCGACCCTCTGGTTCGAAGCCAGATGCTCTATCCAGCTGAGCTACGGGCGCGCAGCCTTTAGTATATCCCCGCATGCAACACTGTGTGCGTCCCGCTTTCCCTGGCCTGGAGTCGCGACGCGTTCATCGGAGCGATCAATTCAGATGGCAAATATCATGGCGGGATGAATGCATGCCCCGCGAATCAGCCTGAGCAAGGTTGGTTCTTCAACAATTCGGCTGAAAACGAAGCCACCTTGAAGCCGCTTTGTGAGCGCGTCGATAAGCTGTTCGATCTTCCCAGGCGAATACTGTGTCGCTATTTCGCCGCGTAGCGATTACTGAAGATATTCGGAGGCGGGAACCAACGCCACTATTCTGGACCGTATTGCAATGAGGAGGAGAAATGAGCTTAGGGTGCAAAACCGACGCGGAGTGGGATGGGACTTACGATGCAGATCGTTCTATTTTGTTAGTGGAAGCTGGTGATGAGATCAGCCATCTGCAGCAACGAGAAATCTGGAACTACGAAAACTGATGCGGCTTTGAGCACTCGTAAATCAAGCGCGCCCTGCGCGCGAGTAAATGAAATCGGGCCTTGGGATCGGTTGGCGGCGGGAAAACTGGCTTCAAGCTCCAGCGATATGATGCTTGCTCTTGCCCGGGTTTGAGTTGAGCGCGGAGGAAACAACCCGCAGCGTTGAGTCGTCAAACACACTAGGATCGCTGCGTACAGCGTCCTGGCCTGGCCATCCAGTCTCCGCGAACAGAACCACCCTGAATGTCTTTGCAAAAATAATACCATCCAACCAGGGGGTCCAATTGCGGACATACCAGGCTTCGAGCTTGACACGATCTTCGAAGGTCAGCTGATTTTTGCCGCTCACTTGCCAGAATCCAGTCATGCCGGGGCGGGCAGAGGCAATAGTGTGAAGGTCCGTGCCGATACGATCGAATTCGTGCGGGAGATAAGGACGGGGACCTACAAGGCTCATCTCGCCCTTGAGAACGTTGAACAGTTGCGGGAGCTCATCAAGACTCCAGCGCCGAAGGAAGCCACCTAGCCGCGTGAGACGAGGATCGTGTCGCCTCAATTTGGCGTACTTCTGCCACTCATCCATCGCCTGGGGGTTGGATTTCAGGTACCGCGTGAGCACTTCTTCTCCATCTACGCGCATCGTCCGAAACTTGAAACAGAGGAAATTTCTTCACCTTGCGCCAGCAGCAGTTGGTCACTCTCGTGGCCAAAGGACTCACAAATAAAGAAATTGCTTCTCATTTGAATCTTTCTGAGTTTACCGTGAGAAATCACATCCATCGAATCTTGAAACAAGTGGACGCCGGAAGTCGGAGCGAAGCTGTGGAGACCATTCGCGCCTACGGCTACTCGATCAGTGCGTGATCATCACCTGCCCCTTAGTAACGAACCGAAAGGATCGTCTTGCTCAAGTGTGACCGCAACGGGCTGGCCGACTTCCAGCACGCTGGCGAATTTAGTGGCGACGAAGAACTGAAGGCCGTATGCGAAGGAGGAGATTATGAGCGAAGGGACAGGAGCGGTACCGGCGGGAACGGAAGAGGCGAAGGCCAAGGTGGTTCCTTATCAGCGGCCGGGACTGACGGCGATCACGGCGTACCTCGTCGTACGGCCCGCGGTGCAGTTTATGGAGTTCGTAAAGGCCGCGTTCCACGGAACGGAACGCATGCGAATGCCGGCGCCGGACGGGACGGTCATGCACGCGGAAATGGCGATCGGTAACGGAGCGATCGAGGTGAGCGACGGAAACGCGCAGTACCCGACCGCCCCAGCGGCGATTCATCTTTATGTGGACGATGCAGACGCCACGTTCGAACGCGCGTTGCGGGCGGGGGCGACGTCGCTCGCTCCGGTGGCGGACCAGCACTGGGGAGACCGGTGGGGCGCGGTGAAGGACGCCTTCGGCAATCACTGGTACATCGCGAAGCCCGGGAGCTGGGCACAGGGGCCGGAGAGAGTGCCTTCGGTGCAACCATATCTACATTTGCGCGAGGCGCATAAGATCGTTCCGTTCCTGGAAGCGGCATTCGGAGCGGAATCGCTGGGCCTCGCCAAATCGCCGGAGGGCGCCGTGTTGCACGGCACGATTCGAATCGGAAACGCCACGCTTGAAATCGCCGAAGCCTACGGCGAATTTCAGCCCATGCCCTGCCATTTGCATGTTTACGTACTGGATACGGATGCGGCGTACGCGCGGGCGCTGCGTGCGGGCGCGACCTCGGTCGAAGAGCCACAGGATAAGCCGTATGGCGACCGCTCGGCTGGCGTCAAGGATCCGTGGGGGAATAGCTGGTTCATTGCGACGTATTTGGAAAAGTAAGAAAAAATAAGTGAACCCGTCTGCCGCCACGACGCAGCGCTACGCGGCGGATTCAGACCGGAAGACGCGCTGGAAGCGGGGGCCGGTGAATTGGACGCCGACCATGCGCTCGCCGTCGGAGTCGGAATCGCGCACGTGGACTACACGGCCATGCGTTTCGAAGTCGGACTCGGTGCGGCGCGAAGCGTAGTGGGAAAACGGAATGCTGATTTCGAGATTGGAGCCGATGGCGACGTCGAATCGGGTGACGAACGCGGCGCCGCTACGGCAAAGATTTTCGCTGGAAGTTTCTTCTTCGAAGATGACGCCGCGCTTATCGCGGCCGCGCACACGAAGCGGCAGGCGGACAGCGATCCTACGTTCCGCGCGTTGACTCGCAAGCGAGGTGCTGCTCGGAGGGACCATGGGCTGGGTCCTCATTTCTGTTGACCTCTGGTAGGCCAACATTTCCGGCGTGTTGGGCAATCACAATCTGGCCGTCGTCCCCCTGTGCGCTCGCAAGACTCTCAACATCCTGGGCGCTCACCGCGCTCCGGTTCTCGAAGAATCTTTCGACGCTTTCGAGAATCTCCGCGGGCTTTTGCGCCGCATGCACAATTCGACGAAGCTCGCTGCCGTTCCCCACGCCATGAGTGAACCAGCACGCGAACTGCTTCATTTTGCCTACACCATCGGGCAGGCGGGCAGCATTAATTTGCCTATAGTAGTCTATGAGTAAACGAAAGCGCTGGGCTTCGGTGGGCGCGTCGTAGCGGCCGGTTTCGGCGTACTGCTGCATCTGGGAAAAGATCCAGGGATTGGTGGCGGCGGCGCGGCCGATCATCACGGCGTCGCAGCCGGTTTCGCGGTGCATGCGCGCGGCGTCTTCGGGGCGATTGATGTCGCCGTTGCCAATAACGGGAATTTTCACGGCCTGCTTGACGGCGGCGATGATGGTCCAGTCCGCGGCGCCGGCGTAACCTTGCTCGCGAGTGCGCGGGTGGACAGCGACAGCTTCGACCCCGATGGATTCGGCGAGCTTGGCAACGTCCACGGCGACGATGGAGTTTTCGTCCCAGCCGGCGCGTAGCTTGATGGTGAGCGGAATTTTGACGGCGGCGCGCACGGCTTTGAAAATGTCTTCGAGCAGCGGCAGATCGCGCAGCAGGCCGGAGCCGCCGCACTTAACCACTTTCTTGGCGGGGCAGCCCAGATTGATGTCCACGGCGTCGTAGCCGAGATCCTCGACCATCTTCGCGGCTTCGCCCATCACGACAGGGCTCGCACCGAAAAGCTGCGCAGTGATGGGCCGCTCGTCTTCCTGGAAATAGAGATAACGGAGCGTTTTTTTTGCGCTGCGCGTGATGCCTTCGGAGCTGGTGAACTCCGTCATCAGCAAACCGCAGCCGCCGAGCCCGCGAATCACGCGGCGGAAAATCGTATCCGTGACGCCAGCCATCGGGGCAAGCACCGCAGCGGGGCGGATGGTCAGGTCGCGAATTTGGAAGCTCGCCGGAATCATAGGTTCAGTCTAGGCTGGTCCTCTCTAGGTAGCAAGACGGTGCATAATCTGGGTTCCGTGATCCTTGTTTTGGGGGCAGTGTACAGTGGAGTCCTCCAGCCACTATCCGCTGGCTGCGAGGCCGCGGAAGTGGCAAGCTGATTGTTTCCGCAGAGATACCGCGATAGCTGGTGCTGCTGTGCCAGCGCGAAATCAAGGAAGGGACGGTGCGAGCCATCTGCAAACAACTGGAAATTCCGCGACCGTAAGGCCGACACCCAGGTAGAGAAGCGCTACCTGGGCACCCGGCTTCTACGCAGCTGGGCTCCGTCGCAATTCGAGATACGCGGAGAGCAGTCCCCAAATGTACAGCGCAAGCAAAGCCAGCAGGCAGAGCGTCCCCAGCCGTACGTAACGATCAACCATTTGCAGGACCGTCCAGCCGTACATTTCGGTGAGCAGGCTCGGATCGGACAGGTTCACGCCCTCGATCTCGCCAAACGGGAGATCTTCGAGCGGCCCTGTCCACATCAGAAAAACGTGCATGAAGCTGAGCGCCCCGATGGCCAGCAATCCCCAGCGCAGGCCCCAGCTCTTATATAGCCGGCTTTCGCGCGGCGCGTAAAACGTCGCCATCAGCAGGGTAGCCAGCACCAGGGCGCCGCCATCGCCGAAGAAAATGATCAGCGCTCCCGCGGGCAAAGACAACGCGAGTAGTTGCAGGAGGAGCAGCGCGGCGGCGGCGAGAAGCCATCCCGGACGTTCCATCTTCCACGCCAGAAATCCGGCAAAGCCAATGACGGCCGTTACCACCAGAACGATCAACCAAGACCGTTGTTCGCCGTGTGGGGTAACCCAGAGCAGCGGCACGGCCCAGCGGCCGGTGAGCCACGCGGTGATGGCGTGCCCGCTCTCGTGCAGCACCATGGCAAGCATGGCTGCCGCCATGCGCAGGCCCGTGCCCGCAACGAGGCGCGCCAGAAGCAAGGCCAAGGGAAGCGCGAAGATGCGGTACTTCAATTCGGTCCGGGCATCGGTGCGGCTAGGGGCGTCGCTGGCAGCGGTAGCAGGTTTGGCTAGTGCGGGAGGAGCGGACACGGCCACCGCGACGTCCGGATTAGCCTGGTTCGTGGCGCTTTCCAGCGTCGCCTGGTAACGCGAGAAAACGATTCCGCACTTCAGACACTCGATGGTCTGCAATGGATGATCGAATTGGCATTTGGGGCAGCGCATCCGGAGTGGGCTAATTTCATTGTAGGAGGTCATCTCGGCGCGTCTACCGGCGCCGGCGGCGTGCTGCCGAAACAGGTATTGGCGTTCAGGAAAGGCTTTGGCGGCTAGCGGTGGTGAAGACGGTGTTTGGGTTGATTTTATATCACAGCCAACGGCCGTCGCGGTGGCGGCGTAAGCGTTTTGACCGGGACTCACGCCTGACGAGCGGCCATCTGTCTTTATCCCCTCGACTGGGCGAAGAAGCACAAAAAGCCGAAGACGAAGCGGGCAGCGTAGCCCTGAGGGGTTTCCTTGACGCCCAAGCTACATAGAAATTTCCTGAAAATAGCCCTTGCAAAATCCCCCTGATCTGGTACACTAGGTTTCGGGTGAAGCTGCGCTTAACCGCCGTTTCGCCCTTTTTCTTTTTGCGGCGCATTCTCCCATTTCTTCTCTGTGTTCTCTGCGGCCTCTGCGTTAAATTCTTTCATTTTCTTTCAACTTTTAACTGTCGATCGAAGACCTCGACCTTGTCGGGGCTGTCAACTTCCCATCTGGATCAACCCATGAAAACTAAAAAACCGAACGCCGAACTTATCTGGAAACAATTGGAAGACCAACTCGCGCCGCAGCTGCGCCTCTCGGTCATCGACCGCACCGTCTATGCCCATCTCCTCCGTCACAGCCGCCTCGAAGGCAATCTCCGCCACCGCTTTTCGATTCTGGGGATGGCACGCAGTATCCGGGTATCCACGGGACCGGCGCGCGAGGCGGTGCGCCGTCTCGCCGCCCACGGCGCTTTGCGTATGGTCCAACGCAGTAAAGCCGGGCATGTCGTGGAAGTCCGCCTGCCCGATGAGATTCGCGGCGTAAGGCTGAAACCCATCGAAAGCCGGCCCGCCGCCAAGGAACAGCGGACGTGCGCCCCCGCGCCGGTGAATCTCGAGGAGGCAGACTTTTTCCAGACCAAGCCGCTGCGAGAGGCCATCCACGCCCGCGAGCGCGGCCAATGCTTCTACTGCTTGCGTAGCACCGCGCCGTCGGTCCGGTGCCTGGACCACGTCGTCCCGCAAGCGCGCTTGGGACGCAATTCCTACCGCAACCTGGTCTCCAGTTGCATGGAATGCAACACCCAGAAAGGGGAAACCGCCGCCGCCGATTTTCTCCGCCGCCTCTACCGCGAGCGCCGCTTGACCGCCACCGAACTCGCCGCCCGCCTCCGCGCTCTCGACGCCCTCACCTCCGGCAAGCTCCGCCCTTCCCTTGCCACTTGAAATGGATGCCCCACCACCCGGCTCGCGTGCGATATCATTGGAGTGCATACGACAGTGGAAATCGCTGGGGGAAGAAGCTATGTCCGCGAACTTGAATGAAATCATTCGGGAACTAAGCCCAGCCGAGCGAAAGAGGATCAAGGACCGTGCGGCCGAAATCATTGCCGAGGAAAAGAGGAAGAATCTCGACAGCGGCGATGAGAACAAGGTAGTTGAGAGGGGCGGTATCGGCTACAACAGCCCGCATCTAGACACCGAGTTTGCGAAGTGTTTCGCGGTCGCGCTCGAGATCTTCCATAGTGTATTCAAGCTCGACGCCTCGGGCCTTCAGGAAAGCGTCGACCTCCATCCGAGTCTCATACCCAAGCAGGCGCCGCAGTTGCGAGTGGGAGATTTTCTGTCCGCGGTAGGCTTCTGTTGCAAGTGCTTCGAATGCAGCTCAGGAAATGTCCATGCCCGGCGCCACAAGGGCCTTCAATAGTTCGTCCGGGAGATGAAGGGTAACGGGATGCATGGTTACAGGATACCGAATGCGAAACTCAAAAGCACGTTAACAAAACACACCGCATTGCTAGGCCGTCTTGTGTGCCGCCGCGTCCTTGGGGTTCAGGAATTGGCCGGGTGGCACGTCCCTAACAAGCTGAGACGGCAACGCGTGGGCTACCGTTTGCGTCCAGCACTAGGGAAAATTTTTCGCGTGCGGCGCTGACAGTCTTATCTAAGGCCGCTACGCACTTCTTCGTTTCCGGCGTAGGCACCGATTCCCAGCATGAAGCCAAACTCATACCAACGACCGTTATTGTTCGTTTCGTAGATGCTCACGCCGGTTGCGAACAAGCTAACGATAAAGGTGATCGGAGCGATGATCCCGTGCCAGAGGCCGCCCCAAAAACCGGCCGGCTGCGCACCGGGTTCCTTGTACTTGGAGTCTGCCCCAGCGACGGAGAGAGAATTTGCCATAGCGGGGCGCAGTCTATAAGAAGGATGCATCGCTCACAAATCAAAAGTTGTTCATGGGGCCGCGGCATCCAGCGCTGGCGGCATAGCGCCCTCGATGAACAGAATGGAGTTACCATACATCGTGAAATTAGGTGCGATCCTGGCAAGCGGCGAAACAGGATTGCAACGGTGCTGTGACGATGACCTGGGGCAGCGACAAACTGGTTGGCACATGGAAATTGGTATCCGCATCGCTTTCGACCGAGGGCGGCGAGCGAAACGACGCTCCCTTCGGCGCGAGCCCCACGGGTTTTCTGACGTATACGCGGGACGGCAGGATGTCCGCGATGATCAGCCACGACGGGCGAAAGCTGCTCTCTGTAGGCGATTGGTCGCTGGCGGGAGCGGAAGAAAAGGCTGAGGCTTTCGGCACATTTGCGGCCTACGCAGGGCGGTACACACTGAAGGAAGATCGCGTGATCCATCACGTCGAAGTCTCGTCCTTACAGAACTGGGTAAACACCGATCTAGTTCGCCTCATCCAGTTCCAAGGTGACCGAATCGTATTACGCACACCACCGACAGCGAGTAACGGAAAAATCAAAACCTGGGAATTGGTTTGGGAGCGCGTGCCCGCGACCTTGTGATCAAAGCATTATAAAAGGGCGCGGTTACCGGGGCCGCTAAGGTCTGCTTGACATCTCTGCACAATCAGATAATCTGATAATCAGATTATGAAAAAGACGAGCATAACCGTAACCGAGGCCGCCCGGAATTTCGCCGATTGCGTGAACCGCGTGCACTACCAAAACGTGACGTTTGTGCTTGTGAAGAACGGTGAACCGTTCGCTCGCCTTGTCCCCGACGGCGAGAAAGTGTGCGCCGGGCGCGATTTGGCGGAGGCGCTGTCTAGAACCGACTTGCCGGAGAACGAAGCCAGGACGTGGCGCCGTGACCTACGAACCGCCCGCAGAAGGCTCAAGACTCCTCCCAACCGATGGCGATAATTCTCGACGCCGACGTCATCATTCGAGGCGAGAAGGGCACTTTCGACCTCAAGAAGTGGGTGTCTTCCCGTCCCAACGACCGGTTTGAGGTTGCTGCGATTACCGTTGCCGAGCTATGGCATGGAGTAGAACGGGCGACCGGAAAACACAGGACCTCGCGCGAGCGCTACCTAAGAGCGGTTTTGGAGCCTTTGCCAATCATCCCGTATACGGAGCAGACGGCGTATGAGCATGCACGCGTTTGGTCACAGCTGGAGGTTTCCGGCAGAATGATAGGCTTCTACGACTTGATCGTTGGCGCAACGGCTCTGGAACGTGGCAGCGACGTAGCCACGTTTAACAGACGGCACTTTGCTCAAATTAGGGGGTTGCGCGTTATAGAGCCGACGTAGCAACGGCGGGCGCCCCGGGAACGACGAATCCCGAGTCTTTCAGACTCTCTTCGCTCGAACGACATAGACTTCGCACCTTCACAAATCAAAACAACACGGAGGGTGCCCCAGGTTCGTAGTTTGAACCTGGGTCTTGGGGTCGCCTTTCCTCTCACTCGTCGGCGGGTGGCCGCATCTTAATTCCGTAAAACGCCTTTGGGTGGCCCATCCTTGCGGGTTTGTTTCATGCAAGGGTGGGGCCTTTGACTTTTCTTTCCTTTGCCGGGACTCGGTGCTTCGCTTTCTCGAATTTCATCATCATCACTGAAACAGCTTTGGGTTGGGCACGCTTTCTTCGGCTTTGGCAGGAGTGGACTTCAAGAATTCGTCGAGGCGGAGGAATTTGCGGCCGAGGGCGCCGCTATAGGCGGACCATTCGGGTTCGCCGGAGTCGAGAGCCAGGGCGGCGCGGGCGGCGGCGAGTTTCGAATCGAGGTCGTCCATGTAGTGGAAGGCGAGGGCTTCGCGGATCATGGGCAGTTTGGGGGAGCCGAATTCGTACTGGCCGTGATGGCTGACGAGAAGATGCTGGACTACGGTTTTCAAGTTGGGCGGGAAACCTTCGATGGCGTCCATGGACTTGGAGACGGTTTCGAATTCCATCATGATGTGGCCGAGGAGCTGGCCTTCGACGGTGTAGTTGATGGCGCGTTCGTAGCAGAGTTCGTCGAGTTTGCCGACGTCGTGGAGAATCGCGGCGGTGAGAAGCAGATCGACATCAAGCTCCGGATAGTGCGCGGCGATTTGTTTGGCGAGGCCGCACAAGCTGATAACGTGCTCGAGCAAGCCGCCGAGATAAGCGTGGTGCATGACTTTTGCGGCGGGGGCGCGCTTGAAACGTGTGGCGATTTTTGGATCGCTGAGGATGCCGGTGGTCAATTTCTTGAGCCAGGGATTTGTAATCGAGCCGGCGTATTCGAGCAACTGCGCGTAGAGTTTGCCAACGTCTTCCTTGGTGTGCGCGAGAAAATCGGCGAGATCGATTTCCTCGGGTTTCGCAAGGCGGAGATTCTGCAAGGAAAGCTGGGGCTTGTTGCGATAGATCTCGACGCGCGCCTGGACTTTCACGAAATCGTCGCGATTGATGTCCTTCACAACGCCGTCAAACTGATCCCACATGCGGGCTTCGATGGTGCCGCTGCGATCGCCGAGTTCCAGGCGCAAGTAGGCTTTGCCTTCGCGCGTGTTGCGAATCTCTTTTTCATGAACGAGAAAGAAAGAAGTGATGTTCTGTTCGGAGCCGAGATCGGTGACGAACGAAGTCTTCATGTGCCCGTCTGATCCCCGGAGCGCTTGCCGAACAACAGGAATTTCTTGTGGCCTTTTTTCGGGGCCTTGGTGGCTTCGGGAGTGGCGCTGACTTCCTGGATTTCGGTGTTGCCGGCGCCGCCGGCGGCGTCCTGGTATCCGGGCTTGATGATGACGTAGCTCTCCTCGCGCAGAGTCTTCAAATAGTTGCGCATGGCCGGCTCCATGCGCGCGCTGTAGAGTTTGTCCATGATTTCATTTTTGACTTTGGGCAGGGCCTGCTCACCTTCGTCATAGTGTTCGAGGACTTGAAGAATCAAATAGCCCTGCTTGGTTTCGAGAATGTCGGTCAGGTCGTTCTTCTTCATTTTGAAGACAGTGTCCTCGAGCTCTTTCGAAAGTTCGCCGCGTTTGTAGACGCCGAGAAAACCACCCTGCTCTTTCGTGCTGCTGTCGGAAAAGCGCTTGGCGATTTCGGCAAAGTCTTCGCCGTCTTTGACGCGCTTCAGCGCGGTTTCTGCTTTTTTCTTAAGATCGGGAAGATCTTCCGGGCTCTTCCCTTCCGTGCTGACGACGATTTCGCGGAGGGCGACTTGTTCGGGGCGCAAGAAATCGGCTTTGTGCGCTTCATAGTATTTCGCGACTTCGTCATCGCTGACGTTGATGTGCGAGCCGACTTCGCTGCTGATCACGGATTGCGTCAGAAGCGTGCTTCGAATGTTGTTCTTGAAGTCTTCCCAGTTGAGACCCTGCGAGGCCACGGCTTTTTCGAGCTCTTCCATGCTGGCCAGCTTGTTCTGGATGCGGATTTGATCGAGTTTCTTGATGACCTGTGGCTCGACGCTTACGCCCATGTCTTTGGCGCGCTGGACCAAGAGAGATTGGTCAATGAGGTCGCGAAGGGTATTTTTCTGGTGATCCTCGATGTTGATCTGAAGCTGCTCCGGGGTGCAACGGGTCTGGCACTCCTCTCTGGCGTCATCTGCCGCCGTCTGGCGGGCCTTCTCAAATTCGGAGCGAGTGATGATCTCGTTGTTGACGCGGGCGATGATTTCTTCGACGGTTTTGCCTTCCGTCGCGGCGGGAGCGGCAGCAGGCGGGGCAGCGGGCTTTTTTGCTGGCGCGGGCGCGGGAGTGTCGGTGGCAGGAGCCATACCGGGTTTTTCAAGAGTGGGGGCGGCCGGCTTGGGAGGGTTATCCTGAGACTTATCCTGGGCCTGCGTGGCGGCAGGCAGAGCCGCAAGCGGCAGGGCCGCGCAAAGCACCGCAATGACAACTAGATTTCGCATTCATTCCTCACTTCTGAATTTTAGCCCTGCCCCTGGAGGCCGAGCAATACGTTTCTGAGGGCGGCGGGGACGGATTCGCCCCGCTTGGTTTCCAGCCAGAGCACGCCGCTGGGATCGAGCTTAATACCAGCCCTTGAGCGTACCACGGACACCAGCTTTGCCGGGTCCAGGGTGGTCTCCGGATGGAAGCGCACGGCGATGCGGCTGCCCTGGCGTTCCACGGCGGAGATGCGCAGCCGCTCGCAGATGGATTTGAGTACGGCGTACTCCAAAAGGTTTTCCACGGAAGAGGGCGGGACGCCGAAACGGTCTTGCAGTTCCTTGCGGACTTCCTGCTTCTCTTCTTCGGTGGCGATGGAGGAGATTTTCTTGTAGGTGCGCAGGCGGAGGTTTTCGCTGGGGATGTAGTCCTGGGGGATTCGAACGTCGAAGCCCAGGCTGAGGGTGGTGCGCAGTTCGGGGGCGACTTCCTCGCCTTTCAGTTTCGAAACTGCGCGCTCCAGCATTTGACAGTACATGTCAAAGCCGATGGCTTCTATGTGGCCGTGCTGTTGGCGGCCGAGCATATTGCCGGCGCCGCGGAGTTCGAGGTCGAGAGCGGCAATTCGAAAGCCGGCGCCGAGTTCGCTGAACTCTTTCATGGCGGAGAGGCGCTTTCGGGCGATGTCGGAGAGCACTGTCTCTGGCGGGACGAGGAGATAGGCGTAGGCGCGATGGCTGGAACGGCCGACGCGCCCGCGCAATTGGTAGAGCTCGGCGAGTCCGAGACGGTCGGCACGATTGATGAGGATGGTGTTGGCGCGCGGAATGTCCAAGCCATTTTCGACGATGGTGGTGGCGACGAGGACGTCGGCTTCGTCACGGATAAATTTCAGCATGACGCTTTCGAGTTCTTTTTCGCCCATTTGGCCGTGGGCCACGACGACGCGGGCTTTCGGGACAAGTTTGGCGACCATGGCGCCGAGTGAATAAATGGATTCGACGCGATTGTGGATGAAAAAAACCTGGCCTTCGCGGGCGAGTTCGGTCTCGATGGCACGCTGGACGAGATCTTCCTGGAATGGCGCGACGACGGTTTGGATGGCGAGACGGTCGCGCGGCGCTGTTTCGATGAGGGACATATCGCGAAGGCCGACGAGGGACATGTGTAGAGTTCGCGGAATCGGTGTGGCGGAGAGCGCGAGTGCGTCAACGTTTTTGCGGATTTCCTTGAGGCGCTCTTTGTGGGCGACGCCGAAGCGCTGCTCTTCGTCCACGATCAAGAGGCCGAGGTCGGCGAACTTCACGTCTTTCGAAAACAGGCGGTGGGTGCCGATGACGATGTCCACTTTTCCAGCTTCCAAATCCACGAGAATTTTTTTCTGCTCGGCGGGACTGCGAAAGCGGCTGAGCATTTCGATGCGCGCGGGGAAAGCGGCGAAGCGTTGCTTGAAGGTTTCGAAATGCTGGAAGGCGAGGACGGTGGTGGGCGCGAGAAGGGCGACCTGTTTGTTGTCAATGACGGCCTTGAAAGCGGCGCGCATGGCGACTTCGGTTTTGCCGTAACCGACATCGCCGCAGAGCAGGCGGTCCATGGGCTCGGGGCGCTCCATGTCGCGCTTGATGTCGCTGATGGCGGTGATTTGATCGGTGGTTTCTTCAAATTCGAAAGCGTCTTCGAATTCACGCTGGAAATTGCCGTCGGGCGAAAATGCGAATCCTGGCGCGGCCTTGCGCTGAGCGTAGAGCGCGAGGAGTTGGTCGGCCATGTCCTCGACGGATTTGCGGGCGCGCGTTTTGCGGGAGTTCCAGGCGGTGCCGCCGAGCTTGTCGAGCGGCGGATGTGTGCCTTCGAGGACGCGGTAACTTTGGACCAGGTCCATACGCTCGAGAGGGACGTAGAGACGCGCGTCGTCGGCGTATTTCAGGAGCATGAATTCGCCGCGGTGGCCGTCCGATTCGATCTGGCGGAGGCCTTCGAATTGGCCGATGCCGTGGTCCACGTGGACGACGTAGTCGCCAGGCTTTAGCTCGGCGAAATCACTGAAGAAACCGGAGGTGCGGATTTTGCGGCTAGGACGCTCAACAGTCGGAGTGACATCGAAAAGATCGGCGTGGCCGAAGAGCGTGAGTTTGACGTCGGGAAAAGTGACGCCTTCTGGGAAAGGAGCGCGGATTAGCAGCATGGCGGCGGATTCATGCGCGCCTTCGGCGGTAAATCCGGCGGCGGCGTCTTCGGATTCGCCGAGAACGTAGGGGACTTCGTATTCGCGGCAGATATCGGCGAAGCGCTCGATTTCGCCGGTGCTGGCGGCGGTGAGAAAAACGGTGCCCCCTGAGGAAAGTTGAGATTTCACGGCGGTCATGCAGGCGACCACGTCGCCGTGGAAGCGGGCGCTGGGGCGGGAGGAGAGTTCGAATTGGTGAGGGGAGCCGATTTCGAGAGCGAGCTGTTCGATCTGGATTTGGGAAGTTTTTTCGAGGGCGGCGGCAAATTCCTGCTCGGATAAGAAGTAGTGAGAGGCGGCGGGGGAATTGGCGTGGCCGTGGCGCTCGTACTTTTCGGTGGCTACGGCGAGATATTTCGTCGCGGTTTCGCGCAGGGTTTGCGGCTCGTCCAAGAAGACGATGGGCTTGAGAGAGCTTTCCGCGAGTTCAAAGATGGCGCTTGATCCGGGCTCGGTGGCTGGGCCGAAGAAGGAAGGCGTCTCCCACGCTGCGGCATCGGGATCATCGCCATTTTCGGAGGCTGGGACGGACCATTCAGTGAGCGGGAGCAGCGTGGTTCGAACGACGGGAGAGATGGAACGTTGGGTGCGCGGATCAAACTCGCGAACGGATTCGACGGTGTCGCCGAGAAGCTCCAGGCGGACGGGGCGCGGCGCTTCCGGGGAAAATACGTCAATGATTCCGCCGCGCACGGCGAATTGGCCAGGGAGTTCGACCATTTCCGTGCGTGTGTAGCCGACGGAACCGAGATGAGTGACGAGTTCGGCGTAGGGAATCTCGAAGTCCTTGGCGAGCGTTTTTGTGAGGTAGAGGTACGCGGCGGGATCCTGGTAGCGCCAAAGCGCGGCGGCTACGGGCGCGATCACCAGAGAGATTTGGCCGTCGGCGAGGCGGAAGAGAGTGGCGGCGCGGCGCTCGAGAATGTCAGCGTGCGGGCTTTGCGATTCCCATGGGAGCGTGTCAAAGGCGGGCAGCGTGGCGACGCCGCCGGTGGCTCCCGGGAAGATCGAGCTGAAGAAACGCAGGGTTTCCGCGAGGAACTCGGCGCGGCGATTCGAATCGGTGACGAAAAAAGCGGGGCGACGCAGTTCGTGGGTCAGGTAGGCCGCGAGCAAAGCCTTGGCCACATCGTGCAGCCCGGTGAGCGAAACACGGCTAGCGCCCGCGCGTAGAGATGCCAGCGCGCCCTCCACCGCTGCATGGCGGAGCAAGGCCTCTACTCTTTCGCGGACGGCGGGAAGTATCATGCGTGCGCGGTCAGGATTCCGTGCGAGAGGCGCGCGCCCCATCGCGAATTTTCTCCAGCATCGCGCTGGTCGAATAGCCGGGCACCACGGGAACGGAAACAACGCGCCCGCCAGCGGCTTCCACTTCCTCACGGCCGACGATTTGATCGCCGGGCCAATCACCGCCTTTTACCAGGACGTCTGGGAGCAGGCGCGAAATGAGCTCGCGCGGCGTCAAATCATCGAAAATCACGACGGCGTCCACACTTTCGAGCGCAGCGAGAATTTCGGCACGCTCGCGTTCGGCGATGACGGGGCGGCCTACGCCCTTCAATTGCCGCACACTGGCATCACTGTTCAGGCCGACGATGAGCGCATCACCCAATTCACGCGCCAGTTCCAGACTGCGGATGTGACCGGGATGGAGCAGGTCGAAGCAACCATTGGTGAAAACAACGCGCTGTCTGCCCGCACCGGCGGGGGCGTTGCGTTTCTCGCGGCCAAACCGCAAAATCGCTTGCTCAAGCGTGAGGATTGCCGGGTTCAACAGATCTCCATGGAGGCGCGGAAAGAATCAGATGACGCCACTTAAAAAGATAGTTTATCACGCGCAGGAGGCGCGGCGCCTGCGGGCCCGTGGCCAACGATGAAGTCACGCAAAGCGCTCCGCGCCATCGCGGCAATTCTCTTCTGCGCCTCTGGTTTCTGGCTGGCGCTTCCGACGCCCTATCGGGAACGAACCTATTTAATTGATGCGAATGGCTGCCGGATGGAAACCGCGGTGGTGGAGTGCCCTACGGGGGGCACGCAGGGCTCGGTTGTGCTTTTCCATGGGATATCCGCCAATAAAAAGATCATGTCGTACATGGCGCGCGGCTTTGCGGCGGCTGGGTTGCGCGTCTACGCACCGGATTTCCCGGGCCACGGGCGGACGCCAGGACCTTTCTCTCCGGCGCGGGCGGAGCAATGCGGCGAGTCGCTGGTTCGCGAGCTTTTGGCGCGAGGTGCGATTACGCCGGGGCGCACGATTCTTGCCGGGCATTCCATGGGCGGGGCCATCGCCATTCGCATTGCGTCACGCGTTCCGGTTGCGGGAGTGATTGCCATCTCGCCGGCGCCGATGCGCGCGGCACACGGGGTAACGCCGGAGAAGCTGTTGTTCAGCGATCCGCCGCCGTTGCCCGCTCATTCGCTGGTGATGATGGGAGGACTCGAACTGGAATCCATGCGCGGCAATGCGGCTGACCTGGTGGCGTTCAGCAAGGATGGTACAAGCAAATACTTACAAATCCCGGGCGCTACGCATGTGGGGATTCTCTTTGGGAGTTCAGCGATGCGCGCGGCGCAGGATTGGGCGGCGCAAGTCTTGGGATCGCCGCCTACGACGAAGCTGCCTTCGCATCGTCCGCTGGCGGGCGCCCTAGTTGGGCTTGCGGGAATGCTGCTGATTGCGGGGCCTTTTCTCCGGGAAGCCGTGGGTCAGAAGCCGCGCAAGGGAATCCCAGTCAGTGGCGATCCAATATCGCTCGGACGAGTTTGCCTGGAATTCGCCGCGGGCTCGGTTTTGATCGTGCTGCTCTTGCGATTCTGGAATCCGTTGAAAGTGATCGGGATTTTTCAGGGAGATTATCTTGCGAGCTTTCTGTGGCTTCTAGGTGTCTCGCTGGTGTTGGCGCATTGGAAATCCTTGCGCTCTGGGCTCAGCGCTCCGGTTCGCCTCTTAGCCGCGGCAGCATTCGCCGCCATAGTCCTACACTTGTTGGTGACCGCGTGGTTCGATTTGTCGTTCTACGTAGCGTGGCTCACCGCAGCGAAGTGGGAGCGCTTTCCTTTTTTGCTCATCGCATTGCTGCCGTATCACGTTGCGGAAGAATTCCTTCTGGGCGCCCCGAAGCCTGGTAAGAGATGGCAACGGCTGGCGGCCGCGTTGTCGTTACGGCTGATCAGCTGGGGAGCGCTGATGGCGGGGGTCATGTTTATGCACAGCGGAGAGATCCTGATGGGGCTGCTTTCGGTGTATATGGCACTGTTCAATATTATACAGCGCAGCGGCATGGACATAGTGCGTAATGAAACCGGTTCGGTCACCGCGACGGCGCTTTTCGGTGCTATACTCCTCGCGGGTTTTTGCCTGGTGATTTTCCCCATCACCTAAGGGGCTCTTACCGAGAAGGCCTCTAGCCGGGGTTCCGCGCCGGGAACGGAATTCAAGGCACGCAGCGAGACACAACCATGGCGGAAATAGCAATCGTCGGCGGGGGACCGTCCGGCGCAATGTGCGGTGAACAGCTCGCGCGCGCGGGGCACAAAGTGGCCCTATTTGATGAGCACCTGGCATGGGAAAAGCCGTGCGGCGGCGGGCTTACGCACAAGGCTATCCAGTGCTTCCCTTTCCTGCTCGACAATACCTATCCCAAGAAACTGGTTCATTCGGTAGACCTGATCAGCAGCGACGAACAACACGCCACGCTGGAAATGCCGCATCCGATCGTGATTTATTCGCGGACGGTGTTGAATGGGATGCTGCTGGATCGCGCGCGGGAGGCAGGCTGCAACGTGCAGCGCTCGCATGTGATGAGCGTGGACACTGCTACGACCAAGCCGCGTTACTGCGTCGAGGGCGATTGGCACGAGGCGGATTTTCTGGTGCTGGCCGCTGGCGCACGAAATCAACTACTGCCGGAGACACGCGCGCTGCAGCGCGATGAATTGGAGATGACGCAGGGATATTTCGTGCCGCAGACGGCGGACGCGATCACCATCAAGTTTCTACCGCACTTCGAGGGTTATATCTGGTCGTTCCCGCGCTGCGATCATTTATCTGTGGGGATTTGCGGGAGCATGGCTTCGCATACGAGCACGGAATTGCGGGCCCACTTGCAAACGTTTGTGGAGAAGCAGGAGATTTCGACGGAGGGCGCGAAGTTTTACAGCCACGTGCTTCCTTCTCCGCAGGAGCGGACGCTTTCGCAGCGCAATGTGGTCGGAAAGAACTGGGCGCTGATCGGTGACGCGGCCGCGTGGGTCGATCCGCTGACAGGCGAAGGGCTTTTCTACGCGATGCGTTCCGGGGAATTGTTGGGGCGATCGCTGGCGGAGGGGTGCCCGGAAAAATATCCCGCGTGGGTGAAGGCGGCGTTTTCGACGGAGCTGGAATTTGCGGCGCGGATTGTGCGGCGGTTTTACCGCGGGTCTTTTTTGGGAAGTGCCGTGACGACGCGCATGGTGCAGTTTATGCGGCGCAGCCCGGTGTTCCGGCAATTGATGGGAGACCTGTTTAGCGGGACGCAGGATTATTCGAGTTTGAAGCGGCGGCTGTGGGGCCACCTGGGCATCACCGTCAGCGAATTCATCTCCAGCGTGCTGAATTTGGATCGTCCGGCGGCGCGTGTGCCGCGCACCGGGACTGCGGGCGACTGAAGAACCACTTTCGTTCTCCTCTACTTAACCTTCCATTCGACGTGAATTTGACCCGGTGTTTGTAGACCTCCGACTCCCAAGAAGAAATGGAATGCGATACCGGAGACGGGAAAAAAGTGTTATTGTACGTGCAATTCAGCCGGGATTTATTGGCTACTGGTTGCGGCTGGCTCCCGGTTCCCTCTTGAATTCGAATTCTGATTCGGGCCACGCACACTTTGCGCATATGTCTGCACGTTTGAGGAGGCAAGAATGCTTGGGACTTTGACCAGGTCGAGGTTTGCCATTTTGACGTTGTTCGCGTTGTGTAGCGGCGGAGTGCCGCGCTCTGTGTTGGCGCAAGCACCGAACGCGACGCCAAAAATAAATACCTATTACGTTGCTGCGGACGAGGTGGAGTGGAACTACGCGCCCAGCGGGATGAACAAAATGATGGGGATGAAGTTTGAGGGATACGCGACGGTGTTCACCGAACAGGGCCCGCACCGGATTGGCACGACGTATCGCAAGGCCATCTTTCGCGAGTATACGGACGGGACGTTCACAAAACTGAAGGCGCGGGGCGCGGAGTGGGAGCATCTCGGACTTTTGGGGCCGCTGCTGCGCGCGGAGGTCGGAGATACGATTCGCGTGGTTTTTAAGAATAATGGGACGCATCCTTACAGCATGCATCCTCATGGCGTGTTCTATGACAAGGATTTCGAGGGCTCGGCGTACGAGGATGGCACGGCGACCAAGCTCAAAAAGGGCGGCGTTGTTCCACCGGGCGAGACGCACACGTACAACTGGCAGGTTCCGGAGCGCGCGGGGCCGGGGCCGAATGATCCCAGCTCCATCGTGTGGCTGTATCACTCGCACGCGGAGGAACCGAAGGACGTGATGAGCGGGCTGGTTGGGGCGATTATCGTGACGCGACGCGGGATGGCCGGCGCGGATGGAAAGCCGAAGGACGTGGACCGCGAGTTCGTGAACCTCTTTTTGATCTTCAATGAGAACGATTCGTGGTATTTGGACCACAACATTCAAACGTATACCAGTGATCCAAAGGGAGTGGATAAGTTGGAGTTCATTCCGAAGGACGACAAAGGGGAGTTTTCGTTTATCGGAACGGGATTCGCGGTGGCGAATGGGAAGGCCACGATTAATGGATATATGTACGGCAACCTGCCGATGATGACGATGAAAAAAGGCGAGCGCGTGCGCTGGTATTTGCTGAGCCTGGGCGACTTTGGGAATATGCACACGCCGCACTGGCATGGAAACGTGGTGCTGGATCACGGGCGGCGGACGGACGTGATCTTTTTAGGGCCCGCGCAGATGGAAACCGTGGATATGGTTCCGGATGATCCGGGAATTTGGATGTATCACTGCCATATTGATGACCACATGAAGATTGGGATGGTCGGGATGTACAAGGTCGAGCCGTAGGCGGAGCGGAGATTCGGCTGAAAACAGAGTGGGTTTGGCCGAGAAGCGGATATAGTAGTTTGCGAGGCGCCGGCATCTAACGGCGAGGGTCAGGTCCGTCTCCACATTATGGCTGAAGAAAAAGGTTCCAAGGCTCCGGCGAAGAACGAGAAGCGCAAGAACGCGTGGAAGAGTCTTCCGGACGTTTGGGCGCTGATCAAGCCGCGGCGCGGGCTGCTGGCGGTGGGCTTCGTCCTGATGGCGATCAATCGCGTTGCCAGCTTAATCTTGCCGGCTTCGACGAAATATTTTATTGATAACGTCATCCTGCACAAGCAGGTTTATCTTCTGACGCCGATCGTTCTCGGGGTTCTGGGCGCGACGATCGTGCAGGGGCTCACTTCGTTCAGCCTGACGCAACTGCTTTCCAAATCCGCGCAAAAGATGATCACTGAGCTGCGGCAGCAGGTGCAGGCGCATATCGGGCAACTGCCCATCTCGTTCTACGATGCGAACAAGACCGGGGTGCTGGTTTCGCGCATCATGAGCGACGTTGAGGGCGTCCGCAATCTGGTTGGAACGGGGCTGGTGGAATTTGTCGGCGGGCTGATGACCGGGGCGATCGCGCTGGTGTACCTGATTCATACCAGCGTGGAGATGACGCTGGTGGCCTTTTCGATTCTGCTGGTGTTTGGATTTGGGATCAGCCGGGCGTTCAAGACGATTCGGCCGATTTTCCGGGCGCGGCCAAAGATTACGGCGGAAGTTACCGGGCGGCTGACGGAATCGCTTGGCGGCGTGCGCGTGGTGAAGGGGTACCACGCGGAAGAGCGAGAAGAAAAAATATTTGCGGGCGGCGTGCAGCGGTTGCTGGATAACGTCTTGAAGACGCTCACGGCCACTTCGTTGATGAGCTTGTCGGGTGCCACGCTGCTGGGCATTGTCAGCGCGTTGATGCTGGAACTGGGCGGACACAAGATACTTTCCGGCACGATGACGCCCGGGCAGTGGTTCGCGTACAACGCATTCCTGGCGTTTTTGATCGCGCCGGTGTTTCAGATTGTGGCCATCGGGACGCAAATCACGGAAGCGATTACGGGGCTCGAGCGCACGCGGGAAATTCTAAATGAAAAGCTGGAAGATGAAGCGCCGGGCCGGACGGTGGTTCTCGGGCGGGTTGAGGGCCGGGTGGTGATGGAGAATGTGAGCTTCGCGTACGATTCGCGCAAGGAAGTTTTGCACGAAGTGAGCTTTCAGTCGGAGCCGGGGACGGTCACGGCGCTGGTGGGGCCGTCTGGAGCGGGGAAATCCACGATTATCGGGTTGATTGCGGCGTTTTATGCGCCGTCAAGCGGGCGGGTGCTGGTGGATGGTGTGGACCTCTCGACCGTGAAGCTGGGCTCGTATCGCACACAGCTCGGGGTGGTTTTGCAGGAGACGTTTCTTTTTGATGGAACGATTCGGGAGAATGTGGCGTTTGGGCGGCCCAATGCCACTGAGGATGAAGTTCTCGCGGCATGCCGCATTGCACGTGTAGATGAATTCGCTGAGACCTTCGAGAATAAATACGAAACTGTGGTTGGGGAGCGCGGCGTGAAGCTTTCGGGCGGGCAGAAGCAGCGCGTCTCCATCGCGCGCGCGATCCTTGCCGATCCGCGCATTCTGATTCTCGATGAGGCGACGTCGAGCCTGGATTCGGAATCGGAGGCGCTGATTCAAGAAGGGCTGCGCTACTTGATGCGTGGCCGCACGACATTTGTGATCGCGCATCGCCTTTCGACGATCCGGCGCGCGGAGCAAATCCTGGTTGTGGAAGACGGGCGGATTATTGAGCGCGGCACGCACGCGACGCTTTATGCGCTGGGCGGGCGCTACTACGATTTGTACACCAAGCAGCACGCGGTGGAGACGAATCTGTTTCTTGCGCCGGGGGAAAGCACGTTCGAAAGCGACGATCCCAATGGGCGCGAAGCCACGTCGGCGGGAAGCGGCCGCGGCGGAGGCGCTCTTCCGGACGCGATTCGAATCATCCGCGGCCAAGGCAACTAAAAATCCTCAAGTTAAAGAAGAAAAGGCGCGGAACATCGGCCGCGCCTTTCGAATGCGTTTGCAATTTGACAGGGCTTACGCCGTGGGGCGCCGGGCGATGATCTTTTTTGCCGCGGCGATTGGAAGCAAGGTGGCCATTTTGCGAATCATGGCCAGCACCAGGCGCTTATCACCGTCCGAAAGCGTGTTGCTGTATTTCTTGATTTCGGCGAGGAAGCGAATCTCGTCCTGCGAAAGCTCGCCAAGCGCCTTCTGGGTTTCGCGGTCGCGAGGCGTTTCCGTCCCGGGGAAAAAATCCGCCAGGGAAATGTCCATGGCTTCCGCAATTTTGGCGAGGGTTTCGAGAGACGGGACGGTGTGTCCGTTCTCGACGCGCGAAAGGTAGCAGCGCAGGAGGCCGGTACGGCGTTCGATGTCGCCCTGCGACAAGCCACGCTGGCTGCGGTAGCTCTTAATGACTTCTCCGATGTTTACCCGAGGTTTTTCTTTAGGCATGGTCTCTCCAGTCGAAGGGGGTATCTTAGTCACTAACAGTAGGAGTAGCAAGAGGGAATTTCGGGGCGATGGTTCCAAACAGATACTGGTCTATCTAAGTGGGCCACGCCACTTGGTTTAGCGGCTGGCCGAGACCTCCCGTCGCGCCGAATTCTTCATCCGAAGTTTATCGCGGCAAAACTATCTTGCAGTGGGTACTACGCTCGCGGGCTGTTGCAGGCGAAATTCCAACAGCGTCTCGCTGGGAACTTTGACCTGCTGCCCGCGGGTGAAGACTTGAACGCCTGCGCCGACTGCGGATCCCGCGCCCGCACCGATTGCCGCGCCTCTTCCGCCACCTGCGATGGCACCGATGATGGCGCCGGCAATCGCACCGCCGCCTACTTTCTTCGCGGTGTCCGAGCCACGGGCCTTCCCTTCCAAAGTGTAGTCGCTGCTGACGAGGGGATAGTCTTTCCCGTCGATGACAATACGCATCAGTTCCAGCTGCAGCTCCGCGCTGCCGGAGATGTGGCCCGCCTCCTGCGCATTGGCCAGGCGGCCATAGATGTCAGCGCCCTTGCGCGCTACGAGGATGTTGTTCACGGTCAGGTCCGTTTCGAGACTGGCGTGAAATACGTCGCCGACATGGTTTTTTGAGGAATCCACGCTGTCAATCATGCGCACGAGCAGGGACTGTCCGGCAGGCAGCGTAAACATGCCGCCAGAATCCATAGCTGCGCCAGAGACAGCAGCCGCAGCGATGACTGGAGCTGCGGCCGGAGCAGGAGGAGCCTCGGATGCGGGTGCAGGCGCGGGGTCCATGGGGGCGGGAGCGGTTGGCGCTACCGCAGGTCTGGCGGAGTTAGAACGCCCGGTAAAGGTAATCGCCACAACGTCGATTGTGCTGAAGGTTTGGACTTCGCCATTGATCTCGAAGCGCAGCACGGCTTGCGTGCCGCCGAGGTAGCGCCCTTGCAGAATGCGGCCATCCTTCAATTCCAAAGTGTCGGCCGACGCTGCGGCCGCTAGGAAGAGACCCAGCGCCATCGCGGCCAAGAAACGAAATCCTCGACTCATGCTTCCCTCTCTCAAAAAGAAAGCCGCAGAACGTGAATGACCGTTCCTGGGCCGTCCAATCCCAAGCTCGGCTGGCAATTCTACCGCATTGGATGATAGCCGTGCGGCGAATGGTTGCGCTCGATAGGACGGCAGGAGAAGGACGAAGGAGGGGCTGTGGTAGTGACGCTGCAGCGGCGGCCGGAATAATAAGAAGAAGGGCCCAAGCCGGAAAGGCCTGGGCCCGTTGGGTTCGAAGGTGCGATCAGAAGGAGTACGGCACCTTCGGTTTGGCTACCGCCTAGAATTGTCGGCGGGCGGCATCGGCGTCTGCAGCCAATTCCATAAGCCTTTGCACAAGCCCTGTATTCTTATTGGTTTTGGGATCGAGAAAGAGTCCATCGTCAGCGAAGCTGACGACAGAAGCGACGGCTCCTCCGTTTTGAATGGAAGTTGGGCGAATGATGGCCACTGGGCCGAACTTGGGGTTCAAGAAGTGGGTTGGCTCGGGCATGATGAGGTTCGCCTGGAGAGTGTCGCCGTTGAGAGATTCCGGATTCGTCTCGCCCTGAGCGGCGGCCAGATTCGTGAAGGTCACCGTCGAGTTATTTATAGGATCAACGTCTGTCAAGGGAGTGGCGTTGCCGGCTTTGTCTTGCCAAGTCTGGAAGTGCATGGTCTCGCTGGGGCCGATGCTCAAAAGAATCCGCAAAACTTCGAGATTGTTGACGTGCTGAGCGAGTGCGGGATAAAGGCTGGTGCCACCTTGCTCGATAAAGGCGAAATGGAACCCCGCCGTGAAGGCAATGGCCATGAGATGGTTGGAGAATGTGGACAGAGCTGGGTTACCGAGATTGATGACGCTTCCGGCCGTGTCATCGTTGCTTCTTGGGATGGCGGTGTGTTTCCCAACGTTTAAGCTGGGGACAGCCTGGGCAAATTTTGCCTGGGGGTCAAAATCCGGGTTGGTGATGCTGCGATACCTCGACCAAAAGCTGGTATCAATGGTGAGTTGCGTCAAGTTCGTTAGCCGACCAATCTGCTGCGCGCCGTCCGCTTTGCTGCTGGGCAATGTCTTGAAGGCGGAAAGATCGGGAGCGCCCTCGCCCTTGGATTCCAGGTAGTTGCCAAGAAACCTGGCGTGGCTGATTTCGTCGTCGGTGTTGTCGTGGATGTATTGCGCCATATCCCCATCGAGGAGTTGCAGCGCCTGAGTATAGGCAGCGTTCCCGCCAGTGAGTCCGGTGAACTCGTTATCTTGGGTGCCGCCGAGTTCCGCGTACTGTCTCCAGAGGTCTTCTTCGACCTGCTCAAGGGCCTGTAGGAACTTCAGAATGGCGATGTCGCCCCTGGTGATGGGCGCGCGATCATCGTCATCGTCCCGGTCAAATGCAAAGGATTTGCCTGCCAGCAGCCCGGCACCTACCGTCGCTGCGCCGGCCACGGTTCCATTCTTTAAGAAGGAACGCCGTGTACTACCCTTCGTGAACAAATTCCCCTCATTCTTCATTGGTCTTTCTCCTCTTCAAGTTGTGATTCGAGATTTGGTGAAACAGAAATCAGAGAAACCGGACTTGCGTAAAGCTGGGTTGTTGGCCGCTGGAGATTTGAACCGTCCACCTGATGCTACGGGACGCCGCGCACCAGGCTGCTACACAGCAGAAGAAGAGGGGCCTACGGGCCGAGCAGCAGGCCCCTCCTGCTTTTACTGGACGGTGAGTGAAACGGAGGCTGAGTGGGAGAGATTTCCCGAGGTGCCGGTGATCATCACCGTCGTCATGCCTCGTTGCGTTCCGGTGCCCGTGCCCCCGCCGCTGTAGCCGCAGCCGCCGGCCGCAAACAGCCAGGTTGCTACGATCACGAGCGCCAGGCTTCCAGCGAGGTTGAGAACCCATCTCTTCCCCGCCAACTGTCCGCTCCGGCCCGATCCGGCAAGGACCAGTCCCAAGAATCCCAGAGCGAAGACCGGAAGCAAGATCGCGAAGATTCCGCCGCCGGGAATCATGGCCATTTTATGAGGCGTGGAGTAAGGCAGAGACGAAGTGCTAATCGTCATCATCGAGATTGTCATCCCACCGCTGGCGGGAGTGACCGACGCTGACGAGAAGCTGCAAGTGGAGTTGATCGGCTGGCCTGAGCAGGAGAGGTTCACGGCGGAATTGAAGCCGTTGAGGCCAGCGACAGTCACCGTAAACATAGCGGGCTGCCCCGCACTGATGGTCATGGTTGCGGGTGACGCGCTGATGCTGAAATCACCCGTTGCTGTGGACGATGTGTTGGGCGTGATTTTTGCGAACACGCCATGGGCCTCGTTGGCCAGGCCGGCCGTTATGTACATGGTATTGGGGTCACCTGTCGTCCCGGAGGGGTCAAACACCATATCCCACAGCGAAGCGTTGGTGATGGGAGCGCCGGTCTGGTCCTTCATCTGGTCAATGAAAGCGCCGGTAGCGAAGTTGTAGGCGTTGATGGTGCCATCGCCGAAGTTTCCGACGAGCAGATCGCCCGCGAGCGAGCCGAAACCGGTTGGGGGAATAACCACGCCCCACGGCGCGTTCAGATGGGAGTCGCTGGTAATCCTGCGGAGCATGGTGCCGTCGGTGCTGAAGAGGTCCACGAAGCCCGCGCCGGCAATGTGCAGCGGATCGTGCATGGGGGTGTCCTGCAAGGCGTAGGTCACCACAACCATGGAAGTGTTGTTCACGGAGATTACTTTGACGCCGAAAGGCGCGTAGCCCGGAGAGCCGGAGTTGGCGGGCACGGCCGGCAGAGAGGGATCGTTGAAGGCGCCGGGACCTAGGACTTGGGTCTGCTGAAAATTGGAGTCGTAGATCTCGACTTTGCCGGAGCGGAAATTCGTGGCGAGCAGGAAGTTCGCCTTGATGTTAGTGACCAGAGCCAGGCCTTTGTACACCGCGCCCAAAGCGGCCGATGGGTTAACGGAATTGTTGACGGCAAGGATGGCGGAATTTCCGGCATACCAGCCGGAGAGGGTGCCGTCTTCGGTGGCAAAAATGAAAACGCTGGAAAAACCAACTACGTCAAAGCCTCCGGTCGCGTTGTATACGATGCCCGTGGGCGTGGAGGGATTAGAACTGCCCGTGGGCGGCGGAACGGTGAAGGTTTGACTGAGAACGCCGGTCTTGTCGTAGAGGGTGGAGACGCCGGCGTTGTTGTCGGAAATCCAGAAAGGCAATCCCGGTTGGAAGGCGATGCCCCACGGATTGCCGAGATTCGCATCCGTGTGTGCGGCCGCGACGGTCGTGTCGGCAGTCACCAGATTGGTCTGCTTGTAACTGTTGGTCTGCGCTTGCGCAGATGAGATGAAAACCGAGCCCAGACAAAGCAGCCCGAGCAGAAAACTTTGAATTCTTTGCATGATCCTTGATTGCTCCTCGTTAAGTTAAGGCAGCCGCGACGACGTATGCCTATTTGTCCTGCAGGCTTAGATGACGCAAAGATGCCGGGAATAAATCACGGGGAGAACAAGTCTTTCTAAACGTGCAGTCCCTTTACGAATAAAGACTTGCTGAGAAGCCTCACGAATAAAAAGCAGTCAGGGATAAGCACTCGGGTGGAATCCTTCGGAAGCAGGCAACCGCGACTATGAATGAACTGGCGTTGCGTCCTCATGCCGTGCGTTTCGGAACGTTTGATGTAGATTTGGAATCCCGCGAATTGCGCAAACACGGATTGCGCCTACGGCTGGAAGAAAAACCCTTCCAGATTCTGGAGCTATTGCTGGAACGGCCGGGCCAGGTGATTACGCGCCGGGCTCTGCGCGAAAGGCTTTGGCCGGACACGCACGTCGGCTATGAGCACAACCTGAACACGGCTATTAACAAGCTGCGGGATTTGCTGGGTGATTCCGCGCAGAGTCCGCGGTTTATCGAGACGCTTCCGCGGCTGGGTTACCGGTTTATCGCTCCGGTCCTTAAGCCCGGCCGCGCTGGCACTCCCGCGGGGAAGAAAATGCTGGCCGTTCTTCCACTCGAAGACCTCGGTGGGAATTCGGCAGAGGAATATTTTGCGGATGGCCTGACGGAGGAATTGATTTCGCATCTTGGCCAGCTCGATCCGAAGCGTCTGGGAGTCATCGCTCGCACCTCGGCAATCCAATACAAAGCCACGAAGAAATCCGTGGACCAGATCGCTCAAGAATTAAATGTGGGGTATGTTCTGGAAGGAAGCGTGCGTCGAGACGGGCAGCGCGTTCGCATCACGGCACAACTGATTGAGGCACAGGATCAAACGCATTTGTGGTCGGCGAGCTATGATCGCAAATTCGACGACGTGCTGGGGATGCAGGCCGACGTGGCGCGAGAGGTCGGCAGAGCACTCGCGTGCGAATTGCTTCCGGAGGATCTGGAAAAGTCCCTGGCATTTCACCCCACCGCGCACGAAGCTTACCTTCGCGGACGTTTTTATTTTGGCCAGCGGTCGGAAGAGGGTGTACATAAGGCTCTCGCTTCGTTTGAGTTGGCGCTGCGCATCGAAACCAACTGCTCCCGTTCATTGTCCGGCGTTGCCGACTGCTGCGGGCTGCTGTGCTGGTTTGGCGCGCTTTCGCCGGGAGAAGCGGGAGCGCGAGCGGCGGCGGCGGCCACACGCGCAATTGAAATTGACCCGGCTCTCAGCGAACCGCACGCTTCTCTGGGGCTGGTAAAGTTCTGGTATGAGTGGAACTGGCACGCCGCGGAGGAAGAGTTCCGCCGTGCCATCGAATTGAACCCCAGCTACGCGTCGGGCCGCCAGTGGTACGCATCGTATTTGAGCGCCATGGGGCGTCTCGATGAAGCGCAAGCGGAGCTACGGCGTGCACGCGAACTGGACCCCCATTCGCTTACTTTGAATATGAACGCCGCCGACCCCTTTTTTTTTGGACGGCAGTTCGACCGGGCCGCCGCGCACTTGAATGCCCTGCTGGAGCAGGAGCCGCGGTTTCTTCCCGCGCTCTTTAATCTTGGGCGCATTTACATCCAACAAGGACGGTATGACGAAGCCATCGCGGCCTTTGATTACGTTGTGCAACTTTCCGGAAACAGCCAAGGCCGCCTGGCCCTTGCACAAGCGTATGCTTACGCAGGAAAGACAGATGAGGCTCGCCGCATTTTGAAGCAGGAAATGGAGAACGCCGCTGGACGCTATCTGGCTTCGCCGATGATCGCTGGAATTTATCTCGGCCTTGGCGAGCACGACAAAACGTTCGAATGGCTGCGGAAGGGCGTCGAGGAACGTTCGTTCTGGATTGTGTTCTTAAAAATGGATCCGGCGTACGACTCCATTCGATCCGATCCGCGATTCCAGGATTTGTTGAAGCGCACGGGATTTGCGATGCAGTCTCGCTCCGCGGCCTAGGGAGTTGCGGGAGCGACGTTCCATCCGTCGACCACAACTTCGGGAGTGGCGCCTTCGAGTGACGAAGCGTCGAAGGTTGCCGTCACGGATTTCTTTTCTGCGGGCACCAGAGAGAAGTAGTTGTCGCTCCAGAAAATCGGGGTGACGTCTTCTCCGCCCTTGCCGCGCGTGATTCGCGGATGAACCATGAAGGCGATGCTCTCATTCTTGTTTTCCGCAAATAGCGTCACCGAATAGCTCTTCCCTACCGCATGGATCTCCTTGGAAAGCATCAGCGTCACCGTGGGCAGAGTGTTCAATCCCGTTAGATCCGCGAAATCTTTCTGCGGCGTGTAGACCGTGTCCTTCTTTTTGGCCCAGTCGAGCGTGTCGAGCTTCTTGGATAGCCAGTAGAAATTATCGCTGACGAGGGTGTCCGCGGCATCGCGAAGCTCCAGCTTCAGGAAATAGGTCGTCGAGAGCCCCTCGATCACTTTCGGCAGATTGATGGCGTTGGTACTGCTATCCGGCGCGAACTCCAGCGAGGCTTCGGCGTAGGCTTTTTGCTTGGCGTCGAGGCCGTAAACATTTGCGCTGACTTTTAGTCCCTTCAGCGTGGCGTTGGTGCCGTTGATCACCGTGACGGAATTGTCGTCGTAGGAATATTGCACGTGCACTGGCTCGCAGGCTTTTTTCGTACCGAAATAGCCACCCGCGGGCACGAGATAGTAGTCATAGAGATGCCAGATCAGCGAAGGCCATGCATTATCCAGCATCCATTGAATCACGCCGGTCGCGGTGTATTTGTTGCGCCCGTAGGCTTCGAACATGGCGCGCTGGCCGTCGTAGGTCATGGCCTGCGCCTTGCGCTCGTAGTCGTCCAAGGAGGTAGCTTGACCGTAGCGGCGGTTCAAGCCGTCGGTGAAGACGTTCACTGTGGTGAAGCGCTCGCCGCCCGAGTGAAAATTCCACACGTCGTCAATCGGCCAGAGATGTTCTTTCGGAATAAATCGTTCCAGGGATTCGCGCGGCGGAATCGCCGGGCCTGGACTGGTCTCCGTGTTGTAGCCATAGGCGCCACCAGCCTTGGTGTCCGCCAGCCAATAGACGGGCGGCACGTACTCGTAGGGCCCGGTCATTTTCACGCCGGAGCTTCCCGTCACCGTTGTCGAGGTATCGCCAGCCGATGAAACGATTGGATTTGGCCACTCCAACTCTTTCTCGATGGCCAGATACATTTTCTCGACGGTGGCGGGAGGCGGATTGTCACTGCCATTCAGCCAGACGAAAACACTTGGATGATTACGCAGGCGCGTGATTTGATCACGGAGAGAAGCGGCGGCCACTTTGTTCTGATCGCCTTTCCAATTTTTCCACTTTTCCCAAGCGTCGCAGCAGGTCCAGCCGGGCATTACAAGAATTCCGAGCTGGTCGGTTTTTTCGAAGAACTCGTCGCGATCCAGCCGGCCTTCCAGCCGGATGGTATTCATGCCCATATCGCGGACGTAAGCAAGATCGGCGTCGAGGCGCGACGAGGACCAGCGGAAGAGCAGATCGGGCGCCCAGGCCGCTCCGCGAATCAGCACTTTGCGGCCATTCACGGTGAACAGGAGATGCCCTTTGTCCGAGAGCGCCGAAGTGACCTCGCGGATTCCGAACGTCACGCTTGCCGAATCGGAAGTATTCGATCCGATTTCAAAGGTCAGCTTCGCGTTGTACAGGTTTGGGGTTCCCATTTGATACGGCCACCACAAACGTGGATGCGCTAGCTTCAGTTGCGCGAATTGGTCGGGAGTGAAACGCACGATCTTCGATTCCCCGCCCGCAAGATCCACCGGCTGCTGCAATTGGGTTCCTTCCAGTTCTGCGCGAAGCACGCCCTTCACTGGATGATCAGAAACGTTTCGCAAGTCCGCGCTGATTGTAAGCTCCGCCGTTTTGTATTCGGGATCCAGCTTGGATGAAACAAATGGATGGCGCACGGCTACTTCGGCGCTCGAAGTGAGAAAGACCTCTTTCCAAATGCCCATGTTTTTGTCGGGGGGCGTCGGATTCCAGTCCACCCAGGTGATTCCCAGATCGTCTTTCTCGGGCGCGAAGACTTCCACTGCTAGGGCATTCGCGTTTCCCGACTTCAGAAACTTGGTCACGTTGAATTCGTAGGAGCGATAGGTCCCGGCGACATCGTGGGCGTCGGCCACTTTCTGTCCGTTGATCCAGATGTTGGCGCGGTAGTTGATGCCCAGAAAATGGAGCCACTCCGTCTGTTTGGCTGCATCGGCGCCCACGGTGAATTCCGTACGGTACCACCAAGAGCAACGGAAGGGGCTGTCCTTGGGCATATCCTGATTGGCGAAAAAAGTTTTGGCGGAGTAATTCATTCCCGGAATCGATTTCAGATTCGTGCCGTAATTCGGGTCGGGATAGGTCTTGTCGGTGACCAGCGCGCCAACAACGGTCGCGGGGACGTCGGCCTTGTGCCAACCTTTCGCGTCGAAGCCTACCGTGGAGATCTGTTCGCCCGCCGATTTTGCCTCGCAAGAGGACTGAATCTGCCAATCTTTGTGGAGATAGGTTCGTTCCGGCTGCTCTTCGGCCGCGCGAACGTCAACCACACTGCCGACGAGGCTCAATCCCAGGCCAATCACAAAAAGGCGAATCGCGAAGATGCGTGGCATAGCGCTCCTTAGAGAACCGCTCGACAGGAATGGCTCGGCAAAAAGGCAGTTTGAGCCATACTCAGTATGCTCATATTAAACCGATTCAATGAATGTTCCAGACTTTTTTCTTGTGAAAAATCTTCGCGCGCGATGTTCGTGCGATCTTCAGAAACCGTTCTCGGTTAAGCGGGTGGTCCCGGAGGAGGGGGTCGAACCCACACGGTACTAAGTACCACTGGATTTTGAGTCCAGCGCGTCTGCCAGTTCCGCCACTCCGGGGTAACAATTCAAAATAGCATGCCACAGCGCCACGCTCAAGCCACACACCTGCCTTCTCAGAGTATTCTTGCGCCATTTTCCGTCGCTTCGCTGACCAACTTCTTGCGCTAAAAAGAAATCGGTGGTCGACTTGAAGGCCTTTCCTCCTCGCTGAGTTTTCCACAGGCCAACTAGACGGACTCGCTCCCAGGGACTACGCTATAGTTCCCCGTTCGGCAGGGGTCTCCGTTTCACGAGACGACCGGGCGGTTTTCGAGGCTTTTTGATGGCAACTGTCACAGCCCTGTCCTCCGGGATTCATCCGGAGCAGCGGGGTCTTTTGTTCTGGATGGACCGCGTCGTCAAAGAACTGGAGCACGTCCGCTCCTCGCCCGACCCCGACGCCGTTCACGATCTTCGTGTGGCTATCCGGCGCTGCCGCTCGGTCGCTGCCGTGATGGAGGAAGTGGACCCGGATCCCGCCTGGCCGGAGATGCGCAAGGTGGCGCGCAAACTTTTTCGCGGCCTCGGCGCGCTCCGCGACGCGCAGGTGATGGATGAATGGGTGAAAAAACTGGCGCCCGAAACGGATCCGGTGCGGATGCAATTGCAATCGCGGTTTGAGTCGAGCGAGCCCGGGTTGCAAGAAAGCGCGCTCCGCGCTGCAGGCAAATTTGATCAAAAATCCTGGAAGCGTCTCGAGCGTAACCTGCGCCAGCGTTCCCGCCTTGTTCCCGCGGGGAGCCTTGCGGCGGAGTGCCTGGCGCTCGAACGATTCGAAAGCGCCAAGGAACTCCACGCCAAGGCGTTGCGCACAGAAAAATCCAATCCCTGGCATGCGTTGCGAATCGGATTGAAACGCTTCCGCTATACCGTCGAGAACCTGCTTCCGGAGAAGTACGTGGCGTGGACCGACAATCTGAAGCGGCTCCAGGATCTCCTCGGCGAGATTCATGACCTCGATGTTTTAACCGCGCTGGTCAGAAAATCGGACTCGGTGGAAAGCGAAGAATCACGCAAGGCCTGGGAAGACGCGATGGCGAACGAGCGTCATCAGCGGATGGAAACCTACCGCCAGCTCACGCTTGGAAAGACGAGTCTGTGGTACGAATGGCGGGCGGGCCTGCCGACAAATGGCCGTGTCGAAGAAGCCGCCATGGCGCGGTTGCGCGCGACGGCCCGCGCGGTTGATCCTCGCCCCTATCGCACATCTCAAGTTTCTCGAATCGCGTTGGCGACTTTCGACGCTCTGCGCCGCGCGGATTCCGCATCTTCGCTCTCCGGCGGATCTCTGCGGCGCGTCTTGATGGGCGCGGCTCGATTGCACGGCGTGGGCGCGAACGCCGCGGATGGATCACCGCAGAAAGCTGCGCGCAAATTTTTGCTGGACTTGCCAATTCCTCCGGGCTGGTCACAGGAAGAGTGGGAACAGCTCGCCTTTGCGGTCCGTTTCCATCGCGGCGCGGAGCCCAAAGGAAAAAGCGGCCCGTTTTCCCGGCTTTCCACCGAGCAGCAAGAAAACGTCCGTGCCCTTGCCGGAATATTGCGGTTTGCGCGCGCACTGCGCAAATGCGGAGTGGAGAGCGGCGCCGGTTTTCGCGCGGAAAAGTCCGCGGACGCCATCGTGCTTCGCGTTCCGGGTCTGGCCGACGATGTGGTTACGGCCGCGCGCCTCGCGGCGGGCAAACATCTGCTGGAGGAATTTCTGCACACCACTCTGATCGTGAAGCCGGCCGTGAAGCAGGAAAAAGTGGTGCCCCTGCCGGAAAGACAAATCCCCGAATTCTCGGTTGCCTCCGACTAAAGCAAGGGCCCTCCGAAACTCTCAGTTATTTCTAAAACAGCTTGGAGCAGCTTATTTCCCGGCGCGGCGCAGCAGCTTCGGCGTCGCGAGCCACGCCAGCATGCCAATCGGTGGAGAGATGCGCTTCAGCTCGATCAAGGCGACGCCTGCTTTTTTGAGCGATGTGAGGTGCCGCTTGGAGCCCAGCGCGGTCGCGACGATGTCGTCCAGTTGAGGGGCGTGGCCAAACAGAAACACGCAAGAAGCTTGCCGGTCTTTGGCAAGTTCGCGGAATAGAAGCGAAGGCTCCGCACCCGGCAGCAGCAAATCGGTGCGCCGAATCTTCTGTTTCGCGTACTCGAGGGCTGCCGCGAAAATCTCCGCGGTTTGCGCCGCGCGGATATAAGGACTAGTCAAAAATAGATCCGCCGTAATACCCAATGACGCGACGCCTTTCGCGACTTGCTCGGTCTTCTTCACTCCTTCTTCGGTCAGATAGCGCTGCGGATCGGGCGGGCACTTGGGGTCTTCGCGGTCAATGGCAATGCCGTGCCGGACAATGTAAAGCTGCATGATTCCCTCTCAACTGAACCTTTGAATATGCGCCTCAACCGCATCCAAACGAGGTTTCTTCATCCTTCTTCTCTGACGGTTAACTCGCAACTGTGAACCGTTAACTGGCTGCAGCCTGCCGGAAGTATAGCCGCACGTGAAATTCGTTTTCAAAGAGTTCCGCGCTCCGGCTCGCATCCCGCAGATCTTCCGCGACATCGCCGCGCGCGTGCACCTGCAAGCCAACCGCGCCGCGCTGGAAAGACGCGCGCAGTTTCAGCACCCGCTGACGGTGCGAATGGTCAAGCGCCTCCGCAATCCGCAGAATGGCCGCGAGCCTTCGGACGATACGCTGGTCGGCACTGTTGAGCGAAGAGTATGCGGCGTGATGCCCTGCCGGCACCGACTTGCGATTGTGATAGCGAACAATGGCCGCCACGATGGCGCGGTCACGGCCTTCCAGCCCCTGGATGTCGCCGTTCAGCGCAAGATACTCGCCATGTTTGTGATGGCCGCGATGGCTGATCATGTGCCCGGTGTCGTGCAACAGCGCGCCCGCCTCCAGCAAAACGCGCGACTGCGCGGGCAGATGATGCACGGGCTGCAGCTGGTCAAATAGAAGGATGCTCAGTTCGCGCACATGCTCCGCGTGCGGCTGGTCGTATTCCATGCGCCGCGCAAAACTGCGCGTGCCGACAATCATCTGCCGCGACGAAGCGTTGTAGCGGTGCGGCTCCTTGCGCGAGAAGGCTTCGCGCGCAATCTCCTGCAAAATCCCTTCGCGGATGCCCACGCCGGGAATCGCAAAGCTGCGCAGGTTGAGATAACGGCCCAAAGTAATGAAGGTGATCGCCGCAATGCCCATCACGTCCGCGCGGTCGCGGCGGACGGCGTACGCTTTCATGCGTTCGCGCACGCTGCGCTTGAGAATTTCCGGCAGCCGCGCGCGCAAAAGCGAAATCTCCAAAGTCTGCAAGCCATGCTGGCGCGGGCCCGGTGCGACGTTGGCCAGCGTTTCCGCGTTTCCGCCAAGGGCCACCGCGATGCTTTCGCCCAGATTTGGCCGCGGCACCAGTTTCGAATCGAGCAGTGCGCGAACGTACCGTCGCACTTGTTCCGCCTGCATCGGCCGGATCACGCCGGGAATGTTCAGCGTGGTCATCAACCGCACGGTTCCCACCGGCAACTGCACACCTTGCTCCACGGTGTGGTCTCGCAAAATGCTGAGCTCCAGGCTGCCTCCGCCGAGATCGACGATGCAACGCAACGGCGTCTCGGGCCCCAATGCGGCGAGAACGGCTTCTCGCCCAAGGCGCGACTCTTCCGTCGCGTTGATCACTTCCAGCACGATCCCCGCTTTCTGCTTCACGGTACGAACAAAGGTATCGCGGTTGTGCGCTTCTCGTGTGGCGCTTGTCGCCACCGCGCGGTAACGCGTAACTCCAAATTCATCCATGACTTCGTGAAAATGCTGGAACGCCTTGGCGGCCTTCTTGATAATTTCTTCCGTGAAGCGATGGCGCAGGAAGACGCTCTCCCCCAGCCGCAAGGAATAGCGCTCGGAATGGACCGGCTCGATGTCCAGCGCGGAATACGCGCGCGCCACGGACAGGCGGAGGGCGTTGGAGCCGGCATCAATGGCGGCGATATGAACCGGCTCGGACATTTCAGAATTTACCGCCAGAGATGCGCAAGCGCCGCGGAGGGCGTGTACTTAGTGGCGCGAATTCCCAATTGTTCGCCGATGCGCTGGCGGAGCTGTTTGTTCACCGCGGACACGCTGGCTTCGCCGTCCAGCTCGATAAAGCTATTTTTTTTCGCCATGACTTCGAACTCGCGCTTGATCATTGTCTGATAGCGGATGAAAGACCAGTAGAGATCGTGCGAGAGGGACATGTCCCGCCCCGCCTCCCAGTAGCTGATGGCCTGTGCTTTCTTGAATTCGCGGCCGAAGGCCGTCTCCGGCCGGACGTTTAGCCAGAACGTCAGGTGCGGGCGCAGCGCCATAGCGTAGAGTCCGCTCATATAATCGCGGTTGATTCCGCGGACTACGCCGCGAGCGATCAGCGTGAAAATAAAACGGTCCGCCAGCACTACCGTGCCGGAACGCAAGGCCGGCAGGATACGGTGCTCCACCTGGTCGAAGAAGTCTGTCGCATACATCAATGCCAACGTCAGGCGCGTGACGGCGTTCTTGGCGAGAAGTTCGTCAATGTCGCGCCCGACCAGGTTCGAACGCCGCAGTCCGCTGGTCTGCACCGCGAACCCTTCCGACTCCAGCCATTCCTGGAGCAAAGCAATCTGCGTCGAGCGACCGGAGCCGTCCATGCCCTCGATGACGACCAGGCTGCCGGTAATTTCGCTGGGGTCAAACCCGACGAGCGGCTCGCCAAAAAAATACTGACTGGAGGCCTCTTCCGTTACCGCAACCGGTTTAGCCTGCTGTGCCGGAGGCGTTGCCGCTGGAATCTCGGTCGCCGTTGGCGACGGCACCACTGCGGTTTTGTCTTTGTCCTGATCGGGCATGTTCACTCGGCTTCCGGCGCGCGTGGCGCAAAGCGCTTCAGGTCAATTTTCGAGGCCACGATGTCGCGCATCTGTTTCTGCAATTTGTTCACGGGGAGCGTGCCGTCCAGCACCACAAAGCTGTCCGAGTCCACCATCTTGTCGTACTCCTCCAGAATGCGCGCCTGGAAAAGACGGAAACTTTCCGAACGGTCGTACGACATCCCCAAGTCCATTCCGGCTTCGTAGTATTTCAATTTTGGGCGCCCGCTCAGGATGCGGTGCACGGCGACGTCCAGCGGCGCGCGGAAATAAAACGTGATGTCTGGGATTGGCGCGAAGCGGTACAAATTTCGCAGCCAGCGCGCCGGGCAGCCACGGGCAGCGTCGCGGGCGAACGCCGTGTAAATGTAACGGTCCGCCAACACCAGATAATCGCCTTGCAACAGCGGCATAATCTGCCGCTCACAGCGATCCGCGAAGTCCGCCGCGTGCAAAAGCGAAAAAGTTGTCGGGGTCAGCAGCCGCCGCTGCTTGCCGCGGCGCGTCGCGGATTTCACCAGCGGCGAAGAATTCCATTCCGTGAAATGGAGCCGGTACCCGCCAATCTCCAGCCAACGCTTGAGCAAATACAACTGCGTGCTCTTGCCGGAACCATCCGTACCTTCCACCACAATCAAAGCGCCCGGGTACGCCCGGCTAGGAACCGGCCGCCCAGGTTGCGGAAGGGTGGACTTCGCCGGCTCCGCGCGCGGCGCTTTTACTGCAGTGTCTTGAATTTCCATTAGCACTCGTCGAGATAAGCTGTTCGAACTACGACACTAATCCTGCTTTGTTACAGTGGCATTACAGCACACGAAGCCCGTTCTCACCAAGCCGCCGACGCCGGCTTAGAAAAGCGTGATCTTGATATGCAAAAACTTCTTCGGGTTTTTCCGGAAGTCGCTGATCAGCAGCCGCATATCCCCGGTCATGCCAGTCAGGTTGTCGTACAACTTCGGATCGGAGAAAAGTTTGCCCGCGGTGTTGTTGTTGTCGTTCAATTTCGCCGTCGCCGTGGACAGATTGGTACTGGTGTCACGCAATTTGTTGTACAGCGTGTCGTCCGTCGCGAGTTTGCCCAGCGTACCCTTTCCCGCACGCACGTCGCTGATGACCACATTCCCATTCGAAATCGCCTCTTTTGCCTGGTCGTAAAGCGTCGGGTCATACATCAACTTCCCGATCGTTCCCTTTTGCGCGCGCACGTCCGCCAAAATCACGTTCACGTTGTCCAAGCCCTTGTCCACTTTGGTGTACATCTCATCCGACGTGACAATCTTTCCAAGCGTTCCCTTCCCCGCCTGGACGTCGGCCAGCATCGCATCCCCCCTTGCCAGAAGCTCGTTCAGGTGGTTGTACGCCTTGTCGTCGGTGAGCAATTTTCCGAGCGAGCCCTGTCCCTGCTTCACGCCGGAAATGAGTTCCTGCACGTTGTCCGAGAGCGCCTGAAGATTCCCGAGCAGTTCCGCGCTCCGCTCGACCACCTCTTTCATCGCCTTTTCCTCGCTTCCGGGAACCTCGCCGTCTTGTTTCAAAGGCGTTCCTGTGAACCCGCGAGTAATGTTCACGTAGCGGTTGCCGAGCAGCCCTTCCGTCACCAGGCTGGCCGTGGAATCGGTCAGAATATCGTTTTGATTCCGCCGGTCCACGCGCATCACCACTTCAATGTTCCTATTCTTGTCCAGGGCCTTTCCCGGAGTCCGTGGCACCAGCCGGATCGCTTCCACGTTTCCGACTTCCACGCCGTCAAGCCGCACGGGTGCCCCATCTGTAAGTCCCGAGACTTCCGGCAAGAACGTCTTCAATTCGTACTTCGGCCCCAGAATCCCCGGGGCCGTCACGTAAAAAATCCCCGCGCCCAGTACGAATAATCCGACCAACACGAAAACTCCCACACGCAACTCGGTCCAGCTAAGTTGTTTGCGCTGTGCCATTTCTGCTTCCCTCCCTCAATTCAGTGAAACACACTATTGCAGAATCACACGAGAAATCGTTGCAAATATGGATCTTTGGAGTTTTCAAGCTCTTCCGGTCCGCCTTCGAAATAAACGCCGCCGTCGCGGTAGACCAGAAAGCGCGTTTGTCCCGCCTTCGCGGCGGCCGCGGCGTTTCCATTCCGGGCGTTGCGAATAACGCGCTTAGTCTGTGGATCGTAATGAAAATTCGCCAGCGCAAAACCATCCTGTAAACGCTGCGTCGCCAGCAGCGCCGTCACGCCATAAACATCGCGCAGCCGCAGAATGAGCGTAATAATCGTCTGCGAGGTTACCGGATCGAGTCCCGCGGTGGGTGAATCGTACAGCACGACCTGCGGCTGGCTGATCAGCGCCCGCGCGATCGAAACGCGGCGTCTCATTCCTCCCGATAATTCCGACGGCAGAAGCTCGATCGTGTCCTCCAACTCGATGAACCGCAAAACCTCGCGCACTTGAGGTTCGATTTCCTCTTCGGGAACGCGTTCTTCGCGCAACCGGTAAGCCACGTTGTCCCCTACCGTCATCGAATCGAACAGCGCGCCCTCCTGGAACACGAATCCGATCTTGCGCCGAAAGTCCAGCAACTCCGCTTCGCGCATGCTCGAAATTTCTTTACCCAAAACGTGAATAACGCCGGCGGAGGGCGACAGCAGCCCAGCAGCAAGCTTTAGCGTCAGCGTTTTGCCTGTGCCCGTTTCACCCAGCAAAATCATCGTTTCGCGTGGCTGCACCTGAAACGACACACCTCGGAATACATCTCCTTCCGAGAAACCAAGGCGAACGTCCTCAAACTGGATGGCTGGACCCGAATCGGAGAGAGCTGTGGCCGTGCCGCTCATCGGATGTGCACGATTATAGCGGTAATTGCGCCGGAGGTCGCAGGGGATATCGGAAGGGGCTGAACCTGCCCGTTGCCTGCGCTAGAAGACTTTGTCCGCCAGGAATAGCGCGAGCTTCGTAAGGAAGGCATCGGCTACGATAATGAGCACCGAGCCCAGCACGGCCGCTTGTGTCGTGGCTCGTCCTACGCCCTGCGTGCCACCGCGAACGGTCAGTCCTTTGTAACATCCGATCGTGGCGAGAATGAAGCCGAAGATCACCGGCTTCGTAAAACCCTGCATCAAGTCCGCAAAATCCAGCGCTTCAATCGCGCGCCGCCAAAATTCAATCGCGCTCAGCCGCAAGGAAAAAACCGAGGCCACGCATCCGCCCAGCAAGCCGATAAAATCCATGATCGCCGTCAAGAGCGGCAGCATCAGCAACGAAGCCAGCACGCGCGGCACCACCAGTTTGCGGTTAGGGTCCGTTCCCATCGCGCGCATGGCGTCTACCTGCTCGGTCACCAGCATGGACCCGAGCTCCGAGGCGATCCCCGTCGCGCAGCGCCCGGTCACGAGCAATCCGGTAAATGCCGGGCCCAGTTCGCGAACCAGCGCGATGGCGACGACGTCTCCCGTCAAAGACGTCTGCCCAAAGCGGATAAATTGCGATCCCGTCTGCAACACCATGACCGCGCCGATAAAAAATCCCGCGAGCAGGATAATCGGCATGGACCCAGCCCCAATGAAATCCATTTGTTCCAATGTGTCTTGGAGATAATGCGGGCCAACCACCATGTTTACGAGCGTGCGTCCGCAGAGCTCCGCGTAGCTCTGCACCGCGAGCACGGCATTCTTGGCCGAATCCACCAGCAATTCAGCCGCGGTGATTCTCTTTTCTTCTTTGCCTGCGCTGCCGGCGACCTGGAAAGGAGTGTCTGCCACAAGTCCCTGTTCGGGTTGACCTTCCGCGAAGAAACTCTCGGCACAACCACAGCAACGAAAGCCTAACTGCGCCGCCATAGCACGTCAAGTGAGGGATATCGACGGTTCCTTTTGGATTGGAGGAATGAATTGAATTGCAGGCTGGTATTCTAGACTGCCTATGAGTTTACACGTCGCGCGCCTGGACCACATTCAAATTGCCGCTCCCGAGGGATGCGAGCCCGCCGCCCGCGAATTCTACGGCGCGCTCCTCGGCCTCCCGGAAATCGAAAAGCCAGCGCCTCTCCGCTCGCGCGGAGGCTGCTGGTTTCAATGCGGCGCCCAGCAACTGCACATCGGCGTCGAGCGCGACTTCGGCCCCGCCAAGAAAGCCCACCCCGCGTTTGTCGCCAAGGATCTCGACGAGCTGCGCCACGCTCTGCTTGCTGCCGGCGTTAAGGTCACCGACGACCACACCCTCCCAAACACCCGCCGCTTCTTCGCCGAAGACCCCTGGGGCAACCGCCTGGAATTCCTGGCGGACTCGACCCCGGCGTCGAGCTGAGTTGCCCGGCACGGGCTCGTCCGCTTCCGCGACAAGCCCGTCCCGGAACCGCACACCCGCGCCTCTTTTCGCCGGCGCACTCCGCCCGCAACCCGTTCATTTTGAATGAGCTATCTCCGCCTTAGCAATCGGATATACGTTTGCACCGGATTCCCAGGGCCAATCCCACGAGGTGATGCTATGACGAGCTTCTGGCAGGATCTGCGCTACGCCTTCCGTGCGCTTCGCAATTCCCCGTGGTTCGCGGCCATAGCCGTCGTGACTCTCGCGCTCGGCATCGCCGTCAACACTTCCATCTTCAGCATCATCAACGGATTCATACTGCGGCCCCTGCCTGTGCCGCATGCGGAGCAGCTCGCCGTCCTCAGTCTGCAACAAGCCGGCGATCATTCCCTTCAGAAGTTCTCCTACCCTGACTTTGTAGATCTTCGCGATCAAGCGGCTTCTGTCGCCGATGTCCTGGCCTACCGCATTACGCTCGGCGGCTTGGCCGCCGATAACCGCGGCGACCATTGCATCATCACGCGCGTCTCCGGCAACTACTTCCCCATTCTCGGTGTCCAGCCCGCGCTGGGCCGCTTGTTGCTGCCGACCGAGGGACAAACCCCCGGAGCCGACCCTGTCATCGTTCTCGGCTTCTCGTACTGGCAAAAACGATTCGCTGGCGACATCGCTGTCGTTGGCAAGCACGTCGAGATCAACAACCATCCGTTGACGATTGTCGGCGTGGCTCCGCCGGAATTCCACGGCACTTATTCGGTTCTTGATTCCGACCTCTACGTTCCACTGAGCGCGGACATCTCTTCCAAGGGCGATTCGCTGATCCAGGATTTGTACACGCAGCGCGCCGATCGATCGCTTTCTCTCATGGTTAGGCTTAAACCCGGAGTCAGTCTTAAGCAGGCGCAGGCTTCCCTCAATGTTGTCGCACAGCGCATCGCCGATCAGCACCCTGACGTTGACAAGGGAATCTCCGTTCTCGGTTTTCCGGAAAAACTTGCTCGTCCCGATCCCGATCCTGACAATACTCTGCCCGCAGTGTCCGCTGCATTTATGGCTCTTGGTACCCTCGTGCTTCTCGTCGCTTGCTTCAACGTCACCAATGTTCTGCTGGTTCGCGCCACCGCGCGCCAGCGCGAAATGGCCATCCGCACGGCCCTCGGCGCAGGTCGCAGCCGCCTTGTTCGCCAGTACCTCACGGAAAGCCTGTTACTCGCATTCCTCGGCGCCGCCGGCGGCTTGCTTCTCTCCTCTTGGGCCACGCGTTATCTCAGCACGCTTTCTCTCGGCACGGATCTGCCACTGCGCATGGATTTCATGCCCGACGTCCGCGTCTATCTATTTGCGTTTGGCGCGGCGCTTCTCACGGGTGTAGTCGTCGGTGTATTCCCGGCGCTTCGCGTGGCCGGTCGGGACATCAATTCCGTCCTCCACGAAGGCAGCCGTGGCTCAACGGATGGCCGCCGCCATTTTGTCCGCAGCACGCTCGTCGTCGCTCAGGTGGCCGGCTCGCTGGTGTTGCTCATCGTCGCGGGACTTTTCATCCGCAGCCTGGGCAAAACCCAGACCATTTATCTTGGTTTCAATCCCAGCAACGTCCTCAATTTCTCGCTCGACGTCCAGCAGATTGGTTATCAGGAAGTCCAAGGCCGCGAGTTTTATCGTGAACTGGAATCGCGTCTGCACGCGCTTCCCGGCGTCGTCGCCGTGGGCCAGGCTTTCAGCGTTCCCATGGGCGTCATGAGCTCCAATGCACCGGTCAGCGTCGAGGGTCACCCCCTGGAAGCCGGCAAGCAGCCTCCCAGCGTGGACTACAACATGGTCTCACCCGGTTATTTCGATACTTTGCGCATTCCCGTGCACCGTGGCCGGACGTTCACCACTACCGACGATGAGAAGTCCCCGCAAGTGGCCATCATCAATCAAACCATGGCCAAACAATTCTGGTCCGATCAAGATCCTCTTGGGAAGCGCTTCAGCACCAAAGGCGCTTCCGGCCCGTTCTTTGAAGTTGTCGGCGTCGTTCAGGACGGCAAGTACAAAGGCGTGGTCGAAGACCCGCTTCCGCATTTCTACGTTCCGCTAAGCCAGTCCTACGTTCCACTGCGTACCTTCCACGTTCGCACTTCAAGTCCGCCGGAAAATCTGTCCATGCAGATCCAGGCGCAAGTCCGCGCGCTCGCTCCCAATCTTCCCATCTCACAATTGCAAACGATGAATGAGGCGCTTCAGGGGATCAACGGCTTCATGCTCTATCGCCTGGGCGCGCAGTTGACCGGCACGATGGGCTTCCTAGGTCTCATCCTCGCCATCGTCGGCGTTTACAGCGTCGCTTCCTATGCCGCTTCTCAACGCACCCACGAGATCGGCATTCGCATGGCCATCGGCGCCACGCCGCGTGACATCCTACGATTGGTCTTGCGCCAAGGCATCGGCGTCGTTGGACTCGGCGTCGTTGTCGGCTTGGCCGGGGCCTTCGCCGGCACGCGCGTGCTGTCGGATCTCTTCTACGGCGTTAAGCCCTCGGACCCGCTCACGTACGGCGCTGTGGCCATTTTGTTAGTCGCCGTCGCTTTGTTTGCGTGCTGGATTCCCGCGCGCCGCGCAACGCGCGTCAGCCCTCTCGTTGCTCTGCGATTCGAATAGCCGCGGGGCCTCCGGTTTCTTGCTTGCGGTATCAGTAGCAATCCTTTGCGACGCGATTGCTGCGCACAGGACCGCCATCGCCGCAATGATCGCGGCCAGCCAAGTTCGCATCCTCGTAGCCCTCATTTCGCACATCCCAATTTTGCGCCACCGCACGCCTAAATCACAGCGCATGGCGCGCTCGCTGGACGCACAGCCGAGTGGCAGCTACACTGTTTGTTTTCAACACGTCGCGCGTGACGTTCGGTGGGGGATTTCTCGCGAATGCTTCGTTTCTATACCGCTGGTGAATCGCACGGACAGGCGCTGCTCGCCTTTATTTCAGGCCTGCCCGCGCAACTCCCCGTTGACATCGATTTCATCAATCATGAATTGCGCCGCCGCCAGCTTGGCTACGGCCGCGGCGGCCGCCAAAAAATCGAGAAGGATCATGCGGAGATTTTCGCTGGCGTGCGCCACGGCAAAACCATCGGTGCGCCGATCGCGCTGCGCATTGAAAATCGCGATTGGGCCAACTGGGAAAAAATTCTTCCCGTCCAGGCCTCTCTCGAGTCAGTGGGCCAAGAACGAAAGCTTCTCGCGCCGCGCCCCGGCCACGCCGACCTTGCCGGCTCCCAGAAATTCGACTATCACGATGCGCGCTATATCCTCGAGCGCGCTTCCGCACGCGAAACCGCCGCGCGCGTAGCCGTGGGCGCTTTCGCAAAGCTGCTGCTCCGTGAACTCGGAACGGAAATCGCCAGCCACACCATTCAGGTCGGCCATGCGCGTCTGGAACACCCTGCTACCTGGAAAAAGATTCACGCCGCCAGCGCCGACATCGATTCGCCTCTGCGCTGCATTGATGCGGCCCTCCAGGAAAAAATGAAAGCCGAAGTGGACGCTGCCCACAAATCCGGCGATACCGTTGGCGGTATTTTCGAAGTCGTTGCGCACAACGTTCCCGTGGGTCTCGGCAGCCATGCGCAGTGGGATGAAAAGCTCGATGGCAGGCTCGCGCAAGCCATGATGAGCATTCAGGCCGTGAAAGCCGTGGAGATTGGCGCGGGTGTGACGGCCGCCGGCTCGTTTGGGAGCGAAGTCCAGGACGAAATCTTCTACGAAAAGTCCGCGCGCCGCTTTCGCCGCACCACCAATCGCGCGGGCGGCCTTGAGGGCGGCATCACCAATGGCGAAGATGTCGTCGTCCGCGGCTATTTGAAACCCATTTCTACCCTCCGCCAGCCGCTGCATACCGCTGACATGGTCACCAAGGAACCCGTGCAGGCCGCCTACGAGCGCTCGGACTGGTGCGTGGTTCCCGCGGGCGCCGTTGCCGGCGAAGCTATGGTTGCACTTGTGCTAGCCGATGCTTTTCTGCAAAAATTTGGGGGAGACTCTCTCGCCGAGATGCGGCGAAATTTTGACAACTATGCCCGACAAATCGACGAGTTCTAAAGCCTCGGCCGTCGAGCGGCCGCAGGATGCACCGACGGTCGCCGCGCCGGAGAAGCCGGCGACGCCTCTGAAGATCTATCCGATCGTCAAATACGGTGACCCCATCCTCGAAAAGCCCGGCGCCCCGGTAAAAAAATTTGACGCCGCGCTCGAAAAGCTCGTCGAGGATATGTTCGCTTCCATGTACGCCGCGCAAGGCGTTGGTCTGGCTGCCCCACAAATCGGACTGGGTCTGCGCCTCACCGTCATTGACGTCACCGCCGGAAAAAATCCCGAAGCCAAGATCGTGCTCGCCAATCCCGAAATTATCCATGCCGAAGGCGAAGTCCGCGAGGAAGAGGGCTGCCTCTCGATTCCCGGCTTCCGCGGTTACGTCGTTCGCCCGCAGTTCGTCACGGTAAAAGCGCAGAATGCCAAAGGCGAGTCCTTCGAAATTCGCGGCGAGAATCTTCTCGCTCGCGCCTTCTGCCACGAAATTGACCACCTCAACGGCATCCTCTTCATCCAGCATCTCGGGATGCTGAAGCGCGACCTCATCAAACGCAAAATCAAGAAGCTCAAGAAACAGGGCGAGTGGTAAACGGCGTCGCCAGCCGCGTCCTGGCCGCAGAGGAGTGAAGATGCGCATCCTTTTCTGCGGCACTCCCCAATTCGCGGTTCCCTCGCTGAAACATCTTCTCGCTCAGCCCGATCTCGAGATCATAGCCGTCATCACCCAGCCGGATCGCCCCCGCGGACGCGGCAATGAAGTCTCCTTTTCTCCGGTAAAGGAGACCGCTCTCGCCGCGAACATTCCCGTGCACCAACCCGAGAAAATTCGCGCCCCCGAAGCCCAGGATCTCTTGCAAAAACTTTCGCCGGATTGCATCGTCATCATCGCGTACGGTCAAATCATCCCCGCGCGATTGCTGACGATTCCCAAGTTCGGCTGGATCAATCTGCACGCTTCTTTGCTCCCGAAGTATCGCGGCGCCGCTCCCATCAACTGGGCCATCGTCAATGGCGAAACAAAAACCGGCGCCACCACCATGCGCATTGATGCAGGCATGGACACCGGCGACATGCTGCTGCAAAGCGAACTCGAAATCGGGGCATCAGAAACAGCACCCGAGCTTTCACGACGATTGTCCGAGGCAGGTGCCCCCCTGATGGTCGAAACGTTGCGTGGACTTGCGACAGGAACAATCGTTCCGCGCCCGCAGGACCACTCAAACGCCTCCCTCGCTCCAATCCTGAAAAAAGAAGATGGCCGGATCGCCTGGACCCGCCCCGCCCAGGAAATCTACAACCGCATGCGCGGCTTCGCCCCCTGGCCCGGCGCCTATACGGAGTTTCGCGGGCAGACGTGCCACCTCTGGGGCGAACCGGTGGCTAAAGAAGCAGGCGAATCGATTAGCCGAGCTGGCGCTGCGGCTGGCACATTGTTCGTTGAAGGGAAAAATGTCCTGGTTTCGTGCGGCGATACAACCCGTTTGCGTATCCTCACCGTCAAACTAGAAGGACGCAAGGAAGTTTCCGCGCTCGAATTTGCCAACGGCGCAAGATTGAAGACTGCTGAACGCTTTGACGAAACTTGATTTACGACGTACGCCGCAGCTGCCGAGTTCAATCTACCAAATCGTGGGAACCACGTTCGATCGGCGAATCTCGCGATCCTCAGTCAACAATGTCAAACCTTCCATCAGCGCCGTCGCTGCGATGATGCGATCGGCCGGATCTTTAGGATATGTCGCAGGCAGCTCAGCGATGCGAGCACAAGCCCCGGACTTGATTGGCAGGACCACGAAACGCGCTTCCACTTCCGCGAGGAAGGATTCGAGGGAGATGTTCAAGTTCAATCGACCCCTGCTCGCAAGCGTACCCAACTCCAAAAGAGTGATGTCGCAAATGGCCATACCGTCTTTATTTTTGCGCGCCTCGTCAATCGCTTCGCGCGCCTTTTTGGAAAGCCGGTCCGGATGAAACGCCAACCACAGCACCACGTGGGTGTCGACCAGAATCACGCCAGATTACCCCACTCCTCCAGGGTAAGCGCGGGCGAAACCACGTCACCCGTTATGGTCGCTTTGCCGGCAAGAAAACCGAAGATGTCGTCCTTCTCCTCGTTCACCGGGACGAGCTTCGCCACCGGCTTGCCCCGTTTGGTGATCACCACCGTCACGCGCTTGGCCTGCACCTCATCCATCACCGCGAGGCAATTCGTCTTAAACACGCCGGCGGCCATCTTCTTCACTTTCATGTGCGGCCTCCCTCACGACCATAGTCATTATACCATGGTCATGAACTCTAGAGGGCCGGAATCGATTCTCGCCTCGCTGCGCACCAGCAACCCTTGGAACACCTCGTACACGCCCCATTTGCGCGCATCCATTCACTCAGGCATACTCGCTTTCTGCGCTGTCGGCTTGGATTTGGACACTCTTTAATGAACCGTCGTATCGGGAGCTCACTTTTCATGATCATGTTTGAACCCTTAAGAACCTGCGGAAGATTGCATTTCCGCGGAACGGAATTCCTGCGCGTCGCCGCATGCTGTGCCCTCGCCGCGCAGTTGGCTTGCGCGCCATTCGCCGCCGCGGGCGGCAACACGTCTGTTGCCTCCGCGCCGGTCAGCGCCCCCGGAGATCCGGTCCTGAAAGCCATGCAAGGCGAGCTTTCCCGCGCCACCGCGGAGCTCGGCAAGGCTGAACAGCCGCCCTATTACCTTAGCTACACGGTCTACGACCAGGAGTACGTCGTCCTTGTTGGCGCCTACGGCAGCCTGCTCACCGACGCCGCTGGGCAGCGCCGCCAAGCCGATGTCCACATGCGCGTGGGCTCGCCTGAACTTGATAACACGCATGGACAGAGCCGCCCCAGCGGCGTCACCTCCGGCACGCTTCCCTTCGGCAACGATCAGGACGCCATCGCCCGCGTTTTATGGGAACTCACCGATCGCGAATACAAGCGCGCGGTGCCCTCCCTCATGAATGTGCGAACAAACACCGCCGTGCGCGCCGAAGAAGAAGACAAATCCCCGGACTTTTCGAAGGAGAAGCCGCAAACGCGCATCGGTGAAACGATCGCGCCTTCTTCGTTTGATCGCGCCGCCTGGGAAGGCGAAATCAAGCGCCTCTCCGCCGTCTTTCGAAAGTATCCCGAAGTCTATTTCGCTTCCGTCATGATGCAGGTGCAAAACACCAACTCGCGGATGGTCTCCAGCGAAGGCAGCGCCATCGTGAGTCCCAATACTTCGACGCGCTTGATCATGGAGGCGCAGACGCGCGCCGATGACGGCATGGATCTGCTCCGCGTCGAAACTTTTCAAGCACCCTCCGCGAGCGGTTTGCCGAGCGAAGCCGAACTGACCGCCAAAATCGAAAAAATGGCCACGGACCTGAACGCCCTGCGCAAAGCCCCCGTGGCCGAGCCGTATGACGGCCCCGCTCTCTTAAGCGGCCGCGCCGCGGCGGTTTTTTTCCATGAAGTGCTGGGTCACCGCCTCGAAGGCCACCGCCAGCGCGATGAAGAAGAGGGACAAACTTTCACGAAAAAAGTCGGCCAGGAAGTCCTGCCAAAATTTCTCAGCGTCATGGATGACCCAACCACGCACGAACTCGGCGGCGTAAAGCTCGCGGGTTCTTACGATTTCGATAACGAGGGCTCTCCCGCCAAGCCTGTGGAAGTCATCGAAAACGGCGTGCTGAAAAATTTCCTGATGTCGCGCATGCCCATCAAGAATTTCGGTGAGTCCAACGGCCACGGCCGCAATCAACCGGGACTGATGCCCACCGGACGCCAGGGAAATCTCATCGTCACGTCCACGCAAACCGTGCCTGAAGCGCAGCTGCGCCAGAAACTGATCGACGAAGCGAAGAAGCAAGGCAAGCCCTACGGTTTGTACTTCGACGATATCCAGGGCGGATTCACGCTGACCACTCGTTCCCTGCCGCAAGCCTTCCAGGTGCTGCCCGTGATTGTGTACAAGGTGTACGCCGATGGCCGCCCCGATGAACTTGTCCGCGGCGTGGACATCGTAGGCACGCCGCTCGCCGCTTTGACGCGCATTCTCACCACCGGCGACCAGCAGCACGTTTTCAACGGCGTGTGCGGCGCGGAAAGCGGACAAGTTCCCGTCTCCGCCGTGGCGCCCGCCATGCTCTTTTCTGAAATGGAAGTGCAAAAGCGCGCGCACGAACATGAACGCCCGCCGCTGCTGCCGCCGCCCGGATTCGAGGACAGTGGCATGGCAAAAGACGCGCAGGCGAAGCCGGAGGTGAAGCCGTGACGACTTCGCGCGCATTCACCATTTCGCGTATGCACGCACAACGCGCGGCAATTCTTGTGACAGCGTTTTTCGCGATGAGCGGGATGCCGCTTCACGCCACGTCCCACGCGGCGAAATCCGCGTCGGACGCCGCGAAGTCAACTCCTGATGCCGCCATGATCGCCGCACACGCCGCAGCAAAAGGTGACGGACTCCTCGAAGCGCTCCTGACCGAACTGGACCGCTCCAAAGCCCAACTCAAAATGGATCAAGTCCAGGCGCCCTATTACATCGAGTATCGCGTCAGCGAAGTGGATGATTTCGGCGCAGAGGCCACGTTTGGCGCGCTGCGTGACAACCAGCATGTGCACATCCGCGTTCTTCGCGTCGTAGTGCGCATTGGTGATTACAAGCAGGACAGCTTTTTCGGCCGCGGCCAGGGCGAAAGCAACATTCTCCCGCTCGACGACGACCCCATCGCTCTGCGCCACCAGATTTGGCTGACCACCGACGACGCCTACAAAGCTGCCGGGGAAGCCCTCGCCGAAAAACAAGCCTCGCTCAAACAGTTCAGCGCCGACCCCAATCCCGTGGACGACTTCGCAAAGGCCCCGCCGGTGATCGCTGTCGAGCCCACCGTCTCGCTCAAGGTTGACGAAGCCGCGTGGAAGAAAACGCTTGAAGACGTCACCAGTTTGTACAAGCAGTATCCCGACGTGCAGTCCGTTACGGCGTCCGCGCGCTTCACCGCCGTCAATGAATACCTGGTGAACTCCGAAGGCACGGTCACGCGCGGCGGAAAAACAACATACGGAGTGCAACTTAGCAGCTCGGCACAGGCCGCCGACGGAATGCGGCTGGGCCGCAGCCCCGCCTACATGGTCGCGCGCCCGGAAGAGCTGCCAACGCACGACGCGCTCATGAGCGACACGAAAAAAATGCTGGACACTGTTATGGCCCTGCGCCAGGCGCCAATCGTCGAAGAGGACTATCGCGGGCCGGTCCTCTTCGCCGCCGATGCCGCCGATGACGTGGTCTCTACGCTGATCGGCCAAAACGTGGTCGGCCGGAAGCCGCAGCTCGGCAAGCCGAACCGCACCACAGGAGCGTTTGCCACGAGCTATAAGACGCGCGTGCTGCCGGCGTTTCTGACGATCGTGGATGATCCCACGCTGAAAGATTTTCAGGGCAAGAGCCTGGTCGGAAACTTCACCGTGGACAGCGAGGGCGTGAAGGCCCAGCCCGTCAACCTCGTCGAGAATGGCGTGTTGTCGAACTACGTTTTGGGCCGCCAGCCGATTCGCGACTTCCCTGCCTCGAACGGCCACGGCCGCGCCGCGCCGGGTTCATTTCCCGGCCCGAGCCTGGGCGTGCTGCTGGTGAAAAGTTCCGAAGCGCAGTCGCCGGAGGCACTGAAACAAAAAGTCATCCAGATGGTGACCGATCAAGGCCGCCCATACGGCTATCGCGTGGATACGCTGGGGCCGGGAAATTCACCGCGCCTGCTCTATCGTGTCTATGCCAAGGACGGCCACGAAGAGCTGGTGCGCGGCGCAGTCTTCAGCGAACTGGACATTCGCGCCTTACGCAGCGATCTGATCGCCGTCGGCAACGATCCTCTGGTGAGCAACCGCTCCGGCGGCGCTCCCACCACGATCATCAGCCCATCTCTCCTCTTCGACGAACTCGAAGTGAAGCGCGCCGACACCAGTAAAGACAAGTTGCCGGACTATCCGGCGCCTCCGCTGAAGAAGTGATTCGTGCCCGGTGCCTGGTACCCCCCCGACTTATGACCTCAACTAGATCGCGGGCTACGCCAATGGCACCCAGAAGAAGACCCAGTCGCTCTTACTTGGGTTGTGCATCCAGTTCACTCTAAACTGGCACGCGAAAATTTGCCTAGGGGTCATCCAAAACCCTCATAGGGATTCTTGTCTCTGCCACCTTCCCGCTCCAGGCAAGAATCCGCCGCAGAATCTGCGACTTACCTGTTCAGATTTTGTTCATTCGTTCTTCAGACGCAGTGCATTGGCAGCCAAAGCCGAGTATGCGAAAAACACATCCATCATGCAGTCGCAGTCAATGCAATCGCTAAACGAAAGGACGATGACAATGAACTACAGCAAACAGCTCCTCCCCAAGACCCTGTGGCTCGGCGCTTTTGGACTTACGGCAATCCTGCTCGGCTCGGCGCCTTCTTGCAAAGCGCAGGAAGTGAATCCCGCGATCTTCACCGATGCGGGCGTTGTGGACGCTTACCCAGTCATGAAGTCTTCGCCGAAGAAACCCGCGAAGGTCCAGGTCGCCACCAACTTTACGCCGGTATCTTCCGATCAGACGAGTGCCCGAAAGCAGAAGGCTCATAAGGTCGCTCGTAAGCAAAACGACGCCTCCCCAGCAAGTCTATAAAAAACTAGGCGCTGACCGGCACTCAGCTCGCCGGTCGCCCGGCGCCAAGTAACAGTGGGTCTCAATGTCTTCACCTGAGAATGGGAAAGGAGTCTCGTTTTTTCGAGCGTTTCCATGACGACCACAAACGACCTTCGTAGCTATCCTCGGCTTTCTTCTCCGAGCGGGACGATTTTGGCCTGGCAGACCGCCGGCAAGAGATTTGTCTCCTCCGTGGACAATCTGGGGCTGGGCGGCATATACATTCGTACTCCTGAACCACTTCCGCCAGGAACTTTCATCCAGTTGCTGCTGGATGTACCCACCGGCGAGGTGCGAGCGCGTGCCGTCGTCCGAACAAGCCAGCCCCTCCAAGGTATGGGCGTGAAATTTGTCGCCATGCAGCCGGAAGACCGAGCGCGATTCGCTCGCTGGTTGAATTTGCTTTCGTCCTAGGCCCATCAGCTAAATCCTTGCCGGCGCAACTATGCGCTTGGCAGCTAGCGCCAGACGTAGTAGGCGCGAGGACGGTTTAGTCCGATTGTCGGCCACAGGGGCAAAGCCACTTCTCGTCAGTAAAACTTTTCCTGGATGACACTTGGCGGCTAAGCGTTTTGCTTGCTCGTTTCCGCCGAGGGAGTCACGGCTGGATTTGGACGAGATCGGCCCCAGGCTTCGGCTTTGTCCCGCCGGAAGGCCACCGTGAAGGCCGAATCCCCTGCCGGCGGAGGCGGTTCGCCAACAGGCCGACGCCGATCGATCCTCGGACGAAATGATCGACCCTCAGAGGACCCGCCACCTTGATGGTCCTGATCCAGTGTAGAGCGCCGCTGATCGCACAGCCGCACTGAGAGCAGTCGGGCTCGCCTCCAAAAACGCATGGCTCAACGCGACTTTGCAGATCGGCCGAATAATTGGCGGACATCTTGGAGAAAAGGCAATCCGCCGGATTGCTGGGAGGGTGAACGAAAGCCCGGGCCATGCCCTCGGTCATCAGGAGTTTCGAATATTGCCGCTTCAAGGTAGGCAATTGGCGCGCCAGCACTTCGCGATCCTCAGAAGTCAGCATTTCCGGGCTTTGTTCGCCCACCTGAGGAGTGTAAACGCTCACCCAAATGCCGTTCACCTCTGCCCGTGCGCTCCAGAACGAGACATACTCTTCCAGGTAGCCGGGCCGCGCCAGCATCGGGCGCGTAATGACCCAATGGACGTTAACCTCGCAGCCTGCAATGTTGTTGAGGATGCGCTCGTAAGTCGCTGGCTTGCGCCGGATGTCGTGATGCTCAGGAAGGCCGTCCACCGACACCGCCACCCTCACACGAGGGATCTTCATCCACTCCCGCGGGACGGGGATCACGGCGCTCGTAACCACGAGCGCGAATACTCCCATCTCACTGAGGGCGGGGAGAATCCTGTTCAGCTCGCGATGCCGGATCAAAGGCTCGCCGCCCACCAAGGAAACATGGATGGGCTTGTGCTTTCGTACCAGCCCCAACACGCCTTCGACAAGCGCATCTCCTCGCAAGTCACTCAGTTCGCGCAGGGTGGCTCCGCCCCCCAAGTGCGTCTCACCATAGGCGTAGCACCCGGGGCAAGTGAGGGGACACTCCCGAGTGATCTCAATGGACAGCATAGGCACTCTGCCCGTCAAGATCCTTCCCCAAGCGGAAAGCAGTTCGCGGGCGGTCAGGCTAGGGTTAGGTGTGGTCGAGACCATCTCAGTGTCTGATGCAAATTGTATCCGATTGGTTGAAGCCAAAACAATCGCCCGCGCGCCCCATAAACTGGGTTCTGGGAACCTGCCTTATTTCCCCTGGCAGACGACCAGCGACAGCCCAGTAGCCTAACTCCCGCCCGCCGCCATTTTGCGGAGGTGCTCATTCGCGAAATACTGAGCGTGCCCTTCCTCGATTGCTTGCAGAACCAGACCGGCTACGAATTCGGGCCTGTCGCCGTCGCCGTAGTTGGTGGACGGTCCGCCGCCGGCTGGATTCCCCATCCTGCTTTTGCCGAAGTTTGTCGCCGTGATAAACGGGTAGATTTCGCTGACGACGATGCGGTCCTTCTCCAACTCGGCACGCGCTGTAAGACTGAATCCAAGAAGCGCACGCTTCGAAGACGAGTAAACGCTGTATTGAGGAACGGTCATGAATGCAGTCCCAGAATTGATGTTTACAATGCTCCCGCCACCTTGCGCCCGCATCACCGGAATCACGGCCTGCATCGCGACAATCGGCCCCAACACATTGAGGTGGAAGATTTCATCAAAAAGCGCGGGCTCGATCTCCTCGATTGCCGCCGCGTAGCTACGTCCTGCATTATTCACGAGCCCGTCGACGCGGCCATAATGCTGATGCACAGCGCGTACGGCTTCCCTCACACGATCAAACCTCGTCATGTCTACCGTGACAGGCAAGCTCTCTGGAAGCTGCTGCGCCACCTTTTGAAGCGCATCGCCGCTGCGTGCCAACAGGGCCACTCTCGCGCCGCGGTCAGATAAAGCTATCGCCGTCGACAGCCCAATCCCAGACGAAGCGCCCGTGACAATAAATACGTGACCTTTGATTTGCATCGTTTGACCTTCCCTGAATTAACGCTCATGGAGAAATCAGTATAGTCCGACTGTGTGGAGGCAGTAGGAGAAAGTAGGCGGGTGGGACGGGGGAGGCCGGCGGGAAATGGGAAGCCCGTTCCTTTCAAAGATTTCCATTTCCAGATACGTTCGTCGTCAGACGCTTCGATAGGAATTCACGGAACAAATTCATACCAACTCGCCCGGCGAGGCCAACGGCGGCATTGGTGAAGACCAGGTTCGCTCCCCGATTCGTTTTGGGATAATACAGATTGGACAATGCTGCCGCGCTGATGTCGCCAAGAAAATAAGAAGAGTTTGCCACGGTTCGCCCACTGTCGCTGCGGGTGACAAATACGGAGCTGACCGCATGCAGGACGCGGGACGTAACGGAGCCGGTGCCCCGGTAGTAGTAGCGCGGATCCTGGTGAAGGATCGCGGGGAAGAACGCATTCGTCAGGAAGTCACTGCTGCGTCCGTCGAGAAACGTCGCACCATAGCGTTTGCCATATCCCGCGGCGCCTTGCCCGTACCCCGGATAGGCGTTCGTCGCCTGTTCGATGCCGGCGCCGAAGCCGACTCCGATAAAGGCAACGGGATCGAAAGCGCTCCGTGCAGCGAGCGAGAATTTCTGTTTCCATCCGAGCGGGGCGGCGTCATAAATGTAGCTGGTATAGAAGTTTGGGATGACCCCGACCAGACGCTGCTTCTCCTCAGCCCTTATCTGCTCAGCGGCGATCAACTCAGGGGGGCGGACGGTCACCTCCATGTTTGCCGTCGCAATTGATAGGGAGACCTCGGGAACCTCATAGGCCTGCTGCACCGCGACGGCGAACTCTGCAGATGTAAAGGGCGTAAAACCCTTGGCGTTGACGGTCACGAGGTAGGAACCAGCAGGAATCTTTGTAAAAGTAAATTCGCCGTTTGCCCCGGACAGCATCGCGAGCAATTGTGTTCCGTCTCCATGCATCAAGCTGACGTCTGCGCCGGAAACCGCGCCTCCGCTTGCGTCTAGCACAGTGCCTGCGACGCTGCCTGACCCCTCCGCGGGCGGTGTTTGCGGAGCCGAATTCTGCGAGTCCGAAGGGAGTAGAGTTGCATCCGGGAGGAGATGGTTGATAATCCTGCGTCCGCCACCCCGTGCCCGAGCGAGTGTGCTCGTGGGAGCCATACAGAGCACCAGGGATGCGCTGGCGAAAACAACAGGAAGACAGGCGTGCGCCGCCTTTCTCAAAACGCGCTTCCAAGGCAGAGAGGAAGCCATAGCGCTGGGCTCAGCCACGCCCATCAGTTTCGTGCGGAGGGAAGTAGCAGCACACATAGGGTAGTCACCGCAAGCTTGTTGAGGATTCTTCCCGCGCGAATTCGGCAGCCTCGACCCGGAAAATATCGAACCCTGAAACCCTTTGGTCTCCACCGGGCCGAACGGCTTCCCGGAGTGCTACATGATAAGTGTGCCCTTCCGTCGCTACTCTGACTGCCCAATTCGGTACACACCAAGCATGGTGATAAACTTCGAGGCCTAATCATCAGCAAGACGCTGCCCCCGGCGTCTTTACCTTCAACGCTTAACTGTCAATCGAAGATCCCGATCCTATCGCGACTGCCAACCTCCGGATCTTCCCGCCTGCCCCGCGCGAACAGAGGGCGCGATGCATCGCGCCCTACGCCCGCAGACGCGAGGGTAACGAGTTCGAGCCCAGCGTCTACGGTGCGTGAGCAGATCGGCATCAACCGGTTGAAGGCAAATTATTTCGCTTGAACGAGGTAGAAAATGAGTAAGGCGAGCAACACCAATGCGGCAAGCACGACAAGTGCAACCCGACTTTGCCGGCCCACGGGCTTGGCCGAGACCAAGACTTCCTCTTGGCCGGAGACAAACGCTAGGAGCTCTCTCTTATACGCCTTGCGCAGGAAAATATAAGGGGCAGCCACAACCAGAGAATAAACCCCCAGAAAAATGGCCCCGCTCTTCGCAATACGCGGAATCGAGGTATCCGGTGAACTGGTCAGTGCCGTGATCCACCAGATGGTTACGAGGGTACTGACCAATTGAATGGACAGTTCGGCGGCGTAATACATTTTTAGAAAGGCGGTTATCTTACGTTCATCCGCTGCCGACGCGACAAGGTAGCCTTGATTGCGGCGGTCGCCGCCAAAAACGACGACCCGGCCCGCTTTTTCATCTCGAAAATGCCTGCCTACGAAGAGAGCAAGAAAACCCATGCGCGTGTTCTCCTTCGGCCGAACCCGCAAGCCCTGGTTACCTCCACAGTAGCACCTCGAAAAACCAGTCCACCATCGGCGCGAGACACCGCTGTGATGGCAAAGTTAATGCGGAACGACAGTTGGCAGTGGGGAGATTGTTCAGAAGCATTCAGTTGGTTGCAGATTCCGACGTCCAGGTCGCGAGCGGGTTCTCGGGAGCAACGCGGTCAGGGCTTTTTCTTGCTTTCGATTTGCGTGAGCCGCGCTTTCACCATTTTCTTGACGAGCGCTGCCGGCAGCGGCTTGTCCGTGGGAAAGTGGATGGTCCCTTTGGAGGTGGAGAAGCCCTTCAGCTCGTTCTTGAACGTTTCAATCACCGCGGCTGTCGGGAACAAGCTGCAGTGGTCGGAAAACGCGGCGAACCACACCAGCACTCCTTTATATTGGAACGCAGGAATCCGGTAGCCTCGGCTGGCGCAGCGGAGCGAATCGCAGCGCGAATCTTGTTCAAAGTGCTGCGGGCAGGCTCCGGGACGCGTGCAAGGTATTCGTCCACATTTTTCGGAGCGCCGCTCGCTTTCGTTACGGAACGGCGCTTGCCCGATTTCGGTTTTTTCATGCGCGCGATGCTATAAGAACGTCCACTTCAAGTCTACGGTGGAAAGCAACGTGAACTGGAGAAGCGCAGTACAGAGGCGTGGAGGTTAGGGAGTGGAGCCGAGGCGTTGCTTGAAGGCATGGTAGATGCCACCGGGGATTCGCGGGGATTTGACTTCGTCGATGTACCAATTGGGGCCGCGCTTCTTGAGTTCGACAGTGCAAGTGTACGGAACCCAATCCGAGCCGTGCTCCTGCATCACTTGCAAATCCACATTGGCGACCGCGGAATCGCCGGTGACGTTGGTCGCGGTGATGCTGGCGGATCTCGCCAAGTTAGCGCGCAAAACAGTATAGATCGACGCGCTGCGCTGGTTGTCCCAAAAGAGGGCGACAAATTTTTGTTCCTCGGGAGTCATGTCCTTGCCCGAAAGCATGTGGCCGTAATCCATGCGATCGTCAAGGGCTTCCTTGGGATTTTCTTCTGATGGCGCTCCTTGATCAATTGCTTGGAACATGGCGTTCGCGGTGGCTTCGGGAGTGGCCTGCTCCGCGCGAGCGGCCTCCGTGAAACCGGGCATGGAGGGAAACCAATATTTCAGCCTGGGACCGACGTAGCCACCAATGGTAACGAGCAAAACGGCCATGGTGATCCAGGACAGTTTTACTTTCATAGATAAATTGTATGCCCGTGATTTTCGACCGCAGAGACGACGAATGAGGTTGTAACGTAAGGGTTAGGAAGCGAAATTTGATTCGCCTGAAGCAAATGAAGGTTACTTGTGGAGTTGAAATGGGCCCTCGGGCTGTAACTGGGGCTAGAGCCGGTACGTCACATGAGCAAGGGAGAAACGATATGAGAGCCTTCCTTATATTGTTGATTCTGGCAGCGAGCGTTGCGAACGCGCAAGCCCAAGACCCCGGGATGCAGGCGGCACAACAAGCGACGATGCAAGCTCAGCTAGCTGCGATGCAAGCGCAGCAGGCTGCCCAACAGGCAATGGATCAGGCAACGCAAGCCAACCAGCAGGCCATGCAGGCGATGAATCAGCAGATGCAGGCGACGTCACAAGCGACGCCGGTTGGCTTCTATGCCGCGAAACCATCGTTCTCCTTGAAGCCCGGTACTTACGCGGCGGCGCAGATGGTGAAAATCAAGGATGCCACACGCGGGGCAATCATTTACTACACGACAGATGGATGGACGCCGACCACGGCGTCCGCGCGCTACACGGGGCCGATCACCATTGGTGCCACGACCAACTTGCAAGCTATCGCGGTCACGGCGTTTGGCACGCGCAGCCGCGTAGCCACGGCGCAGTATACGGTAACCGCGATTCCGGAAAGACCCGCTTCTGCGGCGCCGGAGGCAACTCCCCTAACTAACAATGCGGCAGCATCCGGGACGGTTGCGCCGGCATCTGCGGCGGCTGTGCCCGGGCAACTCGTTCTGCGTGCGGGCACAGTTGTGCCGCTGGTGTTTGCCGCGGACGTGACTTCCAAGAATACGGATGTGGGCGACAAGATTCCGATGACGCTGGCCGAGGATTTGAAGGACGGCGATATGGTGCTGGTTAAAAAGGGCGCGCCGGCGTTTGCCATTGTGCGGGAAGCGGACGGTTCACGCGGAGGCGGAGTGCCTGGCGAAATCGGGTTTGAGATAGACTCGCTGAACGCAGATGGGACGCTGGTGAAGCTGTACGGATCGGCTTACAAAGAGGGACAGGATAAGGCGGGAACGGCAATCGTGATGGGCGCCGTGTTTCCTTTTGGGGCCTTCTTCAAACACGGCCAGCAAGCAGAAATTAAAAAAGGTACGCCGTTTACCGCTTACGTGGACGCGGACGTAATCCTCACTCCCGCGAAATAGTCCGGCACTCGGAATCAGAATTTGCGATTCCCAAGTTCCCTGGCAGATCGGTCGGGAAATCAGCGTCACATCTGCGGAAGAAGGCGTTGACGAATCTGCGCTGACGTTCGAGACTGATTGGCACGGGCAAACGGAGCGTGATTTTCTCTATGACGCTGAGAGAAAGATTGGAATGGCTTAGCCGGATGATTTTTCTGGTGTTCATCCTGGCGTCGGCGGCGTTTTTGAGCGCGATCACGGCGATGCGCATCGCCATTCACGGGCGCGAAGTGACGATGCCGAATCTGGTTGGCAAGAATGTTTCTGAAGCAAATCAAATGTTGCAATCGCGCGGGCTGATGTTGCGCGTGGCGGACCGCGTGTATAACGAATTGCCGATCAACATGGTGGTGCGGCAAACGCCGCCAGCAGGGCTGCTGATGAAAGTGTCGCAACAAGCGCACGTGGTGCTGAGTCTGGGACAGCGGCAGCTGCAGATTCCGCTGCTCGAGGGAAATTCGCTGCGCGCGTCGCGGATTGAACTGTTGCGAATGGGATTGCAGGTGGGAGAAGTGAGCGGCGTAACGCTTTCGAACGAGCCGGCGGACATGGTGATGATTCAGAATCCAAAGCCCGGCGCGGGCGCAGCGACGCCGCGCGTTGACGTCTTGGTGTCGGAAGGACCGCGTGAAACGGCGTATGTGATGCCGCACCTGATTGGCTTAAATGAAGTTGATGCGCAACACCGGCTGGACGTGTCGCAACTGCGCCGCAAAGTGAATTACGTAACGGCACCGCAGTGGCCGCATGCCGCAGTGATTGACCAATCGCCGATGGGCGGCGCGCGAATTCCAACCACTTCCACAATCGAATTGACAGTCGCGAATTGAAGAGTTCCTGGCCTCTCGCGCAATTTCAGTCACGCAACTTCCCTTCCCGTTCGAATGCGCGTGCAACTCAGCCTTTGCGGGCGAGGCGGCGCACTGCAAACAAAGTGAAAAGCAACGTCACGGCAACGAGAACGGCGATGTGCGTGATCGAATTGCCCTGGCTTGGAACACCGACGGCACGAAAGAAAAGTTGCTGCAGATGATAGGTCGGCCAAACGGGCGCGATCGCGTGGAGAAATTTTGGCAGCGGATAGAACAGGCCGGAGAGGTGCATCATCATCTGATAAATGATGTTCACAAACGCCGGCGCGCTGCGACCGGTGGCAAGGACGCCGATAAACAAGCCGATGGCGCAAAACGGGAGTGCACCCAGAATGCCAACCGCGGCCAAAGCGAAGAATTGGCCAACGTATAGGTGTAAATGGCCGAGCGGCGTGACGGCAAACATGGTGGCCATGACGATGGCGGCGAACAGCATGGCCATCAGCAATTTTGCGACGAGATATGCAGGCGGTGGCATCGGCAGAGCGCGCTTGAGAGTGAGCAGGCCGTGCTCGCGCTCGCTGGCTACGACCATGCCGAAGCCGAAAATCCCCGGACCCATCACGCCGAACAGAGCAAACGCGGCGAAAATAAATAGACCAGCGTTCGAATCGTTGCGGATGGCGGCGCCGAAAATCACGACTCCGAAAAGCAGATAGAGCAGGGCTGGAAGGCCGAGGAACGGAATCGCGAATGCGGGCGTGCGAAGCATTCGAACGGTTTCGTACTTGGCTTCGATGAAATACGCGCGCATCAGGCGCTTTGCGGGCATCAACGCCCCGCCTTCCAGCGGGCTAGAGATCTGCACAGAAATTGCGCTCATACTTTGTTCTCCTGAGTGAGTTCTGCGAAAGCTTCGGCGAGGCCGGCGCTGCGAACTTCGACTTCGCGCAGATTTTGATCGGCGGCAAGCAGGCGTCGCAAAACGGATTCCGCATTGCTTACGGTGATCAGCAGGCGCTGTTTGTCCGCGGTAGCGTTTTCCACTCCGGGCCACGCGGAGATTTCTTCCACGGTGAGAGTGGTCGAGCAATTGATGCGCTTTCGAACAACGAGGGCGCGGATTTCACGGACGGTGCCGGATGCGATGACGCGGCCTTTGGCAAGAACGGCCACGCGATCAGCAAGGGCTTCAGCTTCTTCGAGATAGTGCGTGGTGAGAACGATGGAGGCCCCATCGTTGACGAGCTTGCGGAGCGTGACCCACATTAGCTCGCGCGCCTGAACGTCGAGGCCGACGGTGGGTTCATCGAGGAAAAGTAATTTGGGCCGGCCGACAATAGCCATGGCGAATTGCACCTGGCGCTTCTGGCCGCCGGAGAGTTTTCCGTAAGGACGATTGGCGAGTGCCGTGGTGTGGGTCAGCTCCATCGCGACATCCGGGGTAAGCGGGACCGGATAGTAGCTGGCCACGAGATCGATTTGCTCGCGGACCCGCAGTTCGGGCGCGAGGCCCGCTTCTTGCATCATCACGCCGATTTGGCGGCGTGTTTCGACGAGTTGGGGTGATTTGCCGAAAAGGCTGGCCGTACCGGCGTCGGGCTGTTGAAGTCCCAGAAGCAGAGAGATGGCGGTGGTTTTTCCTGCGCCGTTGGGGCCGAGGACGGCGAAAAGCTCACCGGGGCGCACTTGGAGATCGAGGCCGTCGAGGGCGACGATATTGCCAAATTTCTTTTTTGCTTCGGACAGTTCTGCTAGATATGCGTTGTCCATCATGATGCCTCCTAATTTGTTGGCATTATCACGAGTGCGAAAATGCCGTTTGATTCTGGCGGAGCCGCGAGCGGCGAAAAATCTCCAGGCTGCCGAGGAGACACGCGAAGCCGGTGTTGGCCGCGCCAAACGTCAAGAGATCGCGGAAGCAAAGTGGCCGCAGCCTGAGAATTCGCCAGTAGATCGAAGAGAAAGAGCAAGGTGTGAGTCATGGTCATTTCTCCGGCGACTGTGAAACGGTCGCTGACGACGCGCCAGCCTTGCCACGCAGCAACCTTCGCAGGTGGGGCAAGCAGTACCAGGCGTAGACGAGCGCGCTGATTCCGGCGTAGCCCCACAGCCACGGCCCGAACACGCCCCAGACCAGCGAGCCATTGACGGCCTCAGCAAGCTTTTCGTATTGCGGTACGCCTTGGAACGCTGCGGCGACTAGCACTAACGGCTGACTCTTGAAGAGAAGGAAATAGAGGACCGGCACGCTGGCGGCGTTGATGAGCAGCCGCATGACGGGCAGGAGCCAGGTCCAGTCTGGGTAGAACAAATTGAGGACTCGCTGCGAGATGGAGGCCAGCACGAGCAACAGAATGGGAACATAGAAGTTGTGCCATGACGGAGCGAGCACCAAATGCGCGGCGGCTGAACCCAATATTAAAGATGGGAAGCGAGGCAGCGCCAGCCACCAGAGAAGCACGGGGCTCCACAAGATCAACCCGGAAATGGAGTATCCACGCTTAATCTGCATCATCGCCGCCATCTCGGCCGGAGGGTAATACCAGGGCTGCGGGAATTTGCGCTTCACAACGTTCATGGCCATAAACGCGAGGGTCACGCAAAAAATCTGGATGATTACCGGGAGCGTAAACGTTTGCCAGGTGATTTGGGCGCGCATGGAAAGAGAAACGATGGTGAGGGCGGCGATGGTGATCACCAGATTGATGCTCAAAAGGATCAAATACATGGGAAAGAGTTCCGGGCCAATGAGTTCCCAACCGATGGTCAGGCTCGGGGAATCCTGGCGGTAGCGGCGGGCGACGGTCATGGGGTCGCCGTGCTGCTTGAGAAAGGCGGCGATTTCTTCGTCGGTCAGGGGGCAGCCCGCGGCGGTTTCCTTTTCTTCGAGTTGCGAGCGTAGGTCGTCGGAAAGTTCTTTGATGATGTCGCTGCTTTGCGCTCTGGGCAGGTAGCGCTTGACCGCTCTTAAATAGCTATCGAGTAGTTCCATAACGCTCCTAAAGAATTCCGTTCAAGGATGTGTTGATTCCCTGCCACTCAGCGAGCAGGGGCTTCAAAATGGCCTTGCCTTCCGCGGAGAGGCGGTAGAACCGCTTGTTGCGCTTGTCTTCTTCGCGCCACTCGCTGACCAAAAGGCCCTGGGTCTCGAGACGGCGCAGGAGCGGGTACAAGGTGCCCTCATCGATTGGCATGCCGTGATCGGCGAGTGCTTTGCGGAGGGTGTAGCCGTAGTGCTCGACGCGAAGCATGACGAGGACTGCAAGGATGAGGGAGCCGCGGCGGAGTTCGAGGCGGAGGTTTTCGAAGAGTTCGTGGTTGTCGTTACCGGGCGGCATATAGTGTACGGCATATACTATGTTGCACACAGTCTTGGATGTCAAGGACTTTTTTGAGAGTACTGGAAGGTCTTGGATGGACCTTGCGTAACTACTTGTGAGGAGACTTAGCGCGGAGCGAATTCTCTTTTCGGAAAGACGGGGCTACTGCACGGAAACTTTCTTGTGCATGGTGGTGCAGAGGGCGAGGGCGGTGTTGGGGTCCACGGCGCTGTCGCCTTCATCAATGAGCTGGATGATGCCCCGCTTATCTATAACGATGTTGGTACGCAGGGCCCACTGATAATTGTCGTTCTCGACGTTGTGCGTTTTCAGGATGCCGTAGGCCTTCAGCATTTTGTGATTCATATCGCTGAGAAGCGGAAAGTGGATGCCGCCTTGTTTGGCGAAGGCGGCGTTGGCGGCGGGACTATCCATGCTTATGCCGAATACTTCTGTGTCATTGGTGTCGATCTTGCCGCTGTCGATGCCCGCTTGGACGGCCTGGAGCTGCTTGGTACATCCTTCGGAAAAGGCGAGGACGTAGACGGCGAGGAAGACGTTTTTTTTGCCGCGATAGTCGCTGAGCTTCACGGTCTGCCACTCGTCGCTGAGCAAGGTGAAGTCAGGAGCGGGGTCGCCGGCCTTTAAAGTCATTTTGGCCATTTGGTTTTTTTGGAGCTGGCGCGCGACGGGAGGAGCGGCTAACGCCGTTGCTACCAGGAGGCTGAGTATTAGGACGCGCTTCATCAGAGCCTTCCCACTCTCGCCAAGCTCCCAGGGGTTGGCGGACGAACGTACCCCGCCTTATCGACAGGACTGCTATTGGGCCAGAAATATTCCGTAAATTTTAATCCGGATAGTGAGTTTTTACGCTCTCTTGAGGCAAGCAGAAGGAATCGAAGGAGCGGACTGGGGGAACTTTGGCCCACCCGTCCGCGTATCACTTGGTGCGAGGGGGTGAGAACGTGAAGATTCAAGAGATGATGCGGTTGAATAAAGGTAGGCGTAGCTTCAGGGCAAAGGTGTGGATGCGCATGTGTTTTCTCGTGGCAGTAGGTTGGGTGGGAGCCGTGGGGGTTACGGCCGCGCGAGCGCAGGAGAAGGACAGCGCGGGTTTGATCGTGAGCGGAAACGCAAGCGCCAAGGAGGTGGGGCTGCCCATTTACCCGGGCGCGAAGCCGCACAGGGAAAAGGATAACGATTCACCGGCGGCTCGGATCGGACTGTGGGGTAGTTCGTTTGGATTCAAACTGGCGGTGATGAAAATGGAATCGAGCGACGCGCCGGGCAAAATCGCGGAGTTTTACAAGAAGGCGCTGGCGAGGTACGGCAAGGTTCTGAATTGCTCGCAAGCGTCACCGGATTCGAGCGCCAAGGACAAAAGCGGATCGTCGAATTCACTGAACTGCGGGGATGACAAACCGGCTCCGGGAGATATGGTTTTCAAGGCGGGAACTAAAGAAAAGCAACACATCGTGGGAATCAAACCGAACGGGCAAGGAAGCCTGTTTCAATTGGTTTACTTGGAAGCGCGCGGGGACGACAAGGATAAAAAGGCTCTCTGAATAGCATGAGCGGAACCGGCGAAAGCTAGACCAGCGGAATTATCTCAAATAACCCCAGTTGTGGAGTTTGTCGGAATCTTCGGCCCAGCGGTCGCCGATGTCGGTGCGGTAGTACATGTTGGGAATGAGGACGTTTTTGGTGCGCGAATAGACCTGGGACTGGGCTTGTTTCATGGTTTGGCCAAGGCCGACGACGACTAAAACGACGCCGGAGGTACCGGCGATGAGCCACTGGGCGTTTACTTCTTTTACGTCCTCGATGTGGATGCCTTCCATATTAGGCTTCTTAAAAACGATAGCGTTGTTTTTGGAGAAGGATTCGAAGGTGGCGTCGTCGTCGAAGGGGAACGGCGGGACGACGATGCGGATGCCGATTTGAAAACCGCTGCGCGTGCGCCACTTGGGGTCGGCGCCGGTGGCCAGCTCCCAAAAGAAATCGCTGATGGGCGTGAGCATGCCTTCCTGCTGGATGCTGATGGTGGGATAGCCGAAGCGGGAAGTGAATTCGAGCGGGTAGATGCCGTTGCCATTGACGATGCAGTTGAGATCGATGTAGCCGACGTAGCCTTCCTCGGCGAGCTTGGACTCCATCTTGAGGAGCGTGCGATGGAAGAGGAGGTTTGGTTCGCTCCAGAACATGGCGGTGCCCATTTCGCCGGTGGGAGGGCCGACTTCGCCGGGGAAAAGTTTCTTGTGTTCGAAATTTATATTTACCGGGGTGACGAATTTTTTGCCGTTGAAGAAAGCGCCGACGGCGACTTCCACACCGTTGATGCGGCGCTGGAGCTGAAATACTTTGATTTCGTCGGAGAAGGCTTTTTTGTAAGCCTCCAGCATGCGAATGACGTCTTCGCCGTCTTCTTCTTCGCCGACGAAAAGGCGGCGCTTGACGTTCTGGGCCTCGCCGCTAGGCTTGATAACGTAGCGGTCGGGATTTTTCTTGACGAATTCGATGGCGGGATCGAAGGAGTCGAAGTCTTCGTAGGGAATGATGCTGACGCCGGCGGATTTGAGCTCTTCCTGGCCGAAGGAGCGATCGTCTTCGAGGCGGTCGGTATACGGGGAGCCGCCGATTACCGGCTTGCCGTTGGCGCGGAGGGCCTGAGCCTTAGCGCCCTGGCCGAGGGTGTCGTCGAAAACGATGATGTCGGACCACTCAACGTCTTTTTCCCAGTCGAGGGATTTGGGAACGAAGCCATCGGCGATGTCGCGTTCTTTTTCGGCGCCGATGAAGTAGCGGACGTCGTGGCCTTCCTTGAGAACTTGCCAGGCGATGTCGCCGATGAGGCCTGAAAGGGAGACAAAAAGAAATTTGCGCTTGTCCATTTTCCGAGGACGCAGCTCCTCAATGCTGTCATGCGGATAATCGCATTGTAGAGGAAAGAACGGCAAGCGATTGTTACGGTTCGTTAAAAAACTTCGATGGTGGCGAGAGGCGTGAGGCAACCCGCAGGGGAGCAAGACGGCATCAGACGACTGGGGTAGACCGGGAGGGAACCTGTCCGGAAGGGCAAAGTTCCTACTCGGCCTGGCCATTCGTTCAGGGTATACTAGGGTGTTCCCAGCTGCGGGGAATCCAGAGGCGCCCAGTTCTACGACGGAGAGCGGCGGGGAACCCCAGATACGAGAGAGAGGTGACGTTTGCGCCGTACTCTGTTCATTGTAATGACTGCAGTGATTCTGCTCAGCGCCACTCGCTGCGACGCCCAAATCTTACACAAGAAGAAAAAAGTCAATAAATCCACCGCTGCCGAAAATACCGCGGAGCCCGACAAGATCCTGTATGACAAGGCCATGGATGACATCAAGCACGGGCGGCAGGAAATCGGCCGGCTGAACCTGCAGACGCTGATCAACACGTATCCCGACAGCGAATACCTAGCCAAAGCGAAGCTGGGCATTGCGGATTCCTATTACAAAGAGGGCGGGACGGCAAACCTGACGCAGGCTGTGCAGGCGTACAAGGATTTCATCATCTTTTTTCCGTTCATGCAGGAAGCGGCGTACGCGCAACTGCAAGTTGCCATGACGCACTTCAAGCAGATGGAAAAGCCCGACCGAGACCGGACGCAAGCGCTGCAGGCGGAAGACGAGCTGCAGACCTTTTTGCAGAAGTATCCTAACCATGCGCTGGCGGGCAAGGCAGAGCAGCATCTGCGCGAAGTGCAAGAAGTGCTGGCGGAAGGAGATTACCGCATCGGCTACTACTATTACGTGAAGGGCGACAAGAAGGCGGCGGAATCGCGGCTGCGCATCATGGTGAACCGTTACCCGCTGTACAGCAAGGCGGACCAGGCGCTGTGGATGCTGGGGAATATTTGGGATTCCACGGAAAAGAAGGAATTTGCCTCGAATTATTATGCGCGGATTGTGCGAGATTACCCGCTTTCACCGCTGGTTCCGGATGCGAAGGGCCGGTTGAAGGCGCTCGGGACGCCGGTGCCGCAGGCGGATCCGAAAGCCGTGGCGTGGATGACGGCGGAGCAAAACACGCCGAGGCAGCACACCAGCATGGTCAAGAAGCCGATGAGCCTGCTTCACAATGGGCCGACACAGGAATTGCAAGTGGCTTCGAGACAGGGAATGCCAACGATGACGCCGGAATCGGACAGCGATTCCGGGACGGAGACTTTAAGCGGCGGTGATCAGACGAGAAAAGGCGGGACGGCGACTGGTATCGTTGCCACGGTTCCGGTGGGAGGAAGCGGCGGAGGCTCGGGCGGGGCAGAAAACGTGGCGCCCTCTACGGAAGAGGCCGCGCCAAGCGGCGGATCACAGGCGGATGCGAATGCTGCGGCGGCGCCGGCTGGTTCGAGTTCGTCCACTTCAGCGAGTGAAGCAGCGAAGAGCGGCGACGCTCCTACGGCTGGCGGAACCGCGGATTCGGCCCCCAAGCCCGATGCGGCTGCGGGGGCTGCGCAGCCTGCCGATGCTGCAAAAGCGGATGCTGCGCCGGCCAAGGGCGGCACGCAAAGCGGGGCTGCGAGCGACGATCAGAAAGAGTCCACCAGCAAGAAGAAAAAGGGACTGCGCAAGCTTATCCCCTGGTAGGCGAAACGGGCCCCGCGCGGGGCTCCATCGGGAACGGAAGATGTTGGATAAACTGAAGGGTGCGGGAGGCTCCGCACCCTTCGGCAATTTAGGCGGCTATTTCGGGGCTGGGCGGGCCCGAAAAACGATGCCCAAAGCGCCGTGTTCACTTCCGACACACACAGTACCTGTTGACATTGACGCGTACCCCCGTGAATGCTCCAATACTCTGGAGACGGTACCTTGATGGGGCCGCGATGAAGTAGGCGTGGCTTGCACGGGTGCGAATTCGCCGGAGGACGTTCGGTGCCTAAGATTCTTGTGGCGGACGACAACAGCAACATCCAGAAGATGGTGGGGCTTGCCCTGAAAGATCAGGGTATTGATGTCGTTGCCGTGGGCAATGGCGAAGCAGCAGTGCGAAAAATTTCGGATATAAAACCGGACCTGGTGCTTGCAGACGTGTTTATGCCGGTGCGAAATGGATATGAAGTTTGCCAGTATGTAAAGACGGATCCCAACCTGTCGCACATTCCCGTGATTTTGCTGGTGGGCGCGTTTGATCCGCTGGATGAGCAAGAAGCGCAGCGAGTGGGCGCGGATGGCGTTTTGAAGAAGCCGTTTGTTCCGCCGGACCCGTTGATTTCGATGGTGAAGTCTGCGTTGGCGCGAGCGGGCGTTGCGCTCGCAGCCTCAAACGCCGAGAAAGCCGTGGAAGCAGAAGCGGCTAAGGCAGCGAGTTTACTCGAGTCGCGTCCCGTGGTTGTACCGACAGTCGCCAGCATGCCTGCGCCGCAGGAAGAGCCGATGGCGGCTCTGAATGACGAAGGATTTGTGGATGAAGCGCCGTTGCGGCCGGAGCCGGTGAAGTTTGAAACGGGTTCGCAGACGGTGGCGTTTGGTAGTTTGCTGGAAACGCCTGCGGATGATACTTCCGAGGATGACCCGGCATTTATGCCGCCCAAACATTCCGAGCTTGCCGGCGAGCGCGATTGGCGCGGCAAAGATGCGGAACAAGAGGATGAGGAAGAGGAAGAAGAGCAGCCCGCCGCAGCCTGGCGACGTGAAGATGCCGAAGCGTATGCGGATGCCAAGTCCAGAGGCAAGAGCAGTGATTGGCGGTCGGGCGGATTTGAGCAGATTCTAGCCAAGAAGACGCAATTGGATTCGTTGGACCCGGAAGAAGAGAAGGCGGTGGCTTCCAAGCTCGCGGAACCAGCCCCAGCGGTAGCTGCAAGCGTGACCGAGGCGCCGGCTGCGCCGTTCGCGGGGGAAGCCTGGGCGGGAGCGATTTCGGCGGCTGGCGTCGAGAAAACAGTGGCGGAAAAAGTTACCGCACTGGAAGAAGTCGTGCGCACGGTGAGCAGCGGGCAGGCTCCTATCGAAAGCGCGGTTGCGCCTGTGCCGGAAGTGACGAATTCGGAGCCGGAGAAGAAGTCGGTTGGAGATTCGTGGTTCTCTACGGCGCCTAGCCCGTGGGATGCGGAAGTACAAAAGGCAGCACAGTTGGCCTCCACGTGGGACGCTCCCGCGGCGGCGAGTCCTGCGGCGTCGAGCAACGGAAGCGCCCCCAGCAGCGCAACCACGGAGACGGTCCAGGCGGTACTTGAGCAAGCGGCATTGCCTGCAGCCACGGTTGAGGCGATTCGAGAAGAGGCGGCGCAAGTCGCTGTAGACGCCACACAAACGTTTGAGCAAGTGAATGCGGACGGAACTCCTTTTTATGCACATGAGGAGATCCTGGAGACCCCCGCGCCAACGCCAGTGGCTACGCCGAGCATGGACGAACTCGTGGCCAGAGTGCTGGCGAAGATGAGTCCGGACGTTTTGCAGGCGGTTACGCGCGAGATTTTGAAGCCCGTCGTGGAAGCGATGGTTAAAGAAGAGATGAATTCGAAGAAGCCTTAGTTCCCTTCTCTGTTCCAATTCAATTACAAACTCAATTTATGCCGCTCGGCCTTGCGATGGCGCATTTTTGCTCGAAGGAATGCTGAATTTGACGCGGCTGGTTTTCCCCTCGTATAGTCGAAGATTACTCTGACAGACTCAACCACGCCGAATGAGGGCGGGCCAGGGCCTGCCCTGAGCAAAAGAAGGACGGGTCTAAAGACCCGCCGCTACCAGGAGTACCGCACCGGATGGCTCGCGAGATAGCAAAGGCCTACGAACCACAGCTCATTGAACCTAGATGGGCGGAGTTCTGGGTGAAGGAAGAGCTGTTTAAGGCCGATGCGAATGCGCCGGGGCCGGTGTTTTCCATTGTGATTCCTCCGCCGAACGTGACGGGGTCGCTGCACATCGGGCACATGCTGGAGCACACGGAGATCGACATTATTACGCGGTGGCACCGGATGCGCGGGTATAACACGCTGTATTTGCCAGGAACGGACCATGCTGGCATCTCCACGCAACGTGTGGTGGTGAAACAACTGATGGATCAGGGGATTGACTACCACAAGCTCGGGAGGGAGGAATTCGAAAAACAGGTTTGGAAGTGGAAGGCGGAGGCAGGCGGGCAGATCACGGAGCAGATGAAGGGCATCGGGGAGAGCTGCGACTGGTCGAGGGAGAAGTTTACGCTTTCGCCGGAAATGTCGCGCGTGGTGCGCGAAGTGTTTGTGCGGCTGTACGAAGAGGGATTGATATACCGCGAGACCCGGCTGGTGAATTGGTGTCCGGATTGTTTGACGGTGCTCAGCGATCTGGAAGTGGTGCATGAGGAGCGGCAGGGGCACCTCTGGTACATCAAGTATCCGGTAGCGGGGACAAATGAGCTTTTGGTTGTGGCCACGACGCGGCCGGAGACGATGCTGGGCGATACCGCCGTGGCGGTGAATCCGGAGGACGAGCGATACAAGCACCTGGTCGGCAAGAAAGCGTTGCTGCCGCTGATGAATCGGGAGATTCCGATCATTGCGGACGCCATGGTGGACCGCGAGTTTGGGACCGGGGCGGTGAAGATTACGCCGGCGCATGATCCGAACGACTTCGAAGTCGGGCGGCGTCACAGGCTGGCGGAAATTGATGTGATGACGGACGACGGCAAGATGAGTGCGGTGGCGGGCGCGTACGCGGGAATGGACCGTTTCGCGGCGCGGAAGAAGATTGTGGAAGATTTGAAGGCGCTGGGCTTGCTCGAGAAGATTACGGAGCATGCCAACGCCATCGGATTGTGCGAACGAAGCAAGACGATTGTTGAGCCGCGAATTTCGACACAATGGTTTTGCAGGATGAAATCGCTCGCGGAGCCGGCAATTGCGGTGGTGGAGCGGGGCGAGATCCTGATTGTGCCGGATAACCGGCGCGAGGAATATTTCAACTGGATGCGAAATATCCGCGACTGGACGATCTCGCGGCAGCTGTGGTGGGGGCACCGGATTCCCGCGTGGTACTGCAAGGAAAACGGGCACGTCACGGTGGCGCGCGAGGCGCCGGCGAAGTGCGGGACGTGCGGTTCTTCGCGGCTGGAGCAGGATCCCGACGTTCTCGATACTTGGTTCAGCTCGGGGCTTTGGCCTTTTTCGACGCTTGGCTGGCCGGAGAATACAGCGGACTTCAAGACGTATTATCCGACTACGCTACTGATCACCGGTTACGACATCCTGTTTTTCTGGGTGGCGCGGATGATCATGCTCGGCATTCATTTCACGGACAAGGTTCCCTTCCGCGCGGTTTATCTGCATTCGCTGGTGCGCACCGGGAGCGGCGAGAAAATGTCCAAGTCCAAGGGGACGGGGCTCGATCCGGTGGCGCTTAATCACCAGTACGGGACGGATGCGATGCGGTTTTGCCTGGCGTCCATGGCTGCGCCGGGCACGGACATTATCTTGTCGGATGACAGGCTGGCGAGTTCGCGGAATTTCGCGAACAAGATTTGGAATGCGGCGCGGTTTTTGTTTGTAAACCTGGACAAATTTGAGGAAGGTGGAACGAAGCTGGAAGAACTGGCTGCTCCCGAAGTGCGTTCAAAAGCGCCCTATGCCGCAAGTGGACTGGTTCCTCTAGTGGACGCGTGGCTGTTTGCGCGGCTGGCGGGCACGATTGAAACGATGAATGACGCCCTGACGAATTACCGGTTCCACGAGGCGGCGCAAGGCGTTTACCAATTTTTTTGGGGAGATTTCTGCGACTGGTACATCGAGTGGGTGAAGCCGGAGCTACTGAGCGCGGACAGTGAGCGGGCCACGGTGGCCTGGAAGAATTTGTTTGCGGCGTTCGATGCCGCGCTGCGGCTGTTGCATCCGTTCATGCCTTTCTTGACGGAAGAGCTGTGGCACCAGCTGCCGCAAAAAGTCGAGGCAAAGTCGATTGCGCTGGATCGATTTCCGGAGGCTTGCGCCGACTGGAAGAATGCCAAGGCATTGAGTGCGGTGGCGCTGATCCAGGAAGTAGTGACGGCGCTACGGACCATTCGCGCGGAATTGAAACTGGATCCAAAGAAAAAGGTGGCGGCGGAGTTTTCGGCCGCAGAGACGGCCACTGTCGACCTGGTTCAAGCGAACCGCGTGGCGGTGGAGAGGTTCGCGGCGCTATCCGAGCTTCGCATCGTGCCGCGGCAGCAGTTTGACGCGAAGACCGGGGCGGTGCGGTCGACGGCGACGTTCGACGTGCGGATTGCGTACTCGGATGTGGTGGATGTAACGGCCGAGAAAGCACGCTTGAAGAAAGAAATTGATGGGCTGCAGAAAGCCATCGCCTCGAAGGAAGCGCAGCTAGCGAATGCGACATTTCGCAGCCGCGCGCCGGAGAAGATCATCAAGGGTCTGGAAGCCACGCTAGCGGAACAACGCATTGAACTGAAAAAACTACAGGATCGTCTGGATCAGCTCGGATAAATCTCAATTCCCGGGGTCCCCATGGATTGGAACTCTGAATACATCGATGCGCTTGTCAAGAGCGCCCTGGTAGAGGATGTCGGCTCCGGCGACGCGACGACCCTGGCCGTGGTCCCGACCCTCGCGACGATCCGCGCCCACATCCTGTCTCGCCAGACGCTAGTGTGCGCTGGGCTTCCCATCGCCGAAAGGGTCTTCCAAACGATGGATCCAGAGGCTTGTGTCGTCCTGGCGCACAACGACGGCTCCTTCGTCGAGCCCGGCGTGGAGCTTATGCAGATCGTGGGAGACGCGCGCGCGATCCTCACCGCCGAACGTACGGCGCTGAATTTTCTTGGGCATCTTTGCGGGATCGCGACGCTGACGAGGCGGTTCGTGGAACAACTGTCAGGAACAAAAACGCGCATTCGCGATACTCGGAAAACGACACCGGGTTTGCGTGCGCTGGAAAAATATGCGGTGAAGACGGGCGGCGGCGCCAATCATCGCCTCGGGCTCTACGACGGTATTCTCTTGAAAGAAAACCACGTTGCGCTGGCGGGAGGAATCCAGCAGGCGCTGGATAAAGCGCACACCTTTACGTCGCCCAAGGTGCCTGCGCCGCGCGCGGCGAGTGCGTACGACGCCGCCGGGCTCGACCCTGAAGTTGTCGGTCCCGGACCGCTGCCGGTGCAGATCGAGGTGCGCGATCAAAAAGAATTGCTGGAGGCGCTGGGGGCCGGTGCGGAGGCGGTGCTGCTGGACAATATGACGCCCGAGCGCGCCGCGGAATGCGTAAAGATTGCGCGCGGGATTCGAGCGGACTGCGTGATTGAAATCTCTGGCGGAATCACGTTGGAAAATGTGCGCGAGTACGCAGAAGCGGGAGCCGACTTTCTCTCTGCCGGGATGCTCACCAATTCGGCGCCCGCGGCACACCTAAGCCTGCTTGTGGACGGCATCGAGGAAACGTAAGCTAAGGCGGCGCAAGAAGGCGCGCCTTCATCGCGATGACCCAAGACACTCTTCCGGGAACAACCGATCGCCGGCTGGCGGCGCTGCTCACATTGCTAGCGGAAAACGCCACCATCGTGATCAGCGGTGCGCGCATCGCGAAGGAGATTGGCGTATCGCGATCCACGGTGTGGCGGCGCGTGCAGCGGCTGCGCGAGTTGGGCGTGAAAGTGAAGGGCCAGCCCGCGACGGGATATTTCCTGGAACAAGTGCCGGACATCCTGACGCCGGACATGCTGCGACACCACCTGAAGGGGAGCCTCTTCGGTAAGCACATTCACCATTTTTTCAAGACGGATTCGACGAATCGAGTGTCGCTGGAGTTGGGGCATGCGGGTGAACCGGAGGGCACGGTGGTCCTTGCGGAAGAGCAAACCGCGGGGCGTGGACGAGCCGGGCGTGCTTGGCTTTCCGAGCGGGCGGCGGGGATTTACGTAACGCTCCTGCTGCGGCCGCGTTTGGCGCCGGTGCAAGCGCCTTTGTTGACGATGATGGCGGGGCTTTCCGTGCACGCCGCAGCGGAGGCTGTCACTGGACTGAACGTGGATTTGAAATGGCCCAATGATCTGCTTATTAGCGGGAAGAAGGCGGGCGGGATTTTGACGGAAATGCATGCGGAGCCGGGCCAGGTGCGATTTGTGATCGTAGGGATTGGGTTGAATGTGAATCAGGAGAAATTTCCCGGCGAGCTCGCAAGCACCGCTACTTCGCTGCGGATGGAAAGCGGCAGGCGTCATTCGCGGATGGAACTGCTGGTGCGGTTGCTGCGCGAATTCGAGAGCGACTACAATCGGTTTTTGCGCGAAGGCGTTTCCGGCGTGGTGGAGCGATTCGAAACGGTATCGAGCTACGCGCGCGGTAAGCGCGTGCGCGTCAGCAACGGCTCGGAGAGTTACGTTGGCACAACAGCGGGGCTCGGGCCGGAGGGATTGTTGCAAGTAGAGCGCGAAGACGGACGGCTAATGACAGTGATTGCCGGCGACGTGGCGGAGGCGCGTTAGATGCTATTGACGATTGACGTGGGGAACAGCAACACGGTGCTGGGCGTTTTTCGCGGCGAAGAACTTATAGCCAATTGGCGGCTGACGACCGCGCGTGAGCAGACTGTTGATGAATACGGCGTGCTGACGCGGAATCTTTTTACGCTGGCGGAATTGGATCGCGATGCGATCACTGGAGTGATCATCAGTTCGGTCGTGCCGCCGGTGAATTGGACACTGGCGGAAATGTCGCGGGTCTATTTTGGAAAGAAGGCTCTGTTTGTGGAGCTTGGCGTCAAAACCGGAATGGCCGTGCTCGTGGATAACCCGTTGGAGGTTGGGGCGGACCGCATTGTAAACGGCGTTGCGGCGTTTCATCAGTATGGCGGGCCGTGCATTGTGGTGGATTTTGGCACGGCGATTACGTTTGATGTGATTTCAGCGAAGGGCGAGTATCTCGGCGGGGTGATTGCGCCTGGGTTGGGAATTGCGTCGGAGGCGTTGTTTGCGCGCGCGGCCAGGCTTCCTCGCGTGGAGATCAAGGATCCGGGGAAAGTGATTGGCACGAACACGGTGACGCACATGCAGGCGGGGCTGTACTACGGCGCGGTGGATATGGTGGATGGCATGTTGTCGCGCATGAAGAAGGAACTGGGGACGGAGGCGACGGTGGTGGCGACCGGCGGGCAAGCGAGGCTTGTCTCACGCGGTTCGAAGCACATTCAACATACAGACCAATTTTTGACGCTGACAGGACTGCGATTGATCTGGGAGAAAAATCAGCCGGCGGAACACGGGAAGAGCGCGGCGGCGCCGGAGAAGAGGGTGCAAAGGTAATCTGCGAGCTGCGCCAAACGATCTGGTCAAGATGTCCACCTCATGGAAGGACCTCGACACAAACCATCGGAATGAACGGCTGGAACTATTTTAATTACTTCACGGAAATTGAGGAATATTTCTGGAAGAAGCGCGGGGCGCACCTGCTGGTGTCGCCGCTGGATTGGGCGATCATGGAAGCGTGGCAGAAGGCCGGGGTGCCTCTGGAAGCCGTGCTGAAAGGAATTGACAAAGCGTTTGAGAGCTATCAGCGCTCGCGGCGCGGTGCGGGAAAAGCGTTGAAGAGCCTGGCGTATTGCACGGATGCGGTGTTGGAGGCTGCGGAGGAACAGCTCGAAGCGGCTGCGGGGAGCGCGCCGAAGAATGGGCGCGCGGCCGTCGAGGCATTTTCACGAGATGAGCTGAAAGCGTATTTTGCTAAAAATGTGGAGCGGCTGAAGCTTGCAGCAGCACAATCTTCAGCGCAACAGCGGGAAATTGCGGCGAGACTGACTGAAATTGCGGAATCGCTCGCGGGGAGTGTTACGCTTCTGGAGGAGCCGGGAATGCTGGATTTGGAAGATTTGGAGCGGCGGCTGACGATACTCGACGAGAAAGTGCACGCGGCGCTCACCAGTCACGCGTCAGAAGAAACCATGCTCAAGATTCGCCGCGAACTGGACGGCCAGCTGGCCGTATACCGCCGCAAGATGAAGGCCGAGCAGCTGGCCATGGTCGAAAAACAGTATTTGCAGAAACGGCTGCTGGAAGAATTTGGGTTGCCGCGGCTAAGTCTCTATTATTTTTACTGACAGACGATTCCCCAAGATTCGGCTTCAGGGATTTGCGCCTTTCTTTTCCACGCGAACCGACGCAGAATGGGACTATACTATGGCTGAAGAGTTAAGATTATCAATCGAGAAGCTTGTGTACGGCGGTGATGGGTTGGCACACGCCGATGGGAGCACCGTGTTCGTGCCGTACGTTTTGCCGGGGGAAGAGGTGCGCGCGGCGGCAAAGACGAAGAAGAAGAAATTGATATGGGCGGAACTGCTGGAGGTGACCTCGGCGGCGAAGGAGCGCGGGAAGGCCAAGTGCGCGCATTTTCAGAAATGCGGGGGCTGCCATTATCAGCACATTCCGGCGGGGGAACAGCTTCGGCTGAAGAAGGAGATTCTGCGCGAGACGCTGTCGCGGCTGGGAGGGATTTCTTGGGACGGAGTGATTGCGGGGCATTCTGCGGAACCGTATGGCTACCGGAATCGCGCACAGTGGGCGGTTCGAAGCGGGATGCCGCGGGCGATCGGCTATTACTTGCCGGAGAGTTCGGTGATTGTGCCGATTGATGAATGTCCGGTGCTTTCGCCGCGGCTTACACACGCGTTTTTGCAGATTCAAGAAATGGCGCGTGGCGGAACGCTTCCGGAAGGGATTCTGGAGATCGAGGCGTTCGCGGATTCGGCGGACGAAAAGATTGCGCTGAACGTGGCTTTTGAAAAATTTACCAAGCCTGCGGCAGAACTGGCAGCGTCGTTCCGTGGCGCACTGCCGGAACTCGAGAGCTTGCTGCTGTTAGACCAGAAGAAGGATCGCTTTGAATTGACGGGGCCGGGGTATTTGTACCATCAAGCGGGCGGGCACACCTACCGCGTGAGCCACCTTTCGTTTTTTCAGGTCAACCGATTCCTGATTGAGGATTTACTGAAAACGGTGACGAGCAATGCGCGCGGAGGACTGGCTCTAGATATGTACGCAGGAGTGGGATTCTTCACGTTGCCGCTGGCAAAAGCGTTCGAGAAAGTGGTGAGCGTGGACGCGAATCTTGCCGCGACACGCGATCTCTACGCCAATGCGGAAACAGCGGGCGTGAGCATCACTTCGCACAACGAACACGCGGAAGATTTTCTGAAGAAAACCACGGAGAAACCGGACTTTGTGGTTCTCGATCCTCCGCGCGCGGGATTGGGCGCGCAAGCGGCGGAAAAACTCGCGGACCTTGGCGCGGCGGAAATTGTGTACTTGTCCTGCGATCCATCCACGCTGGCTCGCGATTTGGCTGTGTTGACGAACTCTCCGAGAAAACCCAAAGAGATCACTGGGCCAAAGACTCGCTACGAAATCGCTGAAATGCATTTGTTCGATCTGTTCCCGCAGACCTTTCATATCGAAACGCTGGTGAGGTTGCGAAGAGTGCCATGAAGCTGCCCGCCATGGCGATCACCGCTGCCTTTACGAGCGGCATCGCACTGGGGCTGCATCCCGCGGTTGCGCGCAACGCTTCGTCTCTGACGCTGCTCACCTGTGCCTGTTTAGCCGCGGCCTTGCTTGTTGGCGCGGGAATTCTTCTGTTGAAGTTTGGGCAGCTTTTCCCTGCTGCCGCCGCTTCACTTCTGACATGGGTTTTACTCGGATTTCTGGGAGCGATCGTCGCGGAACAACCGAGACCGGCGGATCATATCCTCTCGCTTGTGGAACAGGGGCGCATCCCTTTGCACATACCACTGCGCTGGTACGGTCGGCTTCGCGATGAGCCGGCGCGGCTGCCTTGGGGCTACGGGTACGAAATCGAGCTGTCGGGAATCTCGTTTGAGGAAGAACTGCATACAACACGCGGCGGACTACGATTGAGCTTCTCGACGCGCTCCGACCAGCATCTTCCGCCGGACATTCATGCGGGAGATGGAATCGCTGTTTTGACGGAAGCAAGGCTGCCACAGGTGTTCAAGGACGAGGGCGCGTTCGATCGGCGGGCGTATCTCGCGCAACAGAACATTGATTTGGTGGCGACGCTGCGCGGGCCAGAATTAATCGCGCGCGTTTCTCCCGCACAACCCACGGCCGCAACGCGGCTGGTGCGCGTGCGCCGAAGATTGCGCGATGAAGTGGATGAACTTTTTGCGGGAACTCCACAGGTCGCCGCGGTGCTGCGGGCCATGCTGCTGGGCGATCGAACTTTTGTCGATCGGGATGAATCTGCGGATTTTCAGAAGACGGGCGTGTTTCACGTGCTGGTTGTGGCCGGGCTGCACGTCGGAGCCCTCGCGTTCGCGCTTTACTGGGCGTGCAGGAAGTTGCGCTTATCGCCGATGTGGAGAGCGGCGTTCACGCTCGCGGTTCTATTTGCATACGTCGCGGTCGTGGAGCAGCGCGCTCCGGTATTGCGCGCGTCACTGATGGCCACGATTGTCGTGCTTGGCGGTTTTTTCTTCCGGCGGCTTGATTTGATCAATTCCACGGCGCTGGCGGCGCTGGTGCTTCTTGTGGCGCGGCCGCTCGCGCTGCGCGACTCCAGCTTCCAACTGACATTCGTTGCCATTGGCTGCATCGCCGGGCTGGCTTTGCCGTGGTTGGAGAGGTCTGTTCAACCCTATGCGCGGGCTCTGCGTGCCTGGCGGGACGTTACGCGTGACGCCGCTCATGAGCCTCGTGTGATCCAGTTTCGCATTGATGTGCGTTCGTTGGCGCATTGGGTGTCTTCTGCGTTGCCGCAGCGGATGGGCAGCGCAGCGGAAAGTTCGCTCGCTGGCGGGCTGTCGATGACGCTTCGGTTGTGGGAGTTGCTTGTCCTCACGGTGGTGCTCCAGGTTGGGATGCTGCCTTTGATGGCGCGCGATTTTCATCGCGTGACGCTTTCGGGACCGCTTGCAAATCTTGCTGCAGTGCCGCTTACCGGTGTCGTCGTGCCGCTTGGTTTTCTAACGCTTGCGAGCGGACTGGTTTACCATCCGCTGGGAAAAATTCTTGCGCCGTTGCTTGCTTGGCTGACAGTCCTGCTCTTGCGCATCGTTCAGTGGTTTGCGCATTTCCCACGGTGGAGCTATCGGATACCCGGGCCGCCAATCTGGCTGGTGGTTATTTTTTTCGTCGCCGCCTTGTTTCTCGCCGCAGCTATGCGCTTGAATCGTCCCCTGCGACGAAAAACCCTCTGGGCAATAGGTCCAGTTTGGACAGCGTGTGCGCTCGCCGTGGCGATTTTCCCGTTCGGATCGCGGTGGGAGCGAGAAAAGCTGGAAGTAACAATCCTGGATGTGGGCCAGGGTGATTCGCTTTTTGTGGTATTCCCGCGCGGCAAGACGATGCTGATCGACGGGGGCGGAGCGTTTTCTGGATTTCCGGGACACGAGGAACACAACGGCATCGATCCGGGCGAAGAAGCCGTTTCACCGTATATGTGGTCGCGGGGATTTCGGAAGCTGGACGTGGTGGCGTTGACGCACGCGCACCAAGATCATCTCGGGGGGCTCACCGCAGTTCTGGACAATTTTCGCATTGGCAGGCTTTGGATCGGGCGCGAAGTGAATAGCACGGCGCTCAAGAAACTGGAAGACCTTGCGCGGGCGAAGAAAATTCCCATTGAATATGAATTGCGAGGTAAATCGTTTAGCTGGGATGGCGTCCAAGGAGAATTCCTGTGGCCGGAGATCGTGCCGGAGGAAGTCGCCCCATCCGCAAAGAACAACGATTCGCTCGTCCTGCGTTTGCGATACGGAAGCCGCAGCTTGCTGCTTCCTGGAGATGCGGAGAAGCAGGTGGAAAAGGAAATGCTGGAGGAGAATAACGCGGACTCCCTGCGCGCGGATGTGTTGAAAGTCGGGCATCACGGCAGCAAGAACTCCACTACGCCGGAGTTTCTCGCGGCGATGCAGCCGCGCGTCGGGATTATTTCCGCGGGAGAAGGCAATCCCTATGGCCACCCGAGCCCGGAATTGCTTGAAAGACTGGAAAGTGCGGGCGTACGAGTCTTAAGGACGGATCGCGACGGCGCGGTGCATGTTCTCACCGATGGCACGCTGCTCGAAATCAAGTGCTTTGTCGAGTGTCCAGAGACGGCGGACACAACCACTTCAGCCCAGACGCACTCGCCAAATCACAAACAAGACGGCGAGAAGAAGTAGGTAACCAACCGTCGCTTGCCATTCATGATTCTTCTTGTACTGCGCAAACGAAAAGGAACTCGCGGATGCTGCTGCGAGCTTTACGGCCGTTACGCGGGGGATGAAAAGCGGGACGGCGCGCGCGTATTCCTCGAAGGCCGCCCCGTGACGGGAGTGGAGTTCCTGCTCCTCACGGCGCATGACGATGGAATACACGACTGCAAAATAAACGCAGAGAATTGACGCTGAAATCCAGGAATGCGCTGCGATCGAGGCGCCCAGAGTTAGTACCGCGCTGCCGAGATACAGAGGGTTACGCGTGAAGGCATAGGGGCCAGTGACGGTCAGAACTTCCTGCTTGTGAAGATATCCGGCCGCGCGACCGCGCAGCCACAAACCGATCACGCCGATCAATGCGCCAGCAAAAATACTGATCGGCGTGGGCCGCGCAAAATAAAGAACCAGAAGCGCCAGAGGGTAGCCCAGACGCACGCGCCAGCGAACGAAGAATGCGCTTATGCCGCTCATCCGCGAGCTTTGACCTGGTGGCGGAGGGCATCGAACACCGCGTCCACTTGAATCTCCAACATGGAAGGATCAGGCCGGTTCTCGCGTTTATAGGTGGTGATGGCGCTCGGACTGCGCAGAACAATGTCTCTCAGCGAGGCGTTATCGGCGCTGCCGTCTCCGCGGTACGGACCGTTGCGCGCGGGATCTGTGGGACCAAAGAGAGCAACTGCGGGTGTTCTAAGTGCCACGGCAAGGTGAAGCGGACCCGTGTCGCCGCCGACGATGCACATCGCGTTGCGCAGGAGAGCCATCAATGGTCCGAGTTCTCCATTATAGAGGAGCGGGGCGGCGTCACCGCTAGCGTCGCGCACTTCCTTCGCGAGATTCTCTTCCCCGGGGCCGTAATTGATGATGCAGGAGATGCCGAGCGATTCGTGGATTTTCCTGCAGAGCGCGCCAAAACGATCGGGAGGCCAGCACTTGGAGCGCCAGCCCCCGCCAGGACTGACGGCAATGTAGCGCGCGACGCCGTGCCCTTGCAGGTATTCGCGGAACGTAGATTCAGCGCCGGGCGGAACGACGAGTGTAACTCCCGCAGTGCCGTTGCGAGCGCCGGCCCGTCGCGAGAGCTCGCCGTTTTGGTCGGCGATGTGCGCCTCCGTGCATCGGACGCGATCGGTGTAGAGGATGGGAACGCCGTATTCACGGATCGTTTCCGAGGAAAACCCAATTCTGCGGGGAACGTTGCCGAAAAAAGAGAACGCCGCCGACTTCCATAAACCCTGATAGTCGATCGTGCTGCTGAACTTGGTTTTTCGGATCCGGCGGATGAGTTCCCGCAGTGACGTGAAGGAACGGTTCTCGACGGTCCAGACCTCCGAGGCCAGCCCACTGCTTTCGACCAGAAGTTTCCAGCGCGGATGAGTAACCCAAACGATTTCGGCACTTGGAAATGTTTCGCGGAGTCCAGCCACGGCCGGAAACGTATGAACAATATCACCAAGAGAACTCAGGCGCACCGCCAGGAATTTCGGCTCAGGCATGCGGCGCCTTACGGATGGATTCGAGAAGCTCGTGTGTTGAGTGATCCTTGGGGTCGCCGACGATGGCCACGCGAATGCCCAGCCGCGCGGCCACGGCGCGTTCGGGCACGCTCTCTACGGTGTAGTCGGTTCCCTTCGCGTGAACATCGGGCCGCAGCTCTTCCAGGAGAGATTCCACGTTGGGTTCGGCGAAGAGCACGACGTAGTCTACGCTGCGAAGCGCGGCGACGAGTTGGGCGCGCGCGTTTTCGTCGAGAATGGGACGGCCAGGCCCTTTCAAACCGCAAACGCTTGAATCCGCGTTGACGCCTACGACCAGAACATCGCCTTCACGGCGCGCGCCTTCCACGTAACGGATGTGTCCGACGTGCAGCGTATCGAAGCAACCGTTGGCGAAAACAATGCGCTGGCCATGGCGCTTGTGTTCCGTAAGTTTCTGGCGAAGCATTTCGCGCGATATGATTTTGGAGGCAGCCTCGCGCATGGCTTAAGAGGCAGCCCCGGAGGCTTGGCCACGGATGGCTTCGAGAAGTTCTTCCCGCGAAACGGTGGCGGTGCCGCGCTTCATGACCACGAGACCACCCGCGATGTTGGCGATGTGCGCGGCTTCGAGAGCTGAAGCACCGCAGGCGAGCGCAAGAGTGTACGCGGCAAGCACCGTGTCGCCCGCGCCGGTGACATCCACGGCTTGATCGCTGCCGTGCACGGGAATTTGCGCGAGGCGGTCGCCGGGCTCGAATAGAGCCACGCCGTGACGCCCACGCGTCACAAGAAGGGATTGAAGTTTCATCGCGGAAAGCGTGGCGCGGCCCGCCCGCGTGAGCTCTTCTATATTTTGCCCAATCGTGGCGCCATGTTGAGCTTCGAGCTCGGCTTCATTGGGAGTTGCAGCGGTGATGCCCGCTTTCGCGTAACTGTGCAGGTGATACCGCGCATCCAGCGCGATGGGCAGCGCATTCTTGCGTTTCGCGGTTGCCTGCTGGACGAGCTCTGGTGTGGCCACTCCAAACCCGTAGTCGGAAATAGCAAGCGCGTGGGCTTTGCGAAGCTTTGAAGAAAATTGCTGACTCAGCTTCTTTCGAATCGTATCTGGCAATAGAGTTTGCGGCTCGTAGTCTACGCGCAGAACCTGTTGCGCAAGGGTGTGAGCCCATCCGGCCAGAAAACGGCTCTTAGTTGGAGTGGTCCAGCCCTTCACTCGAACAATGCCTGACACATCTACGCGCTTGCGTCGAAAATGACCGATGAGCGCGTCGCCGGCGGAGTCCATGCCCACGGCGGTCACAGGCAAAACGCGAGCACCGAGCGACGCCAGATTGTTCGCGGCGTTGGCGCCGCCGCCTGGAACGAGCTGCGTTTCGCGATGCTTGAGAATGAGCACGGGAGCTTCGCGCGAGACACGAGAGATTTCACCGAACTGAAATTCATCAGCGACAAAGTCTCCGAGGAGAACGACCGTCTTCGACGAAAACTGTTCGACGCATTCGGCCAGGGCGAGAAGATCTACGGATTGTGATGCTGATTTTTGCGCTGGCGGACGCTTCATCGGGGTTGCCTCAGGATCCAGTCTGCCGCTTTCGAAAGATCTTCGGCGACAAAATCTGGTTGCGACGGCCACTTGGCGGAGTGCCAAGTCAATTCGCCTTCGCCATAGCCGCTGCGCACCAGAACGCCCCGGGCACGCGCGCGGCGAGCGAGTTCGATATCGCCATAACGGTCACCGACGACGAACGATCGCCCAAGGTCCAGCGAATGCTCGCGAGCAGCGCGTTCCAGCATTCCGATCTTCGGCTTCCGACAGTCGCAGTTATCGGCGGACGTGTGCGGACAATAATAGAGTGCGTCGACGCGCGTGCCGGAAGCGGCGAGCTGTTCGATCATGAGTTCATTTACAGTTTGCACCAATGATTCCGGAAAGTAGCCGCGCCCGACGCCAGACTGATTGCTCACGACGATTACCGGAAACCCGGCTTCATTCAAGCGGCGAATCGCCGCCCCCGCGAAAGGGAACATACGAAATCGGCTCGCGTGATTCAAGTAGCCAACCTCTTCGGCGATGGTGCCGTCGCGATCGAGAAAAACGGCCGGTCGCATCGCCTGCGGCTCAGGCACTCTGCACCTCAATCTTCAAAAGCCAGGTCCGCACCGCGGCTTCCATCATCTCCGGCGTGACTTTGGTCATACAACGATGATCCGTCGGGCAGCGGCGGAGAAAACAGGGGCTGCAATAAGGCTTTTCCTGCACCACCGTGCAGCGTGGCGTGACCGGCGAGGTTCCCAGCGGATCTGTTGGGCCAAAGACGGCGACGACCGGAAGCCCCACTGCGGCCGCCACGTGCATCGCACCGGAATCGTTGCCGATAAAAAGATGGCATTGCGAGAGGAGCGACGGGAGATCAGCAATCGTGGTTTTCCCGGTGAGATCGATGGGCGGACGCCGCATTTCAGACGCGATGGCAGTAGAGACAGCGGATTCAGCGGCGGTCCCGAATAAAATGACGTCGGCATCCGATTGCAACTGCAAACGATTGGCCACCTCTGCGAATCGCGCCGGCGGCCAGCACTTCGCGGAGCCGTAGGAAGCACCGGCGCCAATGGCCACGCGCAACGCTTTCGGACGCACACCCACTTTGGCAAGAAACTCACTGGCTCGCTTGCGCTTCTCTTCGGGAACAGTCATCGCAATAAACGTCTCGCCCAAAAGCGAATCAAGCCACCCCGCGCGGCGGAGAAGTTCCAGGTAGTAAAACGTTTCGTGCGCTGGGATCTCGCCGGGTTTGGGAACAGCCACCGCGTTCGTAAGAAGTAGACTGCGGCCATCGCGCGCGTAGCCGATTCGTTGGGGAATACCTGCGCGCCAAGCCAGCCAGGCCGCATCAAACGCATTCTGGAGGAGCAACGCCACATCAAATTTCCGTGCGCGAAGTTCGGCAAAAAGCCTTTCGCGGCCGGAAATACCCGCGTGAATGCCTTGCGCATCGTACTCGATCAGCTGATCGCAGACTTGTTGATCGCGGTAGATATCGGCCACATACGGCCGCGCCAAAACGGAAATCTCAGCGTCGGGGAAACGAGTGCGTACCGCGCGCAGTGCAGGCAGCGCCATGATGGCATCGCCGACCCAGTTCGTCGCACGGATAAGAATTTTCATGCGGTGGCTCCCGACCTGGCCGCGAGTGTTTGATCGAGGGCGTTTCTGAAATCCGCTTCAGGACTCACAACCAGGTCAATCACCGCAACGTAAACAGGAGCTTCCGCGAATTTTCGCTGATGAAGATTTTGGGCATCCTTTTCCGTGGTCACAAACGCATTCGCCCCGGCCCGCTTCCCTGCCGCCTCTATCTCCAAAACTTCTGCTTCCGAATAGCGATGGTGATCCGCGTACGTTGCCTGCCCTCCGAGCGCCAGCCCCCAGTTCCGTAGATCGCGAAAAAAAGCTTCTGGATTGCCCAAGCCGCAGAAAGCGAAGAAAGGTCCGATCCCGATTTCGCTGGAGGAGAGCAACGTAATGTCTCCGCCGAGCCGCCGGAAACCAAGCAGCCGCGTGGCCGCCGCGAAAACGGGAAACTGATTCAGCTTGCCGATGGCCTCGATCGCTCCGGGCGTCGTTTCGGTTCTAGTAAAAACAACCAGGTTCGCGCGGCTCATGGCCGATATTGGCTCACGAAGTGAGCCGGCCGGCAAAAGGGACTCGCCGCCAAGCTGTTGAGATGAATCGAGTAAAAGAATGTCCAGGTCGCGCGCCAGGCGCAAATGCTGGAAGCCGTCGTCCAGGAGAAATACATCCACGGGCTGCCGCGATTCAAGGCGCTGGCCTTCCGCGAAACGATCTTTGCCCACGCCAAACGAAACGCGGCCTTGGAGACGAAATTTCATCAATTCAATTTCGTCGCTGGTGCCATCTGCACCGCGGTAACCACGGCTGAGAATTGCGACGCGCTTCCCGTCGCCCAGAAATTGTTCAGCGAGCCAGATTACCATGGGGGTCTTGCCGGTGCCGCCCACCGTCAGGTTGCCGACGCTGATGACCGGCGCATTCAGGCGTTTGCGCTCGAGCCACCCGCGCTCATAAAGAAAAACGCGCAGGCGCACACCGATACCATACAGCAGCGAGAAAGGCCAAAGCAGCATCCGCAACAGCGGCGACAACTTCATCGCGTAGGACCATTCAAATGTTTGGCAATTTCATTCATCGCCCGATTGGTAGCGCCGCGGCTGCTTTCCACCAGGTTCCTCGCGGTCTCGCCCATTGTTTTCGTCCGCTCGGGGTTGCGAAAAAACTCGATCCACGCCACGCCGACGTCCTCCGGGCTTTCCACCTGCACCGCTGCGTTCGCAGCCACAAAGCGCGAAGCCATTTCCGAAAAGTTTTCCATCGAGGGCCCGAACACGGGAATTTTTCCGAAGGCCGCAGGCTCCAGAATATTATGGCCACCGGAAGGAACCAGCGAACCCCCGACAAATGCGCCGTCCGCCAAACGGTACAGTGAGGCGAGTTCCCCAATGCTGTCGAGCAAAAACACGGTCACATCATCGGGAATGATGGAGGCATTGAGAGGTGCGCCTCCCTGCGACTGTGCCGCGGGAACCGGCAACTGCGAGCGCCGGATGAATTTCCGGTGCGATTCGTCAATGAACTCCGCTGCCGCATCAAATCGCTCCGGCTTGCGCGGCGCCAGTACGAGCAGCGCCTTGGGATACTCGCCCTGCAACGTCCCAAACGCGATGAGCGCCAAAGGCTCTTCCGTAGCAACCACACTGCCTGCCACGATGATCGGCGAACGGCCGCTGCGTTTTGTCTCCGCCTCCAGCCAATTCGCAATCGGCGTCGAAGCCGGAAGCTCCAAGTCGTACTTCAAATTTCCGCTGACGAATAAGCGCTCAACAGGCGCTCCGAGTAAACGGATGCGTTCAGCATCCTGCTCGCTCTGCATGAAAAAAGCGCTGGCGTTCGAGAGGGCATCCTTCAAGAAAGGCTGAAGGAAGAAGCCGAACACGCCGAGATATTTCTGGTATCGAGCAAACGACCGGTCGGAAATCCGCCCGCTTACGAAAAGAACGGGCACATTCCGGCTTCGCGCCTCCCGCAGAAAATTCGGCCAGATCTCCGTCTCAAGCACCAGAACAAGCGATGGTTGCACCGCCTTCATCGCGCGGCGCACGCAGAACATCCAGTCGAGCGGAAAATAAATGATGGCGTCGGCAAAGGGCATGCGTTCCCGCGCAAGCTGCTGCCCCGTGATAGTGGTCGTGGAGATGATCAGCGGACGATCGGGATACGCTTCCTTCAAACGCCGAGCCAAAGTAATGCCGGAGAGCGCCTCCCCCACGGAAACAGCGTGAATCCAAATTGCACCAGGGCGCTGCGCGGACAACTTCTCGAGCGCTGGAAACGAGAACCCCAGACGCTCGCCCAAATTGGATAAATACTTGCCCTGGCGAAGCCCCTTCACGACCCAGTAGGGCGCGAGCAAAAGGGCTGCAAAGCCCATGAGTAGGCTATAAATGAAATACACGAAACGTGGCTCCGGTCTGTCCACGCTCCGCCAGCCGCGGGCGGTGCGCAACGCAGGGCAACCCTGCAAGTCCCCCAGGAATCGAAGGCGTCGAGATAGGAAAAGTCTATTATAACCACATGCGAAAACTAACCGTCTTCCTTCCCTTTCTTGGATTGTGCCTGGTTGTGGCGATTCCCGGTGGCACCCAGCAGCCCGCTTCGATGAAGACCGCCTCGCTGCAGTCCCACGAAGGAATGACCATTTCAGCCACGCCGTGGACGGACGTGCGTCTCTACAAGGAGAAATTCCCGAAAAAGTCGCCCTATGCGGCTGGAGTCCTCGCGGTGCAGGTCGCCTTTCGAAACGATTCAGACGACAGCGTGAAAATAAACCTCGATCGCATCCGCATGTCAGTGGCCATCGAAGAAGACAACCGGCAAGAACTAACGCCTCTTACCGCCGGGGAGTTGGCGGACGCCGTGTTGAGGCCGGGCGCCAAGGACCCGACCGCGAAAAGGAAATTCCCTTTTCCTGTTCCGGCAGGCGCGCCGAAAACCGGAAAGGACAAGAACTGGACGGAACTGCAGACGCAAGCCCAGAATGCGGCGATTCCAACCAATGTCTCCGCTCCGCACAGCACCATTCAAGGGCTGCTCTACTTTGATTTGCAAGGACAGTTCGACCTTTTGAGCACCGCTCATCTCTACATCCCGGACATACTGGTGATGCAGAAGAACCGGTCGCTGACGTACTTCGAGATTGACTTGAGCCGGCCGGGACAGATCTAAGCACAAGCGTCAACGAAGCCTGCGAAAAACCGTGCGACCAATTTCAGCTGGTTTGCGCCGCTCGTTCCGCTCGGCTACCATGACTTGTGCAGACTTTCACTCACCACCCCGGAAAAATGCTGAATCTCCTCGACGAATTGAATCCTGAGCAGCGGCTTGCAGCGGAAACGGTCGAAGGCCCTGTGTTGATCCTGGCAGGCGCCGGTACGGGCAAGACGCGGGCCATCACCTATCGCATGGCCAATCTGATAGCCAACGGCGTGCCCGCTGAAGCTGTCCTTGCAGTCACCTTCACGAACAAAGCCGCGGAAGAGATGCGCAATCGCGTCTCGGAACTGCTGCTGCGCGCAGGGATTCCGCCCGCGCAGCCCTGGCTTTCGACTTTTCATTCACTCTGCGCGCGGCTTCTGCGGCGCGAAGCGGCAGCGGCCGGACTTCCCCGGGACTTCTCCATCTACGACGATGACGATCAACTTGCCGCTGTAAAACTCGCAATGGCCAAGCTGCAGATTGATGACGACAGCCTGACGCCTCGCAACGTCCTGAGCCGCATCAGCTACGCAAAAAATCATGGACAAAGCTCTGAGCAAATGCGCGCCGAAGCGTTTGACCAAAATGGGCGCCGCACGGCTGATATTTTTGCCGCGTATGAAAAGTTGCTTCAGGATAGCAAGGCACTGGATTTTGATGATCTCCTTTTGCGTTCGGCTCGATTGTTGCGGGAATCCACGGCTACACGAATGAAGTGGCAAGCGCGCTTCCAATACATCCACGTAGACGAATACCAGGATACTAACCGTGTGCAGTACGAACTAATGCGGCTGCTCACAGGACCTCAGCAAAATGTTTGCGTGGTAGGCGACGAGGACCAATCCATTTATCGGTGGCGCGGCGCGGATGTCTCCATCCTGCTTAGTTTTTCGCGAGACTTTCCGGCAGCGCGCATCGTCAAGCTGGAACGCAATTACCGCTCGACACAGCAAATTCTCAACGCCGCCGGCGCGGTCGTGGCCAACAATCCGGAGCGCCTGGGAAAATCCCTCAGCGCGGAAAAGGGCGAGGGAATCAACCTTAAGTATTTCGAAGCGCGGGACGCGCAGGCCGAGGCGGAATTCGTCGCGGGTGAACTCGAGCGCATCATCAACGACGATTCCGATCAGACATGCGCCGTGGAATACCGCACCAATTTCCAGTCGCGCGCTTTCGAAGAGGTGTTCCGGCGGCGCGGCCTGCGTTACAAGCTCGTCGGCGGATTCAGTTTCTACAATCGCGCGGAAGTGAAAGATGCGTTGGCCTACGTCCGGCTGGCCATGCATCCCGAAGACGATATTTCTTTGTTGCGCGTCCTCAACGTGCCCCCGCGCGGGATTGGCAAGACCACAGTGGATGCCTTGCGAGAGGCAGCACGCGTGGACGGGTCATCGCTGTGGGCCGCGATCGAAAAGTTCGTCTCCGGCGCTTCGGCGGGCCGCGCCGTTACGCCGTTGCGCGCGTTCCGCGATCTCATTGGCAAACTCCAAGTGGCGTTAGCGGAGAAGGAGCCGGCCGAGTTCCTGCGAACGGTTCTGGAAGAATCCGGCTACATGGAGATGCTCAAAGACCGCAACACGCCCGAAGACGTAGCACGAATCGAAAATCTGGAGGAACTCACGCGCGCCGTCGCTGAAAGCATGGAGGCCGGCGAAACGTTTACCGACTTTCTGGACGGCGCGGCGCTGGTCAGCGACGCCGATCAATATGACGGCAAACCTGGCGCGACATTAATTACGCTTCACAGCACAAAAGGGCTGGAATTCGACCACGTGTTCCTGACTGGCATGGAAGAGGGCATCTGCCCGCACAGCCGCGCCTTGAACGAAGACAAAGGCGTCGAAGAAGAGCGGCGCCTGGTCTACGTGGGAATGACGCGCGCACGGCGGTCTCTGACGATGACGCGCGCCGTCTACCGGCGCATTTTTGGAAACGAGCAGCAACTGCGCGCGTCCCTGCCGTCGCGCTTCCTGGCAGAAATCCCCAGCGAACTAGTAGACACCGTCCGCGGTTCGATGGCTGAAATCGGGGAAAAACGCCGCTACGAACCTGACCCGGAGTATTCGTATTCGCCCGAAGAATTCTTGCGGCGCGTGCGCGGCGAAACAAAACCGGCGACCCCCGCACCACGGCGCCAGGCAAGCTCTCCGTCATTTGGGCGTCCCGCAGTCAAGCGAGGTGGCGACGCCAATCCCATGCTCGGCAGAAAAGTGCGCCACCCAAGTTACGGCGTTGGGACAGTTGTGGGCGTCGAAGGCGACGACGAGGATCGCCGCATCTCGGTCAGTTTTCCGGGCCGCGGAACCAAGAAGTTTATCGAGCGGTACGCACAGCTCGAACAGGCGTAACGCCTAAGAGCTGGCGCGGAACACGGCCTGCGCCAACAAGTTGCGTGCCGGGGCGTCTCAGGGTACATTGAGGCCCAGCTTCGTTCCCCAAGACCGTTTCGAATGACGTCAGGCTTCCGGACTGCCCGGACGCGATCGGAGTGCATGGGTGGGATCAGACCTCTTCTGTTGCAAGAGCATCGATCAACTTCTTTCGGATTCGGAAAATGCGGAAGTCCGATTAAAAAAGTCACTTGGCTGGCTGAGCCTGACTTCGCTGGGAATTGGCGCGGTCATCGGCTCGGGCATTTTTACGATCGTCGGCACGGCCATCGCGGGACAAAAGTTTCAAGCCTCTTCCATCCTGAACGCCCCTCTTCTTGAATATTTGATTCACCATTCCGCTTCGTTCGGACGCCCCGGCGCGGGGCCTGCGATTGCTCTCTCGTTTGTCCTCGTCGCCATCGCCTGTGGATTCGCGTCGGTGTGCTACGCCGAGCTCGCCGCGATGATTCCAATTGCCGGCAGTGCGTACACATACACATATGCCACCATGGGAGAACTCGTCGCCTGGATTATCGGCTGGGACTTGATCCTCGAGTACGCCGTCAGCAATATGGCCGTCAGCGTGGGCTTCTCCCAGCACATGGTCAACTTGCTCGACTGGTTCGGCGTGCATCCAAATCCTCGCTGGATTTCACCGGCTTATCTCCCCACAGGATTATCAGACCTGCAGGGCAACATGCTCTACGGCCCCGGCTGGCACATGGGATTCAATTGGCCCGCGTTCATCATCGTGATGCTCCTAACCGTGATCCTGGTGCGCGGCATCAAAGAATCCGCGCGCACCAACAACATCATGGTGTTTCTGAAAATTGTCGCCATCCTGGTGTTCGTGACCTTCGCGTCAAAATTGATTATTCCCGCGAACTATCATCCCTTCGCCCCGAATGGCTGGCCCGGCATATTGACAGGCGGCTCGATCGTATTCTTCACTTACATCGGGTTCGACTCCGTCTCGACCGCTGCCGAGGAATGTAAAAACCCCCAGCGCGATCTGCCCATTGGTATCATCGCAACTCTAATCATCTGCACTCTGCTCTACATAGCGGTGGTGGTGGTGCTTACGGGACTGGTGAAGTGGGACACCCTGGTGGACGACGCCGCGCCCGTTGTGAACACCCTCAGGAAACTTCATTTCACCGGTGTTCGCCTGATCGTTCTGATCGGCGCATTGATGGGCATGATCTCTTCCCTGTTGGTTTTCCAGCTCGGGCAAGCGCGCGTCTGGTTCGCGATGTCGCGCGACGGCCTGTTTCCAAAAATATTCAGCCGCGTGCATCCACGTTTTCAAACGCCAGACTTTTCCACCTGGATGGCCGGATTCGTGGTCGGAATTCCCGCAGGCCTTCTCGATATTGGAACGCTCGCCGATCTCTCGAACATCGGCACGCTGTTCGCGTTCGCTCTGGTAGCGGGAGGAGTGCTGATTCTGCGCTATCGCGAGCCGGATAGGCCGCGCGCTTTCCGCGCTCCGGGCGGTCCACTCGCGCCGGCTCTTACGATCATCACGTGCGTCCTGCTGATGGCGGGCCTGCCGATCATGAATTGGATCCGCTTCTTTGTCTGGATGATCCTGGGGCTGGTGCTTTATTCTTTTTATGGCCGGAAGCACAGTACGTTGAGAGCGGCCAATCGCGTTTAGAGGGAATTGCAGAATGCAACGGTGGGCTTATCACCATCCTTGTAAACGAGCCGCGTCCTCGCTTGCGGTCTTCGTGCTTTTCCTGACTTCTGCTCAAGCATCGCGTGCCTGGGGAAGGAACGGCCAGCGCCTGGTCGTGAACAAGGCAATCGACACTCTGCCGTCTGACATCCGGTTCTTTTTCGAATCAAGTCGCGGCGTGCTCGTCCAGCACGTAACCGACCCTCTCGACTCCATCGCAAAATCCCCCCTGGAGCGCCACAATCATTTCCTGTTTCTCGACAGGTACGGCCGATTTCCTTTCGAGGCGCTCCCCCGCGAATACAAAGCCGCTGTCACCAAATTTGGCAAGGCGAAACTGGACGCCAACGGTCTGCTTCCCTGGCAGATCGGCGTCTACAGCGAAAAACTGACGGAAGCCATGAAGGCCGGCAAGTGGGATGACGCAAGAGTGGACGCCGCCATCCTCGCGAACTACGTGGCCGAGGCCCACGACCCCTTCAACACCACAGATAATTTCGACGGCCACCTCAGCGGCCAGACCGGCATCAACGAACGTTTCGGAACCACGCTGATTGACCGCTTTTCTTCCTTCTTCCCCATGCGGCCTAATGACGCCGTCTTTATCAGCGACCCAACGGACTACGCCTTCGAAGCCTGCCTCAGTTCCCACAGCTGGCTCGAAACCGTTCTTCTAGCCGACCGCCGCGCGCGCCACGGCGAAAGTTCGTTCACCGACGAATACTACGATCGCTTCTACAACCAAGCCGCAGCCATCCTGATTCGCCAGCTCTCCGACGCCGCCACCGACGTTGGCTCCTTTTGGCTTACCGCCTGGGTGAACGCCGGACGGCCGCAGCTACCACATTGACCTTTCGCGAATGACGTCACCTCTGCTCTCCGATCGCATTCTTTCACTGCCCAAGGCGGAGCTTCATCTCCATCTCGAGGGCTCCATCCTGCCGGCAACCGTGTGCGCGCTCACCGCCCGTCATGGCGTTGCCATGACAGAGGCGGAAGTTCGCGGACGTTACGCATATCGTAATTTCCCCGAGTTCATCGAAGCCTTTAAATGGGTGACTTCTTTTCTTCGCGACCCGCAGGATTACGCCCTGATCGCGCGCGATCTCGCGGAACACCTGCTTACGCAGAACGTGGTCTACACCGAAGTGACCTTGTCCGTCGGCGTGATGCTCCTGCGAAAGCAGCAACCCGAAGCCAATTTCGAAGCTCTCCTCCGCGCCACCGAGCCGTTCGAACGCCGTGGCCTGCGATTTCGCTGGGTCTTCGACGCCGCGCGCCAATTCGGCGCAGAAGCAGCCATGAAAGTGGTCGAACTCGCCAAGCGTTGCGCTTCGAAAGCGATCGTCGCCTTCGGCATCGGCGGCGATGAACTTAGCGTTCCCACCGAAGCGTTTCGTTCCACATACGACAAAGCCGCCGAACTCGGGCTGCATCGCTTGATGCACGCCGGCGAAACCGGCGGCCCCGAAAAAATCCGCGAAGCCATCGAACTTCTGGGCGTCGAACGCATCGGCCATGGCATTGCCGCGATCCGCGATCCGGCTTTAATGGACTTCCTCGCAGAACGGCGACTCCCCCTCGAAATCTGTCCCGGCAGCAACCTGAAAACCGGCGCACTCGTGCTCCAGCTCGGCCGCAAACACGCAACAATTGAAGACCATCCGCTGCCCAAGCTCCTGCGCCACGGAATACCCGTCGTCCTCTCCACCGACGATCCCGCCATGTTCCATACCACCTTGCAAACGGAGTATGAAAACGCCGCGCGCATGGGGCTCAATCAAGAAGAGCTCCTGAAGCTCGTGGAAATGGGATTCCTCCACGCATTTGATCTCGCTACGGAACGCCGCGAAGCGCGAAGCACTTGAAGGCAATGCTATACTAGCCGCATGAAAGCACACGTCTGGGTAATGCCCAAACGAACCGTTCTCGATCCCCAAGGACAGACCATTCAGCATGCGCTTGCCGGACTGGGCTACGCCGCCATAAAAGACGTCCGCCAGGGAAAATTCTTCGTCCTCAACCTCGACGGCTGGAGCCGCGAAGAAGCACAAAAACAACTCGAGCGCATTTCCAAGGAAGTCCTCACCAACCTGGTCATCGAAGAATATCGCTTCGAAATCGTTGAATAGCCTGGCCAACTTATGACTCCACCGCCCCGCCGCACCGCGAGTTCCAGCAGATCGTTGAAGCTCTGCGCCTTGCTGGGAATTGTCCTGATGCTGCCGCTCACCGGCTGCAAGGCGGGGGGCCACACCTCTGACCCGCGTTTGCGCCAGATTGACGAATTGCTGGACGCCCAACTGCCCGAGGGCTCGACAAAATCGCGAGTTGTCGTCTACCTCAGCTCGCAAGGCTTTCCCTTGCAAGCATCGAATGATCCGCGCGCAGTGGTGGTTCTCGTCCACCACGTGGATACGGAGACGCTGAAGCCCGTGACGGCGCTCGTTACGCTCCATTTCGATGTCGGAGATAAGCTTAAGTCCTATGAGCTCGTCGAGGCCCCGGATTCCGCCCAGCAACCGTAAGCTCATTCGCGTCACCGTGCCGCGATTTCACGGTCCAGAAGCAGCGGGCATGTTACGCTTTTGAAATCGCTCTCAGGAGAAACCCGGCATGTGTGGAATTGTCGGCTATATCGGCCCTAAGAAAGTTGTCCCCGTCATCATCGAAGGACTTCGTAAGTTGGAATACCGCGGCTACGATTCGGCGGGTATCGCTGTCGTCACACAAGATGGCAAGCTCGAGATTCGCCGAGCACCTGGAAAACTTCGAAACCTCGAAGAGGTCATCGCTAAATCGCCAATCGAAGGCACTTACGGAATCGGCCACACACGCTGGGCCACTCATGGCCGTCCCACCGAAGAAAATGCTCATCCGCACCGCGACTGCACCGGCCAGATCGTCGTCGTGCACAATGGAATCATCGAAAACTACCTCGAACTGAAAGAAAAGCTGCAAAAAGAAGGCCACAAGTTCGCCACGGAAACTGATACGGAAATCGTGGCGCACCTCGTGGAAAAGAATTCGCAAGGCGGCGTCCCTCTTGAGGAAGCCGTGCGCCGTTCGCTGAAGGAATTGCGCGGCATTTACGCCCTGGTTTTTCTGTCCGCCAAGGATCCGCAAAAAATCGTCGCTGCTCGTCTCGGCCCGCCCTCGGTGATTGGTCTTGGTAAGGGAGAGTATTTCGTCGCCAGCGACATCCCCGCCCTGCTTCAGCACACCCGCGAGATGTTCTTCCTCGCCGACGGCGATATTGCCGTTCTCACCGCCAAAGGCGTGCATGTCATGGACCACGACGGCCGCCCCGTCGAACGCCCCGCCCAACACGTGGCGTGGGATCCCATCATGGCGGAAAAGGGCGGCTACAAGCATTTCATGCAGAAGGAGATTTTCGAGCAGCCCCGCGCCGTGCGCGACACCCTGCTCGGCCGCATTTCGCAGGACACCGGAAAAGTCTTCCTCGATGAAATGCAAATCACGGAAAAGAATTTCCGCGAATTTCATAACGTGCGCATCGTGGCTTGCGGCACCAGCTGGCATGCCGCGCTGGCTGGGAAATTCATGATCGAGCGCCTGGCGCGCGTGCCCGTCGAAGTGGACTACGGCAGCGAATTCCGTTATCGCGATCCCATCATCGACTCGAAAACGCTGACCGTGTGCATCAGCCAGTCTGGCGAAACCGCAGACACGCTAGCGGCCCAGCGCGAAGCAAAAACCAAAGGCTCTCCGACTCTTGCGATCTGCAACGTCATCGGCTCCATGATCACCCGCGAAGCCGCGGGAACCATTCCAACGCACGCCGGCCCGGAGATCGGCGTAGCTTCAACGAAGGCCTTCACCGCACAATTGACCGCCTTGCTTCTGCTCGCTTCCTACCTCGGCCAGGTGCGCGGCAAAATGACGGAGGAAACCGCCAGAGCGTTGATGCAAGAGTTCACGCGCATTCCGCACAAAATCGAAATGATTTTGCAAGCGGATGAAACCGGCTTCTACGAAAATCTCGCCCGCCAATTTTTCCGCCACACCGATTTTCTCTACCTGGGCAGAGGCATTCACTACCCGATCGCGCTCGAAGGCGCTCTGAAGCTGAAGGAAATCTCTTATATTCACGCCGAAGGCTACCCTTCCGGCGAAATGAAGCATGGCCCCAACGCGCTCATCGATGAAAATCTTCCGGTCGTGGTTCTGGCGACGCGCGATGAATCCGACCCCGAAGCGATGACTCGCTATGAAAAGAGCGTTTCGAACATTAAAGAAGTCAAAGCGCGCGATGGCATCGTCATCTCCATCGTTACCAACGGCGATCATCTCGCTCGCGAAGCTTCCGATCACATCATCGAGCTGCCGCCCGCCCCGGAGATCCTCGTACCCTTGCTCGAAATAATTCCTCTGCAGTTGCTGGCTTATCACATCGCCGTACGCCGCGGATGCGACGTGGACCAGCCGCGCAACCTGGCGAAATCCGTCACAGTAGAGTAGCCGGGTCCGTTTTCCGCTAAAATAAACGCATGATTCGAATCTCGCGGTTGTGCGTGTGCGCCATATCCTTCTTTCTACTCACTGCCTCCCGCCCAGCCGATGCTCAAGCGCCTCCAGCGGCAACCGCGCCCCTCCGCGAACTCCACGTCGAGGGCGTCAAAATCCTCACTGAAGCGCAAGTGCTATCTCTGACCGAATTGCAAATTGGCTCGCAAGTTGGAAAAGACGATCTCCAAGCCGCCGCCGACCGGCTCGTAAAGAGCGGCCTCTTTTCCAAAGTAAATTACAGCTTTCAAACGCGCGGCCAAGGCGTGTCGGTGACGTATCATGTCGAGGAATCGCCCCGCATCCCGGCTTACTTTGACAATATTCCTTGGTTCGCGGACTCCGAACTCACCGACGCCATCCGCAAGAAACTTTCCTTCTTCGACGGAACTTTGCCCGAAGGCGGCACCGCGGTGGATCTAGCCGCGGAAGCCGTGAACGAATTGCTGGCCGCAAAAGGGCTCCAAGTCTCACTCGAACACTTGGTGATCGCCAATCCCGCCGGCGAAGGCAACGTCCAGGAATTCCGCATCGAAGGCGCGACCATGACGATGTCCAAGGTGGAATTCAGCGATTCCTCGCTGGCCGCCTCGCATGCCGTCCAACAGCATCTCTCCGAAGTTTTAGGGAAGCCTTATTCGCGCATGACCATTGACCTGTTCCTCACGGAGTCCATTCGTCCGATCTATCTGCAGCAGGGCTATCTGCGCGCCAAACTCGGGCCACCGGAAGTTCGCCTGATGGGCAATCCCAATCAGAAACTTCCCGATCAAATTCCTGTCTACGTGCCGGTGACGCCCGGCGGGGTATATCACTGGAAAGAGGTTCATTGGACGGGAAACACGTTGTTGTCGGAATTTACTCTGACCGGCCTGCTGGGCGTCAAGCCCGGTGACGTCGCCGACGGCATGCAAATGGAAGCAGGCTGGGATCGCATTCGCGAAGAGTATGGCCATCACGGCTACCTCGACGCAAAATTGAATTTTGTTCCAACGTATGACGATGACGCGCACACCGTCTCTTACGCAGTGAGCGTTCAAGAAGGCGCCCAATATCATTACGGCAAAATGGTCCTCACCGGGCTCTCCCTTGCCGGCGAACGCAAAGTCTACGCCGCCTGGACCATCGCCTCGGGAAATGTCTTCGACAAGGCCAAGTTCGAAGAACTCCTCCAAAAATTGCAGGTTCATCAAGAACAAGTTTTCGGCGAATTGCCCGTGCACTACGACAACGTAGGACACTGGTTGCAAACCGACCCCGCTAAAGCAACCGTAGACATTCTCTTGGATTTCAAGTGATGCCCGTGCGCGCTTTCGAGAAACTGCGGCGTCAGCCGCACTCTGCGATATACTTTGCACTGCGATGAATAACCTCATTCAAATTCTCTCCGGCGAAGGAACGCTCGCGGGCGCGGATGAAAAAGAAGCCCTGCTTCTTTCTCGGCTTGCTAACCTTTCTTCCGTCATCGTTGCTCTCTCGGGCGGCGCGGATTCCGCGTATCTGGCGTGGGCAGCGCACCAAGCGCTTGGCGATCACGCTTTAATCGTTACCGCGCTCTCGCCCAGCTTTTCCGCCCATGATCGCACCATGGTGGAAGAGTTCGTGAACAAGCTGGCCGTTCGGCACGAATTCATCGAAACATATGAAATGGAAAATCCCTCCTACCGCGCGAACGAGCCCGATCGCTGCTTCTTCTGCAAGGACGAGCTCTTCTCCAAACTCGACGAGCTCGCGGTCGCCCACGGATTTGCCGCCGTCGCCTACGGCGTAAACGCCGATGACACACTCGACTTCCGCCCCGGCCATCGCGCAGCCGCCAATCATCAAGTCCTCGCGCCGCTCTTGGACGCCGGCCTTCGCAAAGCAGAGATTCGAATGCTCTCGCAGCGTGCTGCCCTGCCCACGTGGGACCGCCCCGCCTCCGCCTGCCTCGCCTCGCGCCTGCCCTACGGCACGGAGGTCACCCCGGAGCGTCTCGCATTAGTGGAGCGCGGCGAAGCCGCCATGCGCGAGTTGGGCTTCCGCCAATTCCGTGTGCGCCTGCATGACCAACTGGCGCGCGTGGAAATTGCGCCGGAAGAGATGCCACGCGCGCTCTCGTTGCAAATGTCCGCGACCATCGCGGAACGCCTGAAAGCCGCCGGCTTCTCTTACGTCGCTTTGGACTTGGAGGGCTACCGCCAAGGCTCCCTGAACGAGACTCTTTCGTCGCGCAAGAAGCCTTCCGCCAAAGCTACTTCGGGAACATAATCCTCTTGTCTTGCGTAACTATTAGTGGAAGTAGCCAGAGCAGATTTCTGGGTCTTTTCGGAGGATGAATGCCGCGTCACCGCCATCTTAGCCTGCACGTCGCCGTGCTTACCGCAGCCTTTGTCGTGGTCGGTTGCAACGTCGGGCCCTCGGTCAGCGGCAGCTTTGAGCGCACTTTTACTGTGTCCGGCCCGATTCGCCTGGAACTCACAAATACCGCTGGCGACGTGGACATCACCGGAAGCGCCGACGGCAAAGTACACATCCACGCAGACGTGCGCGCTTCTGGAATGGGTTTTGACAAGCCTCAGAAACGTCTCAGTGACACGCTTGCAAATCCCCCGGTCGAGCAGCGGGGCGACACCATTCGCATCGGCAAAGAAGACGCCCACCTGCGCAACCTCTCTATCACCTACAGCATTCAAGTGCCGCACGACACGGAACTGAGCGCCAACGTGGTGTCTGGCGCGCAAACGATTCGCGGAATACGTGGTCCCGTCAAAGTGCAGGCTGTTTCCGGAGTGATCAGCGTCGAGAAGATCGATCGCGATGCTCAGCTAAATAGCACGAGCGGATCGGTCTCGGCCACGGATATTGGCAACGACGTAAAAATCTCCAGCGTCTCTGGAAGCGTCACCGTTTCAAATGTCAAAGGCGATGTGATCGCGAATGCCGTCGCCGGAGTCATTCGCGTGTCCAAGCCTGGTGGACGGGTGGATGCAAATGCTGGCAGCGGAGAAGTCGAAATCCAGGGCGCGATGAATAATGTAAAGGCCCATGCCGCCTCGGGCCTCGTCTCCGTCATGGGAAACCCCGGCGCGGACTCCTACTGGGAACTCAAAACAATTTCCGGCGGCGTCCAATTGAACGTTCCCGCTTCTTCGAATTTTCACCTGTCAGCAGAAGCAGTCTCCGGCGAAATTCGCGCCGACATTCCCATCGTCATCGAGGAACAGGGCAAGCGCACTCTGCGCGCCCACATGGGAACAGGCGGCGGCCGCGTGGAAGTGCATACCGTCTCCGGCGACATTCGCGTAAGCGGTTCGAATGATGCGCGCGCCGCTGGCGCCCCCTAGCGTTTCAGAAATCGCGCGAGAACTGGCGACAATTCTCCCCGATACCTTTAGAATCTCTTTCCATGCCACCCCGGCGTTTCTTCGCGCGTGCTATCGCCTCGCTATTTTCCTGCGCCCTCGGAGTATCGGTACGCGCAGTGGCCGCCGCACAAAACCAACAGGCTCCGCCTGCACAGACTTCGAAAGAAGGTGCCGCGAAACAAGCCCCGTCTGCAAAGCTGCCCTCGCCTGAGGAGGCACTTCAGCATGCCATCGCAGATGCCGGGAATGACCGCGCCGCTCTGGTCCGCAATCTGGAGTACTATCTGTCTAAATTTCCCGAATCGCCGCAGAGGCCTCAAATCTACCGCGCGCTCGTCGAAGCATGTATTCAGCTGCGCGATAACGCCTGCGCTGCCAACTACGCGGAACGCATCGTTGCCCTTAAATCTGACGATATCTCCATGACCATCCTCAGTATTCAGCTTCTGGAACGCACCGGTGACGAAGCCGGCCTACGCCGCGCCGCCCACTACGCATCCCGCGTGCTCGACTTTGTGGACCGAAGTTCCCCTGAGGACAAATCCCCGCGGATTTCGCAGGAAGAGTGGGCCGCCGAACGAAAACGCGATCGTTCCTCCGTCCTGTTTTTGCGCGGACGGCTTGAGATCAAATTGAAAGACGCCTCCGCCGCGCAAAAAGATTTTGAAGCCAGCTACGCTGTCTTGCCCAGCGCTTCGGCCGCCGAACAGCTCGGCGAAATCGCCGAATTGAAAAAAGATCTCCACACTGCGATTCAACAATACGCTCGAGCGTTCGCGCTGGGCGATTCCTCGAGCGGCGCCACCGGTCGCCGCGCCATCCGCCAGAAATTGGGAAATGTTTGGCGGCTCGCGCACGGCTCCGACGACGGATTAGGCGAGTATCTCCTCAAAACGTACGATGAGGTCTCCGAGGTCGCAAACGGCCCGAAAACCAAACGAAATGCGGATGCCCATGAACTCTCGGAGTTCACGCTCCGCAAAGCGCCGGAGGGCACTCCGTTCTCGTTGAAAGACGCAAAGGGTAAAGTCCTCGTCGTGAATTTTTGGGCTACCTGGTGCGGCCCGTGCCACTACCTGGAGCCGCTCTTCGCGCACGTGGCATCGGAATTCCAGGGGAACCCCGACGCGTTATTTCTCGCGGCCGATTGCGATGAAGACGAAACTCTCGTGCCGCCCTACCTCGCGGAGGATAAGCCGCGCACAACCGTCGTCTTTGCCGATGGCTTGGAACGGCTGTTTGCCGTCAACTCTTTCCCCACCGTCATTGTGATTGACCGCGAGGGAAAAACCGCATTCCGCTCGGACGGTTTCGAGCCGCTTGCGTTCGAACAGGATCTGACTGCTGCGGTACGCCGCGCGCTTGCCGCAACAATTGCTCCGGCGGCTAGCAGCAAGACGCCCTAGCCGTGCGTCGAGGAAGTCTGCGGATACTTTTCCGCAACCTCTCGCGCTGCGAGAATCGTATTGACGTGAATTTGAACGGTATCTTCGACGCGCCGCGCGTATCCGCCTGCCAGAGTTGTCGCCACCGGAATCTTGCGCTTGCGCGCTTCCTCAAAAACTCTGCGGTCGCGCTCCTTCAATCCTTTTTTCGTCAGTGACAATCCTCCGAGTTGGTCTTCGCAATAAGGATCGGCGCCACCCACATAAAAGAGAATCTCCGGCTGAAACTCATCGAGCGCTGTTTGAACCGCCGGAAGCAACGCATCCAGATATTCCTCATCACCCACGCGGTCCGCCATATTCAAGTCAATGCTCGACGGCGGCTTGTGCGCGGGATAGTTGTTCTCCTGATGAATGGAAATCGTAAAAACTGTTTGATTCTTGCTGAAAATGGCGGCCGTGCCGTTGCCATGATGCACATCCGTATCCACGACCATGGCTCTTTTCACCGCGCCATCCGCTTGCAGCTTTCGAATCGCCACTGCCACATCATGAATCGCGCAGAATCCCTCGCCGTGCCCCGGATACGCGTGATGAAAACCGCCGCTGAGATTCGAACCGAACCCGTCGCGCAGCGCCGACTGCCCCGCAAGAATCGACCCGCCCGCCGCAAGCCACACCGCTTCGACCAGCTCAGGAGAATACGGCACTTCCAAAAGCATCACATCGCTGGCAGTGAGCGCACCGGTCTTCAGTTTGCGCACCCACTCCGCGGTGTGCACGCGCAGAATGTCCTCGTCGCTCGCGCGTTCGGGGCGGAGAAAATCATCTTTCGTCGCGATGCCTTCGCGAAGGAGCATTTCGTAAATAAGACGGAATTTCTGCGAGGGAAAAACGTGCGGGCCAAGGTTCAAATCATACCGCTCGTGGTAAACGACTTTGAATGGAAGAGAAACTTTCATCGCCCACGATCGGAAGTTTCTTACTGTGAACTATCAACTGTCGACTGCAAACCGCCTCAGTTCTCGCGTTCGAGGATGAAGTCTGGGAGCGTGGCGAGCGCGCGATAATATTCCGAATCTCCGCCGCCGTTGAGGCAAGCCTTGGCGCGTTGCGCGTAGTCGTGCGCGAGGTTTCGCGCGCGATCGAGCGCGCCCGATTCATGCACCAGTGAAACGATGGTCTCCGGACGGACGGAATTGAATTCTTTTTCGGCAAGAACTCGCGCGACCATTTCGCGCGCGTCACGATGACCATTTTCCATTGCGTAAATCAATGGCAGCGTGACTTTGCCTTCTTTCAGATCGCTCAAAACCGGCTTTCCCAGTTGCTGCGCCGACGCCGTAAAATCCAGTAAATCGTCCACCAATTGAAATGCCAAGCCCGCATACTTGCCGTAATCGGCGAGCGCTTGCTCTTCCTCGCCTTCGAGCCCGCCCAGCACTGCGCCGAGACGCGCGCAGCCACTGAAGAGGCATGCAGTTTTGTAGGTAGCCAAACGCAGCGCGTCATCTTCCGTCACGTCAATGCGGCCAATCTTGGAAAGTTGAATCAGTTCGCCTTCGACCATTTTCTGCGTCAGATCGATGAGGATGTCGAGAATGCGAAAATTGCGCTCTTCCAAGGCCATTTGGAAGGACTGCATGTACAGCCAATCGCCCGTAAGGACGCTGCGATGATTGCCCCAGCGTGAGTTGGCCGAAGGACGGCCGCGGCGCGTGTCCGCGCTGTCAATGACGTCGTCATGAATGAGCGTTGCGCTGTGCAGAAGTTCCACGACGGCAGCGAGGCGAATGGCGCTGCGATCCGAACGGCCCGCGTGGCGCGCTGAGAGCAGCAAAAGCGCGGGGCGCAGGCGCTTCCCTCCTCCACCGAGCAGATAGGCAGTGATTTCCGAGACGTCCGGAAATGCCGTATCGCTTTGCCGCGCGAGTTCCTCTTCGACCAAAGCGAGGTCGTCACGGACCAGATCAAAAATCTCTTTGACCGTCAGAAGGGCGATAGAGTATCTCCCAAGCTAACTCGTTTCCTTGAGACCTGAGGCCGCGAGACGCGCCGGCCGGGCAAGACCGAAGAAGCGCCGAAAATTGTCCGACGTGGCGGCGGCAACTTCGTCTGGCCGTAAGTTTCTCACACTCGCTATTGTACGCGCCACTTCCGCTACATAGGCAGGCTCATTGCGTTTGCCGCGGAAGGCCTGTGGTGCAAGATACGGAGCGTCCGTCTCAATCAAAATTTTCTCTAGCGGCAAAACCTTCGCAACGTCGCGAATGTTCTGTGTTTTCGGATAAGTCGAATTTCCGGCAAACGAAACCATAAAGCCCATTTCAATTCCCCGCCGCGCGTCCTCGAGCGTGCTGGTAAAACAGTGCAGAATTCCACCAATGCCGGTTGGACGCCAGACTTCGTCCAACAAATTCAGGCAATCGGACCAGGCATCGCGGCAATGAATGATGATTGGCAGTTTTGCTTCGCGTGCAAGTTCCATTTGATCGCGAAACACGCGCTGTTGCACGTCGCGCGGAGAGTGATCGTAGAAATAGTCGAGGCCAATCTCGCCCCAGGCAATGACTTTTTCATGTTTGGCGAGAGCAGCAAGCTGCTCGAGATGTTTTGGCGTGACCTGTTCCGCCTCGTGCGGATGAATCCCGATCGTGGCGTAAATCCAGTCGTGCTGCTCAGCGAAGGGGATAGCGGAATCCAATTTTTCTGGTCCTGGACCCGTGCCGATGGCGAGCAATGTGGAAACTCCAGCCGCGCGGGCGCGTTCGAGCATGGCCTCGCGGTCCTCCGTGAATTGCGGAAAATCAATGTGCGCGTGTGAATCGATCAGTTCCATGGTTTTGTAGCGCAGGCACTCTTGCCTGCGCTCTTTCGTTTCATTCAGCACAAACCCCGCACAGACAGGAGTGTCTGTGCTACTTGAGCCGGGCGCCGATTTCGACGTCTTCGTCGGGGAAGCCGGCGAGGACGGGACGGCCTTCGGGGCCGACGGAGGCGGCGACTATCATGCCGTTGGATTCGACGCCGCGGAGTTTGCGGGGCGCGAGATTCACTACGACGGCGACTTTGCGGCCGATCAGTTTTTCGGGCTCGTAATATTGGGCGATGCCGGCACAGATCTGGCGAATCTCGGTGCCGATGTCCACGGTGAGCTTCAGCAGTTTGTCTGCGCCGACGATGCGCTCGGCGGTCTTGATCTGGCCGACGCGCATCTCGACTTTGGCAAAATCCTCGATGCCGATCTTTTCCGCGGTCGCGGGCGCAGCGGCGGTAGCAGCGCCGCCAACAGCAGGTGCGCTCGCAGGCGCGGGCGTGGTGACCGGCGACGGTTGCTTTTGTTCTTCCTTTTCCATGGCTTCCATCCTCTCGATTGCTTCTGCTTTCTCAATGCGCGGGAAAAGCGCTTGCGACTTGCCAAGCGGCGTGCCGGGAGCGAGCTGTCCCCAGCGTAGTCCGTCCAAGGCAACAGAGCTGGGCTGCCCTGTTTGACCGAGCAGCGTCCATACCTTTGCGGTGCTTTCCGGTAAGACGGGATGCGTTAATACCGTGACGATCCACAGGACTTCTGCAGTGGTCCAAAGAATTGTGGCGCGGCGTTTCTGGTCGGCGTCTGTTTCGCCGAGCGACCAGGGGTGCTCGGTGGTCAGATACTTATCTGTTGCGGCGATGAGCGACCAGAGCTCTTCCAGCGCGAGAGAGAATCCCAATTTGTCGTACTGCTCGAGGACTTCACCAATCGTCTCTTGCGCCTTGGCCGCCAGAGCGGTGTCCTGGGGTTGAAGATCACCGGGCTTGGGAATCTTGCCGCCGGAATTCTTTTCGATCATTGCGGCGGTGCGGCTGGCGAGGTTGCCGAGGCCGTTGGCGAGGTCGCTGTTGTAGCGCTGGACTAGCGCGTCGTAACTAAAATTGCCGTCCTGGCCGAAGACGGTTTCGCGCAGAAGATAGTAGCGAAGCGCGTCCATGCCGAGAACGTGCACGATGGGGCGCGGGCGGACAACGTTGCCAAGCGACTTGCTCATTTTCGCGCTGTCCATGAGCAGCCAGCCGTGCGCCCAGACTTGTTTCGGCAGCGGCAGTCCGGCGGCCATCAAGAACGCGGGCCAATAGACCGCGTGGAAACGAATGATTTCTTTGCCGACGAGATGCACATCCGCAGGCCAGTATCCAGTTTTTTCGTACTGCGGGCCGCCGACGGCGCTGAGATAGGCGGTGAGCGCGTCGAACCAAACGTAGAAAACGTGTGGCTCCTCGCCAGGAACGGGAATGCCCCAACGGACCGAAGTACGCGTGATGCTGAGATCGCGCAGACCGCCTTCGACAAAACTAAGAACTTCGTTGCGGCGCGCCTCGGGTTGAATGAAATTGGGATGCTTGGCGTACCAATCGAGAAGCGGCTTCTGGAATGCGGAAAGCTTGAAATAGAAATTGGCTTCGGTGACGGTTTCGGTGGGGCGGCCGCAGTCGGGACAATTCTCGCCGGGTTTGACGTCCACATAGGCGTTGTCGTAGATGCAGTATTGCCCAGTGTAGTGGCCGGGGTAGACGAAGCCGTTGTCTCGGCACTGCTTGAAAAGCCATTGGACGGTATGAGCGTGTTTTAAATCGGTGGTGCGGATAAATTCGTCGCCCTGCACGCCGAGTTCGTCCCAGAGGGCGCGCCACTCGGCGGCCATCTTCGCAACAAATTCGGACTCGGGAACGCCGGCTTTTTTTGCGGAGCGTTCGACGTTGACACCGTGCTCGTCCGTACCGGTGGTCATCACCACGTCGTAGCCGCGCATCCGCTTGTAGCGGCGAATGGTGTCGCACACGATCGTCGAATAGGTGTGGCCGATGTGCGGCAAGCCGTTCGTGTAGTAGATCGGCGTGGTCAAATAATATTTGGGTTTAGCGGGCATTTTGAATGTTGTCAGTTTTCAGTGGTCCGTTTTCAGTTCCGAGAAAAAATCGAAGAGGGGCACGAAGTATCTTGCCCCTACGGAAGCAACAATAATTCACGAGCCTCCTTGATAGGCGCGCAACGCTTCGCTGATCACGCGCTGCAACGGGACGTTTTTTTCGACGGCTAGTTTGCGGCAGTCGTCATATTCGGGGGCGACGTGCAGGATTCGGCCGTTCACGCGGGAGATTTTGATGCGCACGTCGCCGAAATTCGTGGCCACACTTACAAACTCGCGAGGCAGCACGCGGCGTTGTGCGCGATAGGTGCGCGCGCCGAAGGTGGTCGTCTCGGCAAAAATCAGCGACATCAGCGCGTTGGTGTCTTGAGGTTTACACAAAACGGTAAGCAGCGTGCCGGGACGGTTCTTTTTCATTTGCACGGGCGTGGTGTAAACGTCGAGGGCACCGGCGGCCAAAGCTTTTTCCAGGAAGTAGCCGTAGATCTGCGGGTTCATATCGTCGAGGTTGGCTTCGATGACGGCAATCTCTTCGTCGAAGCCGGCGACGGTTTTTTCGGCGGCTTCACCAATCATAATGCGAAGAACGTTGGGCTGGCCTTCGAGGTCGACGGTGCCAGCGCCGTAGCCGATGGCGGTGACGCTCATGGGCGGCTGCGGACCGAAGGAATCGCAAAGTGTCGCGACGATAGCAGCACCGGTGGGCGTGACAAGTTCTTTTTGCACGCCGTTGGAGTAGGTTGGCTTGCCTTGCAGCAGATTCGCGGTGGCGGGCGCGGGAACGGGCAAAACGCCGTGCGCCATTCTCGCCGTGCCGCCGCCGACGTTCAGGGGGGAGCAGGCGAATTTTTCGATGCCGAGGGCTTGGAAGCCGATGCAGGCGCCTACGATGTCCACGATGGCGTCAACGGCGCCAACTTCATGAAAATGAATCTTTTCGATCGGCACGTCGTGGACGCGGGCTTCGGCTTCGCCGAGTTTGGTAAAGATCGCTGCCGCGCGTTCGCGCACCCTCGGAGCGAGTTGCGATTTCTGCAAAATCTCGAGAATGGCGCTGAGCGAGCGATGTTTCTGCTGATCCTCGGTCTTGACCTTGACGTAGGTGGCGGCCATGCCGTTCTTCCACACTTTTTCGGTGGAAATCTCCCATCCGGGAACTTGGAGGCCTTGCAATTCGGCGCGCAGATGCTCGACAGCGCATCCGGCGTCAACCAAAGCGCCGAGCGTCATGTCGCCACTAATGCCGGAAAAACAATCAAAATAAGCGAGTTTCATTCAGGTCGCTGCCGAACGGTAGGACTACAGCGCGAAATTGTCTCTCCGTCGGATACAAATTGATACTATCGGCGCGGACCAGAGGTGTCAAACAGATGGCGCACTCCTACTGACTTTGACCCTTCTCGGCGGCATCTCCTATACTGACGTGATTCCATTCATGAGACTTAGGTTCACTGGGGAACTGTGTACCAGACACTGACAAATCACTTGCGCGAGGCGCTGGCGGGGCATATCCGCGAGAAGTATGGCGTGGAGATCGCGATCGTGCTGGAGCGGCCGCCGAAAATTGAGATGGGGGAGGCGGCTTCGCCGGTGTGTTTTGAATTGGCGAAGCGGCTGAAGAAGCCGCCGCGGCTGATTGCGCAAGAGATTGCGAATGGGCTGGGGCCGGTGGAGGGGATCGCCAAGGTCGAGGTGGCGGGCGGGGGGTATTTGAATGCATATTTCGATCGGGCGGGGTTTTGGACTAACGCTATGGCGGAGGCAAAAGCGGGGAAAGAGAATGGACAACGCAGAGACACCCCGACCGGGTCGGGGCAGGTGCCGAACGCGGAGTTGCGCCGAGAGGGCCGGGAGACTCCATCGGTCGGCAAGCAAGGGAAGGTGATTGTCGAGCATACGAGCATCAATCCGAATAAGGCGGCGCACATTGGGCATGTTCGGAATGCGGTGCTGGGCGACACGATGGTGCGGGTGCTGCGGCATGCGGGGAACCGGGTGCAGATTCAGAACTACATTGATAACACCGGGGTGCAGGTGGCGGACGTGGTGATTGGGTTTCTGCAGATGGAGCAACGAACGCCCATCGGCGTGAAGATGATGGCGATGGAGCCGAAGTTCGATTACTACTGCTGGGATTTGTATGCGAAGGCGACGCACTTTTTTGCGGAGGACAAGGCGCGGGCGGAGAAATTGCGCGGCACGACACTGAAGGCGATTGAAGAAGGCAAGGGCGAGGATGCGGAAGTGGCACAAGTGGTGGCGGATGCGATTGTGGGTAGCCATTTACGGACGATGGCGCGGCTGGGGATTTACTACGATTTGCTGGCGCGGGAGAGCGAGATATTGCATTTGAAGTTTTGGGATAGGGCGTTTGAAATGTTGAAGAAGTCGGGGGCGATTCAGTTGGCTACTAGCGGCAAAATGGCGGGGTGTTGGATTTTGCCTTGGGAAGAGGAAAAGAAAGAAGCTTCAAAAACTAACGCGGAGGCCGCGGAGAACGCAGAGGGCGCAGAGAAGAGTGAGGACGAGGAAAATACGCAGGACAAGATTATTGTGCGGTCGAATGGGACGGTGACGTACGTTGGGAAGGATATTGCGTATCAGCTTTGGAAGTTTGGGTTGCTCGGGAAGGATTTTCATTACCGGAAATGGCCGAATGCCTCGGAGGGGGAAACGGTTTGGGCCACGACGAGCGGGAAGAATGATCCGACGGCACCGCATTTTGGGGAGGCGGCGACTTGCGTTTATAACGTGATTGATGCGCGGCAGGCGTATTTGCAGAAGGTTGTGGCGGCGGGGTTGCGGGCGCTGGGACACGGGGAGGCGGCGGAGCGGTCGATTCATTTGTCGTATGAGATTGTGGCGCTGACGCCTCGGTGTGCGGCGGAGATGGGCTATGAGCTAACGCCGGAAGAGGCGAAGAAGCCGTATGTGGAAGTGAGCGGGCGCAAGGGATTTGGCGTGAAGGCGGATGATTTGCTGGACCAACTAGAGGCGGCGACGATTGCGGAGGTGCAGCAGCGGCATCCGAACATGAGTGCGGAAGAGCAGAGGCGCACGGCGCACGCGATTGCGGTGGGCGCGCTGCGATTTTTTCTGCTGAAGTTTACGCGGACTTCGATCATTGCGTTTGATTTCAAGGATGCGCTGAGTTTTGAGGGAGAGACGGGGCCGTATTGCCAGTATGCGGTGGTGCGAATTCGCGGGATTCGGCGCAAGGGTGTGGAAGCGGGGGCGACGAGCGTTGAGGTGACAAAGGAATCCGCCGGTGCGTTGCTTTCCGGGGCCGAGGGAGACGGGCTGTGGGAACTGCTGGTTGCGGCGGGTTCGCTGGATTATGCGGTGGACGCGGCGATTGGAACGCAGGAGCCGGCGTTTGTGGCGAAGTATGCGTTTCAGTTGGCGCAGGCGTTTAATAACTTTTATCACAAGCACCATATTTTGTCGGAGGGGGATGAGCAGAAGCGGGCGTTCTTGCTGCGGTTGACGGAATTGGTGGAGGCGCAGCTGGTGCGGGCGCTGGGATTGATGGGGATTGAGGCGCCGGAGAAGATGTGACGGTAGGACAGGCATTCTTGCCTGTCCGGCTTAATGTGGGGCATGGGTATAACGGGACAGACAGGAATGTCTGTCCCACTTTTTTTCGCAATGCCCCCTAATACGATAGGACGAGGTGGACCAGAGTGCGGAGGGCTACGCCGGTGGGGCCTTTGGCGAGCCAGGGCTTGGCGTCGTCGTTCCAGGCGGTGCCGGCGATGTCCAAGTGGATCCAGGGGGAGTCGCCGGCGAATTCGCGGATGAACCAGGCGCCGGTGATGGAGCCGCCGCCTTTGCCGCTGCCGATATTCTGGATATCGGCGAAACTGCCCTTGATGAACTCGCGATACTCATCGTCCATGGGAAGCTGCCACATTTTTTCGCCGACGGATTTGGCGCTGGCGAGAAGTTTGTCGGTCCAGGCTTGATCGGAGCCGAAGACGCCGACGTTAATGTTGGCGAGCGCGACGACGATGGCTCCGGTGAGGGTGGCGGCGTCGACTAAGTGAGTGGCGCCGAGTTGCTTGGCGTAGTGGACGGCGTCGGCGAGGATGAGGCGGCCTTCGGCGTCGGTGTTGAGGACTTCGATGGTTTTGCCAGACATGGCGGTCTGGATGTCGCCGGGCTTTTGCGCGGTTCCGCCGGGCATGTTTTCGGTGGAAGGAACGACGCAGATTACTTTCACGTTTGGTTTCAGCGCAGCCAGCGCGCGCATGACGCCGAGCATGGTGGCGCCGCCGGCCATGTCGTACTTCATTTTTTCCATGCCTTCGGCGGGCTTGATGGAGATACCGCCGGTGTCAAAGGTGACGGCCTTGCCGATGAGGCCGATCACCGGGGCGCCGGGTTTCAAATTTGCGGGCGTGTAGGTGACGACCATAACGCGCGGCGGCTCGGGGCCACCTTGCGCAACGCTTAGCAATGCGCCCATCTTCAGGTCGGCGATTTTCTTCTCATCGAGGATTTCGACGGCGAGGCCGGCTTGCTTGGCCATGGCTTCGGCTTTATCGGCGAGGATGCGAGGAGTGAGTTTGTTGGAGGGCTCGTTGACGAGGTCGCGGGTGAAATTCTGGGCCTCGGCGATGATGCGGCCTTTCGAAAGGCCTTTTTCACCGGCGGCGCGTTCGGCTTCGGAGTAGCCCGCGAGCAGGACGGTATCGACGTTCTTCTCGTTCTTTTTGTCGGTCTTGTATTTGTCGGTTTCGAAGTTGGAGACGATGGTAGCTTCGGCGATGGCTTGGGCGGTTTCTTCCGTGGCGTCGCCTTCGCGGACAACGAACGCAATGTTTTTGACCGAGCGTGATTTGAGATAGCGCAAGGCGGCGCCGGTGACTTTGCGGAGAGTAGCGCCATTAAATTGTTCGCGCTTCCCTGCTCCGACGAGGAGGAGGCGGGCGGCCTTGAGCCCGCCGGGCGCGTGGACCAATGTAAATTCGAGAGCCTTGCCGGTTAGCTCGCCGCTTTTTGCGAGTTTGCGAAGCAGGCCTGCGGCGGCCTGATCCAATTCGGCGATCCTGCCTTGGATGGGGTCAGTCTCTTCAAAAACATAGGAAGCCAGGGCATCGGTTTCGAGTGCTGCGAACGGCTTGGTATCGAGCGTGATCTGCATGGTGCGTTTATCGCCTCCGATTGCGATACATGGATTGTTCCACTTCGCGGCGGGCTTCCTTGGTGCGCTCGTCCTGGCGGCGGTCCCACGACTTTTTGCCTTGGGCCAGAGCGATTTCGACCTTGGCGATACCGTTGCGAAAGTAGATTTTCAAGGGGATGACGGTCAAACCTTTAGCCTCGGTGCGGCCGTAAAGCTTGAGAATTTCGCGCTTGTGAAGCAAAAGCTTGCGGGAGCCAAGGGGCTCGTGGTTCCAGGGGCCACCCGGTAAGTACTGTGCAATGTGTGCGTTAACGAGCCAGGCGCTGTTGGGCTTGAAATCGACGTAGGCGTCGCGGATGTTAGCTTTACCCTCGCGGAGCGCTTTGACTTCGGTTCCGTGGAGGACCAAACCGGCCTCATGTTTCTCAAGAATATGGTAGTTATAGCCGGCGGCCCGGTTCTGGGCTACGATGTGCTCGCCGGACTTTGCGGACTTCTCTGCGGTTTTAGAGGGCTTAGCCACAACTTCCCATCATAACTGCTGTGTGAAATCTTGGCTAGTTGGCATTAGCGGTTGGAAGACAGCCAACCCCAGCAACCTTGCCGCGCCTCTAAATCGAATGTTAGACTGCTTTGGCCAAACGTCGAGGCCTCGGAGTGTGCATGCGTCGCTGGGGAAGCCTATTTTTGTGTGCCGGATTAGGACTGCTCGCCGCGGGCTGCCCGAAGGGCCAGCCTGTATTCAATCAAGGCAAAAAGGCTGAGGAGCTGCAGGATTACGACGCAGCCTACAACTACTACCAAAAAGCCCTCAAAGCTGACCCGAACAACGCCAATTTCAAGATCCGGCTGAATCAAGTGCGGTTTGAAGCCAGCGAATTCCACATCAAGCAGGGGTTGGCGCTGCGGAAGAAGGGCGATCTGCAAGCTGCGGCGGGAGAGTTCCAAAGAGCGGAGACGATTGATCCGTCGAGCCCCGTTGCGGAGCAAGAGCTGCAAGCTACGATTCAGCTGATCGCGGAAAAGAACCGACAGGCGGACGCCGCGGCGCAGCCGGCCACAGATTCAAATAGACCCGAGATGGCGTCCATGCCGCCGGAGATCAAGCCGCTGTCGCGCGCTCCCATCACCTTGAAAATGTCGGATGACGCGAAAATTGTTTTTGGCACGATTGGGAAGCTGGCGGGATTGACGATTATTTATGACCCGGACTTCCCTGCGCGGCGAATCACGGTGGACTTGACGGATGTGACGCTGGAACAGGCGCTGGAAATCGTGTCACTGGAAAGCAAGGCGTTCGTGAAGGCGGTCACGGAGAACATCATCTTCGTGATTCCCGATCAGCCGCAGAAGCGGCGGGACTATGAAGAGCAGGTGGTTCGGACATTTTATCTCTCGAACACGGTGCAGCCGCAGGACCTGACGGAAATCGTGACAGGATTGCGATCGCTGCTGGACATCAAGAGAGTTCAACAACTCAACTCGCAGAACGCGATCATCGTGAGGGACACGCCCGACCGGCTGATGCTGGCGGAAAAGATGATCGACGATGTGGACAAGGCAAAGCCCGAAGTGGTGGTGCAGGTGGAAGTTTTAGAGGCCCGGACGGACCGGCTAAGAGATTTGGGAATCCTGCCGGGGCAAAACGCCAGCATTGCGATCAACCCCAACGTCAACACCACGACAAACAGCACAACGACGACTTCCACTACGACGAATAACGCAATCACCTTGAACAATCTTCGGCATTTGAATAGCAACGATTACGCGGTGACCCTGCCGAGCCTTACGGCGAATGCTGTTTTGACCGACACGAGCACCAGGATTCTCCAAAACCCGGAAGTCCGCTCCGTGGACGGGCAAACGGCCAAACTGAAAATTGGCGACCGCATACCAGTGGCAACGGGCAGTTTTTCATCTGGCATTGGACTTACAGGGACGACCGCGGGCGGCATAAGTCCGCTGGTGAATACGCAATTCACGTATCTGGATGTGGGCGTGAATATTGACATGACACCGCGAGTCCATCCGAATCGTGACGTCAGCTTGAAATTGAAAGTGGAAGTCTCGGCGCAAACGAATACCGTGACCATTGGCGGCATCTCGCAACCGGTTATCAGCCAGCGCGTGATTGAACATGACATCCGCTTGAAGGAAGGCGAGACCAGCATCCTTGCGGGGTTGATTCAACGGACCGATACAAAGAGTGTGAATGGCTGGCCCGGCCTGGCGAAGCTGCCAATTTTGGGCCGGCTCTTCTCCGATAACAACACGGATCTCCAGGAAGACGAAGTGTTGATCGTGCTGACGCCGCGAATTGTGCGGATTCCCGGATGGACGAAAGAAAATTTGCGGCCCATGTGGTCGGGGACGGAAACGACGGTGCAGGTCAGGAAGGAAAGTGATATTCACGCGCCGGCGCAAGTGCCTGCCGGGCCACAGACGAATCAAAATATGGCTCCCGGCCAGACACCGAATGGGGCGGGAGGGAGCACGGCCCCTGGGGGTGTTTCTTCCGCAAAGATCCGGTTTGAGCCGCGGACGGTGTCGTTGAAACCAGGGCAAACGGCGACGCTGGGGATCGTTGTCGAAAATGTGAACGACCTTTTCTCGATTCCATTGCTGCTGCAATACAACCCTGCGGTGATCAGCGTAGAAGAGGTGCAGCACGGGGGATTTCTGTCCGGCGGAACGCAGGAGATTGCCATTGTGGAGCGGGTAGACAAGGAGCACGGCCAGGCCATCATCTCCGCGACGCGTCAGCCGAACACTCCAGGGGTGAACGGAAGCGGGACGCTGCTCGGAATCGTTGTGAAGGCGCTGGCGCCGGGTTCATCAAACCTATCCATCGTGCAGGTGAATGCGAAAGACTCGCAGCAAAAATCGATTCCGCTGGTGACCAGTGAAGCCAGCGTACAGGTCCAGCCGTAGACGAGCGACTGAACAATGTTGCGCAACATGCATTTTTCCGGACAAACGAACAAGCGTTCTGATTCGCGGGGCGCGCGGCGGAGATTTTCGCGCGCCGCGGGCATGACGCTGCTGGAACTGATCATTGCCTGTTCGATTTTGCTGATCTTATCTTCCGCGGCGTTGCCTATTGCAAAGTTCACCGTTATTCGACAGAAAGAGGCGGAACTGCACCGCGATTTACGCGAGATGCGCGACGCGATCGACCGGTACAAAGACACCGCCGACCGGAATCAGATTCGCGTGGAAATCGGAAGCGAAGGTTATCCGCCGGATCTGGAAACGCTGGTGAAGGGTGTCCAGCTTGGGGCGGGAAGCGACCGGAAGATTCGATTTCTGCGAAAGGTTCCGGTGGACCCGATGACCGGGCGGGCGGAATGGGGATTGCGGGCCGTTCAGGACGATCCGGATTCGACGAGCTGGGGCGGGAAGAATGTGTTTGACGTGTATTCGAAATCAACGAGTTTGGCGCTGGACGGAACGAAGTATTCCGACTGGTGATGCGAGCGAGGAATTGAGTTGAAGATGGTGTTGCACAGCCGAAAAACCTGCATGACCGAGCGGAAACGCTATGGGCGAGGGATCGAAGCGGGATTCACGCTCATCGAGCTGATGGTCGTGATTATGATCATCCTCATCCTGGTGGGGATGGCGGCGCAGAGTTATCAAAAGTCGGTGCTGCGGGCGCGGGAAGCCACGATGAAGCATGATTTGACGATCATGCGGCAGTCGATTGACAACTACACGCTGGATAAACAGGCTGCGCCGCAGTCTCTAGACGATCTCGTGCAGTCGGGCTACCTGCGGCAAATTCCTGTTGACCCCATAACGCAAGCGAAGGATTGGGTGCCGCAATACGACAGCGTGGTGCTGAGCCCGGACCAATCGAGCACCGGGATGGTGGATGTTCATTCGAACGCAACCGGACCCTCTTCGAATGGAACACCGTATAGCGAGTGGTAGCTCTCCTCTTTGTAAGCGCGAGAAAACTCTTCAAGACTTTTGTGCGCGGCGTGCTCAAGTTTGACGGAATGGTGTGCGTCCGCTATAGTGGATGTGCGGGGTGGAGCAGCCTGGTAGCTCGTCGGGCTCATAACCCGAAGGTCGTCAGTTCAAATCTGACCCCCGCAACCATTTTTAGTTGATAACAAACGGCTTGGGAGACTCCACTCTCGAGCCGTTTTCCTTTTCCGTCCAACTAGCGTCCAAAATTCCCCAAACTGCATCGCCAAGTTGCGCCGCAATTCGCTTTCCGTCCTCGCTGATCACGTGCGTGTAAATCGTGTCCGTAACTGGCGACCCATCAGCGTGTCCCAGTCTCTGCTGACGCAATTTCTGCGATGCTCCGAAACTGTTCATCAGAGTTGCGTTCGCATGACGGAACGCATGGAAGCCATTGCCGCGTGGCACCTGGATACCAAGCGCCCGAAGCAGAGGCCTGAACTTTCGCCTGAGCAACAAGTTCTGATCCCACGGTGTTCCGTTGCGGGTGGCGAAGAGCAACCGACGTTCGTTCGGATGCCAAGATTCCAAGAACGTCCTCAGGTGCCTCGAGGCTTGAGGTGAAAGCTCGACCACCCGAATGGACTCAGTTGTTTTCGGATCGCCTAGTTTTCCCCGCCATGCGCTTTGCCGCACTTGAAGCATTCCACGTTCTAGGTCTATGTCATCGATTGTCAGTCCGCACAGTTCGCCAGCTCGCAGGCCGGTTTCCGCCGCAAGTCCGTACCAGGTGCGGTACGGCTCTTTAGCCTTGGCAAGAATGAGTTGGATTTCCCGTTGAGCGAAGAAGAATCGCTGTACTCGCTTTACGTCCGGGAGTACGACGCCTTCCATGAGGTTGTGAGCAACATAGCCCCACGCTTTGGCCGTGGTCCACATGCTCTGGAGTGTGATGCAAATGTTTCGGGTAGTTTTCGCGCCCACCGCAGAACTGGAAACAAACTGCTGAACCATCTCTGGATTGAGGTCCTTCATCGGGTACTCACCAAAGAACGGAACAAGGTGCTTCCGAATGTGAGTCCGATAATTGATTGCCGTCGAATCCCCGTACTGGCTCAACACTTTTTGCTCCCAATTCCGAGCGAAGTCTGCGAACTTGGCCGTTGGCCTTGGCTTATAGCTGACTTTGTTGACGTGAGCGATTCGGTCATCCAACGCACGCTGAGCAAGCCGTTTCGTTGGATAGTCCTTAAGCGAACCAATCGCCTCTTGGTGTCGGATACGCTTCCGAACCCCGCCCACGAGAACGTCTTCACGCCATCGGCCATACCAGGTCTTTCCTTCAAGCCACAACTGTCCCTTCTGATACCTGCGTCTCGCCATCGAGTCTCTTTCTCTCGATGACTCAATCGCCCTATGGGGCGAAAGTTTATCAGAGTCCAGGTGCATAGGGTCACGCATCAAATCCGCCGGCCTGTGCAAAAGCAATTGCTTCTATCCGTTCGGGGCACTCGCCATTGCTCTCCGTGTTCACAACTCCCCGTCTGCTGCCTGCCGGAAATAAGACTTGTTTGGGTCGTTGAAATAGGGCTTGAGATAACAGAACATTGGCGGCATCGGATTGAGGCCGTCGTAGGCAATCGTCACCGATTGTGCGTTGCGCAGCTCCGTGAAGGTCTTCATATCGAAACGATAATCGCTCTGCTGGTAGTAGGTCTTCGATGTAGTGAGGTTGGCCTTGTTGGATTGAGCTCTGCCGGTCAGGAAACTGACATTGGTATCGTGGCCAGTTTCGGACAGGTTGTAGCCAACCTTGAGCTGGTCTTCCCTGCCGCAAAGCTCGCTCGCAATCTTCGCGGAAAAGTCATCCGAAAGGGCCAGAAAAATCTTCGTGCGGAAGGTCTGCAAAAGCGTGCGCCAGGTCTCACCGGGCAAGGAAGATTTCAGCGAGCTGATGCTCTGCGTAGCGATGATCGGAATGCACTTCCCCTGACGCGACAGGCTGAAGAACTTTTCATCCCCGGTCGGCTCGTTCTCCCCCACAGTTGCGAAATGCTGGTACTCGTCACAGATGAAGAACACTTGGCGGAAATACTGCTCCGGGTGAGCCTCGATCTGGGGCACGCGGTTCAACACCGCTCGCTCGAAGTCGAGCTTCATCATCACGCCAATCGCCTTGGCCAAGCCCGGGTTCATGCCGATGGGGAAATTCAACGCGCACACTTTGCCGGTTTCGATGAGCCAGGAGAACGAAGGCAGAGGCTTGCCGTATTTGCCATCTGCGTTGGCCTCCTTGTCGTAGCACTCCTTCGGCGGGCAGAAAACCCGCTTCACTTTTGGGTTGTCGTCGAAGAGCGAAAGGAACACGGAAATCCCCTCGACAATCGAAGTCCTGAGCTTCGGTTCGATCCGTTGCCAGTCGTCATGAAACCAACGCTTGACGGCCTCTAGTTGGGCACGCTTGTCCGGGTCAGATTTCTCAGGTGCCGGGACGGTCTTCTTCTGGAACTCAACCGCGTGCTTCTTCAGGTGCCGTTCCAGCACCGGCGTAGCTGGGGCCCGGTACTGGTCCGTATCTTTGGCTTCATCCGGAAGGAAATCGAAATCGATGAGCACCTGGATATGCTCTTCGTAAGTGGTTTTGGGAATGAGGACGAAATGCTGATCAAAAAGCAGCTCTTCCGCCTGCTCGATTCGCTGCTGCAAAAGCTCAGGCGAAATCGCACAGTGATAAACATCGAAGAGGGTCACGTAATCGAAGGCCACCTTGTGGAGCAGGATGATGAACTTCACAAGGTTCGTGTAGGCCTGTTGCCAGAAGGGTTCCTTGCCTTTGCCGAAGAGGTTATTCAATAAGGATGCGATGTTGTAGGCCAGGGCATGCGCGTCGAGGTCATTGTGCAGGGGGTTGTAGCGGTACTCAGAATCGAGGCTGACTTCGACGTAGTCGCCTTCCCTCCTGTAGCGCTGCAATATGTCCCGCACTTTGTGGCAGAAGTCTCCCTTCACTTCCAGGACCAGGCCGCCGATCCGCTTCCCGCGGTCATGGGCCTGATAGGCAATCAGCTGTTCCGCAAAGGGATACATGCAGCAACTCGTCTTGCCGCTGCCAACCGCGCCGAGGATCGCAATGCCCGTGAAGAGTCCGCGCGCGGGAATCATCAACCACTGGGGATCTCGAGAGGGTGTTGGCCTACGTGGATTGTGGACCTCTCCGAGCACTATATAGAGGTCGTTGCGCTTACGCGGGTCGGGGTAACGCGGTAGTCGCCCGGGCTTGTCCGGGCGGCGAATTTTCGATGCAAAAACGTACAAGCCCGAGAGCACAATGGAATACCCGATGAAGGGCGTCGTATATAGAAGAAGGATGTAGGTGTACTTGAATCCCCAGAAGACGGGGTTTGCCCTGAGATACATAAGTTCGAAGAGGACGTTGTCTTCGGGGAATGGCATACGGAAATACAAAGTCATTCCTGTCGCCATTGCCAATAGGCATGCGACCATGCCTCTAGAATTGAGAAATCGATGCATCATGCCGCCTCCGTTTCCACCACACTCGCAGGCAGCCCGAGAGGAGATTGGCCCTGTTGCCGGACGTTCTGCTGACTCAACCAGGACTGGAATTCCATGTCATTGGCGATCATCTTTTTCAGCACGATATTCAGCACATCCTCCGCACTGATTCCGATGTACCGGGCATAGTCTTCGACCAGTTCGCTCGTGTCTTGTTCGAGCCGGACTTTCCGCTTCAGGATGACTGGCTGTTCAGAATCCATTAGCACTTGCTTTCTCCTTCCTCTCTTCTAGTTCCCTTCTCTTTTTTCTCCCTGTGGCGACGGGGCCAAAACACGCGGCGCTGGTTGCTGCGCCGCTGGGCGGGAGCGACCCCATGGGTCACTTTCGAGACCGAAGGGCCGAAAAGTGGGGTCGCTCCCGCCCAACTCCGTGTTTTGGCTCCGTCGCTTTTCTCTGCCATCTCTCTTGCATCTCTTTGGCTTCTCTCGGCTTCGCCCGGTTTCCGGGTGACGCCCAAACAGAACGGCCCCCTGAACACCATTCTTTGCACCCCGTTCACCCTGATTCGTCGTCCTTGGCTCGAAAATCCGGCTGCTTCGGAACCAAACAAGTTTCGAAGTACACCTTCCGGTTCGGCGCCTTCGACGGAAACTCGGCTCGGAGTTCGGCCTCAGTAATCCGTCCGGCCTTCCAGGTTTTGAAAAGCGTTTCAAAGCGATCGCCGGCAAATCTGCGCTTCGCTTCGTTGAAGAACAACAACTCGGCCTTGCTTACAGTTCTGAACTCGGAACTGTTCCAAATGCTGCGCGCTCGGAAATACCGGATGAGGTCCGCAGCGATGTCCGATTCGAGCGGAATCTTGACCGCAGAATTGAAAAGTTCCGTAGCTTTTTCAAAGTGTGCTGCTGTGCTCGAAACGTAGACGAAACGGAAGTCGGCAAGCTCACGAAAGAGCGGCTGGTATTGCCCGAGATGAGTAACAAATCCGGTGAGCGTTTCGAGCCCCGGATCGACATAGGAAAACGTGACCACAGGGGAGAAGCCGGGATGGGGAGAACTCATGAACAACGGGAACTTGTCCACGAAATAGCGCAGGGTGGGTTGGGTGGTAGGTCCACCCATATACAGCTTCACCGGAAGGCAGGCCTTTTCGATGTGCAATTGGTCGCAGAAATAGGTGACCTTTTCCGCTTCCGTTTCGAGGTACCGATACCCCTGGTTGCCAAGGATGAAATCAAGAGCTAGAAGCCGTGTCCGGATCGCTTCCAGTCGATGCCGACGGCGGTTGCGCAGGTTCTCATGACCAAGCTGGGCGTAAAGCTTACGCGAGTACAAATGATATATGCATCCGCTGCGTCTGTATTCGCGCATCGTGGCGTGTCCCTGGGTAATGAGCTTCCGCGCCAGCGAATGAGTTCGATAGCCCCGCTTGGCATCGACATAGCCCAGGAACTGGCGGGCAGTGAAGTACCCGGAATGCATGGCCACGATATAGAGGAAGCGTGCCTCGGACTGGGTATAACCAAACGCAGTCAAGGCCTCGATTTGGCACTGAGGAATGTTCATAGGGAAAGGATCTCCGCCGTCAGCTCGCGGTCACTCAAAACCCGGCGCACGTGCGAAGCGTCATCGCCGTGGCTGTAGAGCGTGAATCCAGCCCGTGCTTTGTCGGCAAGTTGGCGTGGCCGATAGTCGTCCGTCGTCAACTCCAAATTGATTCGCGCCATACTTTGATCTGGCATCTCGTATTCGATCTGCAAGTCGGGCACGGGAATGCGCCCATGAACTACGCGCAAACCGTGCCGCTCGGCAATGTTGCGCTTCTTGTCTGGGTCATCCTTTTCGGGGCCGAGCCGCACAAGATCGCGGTTCACTTTCCTTTTCAGTTCGAAGTCGAGGATCACGCGGCGCACTCTGCCTCCCCGCCGCTCGATCCGGTCTTCTTCCTTCTGATAGACCCGGTACAGTTCCGCGTCGTGCTTGGCCTCTCGCGGCTTCACAAAACCAGCATAGATTTCCTGGTCATTCGGAACTCTTCCCGACCTCTGCATGAGTCTCCGGCCAGCCTTCGTTAGCGTGTACATCCGGGTGCTCTTGCTGAGCGAGATTTCGAACCGTTTCTCCTCCACCAAACCTTGCCGCACGAGGGTCTCGGTTTCACGCTCCATCCGGCCCCTGTCGCCTCCATAGCCGTGACGTGTCAAATCCTCTGCATTGATGACGCGGAATTTGCCCAGGTCCGCGAGGGTCTGGATTTCTGACTCACGCAAGTCATAGCCCCGGTAGCGGTCGTACAGGACGGCTCGCGAATCCCTCGACGGAACATCTTTGGAGCGGGGTTCCCGAACATACGCGGACCGTTCCTCTGGACGTGGGGTTTCCCCTCTGGCCCTTTCGGTGCCACGTCTGGCAACGGGCGACGGACGCGACGATTCGCGCGGGCCGGGCAATGGCTCGCGGAACTCATTCAAATCGGGTGTGAAATCGCGTGACATATCAGCGTGCGTTCCAATCGCCGTTCGGCAACGGCATCGACGTGTGGCCGCCGCTTGCCTGGTCGTCGATATGCCTCAACTTGCGGCCCGTATCCTTCAAGAAGAATTTGCGCTGAATCCAATAGACCGTGGCGAAGAGGTTTAGGAAGAGGATGCCGAGCCACGCGAGAAGCACGGTCCCGTATTGATGAAAAATAAGCCGTTTGTACGGCACCAGAAACTTCAGCTCGCCCATGAGCCCAAACAAACAGGCGAGTACAACCGCGAGTGCGATAAGCAGTGCATTTGCGATCATGATTTGGCCCTCTCTTTCATGCAGAAATTCGTGCCGATTTTTCGGCCTGTTTGAAGCACAGTTTTCCCTGATGTCCTCACAGCCATTGCCTCGTCCTGTCGTCGAATGAATTAAGGAAGAACCGCTGTCGTGGTCCAAGAGCCAAGCCTTCGTCCCCAGGCGGCTCTTCGACGGCTTCTCGCCTTCGCGTTCAGCTCGGGATCTTCGAACCGAACGCTACTTCGCCGGGTGGCTGACCGAAGTGGGCAACGGCTCCACCAAGCGAAAAGGGAGAATCGAAAGACAATTCTCCCTTATTCCTATAGAGGGTTTTTTGAAGACGAATGTCTCCAAACTATTTTCGGGATGCGATTTTTTCTATGTTTAAAGGAATTCGGAGGAATTCTCGGTAATTCTTGGAATTCTTAGGAATCGCTCAGAGCGATTCCGTGGCTCTCGATGCCTTCAGGAGCTGATGAAATTCTCGGTAAAAGGCTGGCGTAAACATTCGGTCTAGCCTTCTCTCGAACGCTGCTACTCTTTGCGCCTTTGTGTCTCGTGGTCTGTGGCATTTCTTGCTTCTTTGCGGCGTCGATTTGGAGCTCCCATTCCTCGAAGTTTCGGCTGTGCTTCGCAGCCACTGGAGGGCTTTACTGAACCTAACCCTCGCCGCATGGTTTGACAGTTCAAATTCTGAAGCGATTTCGCCCCAGGAATGACCTTCGACTCGGCGCAGGATCATCTCTCGCGTAACGCTGTCGAAATGGCCCAAAATCTGGTCCAGAACTATCTGCGAATCCAGCTCGTCAACGTAGCTGTCATCGCGCGGATCGGAATGCCACTCGCTGACCTCTTCGTATGTGGTCTCGTTTCGCCTTGCTTCGGCCACCTTCCGCAAGAAGACCCGAAAGAGGTACCGGCGCACGTCCCGAATAGGAGCAATCTGAGCGGCTTCTTTGGCACGAATTACTTCCGAAACGGTTGCAGCAGCCTCTTCTAAAAGGTTGACGGCAACACACGAATCACCGAGGAACTTTTCCGCGTAGGAAACTGCTTGGTTGGCGATGCCCTGGGCAACCAAAACCACGCATGGCTCTATGCTGCGGCCGGAAGGGGCTACCGCATTCAAAAAGTGCTGTTGGTCTGAGGGAACGTCTTGGGTCGATTTCATGAATACCGCCATACGGATTGTTCGGTGTCAAAACCTCCCCATGGACGTACGCGAAGGAATTCTGAAGACTGAGGTCTGTGAAGATAAAGTACGCGGTACGCCCACTCCGGAATAACACCCATTTCCATATAGAACGCAACTCCATAGAAAAGGTTTCACGCTGAGGGACAGGAGATTTCGCGAAAGACGCGGTACTGGTATCTACGGTGACAGGTGTTGTGAGTTCTTGTAGCACCTTGTTACCAATCGTTGTATGGCATTGGGCAAAACCCTTCGGATTTAGTGCGAAGAGTGGTTGAAAGCCGGCTTGCCACTCTGTGATCTATACGATGGCTACCGCCGTCTGATCGAACCCTATTCGCTTGTGTTCAAGCGACGGAAAGACGGATTCGGGCAGGAGTATTTCTACGCCTACGATCGGACCGGCGGACGCACCGGCGTACCCGGCGTCAAGACTTTCCTTCATCCCAAAATACAATCCCTCGCCAAGACCGAGCAGGGGTTTGAGCCACGGATGCCGATCGAACTCGGGAAGGTTGGTGAATTCGCCGGCAAGGCTTATTTTGGTGTCGGCTTCCGCAGAGGGCCGATACACGCCTCTCAACGTCGAGTGACAAACGCTCGTGTGTATCTCGTCGAATGCTCATATTGCGGAAAGCGTTTCCCGCGAAAGCGATACAGCACGAGGTTACGCCCTCACAAGGATCAGTATGGGAACCCCTGCTACGGGCGGTCGGGATACTTTGCGTATTAGCGACCTCCCGGCCCCCCGGTCGAAATCTGTTCGGAGAGCTTGCACGAGCAGCCAAATCCGTATCAAGCCAGGTCTCCCAGCGTTTTCGGTCACCCAGAGAGGACAGAGAGGACAGGAGCCTCTTAACCCGTTTTTTGCCTTGACCTAGGATGCGTCGTATTATACGATTAGTCGTAATACACGACGCATAGGTCAAATTGGCATGCTCCTCAAGAATGACACCGTAGAAGAAGCCCAAAACCAGCGGCCCCGGCCATGGGGCCAAGATCGGCGACTGGAATTCATCGAATTTCGATTGCTGTGGGATGGAAAAATCAACCGCGGCGAAGTGGCCGAATATTTCAACGTCTCGATTCAACAGGCATCACTGGATTTTTCGAGGTATATGGTGCTGGCCAAGGACAACATGGAATATGACCGCCGCGAAAAGGTCTATCGTGCGACAAAACAATTCACACCCCTATTTGTCGCGCCCGACACCCAGACCTATCTCAACGAACTTTCAGGATTGGCTGCCGGAACAATTTCGCCGTCGTTCAGTTTCATGGGAGTTCGTCCACCATGCGACGTCGTAACTTTGCCGGTCCGACGCGTCCGCAAGGAAGCGCTATTGCCGATTCTATGGGCGATTCGTGACGACACAGAGATCGACGCAACGTACCAATCGATGCGTAGCCCCGAACCGACACGTCAATGGATTGCTCCACATTCGCTAGCCTTCGACGGTACGCGTTGGCATGCGCGCGCATGGTCTTACGAATCTTCTCGATTTCGTGATTTCGTTCTAACGCGATTCCAACAGATTCATGGACGACGTTCAAGCACCGTCAATCCGCACGATGACGTGGAATGGCAGACTTTTTTCGTGGTCGAAATTGAACCCAACCCGAATCTGACGACCAGCCAGAGGGATTCTGTTATCAATGATTTTGGCATGGTGGATGGAAAGCTTTCCAAGACAATCCGCCGCGCCTTGGTTTCTTATTTTGTTCGGCACCTACGGATTGACGGAGCCCAGAAAGCTGAGCCAATCGTGTGGACCAACCGCAGTCAATTTGAAGACCTGAAACACGACGAATGAAGACCACAACAAAAGGAGCATCGCATGCCTGAAGAAGCCAAATCACTCCACCCGTTCTTTGTAGACGCCAAGCGTTACGAAAGCGCCAAGACCGCACTCACCGGGGCCGAGATAAAGGCCATAGCCACCGTCGCGCCAAACTACCAGCTCTTCCTCGAAGAGGAGGGCGATAGGCCGGACAAGGGAATTAGTGACGGTGAAGCGGTGGATATTACCGAGCGTGTGAAGCATTTCTTTGCTGTCCCTCCAGCGACGTTTGGTTTCTATGATTAGCGAGCAATTTTTGGAACTTCAGGGTTATCTGAAGGAGTTCAAGAATCAGAGCGCTGAGATTCAGCGCCGTGCAGATGGCTCGTATCTCGTCACAATTAAGGGTCTCGACCTGCCGGCGGGCTGGAACCCTCGAAAAGTTGACATCCTTTTTATCGCGCCGCCCGGGTATCCTGCCGCGAAGCCGGATTGCTTCTGGGTTTCCCCTCCGGTACGCCTTTCCAATGGCGCGATTCCCCAGAGCGCGAACGAAGGGACGCCGCTGCCCTACGATGTCCCTCCGGGACGTCCTATGACATGGTTTTCTTGGCATCTTCAGATGTGGGATCCGAACCGAAGCCGCCTTGAACATTACTACCGGGCAATCGTTCAACGATTGAATCCACCACGATGATCGAGCTTAGGCTTCAAGATAGTGACGTTAGCCGAATTGTAGGCGAACTCGTAGGACGCGAAACCGAGCGGTGCGCCATCATGCTTGCGTCCCACGTAGCTCTGTCCGCCGACCTGGAGCGGTTCGTTGTCACCCGCATAGAATATCCTGATGATGATTGCTATTCAGACCGCGGCCCACTGAGTGCGCAACTCAAGCCGGACTATGTTGCTCATATCGGTAAAGTCGCCGCCCGCGAAAACCTTTCCGTCGTTTTCGTACACTCGCATCCTGGGTCCGCACCGCCGGAGTTCTCCCGAATAGATGACCAAGGCGAAATTCATCTGGCGAAGTTCATGTCCGTACGCGCTCCAAATACAAAGCCTGTCGCCGTGGTGGTCAGCGCTGGTGGATGGCGGGCACGGTGTCTCGGGACAAAGACGCCGCTACGCATCACTTCGGTAGGAGCGCAGCTACAGGTTTTGTTCGACCCGACAAATTCTCATCCTTCTGCTTCCCCGAGATTCGACCGCCAGATTCGTGCATTAGGTGCGGCGGGACAGAAGCATCTTGAATCGTTGACTGTGACCATAGTCGGTCTCGGCGGCACCGGTTCGATAGCTGCTGAACAGCTCGCCTATTTGGGTGTACGCAAATTCATTCTCATCGATCCTGATCGCATCGACTTGACTAATCTGAACCGGGTGGTCGGGGCCCATACGAGCGATGTCGGCCGCTTTAAGACGGATGTAGCTGCGGATATGATTGCGCAGATCTTACCCGACCAGGTCTCACAGCGGATCGTGGGCGATGTCACAAGAACGCGATTCGCCCGCGAATTGCGGCATGCAGATTTCATCTTCTCTTGTACGGATTCCCATGGAAGCCGTGCCGTTATTCAACAGATTGCTTATCAGTACCTCATTCCGTGCATCGACGTGGGATCAGTCATCTCGGCGAGCGAGGGCCACATAACCGGCATACACGGCCGCATTCAGGCGCTCGCGCCTGGGCTGCCATGCTTCACCTGCTGTGAACTGCTGGACTCTGAAGAGGTCCGGCGAGATATGATGAATTCCGAAGAACGCCAACGGGATGTCTACATTCAAGGCGCGAATGAACCTGCGCCGGCCGTCGTGTCGATCAATGGAACGGTAACCTCGATCGCGATGACGATGTTTCTGGCTATGACAGTGGGTGTACCGAGCGACGGTCGACACATCCTTTACAACGCGCGGACTCCATCTTTGCGAGCCGTAGCATTCACTCGAAATCCCAATTGCTATATTTGCTCTTCACGGGGCGTCCTCGCGCGGGGAGATGCACAACCTCTCTTCACGCGGGACGATTCAGATGGCCATTCGTGAATTTTCGCCGGACGGGACAACGCGTTCGAAAATCGCTTTCATCGGTGACTTGCCACAAGCGGAATACTTGGACCGGTTTACAGACCGGAGCTTCAAAATTGCATTTGACGGCGACTATCCGCAAGAGTGTTTGGATTGGTTCAAAAAGCGAAACTTTCAATACGAGCGATGCACGCTGGAACAGCTTCGCGGCGCCGAATATCCTAAGCAATTGGACGCAGTGATTTGGACCCAGGATCCAAAAAAGCTCAACAGTTTGCCTCAAGAGCTACGAATTATTGCCGCTAACCTGCTGAACCATGACGTCCGTGTCTATATTCGCCTCGCAACAGCCCGTGCCCTCGTCGTGAACACACTAATAGACGGCGCGATTCCCGTGGCAAATCTTCTACCGGAAGAATGGCGAGCGATACCTGAGAACCGTCAAGAGAGAGAAAACAGCTTCTCAATGCCGTGCGTTTATATTTGCGAATCGGCGTGGTCATGGCCGGAAATTGCAGCTTTGGTGTGCGATCGACCCGCCGGTCCGCCTCCGAAATCTAATTTGAAGTTTGATGAAGAATTTCTTCGCGACAAATTTGATCCCGAGGGACATCCGGAACGAGTTATGTTGCTCCAAAGAGCATTTTGGAATTGCTCGGAGCTCCGGCTGATAGCGCTTCCTAGCGGGATGTCTGGTGCGCCAGTCTTTAAAGCGTACGGGTCGTTAGAAGCTGCATTGGTGCCACAGGGTGAGACGGGTGGTTACCCGCACCTCTACTTTGTAAAAATCGGCCCTCGCAAGAAAATCACGGACGAGTACGACAAATATATCTCGCACATATCCGAGTACGTGCCTTTTTATCTCCGGCCGCGCCTACGGCTGGACCGCTGCAATCTCGGGTCCACGCAAGGAATTCTTGTGGGCGATTTCGTCGAAGGTACTGAGTCCCTGATAACTTGCGCACGGGGAGCGCGCTGCGGTCACGCAATTTCTAATTTATTTGACAAGACGCTTGGCGGATGGCGCAAACAGAGGTTTCCTAACACGAGTCGATCGCTCGGTGATTATTTAGAGGAAAAATGGCGCACCGAAGCTTCGGACACCCTGATCGCATTGCCTGACAAACGAGCAGAAATTGTTCGAAATCTTGGAGGAACTACTGATATTGCGCAATTTAAGGAGCTGTTTGAGAAACATGGAGACACCGCGCCGCTAGTTGCGCCGGCGCATGGCGATATGCATGCGACGAACGTTCTCGTCCGCCACGGCGATGCCATCCTCATAGATTTTGAGAAGTTAGAACAGCATTATCCTCTGACCTACGACCCGGCGTCTTTGGAAGGAGGGCTCTTGGTCGAAGGCTTCATAGAGGATTTCGAGAAGGACAGATTTACGGTAGACGAGCTTGTTAAATTGATCCAACCGCTTTATGAGCAATCGGCACTCAAAGGTAGCCAGACGACGCACTGTCGGCGAGGAGAGCCCGCAGAATGGTACTACGACGCGGTCAACCAAATTCGAACCTTGAGCTTGGTGACGGAAAACGAGCCTGGGCAATACGCCCTCACGCTCGCACTTTGTCTTATTCGCAAAGGATGCAACATTCATGGGAACCTTCAGGCGGATGCGCCTACCAAATCACGCGCAATCGCGTTTTTCTTTGCCCAAAAAATTCTGCGTGAAATAGCTGGAAAACCCTAGGGCTTCAGGTGAAGCGACTTCTTGGTTTAAGGTAACGAAATGATGACAGACAGAACCCTTACAATCAGAGCTAGAGTAAACTCACGCGCAAATGCCAGCGCGTATTTAAAACGGCCTGGAGATGCGGTCATTGTGGATCGGCAAGGGCCGCGCTGGTTAGTCTTGTCTTGTCCTTGCGGGTGCGGTTCTGAAGTGCCCGTGAATCTCGACCGGCGCGCCGGCCCCGCATGGCGCTTATATGAATCGCCTAAGGGAACGAGTGTTTACCCGTCAGTGTGGCGCGACACTGATTGCGAGAGCCACTTCATCATATGGCGTGACAACATTCATATGATTGGGGCGCGGTACGGTGAGTCATGGGCAGACGAGGTCGAAGAAGACGAGGACGATCTCTTGCAGCGAGTGCTAGAAGTTCTATCCGACCGTGACCAATCAGCCGAAGAAATATCCGATCAAATCCCTGGTAGTGAGCCCTGGGATATTTTGCACGTTTGCCGAAGACTCTGTCTCTTAGGCAAGGCGCTTGAGGGTCGTCAGCATGCAAGGGGACACTTTCGGCGGTCTTGAGTACCAGCGCACGGCTTCCCAATCAGTGCTTTACTCAGCCTGCATCCGCGCCAACATATTTAAAATTAGCGTTTCAAGCTGTTCCTTCGTTGTGCTCTTTTCCACATTCGTGTCGCTATTAGAGGGCCGAGAGTTCCCGCGCGAATCCCGTTCTGCCGGTGAAATCTCCGTTCGCCACACGGGCCTATGGCCATGAACCGTGACAGAGACACTGCCGCCACGAAAATAGTGCCCCCCACGAAATCGAACTCGCATCTCTACGCTTTCAAACCCTTGTCGAAAACCAACTTCGGGATCGGGTGAAGCCGACCGAACAACAACCCGGGCACGATGACCGGCACTTCGAAGCTTGTGGACGAAAGCCGAGAAGACGGGAACTCCCACCTTCTCACGCCAATCTCGAAACTCATCAAGCGCGTTCCGGCTCTCCTTATCCTCTTTCGCATTCGTGTTTGCATCGGCAACTGACGTTTCTTCCCGAGGAGCTGCCTTCGCTAACAGTACCTGCAACCTTGCATCGCTCTGGCCTGTCAGCGGCGATGCCTTTCCCGTGTCGTCAAAACCTGCGGGCTCCGGCCCATTTCCATCTGGCAACGGATTCGGAAAAATCGCGCCTCGGTTTTCATCCGTTACGTTGATATCAATAGGCCGAGCCACGTTGCTGATCGATTCTAACCTCGGGTATTTCTCAGCGGTGAAAGGCCCGGTCTTCTCGGCAAAATCAACGAGTATGTGGGGAATCGGGAAAAAGCCATCGCCGAGCGGATCAAGAACCAATATCCGATCAAGCGGAACAGCACGGCTTATCTTGAGATACGCTCTCCGAGACTCGGCGATGTATTCGTTCCAAAAGTCATATGGCGATCGGTCGTTGTGATCGTATTCAGTTAGGTTCCAAGCGTGTGCGTTTCGAAGATCGTTCTCAGCCCTGTACAACATCGTGTCGAAGTCCAAGATAGCGTCCCAGTTTTTGCCATCTTCGCTTATTGCCGCCAAGTGCTCACGCTGCAGAACAATCAGGTGGCCCGGCTTCCGCATCGTTAACGCGCGGCACAGCAACCAACGCGCCGGAGGCTCGCCGCCCTTTGGTTCATACGGGTACCGATCGTCACTCGGGTCGCGCAACAAGACCAGTTTGCCGTCTCGTTGTTCCTCATCGGCGATTAATGCGGTTAGCTGCTTCTTCTTCGTGATCTCTGCCCGGAGCACCGTGGACAGGTTTCTCCGTTTTGGTTGCAGGGCGATGCCGAAGTAAGCAAAAAGCAAGCGGTCGTTCTTGGGTTGAAAAAGTAAGTCTTCGAGCTCACTCTTGGCCCAGACGGCAAACTCTTCGACGCTTCGCGCGACCATCTCTTCGCGAAAGGCATCTCGCCCTTCCTTCGAAATGTCGCATGCCGCTGCGAGAATAAAACCATGCGGAGGGGTTTGCGCCGACGGCAGGCTATCCGCGACAATCTTCCGTATGCGTTTCGGCGCCAGCGACTTTTCGCGCTTGCACTGAAAAATCCAGAGCCGTTCCAGAAAGCCTTCTTCCAACTCTTGGTCGTCGCCCCACTCCTCTCCATCCAGTGGGACAAGCTCAACGCCACGAATGTCCATGCCGCTATCGGAACCACCGCGGCCCGTCGCTTCCAAAGATTTCCATCGGCGAAGGTCGTAAGCTAGCTGTCGGACCAAATCCTCAAAACGATGAGGTTCCAAGTCCCCGAAAGGCAGGGGGTTCAGTGTTCTTGTCGGCGTGGGTTTCAAAACTTCTCCCCCGATACTGGCACGAGAAATAGTCGTCGATTCCTCAGTTGCTCGGTGCGATACCACCTCGAAATTGGAATGCTAGCGCGCAAGCTCAAGTGTGGAATGGCTTGAATATCTCACTTACCGGTTCCGTAAAAAACATCGGCTTAAGCTGCGGGAGGGCCTTTCGCGCTTCGGATGCCCCAAGTCCTTTCAACGAAGGAATGTCTGTGCAGCTATCGAGCTCGTACCGATCGCCTACCAAAGGTGAAATTCGCACAACATTGCCGCGGTCTGGTACTAAATGCTGAGCCATGCCCGTGGCCCCCGACGATTGTCCGGCAAGAAACACCTCAGCAACCTTTTCGGCCCAGCCGAACTTTCCCAGTGAATGTCGTCGTCCCCAATCTATGTTCAAAGCCTTGGTCGTGCATCCCAAGCTAAGAACCCTCAAATCGGCGGCCGCCCATTTCAAAATCCCTATTGCTTCGACCACCGCAACTGCGATCGGATTATTTGCCCACATCCCTCCATCAATTAGAGGTGTCCCGCAATCGAGCTGATGGGTTGGAAAGTATGTCGGCGCGGCTGCCGTGGACATTGCAACATCGACGACGAGACTCCGATAGTCTCGCTCAAGCTTCGGATCGTGGGCAGTTTTCCAGACATGAACTTCTCCGGTGTCCACGTTGAATGAAGGAATCACCAATCGTTTTGTGCTCTCGCCGAGAGAACGCTCGCCAAAGACCGTTTGAAGAGCCAATCGGAGCGGTCTTGGATCGTATTTCGCGCGAAACCATGCGCGAAAAGCTCGGAACTTCGCGTTGCCGTGGAAGATTGCTGGGCCGTGTGCTTCGTAGAATGCGAGCGTTTCCCGCGCTGACAAGCCAAGTCCAAGTCCCAAGGCGATGATACCGCCCGTCGAAGTTCCAGCGATGAGATCAAAGTAATCCGAGATTTTGTGTGGGAGCGACTCCTCGACATGCGCCAAGAGCGACGCCGGTACCACTCCTTTGATTCCTCCTCCGTCGATGACAAGAATGCGCCTCATTCTACCCTCGCAGGAAAGAAGTCCTTGCCCAAGATTGTCTGCCATACCTCAATTGCTTGACTTTCGCTCTGGGTGCTTATTGCGGCCTGTGCGAGGTTTGAGCATTTCGAGACAATGGCGTGAAACTTCCACCAATCCTGAGCACCCCATTCGGTACACGTGAAAATATCGCGATCGCCGCACGGAGTCATGACGTTCGCCTTATACCATGCGTCTGGCGTGTACATGGCTATAGTTCGGAGAAATGAAGCGATGTAGTCTGCTGGGCCACCTTGAAATACAGTATCCGCGAGGAAGTAGAGAAGGCATTCGATATGAAATGACGCTGCGTTAAGGCCGAACATCGTGCGAATGTGCTTCAGTACTTTAATTGCCGGAATGAAGTTTCCGTTCGTTCTCTCCGCAGAGTTTTTGTACGAAAGCCATCTCTGATGATATCGCGCAAAGCCGTCTTCCCATTTTGCGCTTTCGGGTCGATACAAGACGAACGGTTCAACATCTATGTCTGTCGTACCGGCCTTGAATACAACCGGTAAAATCTCGATTTTGATCCCTAGATCAACTTTGATACACATACTTTGGGGTCTGTAGATTACCTTGTCGCGATACCGGCCATCGGCAAACAACGGTGCCGCGATAATTCGGAAAATCTCATCGCGGCCATACGACCTGCCGCCCCCGCCTGGTGCTCCGGGAAAACTCAAATTGCAGAGGGCAACGATATCGACGTCACTGATCGTATAGATCGCCGTCTGTTGTCGGTACGATCCTTGCAGAAATGTAGTCGGCCACAACTCGGCCGCAGGTCCATTTCGATTTTCGATCAATCCCCGAATTGTGTTGTGCTGACTTGATGCCGTCAGCTCGAAGGAAGATCCAGGATTCAAACGACCAAAAAACGATTGAAAATGCTTCCATAAAGATTGAACGGCCACCTGTTCTTTCTCCTGGGCCAGAGCGAGGGTCAGAGCCGCTTCAGTTGTGACCACGTCACCTTACCACAATTCAAATGGCGTCCATGTCTCCACACAGGCTTTGTCGTCCTGCTGTGAATTTAGACCCAACTAGCTGCTTTAATTGCGAAAGAGGGGATAACGTGCTATCGCCGTTTGTCCCCCAATCGAGCTTATTCCCCGATCCCGCCTAGGAGCTATATCGATGCAGGATGGAACGTCCGTCAAGACGATCGAAAATCATTACGGACATATCACCCCAACCAAAAATGTAGATCGTATTCTTCAGGGCGTTCCGGGTTGGGAACCGATTCCCCCAGAAGAGACGCGCTGATAGCAAGTCAATCGGTTCCCGTTTGCGGTTCGCGGGCCAGATTGGCGCGGGAGCGAACCGCTTCTTCGAGGCCCGGATTTCGCGGTTACGCGAAAAGCTGTCAAGCCCGAATACGAATAGCGTGCGCCGCAGATGGCCAGCGGGCAATGCTCCGCAGCAGCGGTGGTATTCTTGGCACTCCTAGCGACGTAGAATCTGTATCTTACGGGAAGGACAGGGGAGCCGTGGGTTCGAATCCCACCCGCTGCGCTACTTGAGTGTTTCCCGTGCTTCGGTGAATCTGCCGGCAGACAGCGCGGGGCCAGCCTCGAAATCAGTGTAGAAATGTGACGCCCGTAAGTAGGTCAATCCCCGACACAATCGAGCTCCTGGTGCGGCTCTAGGGGATCCCAAGATTATGAGCCTCACTCTAGGCCGTTCCATCACGGGTCGTGGGGTGCTTGCCTACCGCCCATCGGACCTATTCCCTGCAATCGTGACTTGTCGTAGTCACACACGCAAAGTGCGGGCGGGATTCAGGAAGGAAATCGCGACCGCACAATAGCGCAGGGGTTCACTTAGTTGGTGTCTGTGCTGCTCTTTAGGCTGAGGGCATATGGTGTATCCTCATTAGCCGGACAAGAACGCAAAGTGGAAATCCTGGCTTATCTCGAACTGCGGAGTCGGGATGCGATATTGGTGGGTCAACCAGAATCAAACATTCCGCCAAGAGATTGCGGGTGGGTACCTCTGGTCTCCTAAGCGCAACGCCAATGGCGCGCGCAATCCGTTCTACGAGTCGATGCGAGAAGTCTCACCTGGAGACCTAATATTTTCCTTCGTAGATACTCGGGTTGCCGCTATTGGAATCTCCAAGTCCTATTGTTGGGAGTGTCCGAAACCAATTGAGTTTGGTTCTGTGGGGCAGAACTGGGAAAATGTCGGATGGAGAGTGAACGTATCGTTTTCTCGGCTCCTGAACAAGATCCGTCCCAAAGATCATATGGCAGTATTGAGGGAAGTTTTACCGGATCGCTATTCACCTCTTCAGGCCAACGGAAACGGAATCCAGTCAATCTACTTGACAGAACTCTCCGAAGACTTCGCGGAAGTCCTCTGCGGTTTGATTGGAGAAGAGGCCCGCTTACTCATCGCCGCAGCGGAGGCTTGCGCCGCTATTGAAAGCGATAGGATCGTGACAGGCGACGAACTGGATGTCTGGGAAAGCAGGATCGAACAGCAAATTGAGACTGATCCATCGGTGAATGAAACAGACCGAGAGGCAATTGTCCGAGCACGGCGTGGCCAAGGCCTTTTCAAGCAGCGCGTCATGCGAATTGAAACTCACTGCCGAATAACGGGTGTCGATAATCCGAATTACCTTCTGGCCAGCCATTGTAAGCCCTGGCGAGATTCTTCAAATGAAGAGCGACTCGACGGCGAAAACGGCTTACTCCTGACGCCTAGTATTGACCATTTGTTCGACCGCGGATTTATTGGGTTTGAGGATTCCGGAAATCTCATCATCTCGCCGGTCGCCCATAGGCCTTCCTTGCAAAGGATGGGCCTCGAAACGAAGGGGATCACCAACGTCGGTCCCTTTACTAATGGCCAGCGACAATTTCTTGAGTTTCACCGCAACGCCATTTTGCTGAGAGTCGCTCGATGAATTTCTTTGTCGCGGTCACGGATTACGATTGGTTCCAATTGCATGCGTCCAAGTCTTCTGTGGTTGAAGTAAATTTCTGGCGCCCATCTCCTGAGGCGTCATTCAAAGCTCTCAACGCCGGTGAAATGCTGTTATTTAAACTTCATTCGCCGCGCAATTTTATAGTCGGTGGCGGGTTCTTCACCCGCTTTGTCCATTTGCCGATCTCGCTCTCATGGGAAGCTTTCGGTGAAGGCAACGGAGTTCGATCTCTTTCGGAAATGCGCGAAAGGATCGCGAAGTACAGACGTGTGCCCATCGAACCGATAGAGAACCCAAAGATCGGTTGCATACTCTTGGCGGAACCATTCTTTTTTAAGGAAGCAGAATGGATTCCGGTACCCTCGAATTTCAGCCTTAATATTGTCCAAGGAAAAGGATACGACAGCGAAGACGGAACTACGGGCAAGGCACTCTGGGGAGCGGTCACCGAAAGATTGGCGACACGGGCTACTGCGAACCTTGACCCCGGCCCAGCGACTACCGCAGCGGTCCAGAGTATCCGCTACGGAGAACCCATGGTCGTTCGACCGAGACTCGGCCAAGGCACATTCAGAGTGATTGTCACCGACGCTTATGAACGTAGATGTGCGATCACGGGCGAGCGTACACTGCCGGTGTTAGAGGCTGCGCACATCAAGCCTTACGGCTCTGGTGGTCCGCATGAACTCGAGAATGGTCTGCTTTTGCGAAGCGACCTGCACACGTTGTTCGATCAGGGATACGTGACCGTTGACGCGGATCAACTGAAAGTGGTCGTCAGTAGTCGCATTCGAGAAGAGTTTGAGAACGGACGTGACTACTATCATCTCCACGGAAGAGCCATACGCCTGCCGCGCGGGAGTAACAGCTTGCCATCGCATGAATATTTGGCTTTCCACAATAGCGTGTTCCGTTAGCAGGAGCTTTTCTCCCCTGTGAGGTGGCCCTTTTTGCTGGCGTCGGCCTCCGGCGCCTTATTCTTGAACCATTATTACACCATTTACTATCAGTTCCGGACACCCGCGGCGTAGTAGCCGTGCTTCTCGGACCATGCGGTTTTATGGCCATTCCAGCATCCTTATTCAGGACCCTATCGTTGGGATATGCTGATGGACAGCTGTATTCTCGTTCGGGCCACGTCATTTCAAGTTGGAGGTACCGTGATTGAGATTCACCCGAAAGAAATTAAAGGGTCTTGGGACCAAGGATATGTGCTCGACCTACACACGATTTCAAGTACCATGATTGGGTACAACGAATTCGGACATCCCGAATTCGACACTGTTCGATCACCCTTGGGCGAACTCGTGTACCGCTTGAAATATAGAGGAGACAAAGGCGCGATACCTTCCATTGCAGAGGCGATTACAGTCTTCATGAAGACTTCAGAGATCAAACCTGATGTGGTCGTTCCGATGCCACCATCAAAGTTGCAACGTCCTTTCCAACCGGTTATTGAGGTTGGCACCGAGTTGGCCAAGGCTCTTGGAATCACCTTTAATGCGACGTCCCTTAAGAAATCAAAGTCGACACCACAAATGAAGGACGTTGGTGATTTTTCTGCGCGAGTCGCCGCTTTGGAAGCTGCCTTCGTGAGTGACCGAGATCTCGAAGGGAGATCCGTACTGTTACTGGACGATCTTTTTCAATCCGGCGCAACTATGAACGTCGCAGCTCGGACTTTGAAACGCCAAGGGTTGGTCAAGTCAGTTTTTGCCCTTGCACTCACTCGTACGAGGAGCTGAAAAATGCATTCCGTCTTTGTGGCTGGCTCACGTGCATTGTCGAAGCTGAATGCGCAGGTGAAAGAGCGCCTCGACAACATCCTGAGAAAAGAGTTCACCGTGTTAGTCGGCGATGCAAACGGCGCTGATAAGGCTGTGCAACGCTACCTCGCGGAACGCGGGTACGGACACGTAGTTGTTTATTGCATGGAGGTCTGTCGCAACAATGTGGGCAATTGGCCTATCCACTCGCATTCCGCTGATCCGGCCGTCAAGCGAGATCGCCATTATTACGGAATCAAAGATTGTGCCATGGCGAAAGATGCTAGTTGCGGATTCATGCTCTGGGACGGAATCAGCAAGGGAACTCTCACAAACGTAATAAATCTCCTTGATTACAACAAAAAGGTATTGCTTTTCAGTGCTCCGAAGAAGCAATTCTTCACCTTGCGTACGGCAGGAGACCTTGACCATACCTTAAGAGCGATCGGAATTAGGGATGTGGCGGCAGTCTTGGCTTCTCTGGAAAGCAAACTTGTGGCGACAGAGCATCTACGATTTACTGGACTCAATCCATAAGCCGCACGAACTTTATAAGGCCCTTAAAACAGTATGGCCACTCATATCAGTCAACCCTCTCCCGTTGGCGAAGCGCACCCATACTGATGAACTGATGAACCTGATCTTCCGCTTCATCTTCGTCTGAATGGTCTCTCCGGTGAATCCAATCTTTCGGCGAATCCCCGGCCTGTGACGCACGTAGAACTTGCCAAAGCCGTTGAGCTTCAGCGTGAATCCATCCGTGCTCAGATGATTGAGTAGCGTGGTCTCCAAGCTCGTGATCACGGAATCGACGACGTGCTCAGCTTCTTTCTTCGTCGGCAAAGACAAAGCAGTCTGAACCCTAACTGCCAACTCGTCTCGACCTCTTATGCTTGCTCGCATGTAGTTCAAATTCCTTTCGAAGGAGATTGTCCCCATGCAGAGCAATACTGTCGCAATTGAAAATCAACCCGTTAATTTCCCCAATTTGCCCGTTGAAAAGAAAACGTACAAGTCCGATCCCTTCAGGATTAGAGATGGTCACTATATCGGAAGCGACGGGTTTGTCGTCCCGAAAGATTTCGAGGAGTTCTACGAACGATTTCCCGATTATGTCCGCAAATGGGTCAGCAAACACGCGGACAGGTCGGCACCGAAGGAGGACTTGGAGGACTGGGCACAAGACCTGCTGATCCACCTCTATCACCTGCCACAAACGTCCAAGCACCGCGAGAGTGGCAAGGAGGACACCGTTCAAACGTTCGACCCGGTAAAGCACTATGGCGCGAACGAAGCCCGGTTCCGGAATTATGTGAATCTCTGCCTCACGAATAAGTTCAGAACCATGCATTCGAAGCGCACAAAGGACGCCCTGTTCTACCCCGGAAACCTCTCACTCGACGGACAGACTGACGGTGAAGACCTCCGCAGCGTGGATGACGAATACTGCCATTCCCATTCGGAGTACTTGCGAAGGGTGGCGAATGCTTCCGAAAAACAGGCTCATGATAGAACATTTCTTAACGAGTTCGTGGATTTCGTGCGGCAGGAAGACCCGAAGGTTTTGTCCGCGATAGAGGCGGTCCTCGCGACCGGAACATACCGTGATGCAGCCGATTGGCTGGGGATCACGGAAAGCGGGTTTGGTCGGAGGCGTACTCGATTAAACCAGTTGGCCAAGTGTTTCCTGAACGGTGAGCCAGCGCCGCGACAACGAAAACCTTACAAGAAGCGTCCCCGAAGACCAACCAGTTCTCAGGCTCGCATCCCAATTGGATTCAGCAGGTTAAGCGACTCGCCTGAACCTCGGATGACCGGTAACTTCCAACCTATACCTTCAATAAATGGTAGCACTAGCGTCTTCGGTGCATTGCAAGCCCCCGCAACCATTTCCAAAACCTGTCTCAAGATAAGTTTACGCGACGAGTGACGGGCGAATTGGGACAAGGCATTTGTAAACCAATTCGCCCAACTCAAAGGCCAAGACAGTCCTCTCGCACCATTCCCTGCCTCACAGGTGCGTGAACGCCAATCACTCGTCGCCCGTTCTGCCGATTTCCAGAATAGCGTGTTCCGTTAACGCTCCTCTCCATGGTTGGGAGGAGCTTCTCCCAATTCATGCCGCAGGGATTTATGGATCGGCTTTGAGAGCCCTGAAGAGTCGGGTGCCGAACCAATTCATTGGGGGCTGTCCGCGGTCTGCGGGCCGAGCGCCTGCCAATAGCGCATCCGTCAAAGCGCAATAGACAGCAAGCCGAACGAGGGCGGACATGCTGGAGAAACTGACCGACGAGTAGCCGCGGTCAGCCGTTCAGGCGCAGGCGGACCGTGCTACCCGACATGCTGAGCAGGAACCATTTCATGGCTTTTCATGGCTTTTCATGGCTTCGATGGCTCGCTGACGTCCAACGCTTCCATCTAGCATAGTTATAAGCGAGATAGCACTTTCCCAACCTCCGTGCTTCCTGCAATTCAGCTCGAGGTACGACTGCGGCGGCAAGAGGGGTCGACCAACTAGATCTGACATCTGGGCTCGTGGAATCGCGGGTTGATATCGCTGCACATTACATAGTTCAATTGCGCTCACACGCAAGCATGAAGCTGCATATTCTTCGTATTCTGACCTTGAGCATCCGAGGCCTGGTGCACAATGCGCCCAGATTTCGGAGGGTTGTCCCTCCACAATTGACGCGATTGTGGCTTCGCCGACGACTGCGCTAATCGGCCGAGAGGCATAGAGGACTACTTTCTTGCCTAACCATTTTTTGGAAAATTTCTTCCTTATCTCGATCGATTTCTCTCCACCAAGTATTCGCTCAGCGTATTTCGGTTTGATGCTCAATAGAACGCTGCTGTCTCCCGTACGCCCATCCACAGAAAACCTTTTAAGTAGCTGAGGCAATTTTTCCAGAGCTGCGGACCAAACAAGACTAATGGGAGCCCTGCACACTAGTTCGTCGTCACCGGATCGGTATTGACGCAACGCTTTTGTGACACCCATAAAACCGAATGATTCAAAAAACCCGCTTCTGCTTGCCCACAAACTCTCGGGAAGAGTGAAATGTATTTGCTCGGCCTGATGCAAGATCTCAGCTGTCATTTGTATGAAAAACATCTGACCTAAATACAGATCCTGAAAAGTTTGGTCAATCTTCAAATGGCAAATTTTGGACTTTGCACCACGCTTCAAAACCGCGGACGCGATTGGCCTATTGTTCTCGTAACCAAGATAGGCGATGCGCTCCGACGACCTCAGACCCGGGATTACTTTTTCTTTGAACCAACGGTCGATACCGGGATACATCTCTTGACTTGAAGAAATTAAGCCTTTCAAGTCTCGGATATAATCGTTCTCAGTACTGGCATCCTTTTCCCCAAGCTCGATCACACGCACGTCGGCCTTGAGAGGAAAAAGAAATCTTTTTTCATTCCACTTAAGCTGGTTCAACTGTGCCGTCCTCATCCATCTTCTTTAACTTGTCTGGCCACTTCGCGAAAAAGTCGGAAAGTTTAAGCGTTTGTTCTTCATACGGCTTGTCTTTTTTGTCTGGGACGCTGCAATCCTCAGACATTCGATAGAGTATTATATTCGCCATTTTTTCGCCATCTGCCAGACTCACATTCACTTGATGGCCACGGACCTCAAATATTAGGGGAGTTCCAACCCTTCCGTCTGTTCGTTCCCTTCCAAAGAGAGGGTGGGCGAATCCCGCGTAGTGGATCCTCATCTCCCCAATCGTCTCATCGCTGGCCCTGCAGTAGACTGCTATTCCGCGTGGGACTGCAAGCGTCTCTTTCGATCTAAGGATGTAAAACTTCGTATCTTCAATCTTCAACCGCTTCGCTGAAGTCGCAGTGATAAATTTCCAGTGCTTACAAGGATCAGGCCTGACATCTTTCTTCCAAAGTGGTATCGGTTCAACCGACCGACCACGGTGGGAGCAAAACGCCGCTACTTCCAATGTTCCTTCTTTAACGTTTGTAAGGTCGACGCTCAGGGTACCGTCTCGCTGCCCCGCCCCTCGAAAAATGGTCTTGAAGACTTCTGGCCCTCTTATTTCGACATTCTCCGGTCTGCCATAAAACAATCTCAGCTGGGACAGCTTGATATCGGCTTTCACTTTGACATCGAAGGTAATCGGTGTAATTTCGAGATACAAATTGCCGCATCTGCGATCCAATCCTTCTGGGTCGAAGCCTTCATAGGTATCCATTCCATCTACAATTAATCTTGCAAGTACGTCCACCCGACCCACCGAACTTTTCGCAGTTGCTTGACCATAGATACCTGCATCGGCAAGTCGCCTGTCTAGGTTTTCGTTTAGTCTGAAAACGTAAGTCTTACCACTCTTCAGCGTGTAGCCTTCTGGATCTGATTTTTCCAACTGCTTTGCAAGGCCATGATTCTTAATGAACCAGTCGTAGGCGTCCGGCCCTACCGGTTTGACTGCACCATCGACAAGCTCATAGCCTTCATCAGAGAGTGACAAATCGATGGAAGAAAGCCCAATGGCCTCTCTTAGACCGGCCAAGCTCTTCCCCGTAATCAACCCTTTCTCACAAAGATTGGTAAGCTGAACATTGTTCAATACTCCCGGAACCCAATCTTTCCAAGGTCCATCAGGCTCAGCGGCCACTGCGTCCTCCTCCCTTGCCACACTTTATAAATGAGGCCCGCCACCATCGGCTAGGAGAGCCCATGATCTTACACATATCAGACGTTTTGCATTAAAGCGCAAGTTAAGCCCGCGAAGGAGTAACGATCGCCCCTCTGGGACAATTCTGGAGGCCAATCCCGGATCAAGCCATTGCTGTGGTGTGAGGGAGTGGGGTGCTTTAGGATCAGTCTAACGAGCTGGCGTCCAACAAGCGTCCAAAACTCCGTTTGGAGAGCTGGTTTTTGGGGGGTAGACGAACCGGAAGGGCAATTGAATCATCAAGACTTAGCGTGTGCCCTTCGCTCATAACCCGAAGGTCGTCAGTTCAAATCTGCCCCCCGCAACCATTTCTAAGTCCTGTTTCAGGAAAGTCTTACGCAACGAGCGCCGGGCGAATCGGCACGTGCAATTTATAGCCCAATTCGCCCAACTCAAATCCCAAACCAGCTCTCTCGCACCATCCTCTCCGATAAGTGTCGTCGTACCGCAGTTGCGCCGCGTAGAGGTCGATCAAGTTTTGCGAATGGCCCGGCCACAGTTTGATGAGGCCGTCCGGCACTCCCGCCTTGCGGAGTACCGCAAAACGAAAGCGGCGGAAGGCGTGGTATCCGCCTTGTCTCCCCGCTCGCTGCAACACATCCAGGACATTGCGCGAGTCCAGAAACCCGTCCGCGTCTACAGTGTCGCTAAGACAATCGCGGACTGTCTCAAATACCGGCGCAAGCTGGCCAGCGCGGTGCTCTCGAAAGCGGTCGACGAGGCCCTTCGTGAAACGAAATGCACGCGCGAACGGTTGCATCACTTCGCACGAATTTGTCGTGTTGAAAAGATCCTGCGAGCCGTGGCGAACGGTGAGTCTAGTGATGTTTCCAATAGTCGAAGTCGCGATCGACTACGTCGATGGCGCCCGTATCCTCATGCACCAGCAGGTTGAACCTAGCCACCGTAAAGGTCTTTCCGTGACGTGGACCGTTGTCGGCTGGACGATCTTCTCCATCCTGTAAGTGAACTAGCGAACGGTTGAGTGTATCCATCAGATCGACGCTATATCGCCAGCCTTCAGGCTGATGACCAAACGGCGGAATCCCGCCTGTGTAGCTGCGTTGGTTATAGACCTTGATCTCGACAGGATTGAGGCCCGTCTTGAGGATAGCGCGCTTGACGTTGCTTCCATCCAAGCTCCACTCCGCAACTTCCACGCTATTCACCATAACGATTACGTCATCGTCCCCGTCCGTGATCCGAGCAACGGCATAAATCGGATCCCTAAAATAGAAAGTCTTCAGCAGAGAAGTGTATTCCGAGGGCGTCTGTTCACCATCGGTATTTGCGATCACGCTATCGCGGACACTCTTAAATACGTCTTCCACGGCCATTCCAGGTTGCGAACTGTACTTTAAAAGAGCTCGGGCGTAGGGCGAATGTGATCCGACTCCGCCGTCAGCGGCAATGCTTCCTGCGGCCGTCGAGTAAGCGACCAGTGTATTCGGTGGTAGATTTGTTGGCGGTGCAAAACCAACCTCCCAGTCGGTTGGCGTGTTCTGAGCCAGGGGATCGGCTCTGCAGGCATCGAGAATGACAATCTTGGTGCCGCTACCTAGCGCTTTCATGGACGTGAGGATCGTATCGAGACTTAGTGTATGTGGAGCGATCTCTTCGGGATGTGCAGCGTTGAAATCGACTGGCAGAAGATAGTTGACACCGTTGATTTGAAATCCGTGACCCGCAAAATAGAAGACCACAGGCAGGTTCTTTCCAGCCGCGCCTTGCGCCAGTCGCTGGACGGCACTGGTTAACTCTGCACCTCCTAAGTCAAATCGCAGATCGACGCTGTAGCCTAAAGTGCTTAACGTCTGACCGAACTCGCAAGCATCCGCGTATGTGGTCTTCAGTCCGGCCGCAGGATAGGAAGCGTTTCCGATGACAAGCGCCAATCCCCTGTCATGCCCGGTAGAATCGCTCAGAGTGCATTTCGTTGGTGTAACACTTGAAAAAAGCGTCGCGGCGAGTATAACCCATGAAATCATGGCACCCTACTCCAGTAGGCATGCAGAAAATCGGCCCATTTTTCGTTCTGGACAAACTGAACTGGGAAGTAAGTGTTGTCCTTCTCGTATCCCCCTTCGGAGTAAGGATCATTCAAATGGTCACGTTCGGTTGCAGGGAAGTAGATCGCCAGGCCTGTCGAACCATACGCTCCCAATCTGTCTTGTCCGGCGTAGTTCGCTACCACGCCAGCCGATAGTACATTTTGAATAGTCTTTATATTGGAGAGAACATTCTGGTCAGAAGTCTTGTTGGCCAGCTGTCTGACAAACTCTCCGAGGTCAACGTGATAAAAATCGTAGCCCGGCGCATAAGTCATCGTGCTGGAGCGTGCTTCTATGATTCCCTGAAGTTCAGAATCGAGCTTTGCAGTCAAAGAGGTGCCTAGGTCAGAAACAGCCTTCGCTAACTGGGCGGTCTTCGTCAAATCAAATACCGCAAGTGTCGTTGCCGGATCCGCAGTCGCTTCCGCTGTATAGGTTTGCTTGTACTCATCGACGGTAACCTTGGCCAAGGTCTCACCGTCCGCATCTGCGTTGGCTTCGACCGCCTTTAGCCAGTCGTCATACTTCCACCCAAGACCCGGCTCAAGTTCTTCGCTGCCTATCATGTAGTCGCCAATATTCCGGAGGGCATAGGCTGTCTCAATCATCGACATCAAACAAGCATCAAAGCCTATAACGTCCAGCTTCTTGCCATGGAGTGCCTCCTCCAATGAGTCTTGAATCTTTCGGTTGTACAGAACATCCTGATTTGTCTCGTCGTTGGACACCGAGCGATATGGAGCTCCTGGGGCACTCCGGAACGGCGCCGTCTGACCTTGCGATGAGGCGACTCCGTCAGCATTTCGAACTAATACCGATTCGGCACGCAGGCCACGAGCATTGTCCGCCGGTGCTATTGCCCGCGACTTAGAAACCGTTCGCGCGCGCCTCAATAGGTTTGCGGTGAATAAGCGCCAGCCCTGCCCGTGGTCCCAAATTATGAGCATGTAATGCTTCGCTGGGAATTTCTGCATTCCCCAGAGCACGAAGTCCGCGAGGACTTTGCCATCGCCCATGTCCGCCTCACCGATGTCTTCCAAAGCATTTGCCGGCAGCGGATCCATGTCTTTCGTAACCCGGAAACGTAGAGTTTGCGGCCAGTTTCCAAAGCTATGATCGTATTTCGCGATTCGATCAAACTGGACCACGACATTCACCGCATCCGAACTCCCAACTCTGGAAAGTTGCTTAAAATTGATCAGCGCATCGGGCTCCAGATTGTTATCGCCGTTCATGAAAATCAATATTGTCCATTTCGCTTGTGATGCACTAGCGGCATCAGCGTACGGCGACGCGCAGGCAAGGAAAAGCACAGCTATGACGAATACAGTCCATTGTTCGCGGGTTCTCATGATGTCCCCAACTTTCGTCAACGACGATCAGTTCGACTTATGACGAGCCTACAATTGAAATAACGACCTCCAGGAAGAATTCCCTTCTTGCACTCCGCCGAAAACGGACCTGATTTATGGCTGCAGGCTCAGCACAGCAGCCAGCATTTATCTTTCAAGCGCGCCGTCCAAATGGTTCAGTTCTTAGATGGCCGTGATTGAGAATCCAGGCGTTACGTAGGATCAGGCCAAGCCAGCCTGAAGCCTCGGGGGCTGCCATCGCTACGTCAAGTTCTTCTCGCCTGGCGCGAGTATTTCCGCCTCAGTTAGTTGCATTAGCTACCGCGATTTTTCACGCATACCATTGGCAACCGCGGAACCCGTAATTTCAGATCGAATGAAGGCTGATTTGTTGGAGACTAAGCGCTTGAGAGCATCTTTGGAGATCGGTTCTAACTCGACTCCCGAACGTATCTCATAGATGCGAAATCCGACCTGTCCATTTCGCAGCGTCTCTAGTCGCATGTTGGGAATGGCTAACGTAACAGTCGTGGAGCTCGTCTCGCTCTTCTTTTCTTCCCGACTGCTCGTCCGATCGCTGAATCCTCTCAGTTCGAAGCCCCCCTGCGGCAGGAACCCGACAGCGTACGAAGTGTTATCCTTAACAACCTCATATACAAACTTGGACGAAGGAGCCTCTCTCACAATCAACTTTCCCTCAACTTGCGTTGTTCGGACGATCTCTGGTTTTTCGCCGGTTCGCAGTCTTAAGGTGACGTTCACGTAAGTCTCACGTTCAGAGTCTGTTTGTTTCGCACCTGAGCGTTGCTGGGGTTCGCACACAGAAAACGAAACGAGGGTCCGGATCGCCCAATCGACAGGTCGTAATCCCATCTCGAAGATTCCGGGCCAGAGCAGCAGGCTAAAAACAATCATCAGACGCGAATCATAGAACATGGCATCAGGTCAATTGTGCGTCCTAGATTCTCTCCGAGGCAATGTTCCTTAATTCTCGCCAGCAGTCTCGCCGGGACAGCAATCTATGGTTGTACTGCTCTCAGTGCGTCCCCCATCTTTGATTTAGGGAGTTCCGACTGTAGTGCGATGGCTTTATTCTTGATGAGGGCGTTCAACAGCGAACCCACGTCCGTGGCCCTTTGCTCCTTAAACATGCTTGCGGCGTCCGGTTCTACCTTGTACACCTGCAAACCCAAATTTTGCATTGCCGAACTTATATCTGTTTCGGGAACATTTACAATAACGGTAGCCGAGTCTGACTGAGACAGGCTTTCTCCCTTCTCCGGGTGCCTTGGATCTACAAATCCTCGTACTACAAACGGACTGTCAGGCAAGTATTGTACAAAGCTCGGTTTCTCGTTTTTTGAGAAGGCGAATATATATGCGGGAATTGAGTTCGTTGTGGGCACAACGCGCCCGTCAAGTTGAGTCGCCCGCAGTATTTGCGGCTGTCCTGTAAGGCTCATTCTCACGACGAGGTTCACATATTTAGTAGGCGAGCCAGGGTTGGCTGCCGCCGCTCTACCCCCGGTGGGGGTTGGCAGATAGGGCTTGACAGCTCGGTTCATCAGTCCGAGACACACAGGGCAAAAGTGAGGAGTGTTTGATTTCATTCTGCAGTCCGAGACAGGCCGATAGATCCCCGACAAAGCATAGTCGCAGCCTGTGAATATGCCGACAGTCTGATTTGGATCCAGCCCCTTTGCTTTGTCCGAAGGCACAGGCGTGGTGCTCGCAATAAGTTTGGCCCATGAAACTCCAGTTCGACTGGTCACCGTGGAACAGTTTTTCACGTTGATCGGCGGCGTGCTGTAAGCCCCGCTCACGCTATACTCGTCGTACAATCCTGCTATCCCATGGCCGTATTCATGAGCGACAACATCCCAGTCGTCACCTGCAGTGATGTAGAGCCGCCCACCACGCTGGCAACCTCCATACCCGGCTTCGTTCGCAATAATCAGGACGAAATCGATTTTCTTCACGCCGACAGTTGCATCGACAATTAGTTGGTCTGTATCTCGCGACTCTTCCAGCCAGCAACGGCTCCAATCGCCGCTGTAAATGACCTTCAGTGCAGTGTCTTTTGAATCGCTCGGCGAACTAACACCGGATTCGTGCGACACCAAGTCAACCCGATACATATTGAAAGCCGGGAAGTTATCTTTGTAGAAATCGTGGCCGAATACGCCGTTGACAAGCAATCGATTAACATCTTGTGCGAACTTGGTTTGGTCACCTGCTGCATAACCATCGCCAAGCACCACGAATGTAAGCTTCTCGCCGTCGGGCCCATGATCGACGACCTTTGTCACAGTTTGACCGTGGGCCGCACACATGATGACTAGACAAAAGACACTAGTTGCACTGAACCTCGCCGCACTATTGAAAATCTTCATCTCCACCCTCCAAACATATTCCGTTGGTCCAGAATCCCGAGATTCCGTGGTTTATTTCGAGGCGGGCGGGGGAGATTGATACGATATTCCAAATGACCAAGATTTGAAGTTGTTTACTGTCGTTTTCACCATCGAGGTATTATCGATATAGGTCTGCGACGGCCCAAACGCACGGGAAAACGCAATCTTGGCTACGCCACTTATCAAAATACCGAATGAAACTTGACCGATCCCGTTATTGACATCATTTCCGAATCCATAGTCTCTCGCGTAGCCATGAGACATGAAGCCGTAGCCATAACTGCCGCCCACAAACAACGCACCTGCAAAATTCTTGGAATTAGGCGCCAAATTAATAGAGTTGTATTGAAGATATCCTTCGATTTGTACGCTAGTGTGAGAGGGAGGGGATGTAACATTGACATTCGTCCCGGACTTAAAGTTCTGTATATCAACGCCTTCCTTGGCTATCACGTCTATTAGTGTGCCGAGACCTCCAGTTGAGCCCAGCTTATTTCCTCCCGTTGCAAGCAACGGATAAAGCGCTGAGACAAGAAACGTTCCTCCATATAACACATTTTGAGTCGCTTGCCCGGCGCCATTGGCGGATAACGTAGGGATGGTACCCGAGCTGACGGTCGTCGTGCCCGAGGATCCCGCTTGTATATTAGTCCCGACCGTTACCTGTACTCCTTTAGAGAAGTTGAGGGATGCCAAATCGGCTGAAACAGTCGCAGAACCAGACGCTCCATTGTAAATGGACTTGATTTGGTTGAAATACGAGAGCGAGCCATTGGTGCCAAAGAACGTATTTATGTTCGAATCTATGCCTGATCCGAAGTCCATACAATGTGATCGGGTTGGCAGTAGCCAACAACCAGCAGGTGGAGTAGGAGGTGGAGCTGCTGCTGGTGCACCAGGTGCGGCCGGTACAGGAGACGGAGTGATCTGATATGTCGGGACTCTGATTGTTTGGGCGCGCGTATAGCTAGCAGAACTTGCAAGCAAAAAACAGATGGTTCCGAGTCCCAAAATCTTCGAAATCTGCATGTATATTTCCTCCCCAATCTCTAAGCACACTTCCGGGTCCGCGTCAGAACGAAGGATTCCGAGGCGGAAAACGAACTTTGGGCCTCCGCCCGACAGCGACGCATGTCATCAAAAACGACAGGGCAAAGAAAATCCCTTTCGACAACCGAGCGAAATCGTTATACCCGGAGAGCGCAATGACGATGGAACAAAGTTCTTTGACTGAGATCGGTTACGATTGCACCATTCGCGCACGAAGCGGGCGGTGAAATCCCCACGATAGATGGCGAGTACCTTGTAAGTGAATTGCCGCGGTGTAAGGTACAATCGGCGTCATCTGGAGGTCCCGGCCCTCGATGAATTATGCGGATCTATCCTCACCGGAGCTTTTTTCTCTCTGTTCTGGCGCCGGTGATGCGGCCTGCTGGCAAGAATTCATCCGCCGTTTCAATCCGCTGATTGCGCGCACGGTGCTGCGCGTCGCCATGCGCTATGGAATTTCCAATAAAGCGCTTGTTGACGACCTCGTGCAAGAGACCTACCTGAGGATTTGTGCCAACGAATGCGCGCTACTTCGAAGGTTCAGTCCGAGGCAGCCTGAGTCGGCCTTTGCATTCCTTAAAGTCGTCGCAGCAAATGTCGCGCAGGATCACTTTAAGTCGCGTCTCGCTGACAAGCGAGCACCCGAATCAACAGCGGACTCAGTCGAGGAGACATCGGCAACAGTTGGTTGGGAACCTCCGAAGAGCTCCTTGAACGACCCCGAGCGAGCCGTGCTTATCGATCAGATCGATCGCAAGTTGAAGGAGGTTGTGCCTGAGCGCGAGTTCCAACGTGATCGCACCGTTTTTTGGCTGTACTACCGTTCGGGATTGACGGCGAGCGCCATCGCGTCACTTCCCACAGTGGGTCTGACTACGAAGGGCGTGGAGAGTGTGTTATTTCGCTTGACCCGATTGATCCGAGAAAGCATCTCCGGTCCTGGCGGACCGGATGCTCAGGGAGCAAAAGGATTTCATCAAGCGGAGTCGTTATAGGGAAGGAGCGCAGTAGCATGCTCAAACCAGGTGATCAACACCTGACCGAAGATGAGCTTGACCGGCTAGCAGGCATCTCGGGCCCGGGCCATGCGACTTCTGGTCAATCGGCTGTTGTCGCTCCAACGGCCGCAAGCCATCTCTCAACCTGTCTCGATTGCCGCCGCCGCGTTGAAGAACGGCTGGCAATGATTCAGAAGCTTGCATGCCTGGAGACGTTGGTTTCGGCGGACAGGACTGAATTGTGTCCGAGCAATGAAGAATGGTTGAAGGTAGCGGCTGGACTTGTGCAGCAAGATATGTCGCAAACGATGCTGGACCATGCAGTTCAGTGCGACCATTGTGGCCCCCTGTTGAAACAGGTTATTCAAGACTTCTCTGACCCCACCTCCCCGGAGGAAACGCAGATCGTCGCCAACTTAAAAAGCAGTTCCCTGGAATGGCAGAAGAGGATGTCAAACCAATTAAGCGCATCAGCGTGTCCCCGAGAACAAAGCACTCGCATGTACCAGGCCAGGTGGTCATGGAAGTTGCCAGTTTTTGCATGTTCGGTCGTCGCGTTGTTCGCTGTTCTCATTTGGATTTTGTTACCGCGTCCCGAGCGTCGCGTCGAAAAGCTCCTAGTCACCGCTTATACTGAACGGCGCAACTTCGAGCCTAGGATGCCCGGCGCCGCGTGTGCTCCGCTTAGAATTCAACGTGCTGTGGAGACTTCGCACTTGGACAGTCCACCGTCTCTCCTCGAAGCTGAAAAAGAGATTACAAACAATCTGGCAAAGAACCCATCCGACCCGTTCTGGCTGCAAAGCCGCGCACGAGCAGAGCTCCTCGAAGGAAACTATAGCGGTGCGATTGACGCACTTCGTGAAGCCCTCGCTGCGAAACCGAATTCTCCATCTCTTCTTGTTGACCTTGGTACCGCCTATTCCCAACGTGGGGATGCGACCGGCAACCCACAGGACTACGGACAGGCCGTCGACGTTCTTGGTAAGGCGCTGCAGAACTCCCCTCGCGACCCGGTTGTCTTATTCAATCGCGCGATAATCTCGCGCAAGGCCCTCCTCTTCTCCCAGACAATTGAGGACTGGCAAGCCTATCTTCAAATTGACCCGACGGGTCCATGGGCAGACGAGGCTCGTTCGAGACTAGTTGAGGCGAAGCAGGAACAAGGAAAGAGAAAACAGGGCAGCCTTCAGCCGCTGCTCACGCCAAGTCAATTCGCCGCTTTGGACCTTGATCAGCCCGTGGTGATCGATGCGGTTGATCAGCACTTGGAGACCTATTACGATACGGCGGTCTCGCAGTGGCTCCCTCTCGCGTTTCCAATTGCAGCCTCTAGCTCAGTCGAATCAGCAGATGCCCGCGCCGCATTGCAAAAACTGGCTGCCATTTCCCTGACCCGACACTCTGATCGCTGGTGGACAGACCTTTTGAGCGGGTCTTCCTCGCCTCTATTTCCCGCCGCGCTAAGGTATCTTTCCTCTGCGATTCAAGCCAACGAAAGCGGGTCCACGGATGCAGCTCACAAGAACGCTGTTCTCGCAGTTCAATACTCCCGTCGAGGCGGCTGGAATAAGGCGGCGATAGTTCGAGCAAACATCGAGGACCTCTACGCCTCCAACCTGGGACAAAACGCAGATCAATGTGCTAGCCGACTCGGACCACTTCGCGATAACCCTCAACTGCGTCTCTATCCCTGGTTAGGGATCAAATACCGCATCCAAGAAGGAAATTGTCAGTGGCTTCACGAAAATCTAGGAGGTGCGCTGGACTCGTATTCGTCCGCCGCAACGCAAGCGAAAGCAACCAACTACGGAACTATTCTGCTTGGGGCCCAAGACCACTGGTCTATGGCGGCCGGTGCCAGCGGAGATTATGCCTTGGCATGGCGGCTCGCCACCGACGGGCTAAAAGAGTTCTGGGGTGGAAACTTCTCCGATGTCCGAGGCTACAACTTTTACTACAGCCTATATGAGACCGCACGCTTCAGACAGGAACCATTTCTGGAGGTATCGATTTGGAAAGAAGCCATTCCACTTGCAGAATCATCTCCCGATTTGGCGCAAGTCGCGGTCGCCCACTCACTATCCGCCAATTCCTCGTTGGCCACTCAAGACTCATTCGAAGCACTCCGCGAGTTTGAGCGGGCGACCGAACTGTTCGCACGTTCTCCAAAAACGGAGGCCACACGGTTGGCTCACCTGGAGGCAGAAACGAGACTTGCTGGGGTCGAGACGTCAACAGGTCAGAGCGAGTCTGCGCTCTCGCGACTTCGCTTGATTTCGGCGGAGGTAAATCGGCTTTCCGACAACTACCTTAAGGTTCTCTTCTACGACAACTTCGCCAAGGCGTTGGTGACCGAAGGAGATACCAAAGAGGCCGAGGCATCCTTGCGCTCAGCCATTCGACTAGCTGAATTGCAGTTGCAATCGGTACGGGACGTCAAATCACGACTTGAATGGAAGCTCCGTTCCTCCGAGCCATATCGCGACTTGGTTTCTCTCCTCGTTTCAAAAGGCGATGCGGAAGGCGCCCTCCAGTCTTGGGAAGCATTCAAGGCGGCTCCGGCACGTATTCCGAATCTCAGTTCCCAAGAATCCGGAGATAAGGCAATGCTTAGAAACGCAGCTCTTTGGCAAGTGAGTTCATATTTACCCGGATTGTCCAGAGCCACCTTAATCACCTACGTCATTTTTCCAAAACAACTGCTCATATGGGCTTCCGACAACCGCGGCGTCCATTTCGAGCGCATCTCCGTATCCGCCGCGGAACTCTTAGCCTCCGCAGAGACCTTCCGCGACCTGTGCTCGCGTCCTGGGTCCGATCTCGTCCTCGTTCGGCATCAGGCGGAGCACCTATATGAGCTTCTGGTCGCTCCCATTGAACCCTACTTGCAACCCGGTCGGACTCTGATAGTCGAACTCGACGAAGGACTCGACGGCCTTCCCATGGAAGCTCTGCTTGACAGAAACAACCACTACTTAGGGGAACGCGGCCCGATCATGTCATCACTTGGGGTCCTTTACTCGCGACAGGAAACGCTTGTTCTCAGGATAAGCCGTGAGACGCCGGCTTTGGTTGTCGCAGTCTCAGCTCCTCATCGGGACACTGGGAACCAACTCCTTGGGTTGCCGGACGTCGTTCCTGAGGGCCAGGCTGTCGCTAGCATGTTTAAGTCTGCTCACTTGCTCATAGGTCGCACCGCCACGCTACAACACACACTACGAGAGATTCCTCTCGCCGGTGTTTTTCATTTTGCCGGGCACGCTTCGAACTCCTACTTAACGCCCGGACTCCTGCTCTCCGATTCAGCCCTCACGGCCAACTCCCTAGAAAAACTAACCGTGTCGAGTACCCGCCTCGTGGTTCTTTCGGCCTGTAACACCGAGGCCGGCGCGCTTGGAAGCGTCGACGCTCCCGACAGCCTTGTTGTGTATTTGGTTCGTGCAGGTATACCGCGCGTCGTTGCGAGCCGGTGGGACGTCGATTCCGGCCTAACCCGCCGCTTCATGGTCGAATTCTACACACAGCTGTTGCACGGCTCGTCTGTGGAAGAGTCTCTGTTCGAGGCGCAGAACGCTCTGCGCGGGCAGGTCTCGTCCGGCCATCCTTTCTATTGGGCTGCCTTCACGGTTTTCGGCGCCCAGGCAGCTACCACATGAGTTTCGTTGTGATCGATAAGGCTCAACAATTGCACGAGTATAGGAGGCCACAATGACACCGAGTTCGCTGACCACTCTCTCTTCCAAGTTAGTCTTATGCCTTATGTTTCTGAGTCTTGTTTCCACAGCGTCGCATGCACAAACCAATATCGAAATAGAGGTAGTCGGGCCCTGGAGCTACGTGCAGGACCCAGGCGACACTAATAGGGTCATCTTGGTTGCACCCCAACTGGGGCACACAATGGCAGTCTTCAAAGGAGATGATGGGTTCAATTATTCGAATGCCACAGAGCCATCGATAGGATCTCATCGCTTGGATTTCTCGACTCTGCCCTGCAGTGCTACATCGCCTTCCAAGAAATATCTGTATCCCCTGACCGGAGTCACTCCGAGTACTGTCACAGCTGCCTTACAATCAACTTCCGCATACTCTTTGTCTTTACCCAAGCCCTGCGCCTATGAAAGCAAGATGACTTCCCAGTTTAGGTACAACGCTACTCAGCCCGTCACTCAAGCCGACCCCGAAGGCAGTTTCACTACTTGGATGATTCTTCACTACAGCGTGACAGACCAGACGGTTCCCGCAGACTTAGATAAGGGGACTGGGAGTGCTTCGACGATTCAATTCGGCACAAACAGTGGTTCAACTAAGAATGCAATCAGCGTCACTCTATATGTGAGTCCCAGCATCGGCCCCGACACGCGGTGCGATTCGCATTCCGCAGCAATCTTCGATGCAGTTCTCCAGATGTGGAATGCTCCGCACGTCTATCGTGTCTTCCCCAAATTGAAGCCATTAGCGACCTCAAACCAGCAACTCTCTTCGTATGACTACACATGCGATCAAGGCAAGGCTAATTCTGCCAACGTTTTCGCACCTAAAGTCCCGGGCCACCAACAGAAACGCGCTCCCGGCAGGGCAGACTGCCACGCAGCACAAGTTAACGTGAATGGTGTGGTCAACTAATTCGCAGGTCCAGCAAGGTGTGACGGCAGTTTCCTAGGCCGTTGTTGTTGAATGGGGTCTGGAAGATCCCACCATGGTTGGCGTCCAACTAGCGTCCAAAACCCCGTGTTTTGGGGGTGGTTTTAGGGGGTCTCCGAACTGTAAGGGCAATTGAATCATCAAGACTTAGGGTTTGCTCGTCGAGCTCATAACCCGAAGGTCGTCAGTTCAAATCTGACCCCCGCAACCATTTCGTGATCGACAAGGCCGGAATCCAGAATTCCGGCCTTTTTCGTGCAAAATCATCTCCTGAACTAGATTCGAATTTGCAACCCTCCCTCAACAGCTGGATTTGCGCTCGCTTTGAAGCCGCCGCAGTGTCCCCTGTAACTTCTTTCCGCCTCGACTCGCAGTTCAGTTTTCCCAATTGTCCGAAGGCGGCGCAATCCCGAGTCGTTTCATCTTGTAAAACAACGTGGTGCGTTTCAGACCCAGTCTCGCCGCTGCTCCCCGCGGACCACCCAGCTTCCAATTCGCTCGCTGACAAGCAGCAAGAATCTCCTGGCGCACTTTGTCCTCCAGCGTCGGATTGGAAATCTCGACCGGTGATGGATCACAATTCTCCGGCACTATCGGTGCGAACACTCCATCCGTGGAAAGGATGACCCCACGCGCAACATGGTTTTGAAGTTCGCGAACGTTCCCGGGCCAAGGGTGACGGACGATGGCACTCATGACCTCCTCGGGGATTGTATTAATGAATTTGTCCATGGAGGTAGCGAACTGTTCAACGAAGTACTTCACGAATTCCCGGACGTCCTCTTTCCTTTCGCGGAGCGGCGGCAAGGAAATCGGGAAAGTATTCAGCCGATAGTAAAGATCTTCCCGGAACTCACGGTCGCGAACCATTTGCCGCAAGTCTCGGTTGGTAGCGACAACAACGCGGACATCCACCTGCGTGGTACGTGTGCAACCGACGGCCTCGAATTCGTGTTCCTGGAGTACGCGCAGCAGCTTGGGCTGAAGTTCCAGCGGCATATCTCCAATTTCATCGAGGAGCAATGTCCCGCGATCGGCAAGCGCAAAGCGGCCCACGTGTGAAGTGACCGCGCCGGTGAACGCTCCCCGTTCATGTCCGAACAGCTCGCTTTCGAGAAGCCCGGCGGGCATCGCCGCACAGTTCACCTTGACGAGATTTCGGTTGCGGCGAGGACTGAGTTCATGAATCGCGCGCGCTATGACTTCCTTGCCGGTGCCGGTCTCGCCCGAGAGCAGCCCGGTCGCG